>JAMPKV010000001.1:0-600000 GCA_039962225.1 Microcoleus sp. AS-A8
GGTAATGAGGTATGCATGACAAGCACCAAATCATTGAGGAGCCGTGTGAAGGGAAACTTTCACGCACGGTTTTGAAGACCAGCGGGACTGGTGACAGTCTCGCTGAGTTTAATAGATCGGTTCATGATGCTATCGGAGCCATCTATACCAGCATTAACAAAAAGCCTAAATATGTGTTCGACGCGGATATAAGCAAATGCTTTGACCGAATAGACCACAAGGCACTGCTGTACAAATTAAATACCTTCCCGGCATTACGCCGCCAAGTTAAATCTTGGTTAAGGGCAGGATACATCCTTGACCACCAATGGGAACCAACCTATGCAAACACACCTCAGGGGGGAGTCATAAGCCCCCTCCTGGCGAACATTGCCCTGCATGGAATGGAACAGCATATTAGAAGCTGCTTCAAGTCCAACGCTACTACAAAGTACGAGCTTGGGGTAGTGAGATATGCCGACGACTTTGTGATTCTTCACAAAGACCTAAAGGTTATAGAGGATTGCATAAAGGGCGCATCGGAGTTCCTAGCATCAATCGGTCTTGAGTTACACCCCGAAAAGACAAGGATTGTCCATACCTTAAACAGTCATGGCAACCAGACGCCAGGGTTTAACTTCCTTGGTTTCAACATCCGCCAATACAAAATTGGCAAACATCAGGGTAGCAAACAGGGATTTGTAACTCTCATCAAGCCCCAGAAAGAAAAGATACAAGCTCACCATCACAAACTGTCAAACATCATAGTAGAAATGCTAGCAGCGCCCCAAGAAGCACTAATCGGGAGACTTAACCCGATAATCAGAGGCTGGTCAAACTACTACAGCGCAGTCGTGAGCAAGGAGACATTTAGGAAACTAGATTCCCTCCTATATTGGAACCTTAGAAACTGGGGAAAACACCGTCACTCAACCCATACAGGTAAATGGGTATACGAACGGTACTGGCACAGAATCCGACAAGGTGAATACGATGCCATGACCTTCTCCACCAGTCAGGAAGGAAAAAATCCCTGCTGGCTACTATCCCATGCCCGAACACCTATAGTAAGGCACAAGAAAGTTAAAGGAGCCAAAAGCCCATTTGACGGTGATTTAATCTACTGGAGTTCGCGCCTTGGGGAACATCCCGAAATGGACAGGACAGTTGCAAGACTACTGAAAAATCAAGACGGTAAATGCGCCTATTGTCGCCTCAACTTCATGGATGGAGACTTAATGGAAAAAGACCATATCATTGAAAAGCGCTTTGGGGGTAAAAACTCCAGAGACAACTTCCAACTTCTCCATCGCCATTGCCACGATAAAAAGACTGCGATGATGACAGTCTTGACTTGCTCCAATATCAAGGAAGCGGGCAAATGAGGAGCGGAATGATGCGAAAGTATCACGTTCCGTTCTGGAGAGCAGCGGCTCTCGTAAGGGAGTCGCTGACTTTAATTAGCGGTAATAGCCTAGTTGCGGGTGAGAAGCTAAACATCAAGGGGATGACAGCCACAGTTAAAAAAGGGAAGCGGAAAGCCCAAAAAGCAGGGCTTAACCGTTCCATTTTAGATGTTGGCTTTGGCCTGATTGGACAAATGCTTGAGTATAAATTAGCTGAGGCAGGAGGATTCTATGTGGAGTCTCCAACTCAAACACTCAAGCCTACTCAGCGGTGTGCAACATGTTGGGAGTTAACGCCTAAAACATTAGCTGACACAGTTCATGTTTGCTCTAATCCCAACTGCAACCACACCGAAGATAGAGATGTTAATGCTGCTCAAGTCAATATCACTTGGGCAAGGGGGCAGGAACTGTCCTCTTTAGGCGCAGAGTCGCTTAGCTCTACCGCTTGCGATCGTCAAGCGGCAACTAGGGGCGAAGAAGCGCTACTAAACGACAATCTGCTGCTGGGTCTGGAAACTCCGACCTCAGCGATAGCAGGTCGGAGTAGTTCATTTAAACTCCAATAATCCTCAAATCGTTGTTCATCCATATCTAATACAGGGAAACCAATCCAAAATCTAAAATCCTTGCATCCAAAATCGATTAAGCAGTTACCCTGTAAGCCATCCGCAGAACTTGACAATCACGGGCAAGATTCAGATATTCCAATAAACCCGTCAAATGCCCTTCCCGCAATTGCAACAACGGTTCACCGGGTTTAGGCAACCAGTCCAACCTTGGCATGTCCTTCGTAATCACCGCTACTATTTCCTCCTGCCCCGGACTGCCAGTTAACTTAAAATACTTGTGGCGCGAACTTGCTTGCGGTAAACTCACCCATCCCCCAAGATGCTGCGCTTGGGGCGCAAACCCGGACGGACACAAGCACCACATTTTCCCCGACGTGCCTTTCTCCAACAGCAGCAAATACCCAGCGCTATCCAGATTGACCTCAAGCCGAATCCTACTGTTTAAGCGAAAAGAGAAAGAGTCTTCCTCCGTCATTTCCGCCTCTCCCATCTCCAGAGGTAACGGGGATTTAAGCAAAACTGGCTTCACTTTGTCCGTAGGCGTTGCGGTTTCCCAAAGTTGCTGCCACAGTTGGTCACAGGTTAAGGGGATTAAGTGACGCTGTTTTAGCCATTCGGGAAACTTCGCGTCTCGTAGCCACTTTCTCGCATCTTTCCATTTCCCCTTGCCACTTAATTGAGGACAACCCACCTCAGCCAGCTTCGGACAAATTGCCTTATCCCAGCGATCGCGCAGAATCTTAACAGGGTCGGCATCTTCATTTCTGGCTCCCGCTATTAAATTGTCTCTCAAAACATCAGCAAGACGCTCCCACGTCCCTAAATCACTATTGGCTAAGAGGAGGCGCTCCACAAATGCCAGCTCTGTATTATCGGAGAAACCAAATTCTATAGCAATATCTTTGAGAAATGGTTTCTCATATTCTTCATAGCTTGGCAGGCCAAACTCCTAAAACAGTGGAAACAATAGGAGTGTCCTGTAGAACCCATTAGGGAAGGGGAGTAAGAATCAAAGCCTCTGTGGGCTAAAAAAATTATCCGCTACCCTCTCCTATACAGGAGAGGGTTAGCCAGAGGTGGAGAGAGGTTTTCCAGAGAGGTCAGAGTGTACAGCATCCAATCGAGAAGGGCTATATAACTCCTCACCGACTCAAAGTAAGGCACTCTTGCTGGAGATTCGCTGGCACAACAACCGTATGCTGAACATCTATCGCCGTAACTCTGGTTCTGCTCAAAGCTAAAAGCTTCCTAGAAACCTCCTGCGGTTTGGATTTACCCAATATTTCATAGACAGCAAGCATAAAATCTGGGGTGATGCTGTTCAATCCAAATGTCAAAATTTTAGGATTTCGCGTCACGACCATCAAGGGTTGGCCTGAGCAAGAAATGAAGGGCGGGTTGGGGCAATTTGGATTAAAAGGGCTATAAATTCCCTTTAAGCCACCGTACTGACTGGAGCTATTACGGATACTCGTTGAAGAAGTGGAACTACCGTAGAACCCCTGAACGTTAATGATGGAGTAGAAAGAATAAGGCTTGCTCTCTAATCGACCCAAGAATTGACCGGAGGGAGACCGCAGTTCTGCGATACCATCGAGCTTTTTGAGATATTCGATATAAGTCTCTACAGTCATCATGCTTTTTGTCGGTGACCCTATAATTGCCGTTGGTGTCTTCAGCTCCATTTGGCTCATCTATAAGAATCGCTGTTCCTGCCGTGAATTTGCATAAAGTAACTTTGATCACGAGAAGAAATTGAATGAAGATTTAGTAAAGCGCTCTTGAGATCGCTGATTTTTTGCGTATTTGTGTTGACTTAAATTTCATTAGGCTTGAATATTCTGTATAGCAGTTTACAGTTTTCTAATTTTCATCAAGTCTTATAGCTTTCCTAAGTTTGATGTTGTTTGGGTGAAATGTCGTTATCCAACTATGATTCTACCTTTAGATGGATTATTATGGTACTTGTCAGATGATATAAAGTATCCTCTATATTTAACCTCTAATTCGCAAAATTGTTTATAGAAGCCGCTCACTAAGGGCGGCTTTTATAATTTAGAGCTGACTCAGAACGCAGGATCAGCATAGGCTGGCTCAGCAGTTCTTGTTACTGCCGTGTCGAAGTATTTTCCGAATCTACGCCTAAACGTATCCAGCACCGATGAGCTGGAGAGCAATTTTGCAATGCCTGACTCTATAGGTCGAAGAGTGTTTCTGCGGTAGAGTGGTAATCTACGAAGGTTAACAGGGCTAGGCTTGGTGAGGTGTCGTGCTGCCAACCACCTATCATCACCCTCTATACAGGTGCAAGCGAAACCTGTTCCTCAGATGATGAAACTTGAAAGTACAGCTTTTACTGCAAATGGGATGATTCCCTTCCTCTACACTTGTGACGGTCAAGACATCTCCCCAGAACTTCGATGGGACGAACCACCCGCAGGCACACAAAGCCTTGCCTTAATTGTCGATGACCCAGATGCTCCGAGTGGAATCTTTGTGCACTGGGTACTCTATGACCTTTCTCCGGAAACTCGCCACTTACCCGAAGCTGTGGCGGCTACCCCTACACTCCTAAATGGGGGTACACAGGGTAAAAATGATTTTGGTCAACTGGGCTATGGTGGCCCTTGCCCACCCAGTGGCGTCCACCGTTACTTTTTTAAACTCTACGCCCTCGACCGAGAACTGGGACTCAAATCCGGTGCCACAAAAGCTCAGCTAGAGGCCGCAATGAATGGTCATATTCTCGCTGCTGCCGAACTCATCGGACGCTATGCCCGTTCTTAGAGAGTGGCAAAAACAGTTGAAAGATGGCACCTTGGGAAGTTGAAAGTTCTAATATAAGCTTCTAACCTTGTAACTTTCAACCGACTCCCCTACTGAACCCTAACGCCTGATTGCCAACTTAACTGCTGTACCAGTAGCGGTAATCAGCAGCAGTGCACCTTTTTGGTCAACATTAATCGTGCCGGTGTCAATTTCAATCCCAATTACAGCATCAGCACCTAAACGTTGAGCGCGTTTTTGCAGTTCTGCTATGGCTTCCTGCTGCCCTTTCTCAAATACCCGCTCATAACTGCCAGTGCGTCCACCAACCACATCGCGAATTCCTGCAAAGAAATCTCTCAGGGCGTTAGTGCCATAGACAACCTCTGCTGTGACAATCCCTAAATACGCTTCAATGGTCGCACCTTGAATAATATCGGTGGTCGTTACAATCATTCAAAGATCCTCTGGTAGAATGAATGTCGCTCATTTCTTGGCAAGAGAAATGGTGATTATCAATGCCATTTCCCAAGCCGATTTAATCCGCACTAACAGTTTCAGTTTACTGGTGCAGGAGAATTAGTGAAAGCGATTATTGCCTATCGCCGTTTGATTGAACTCGCACCCCAAGACCGGCAAACCTACTACAATCTGGGTGTTGCCCTAAAAAAATGCGATAGTGCTAATACATGGCGGAAGAAAGTGTGGAAGCGATGACCAGAATAGGGTAAGGCGGCTCCAAGGGAAGGCCCTACTGGAAACTCAGCACTAGTTTTGGACTCATCGCCGGGGACGATACGTGACTAGACTGATGACGCTCTGCCGGACTGATATGTGCCAGTAGATTCAGCAAGAACGTTAGGGTGGCGGCTTGAAGAAGTCTGTTGAACATAGTGGGCATTCCTCAATTTCTAGCTTCATTCCTAGATTACGATAGACGACGAAAACCAGGGTTTACCTGATCAACTCACCGTTGGGGTGGTTTGTTGGTCATGGTATCTAAGGATCAAGGGAGCGCTAAACACCCACGTTCCGCCTTTTAAACTGTCACAAAAGAAAAAAGAGGCAATAGCAGAAAGTCAACCCTCCAAATTGTCACCCCCACTCCATCCCCTGAGCCGACTGTAAATCGTGTCAATCGCTACAATCAATCTAAAGAAATACAAACATTCGCTGTAACGCATGATTCCTACAGTTATTGAGCAATCCGGTCGTGGCGAACGCGCCTTTGACATCTACTCTCGTCTGTTGCGAGAGCGAATTGTCTTTCTCGGACAACCTGTTGATTCTGACTTGGCTAACTTAATCGTTGCCCAACTGTTGTTTTTAGAAGCCGAGGATGCCGAAAAAGACATTTACCTCTATATCAACTCTCCCGGAGGTTCGGTAACAGCAGGCATGGGAATTTTCGATACGATGAATCAAGTCCGTCCAGACGTTTGCACCATCTGTGTAGGCTTGGCGGCTAGTATGGGGGCGTTCTTGCTCAGTGCGGGTGCTAAGGGCAAGCGCATGAGCTTACCGCATTCCCGGATCATGATTCACCAACCTTTGGGAGGTGCCCAAGGACAGGCGACGGATATTGAAATTCAGGCTAGAGAAATCCTGTATCACAAGCGGCGGCTCAATGAGTTTTTGGCAGAACACACCGGCCAACCTATTGAACGAATTGAGGAAGATACCGAACGTGACTTCTTTATGTCCGCTGAGGAAGCCAAGGACTATGGTTTGATCGATCAGGTGATTGATCGCCGTGTTTCAGCTACACGTACCCCCGTCGGCGTGGCGTAAGGGCAATGACCATAGACAGAAGTGGGAGATCAGGAGATGGGTACAATGGCTCAACTTAAACCCAAAAGTCTGTTAGCTAGATTTTGATGGGTTTGTAGTCAGTGATTCACGCGCTAATGGCAGACTACGAAAGGAATAAGTACCCCTCGAATCAACTTCGACACTTTATTCGTGGTTCATTGCATTATTTTTGTTGGGTTGTAGGGGTAGCGCCTCGTCACTCTTATCTCCGGGTGCCTACCCCCAACGTTACTCTAGTCTTCGGGTGTTGGCTCAGATTCAAGATGATGCAAGAAGTCCAGCAATTCGCCATCTGTCAAGAGCTGGCGCGATCGCTTCCCGTAAGTTTGCAGCAGATAATCTTTCCCCTGCTGAGTTGTCCAGCCCAAACGCTTGAGTTCCACATTCGTTCTGGCAATGATGTCAGAAAAATCAACGGGAGTATCAGGGGCGGTTGTGGTAATCGTGTCTACTTCCGGTTGCCGTTTCCGTTTACTCTGGGCGGAAGAAGTGACGGCCAGCTCCTCTAATGGCGCTGGGGAGGAATCCTCTGGTGCCCTCCAAAGTGGCTGTTCAACATCCTGGGATAGGGAAACTTCAGGGGACGCTTCATCAGCCAGCGTCATTTCATCGGCTCCCCATGAAGCCGTTACCGCCACACCCGCGACTTCTTCCCGGTTTGAGTCATGCGAGGCAAAACGGCTGATGTCTGTGACGAGCGAGGGTTCTGGAAACCGAGTGGATGGGGTCGAGTGCAGAGTTTCAGAGGAAAAAGCGGTGGCAGCGACGGCTGTTGGCAGTGGCGGTTGCGGTACCTCCCGATGCACAACAGGCATTTCTGGCTCGGCTGTAATGGTTGTGGCAGAAATATCTAAAAGAGCTAAGGCTCGACTTCTAGCCTGATCTTCTGCCAATTCGACGGTTTCAGCCGCAGCAAGTGCTGTAACAAGAGTCGTTCCCTCCACTTGCACCAAGCAACGCACGATGTATTTCCCGTGATCGATCGCCGCTAGCTCCGTAACCAAGCTCCCTTTGGGATAATCCCTTCTGAATTGATTAAACATATATATACTCTCTTTTCAAGAACATTTCGTGAACAGACGCCTACAACCTAAAATAATTAAAGACAGTCCATTGTCACTGTAACTCATTGCCTTTGCTGCAAAGCGATTCAGTCCGAAGAGCAGCAACAATTCATAAAAGGCAGCGTGTCAAGGTACGTGTCTGTTAGCAAGTAACTGGGTGGATCAAGTCCTCTTTACTCGGTATTTGTGACTTCTCCAGCCTCAACTGTATCGATCGTTCCCGTTTTATAACAGTTGTGGTGTTCCAGAGAAGTCATCAAACTGGGTAGGAAGATCGCTAGTTGTGTAAATGAGCCATTGTCGTTGAAACACTGCTACAAGTGGGCACGTCCCTAGGCATCCGGCAAATTTCACAGCGAGTTATCCACTCTCAAAGAGTGGCTTGAGGCTCAGTTTCGCTACAGAACACAACGGATACAGTCGGCCACCCTGTTTGGGCAATGAACGCACTTTCTCGACAGTGAACGCCCTTCTCAGGGTTAAAAGTTGGCAAGTTGAACGTTGAAAGTTCTCACCTACCCCGCGAGTCCTCAAGTGAGGAGTCCAACCTTAAGAGCGTTCAACCAACCCTTTGAGATGGGCTACGGTCAACAACCCTTCAGAGTAGGCTCTGTCGCAGTAGGTGAGCACAAAAGCCAACAGGGCAAGAGTAGAAAAAACCCGATTCAGATCAATCAAAAGGATTGTTGGATGGAATTTTCAATCGCTACATTACTTTCTAATTTCACCGATGAAAAATCAGTGGCTCCCAAGAATTTGGAAAAAAAGCTGGGTTGCCAGGACGAAGAAAATCTGGAAAAACTCCAAATTGCTCTGGATGCTCTAGAAAAAATTGGAGTTTTGGTCAAAGAGCGTGGCAGGTATCGGCGCATCTATGAAGAAGATGTGGTTGAAGCCAAGCTGCGTTGTTCGAGTAAGGGATTTTGTTTCGCGATTCAAGATGTAGAGGGCGCTGATGATATTTACATCCAGAAAAGCCATTTGAGTACTGCCTGGAATGGCGATCGCGTTCTGGTCAAAATCACCAAAGAAGGTAGCCGCCGTCGGAGTCCCGAAGGCCAGGTGAAATTAATCCTGGAACGAGCTAATCCTTCGGTGCTCGCACGAGTCCGGCGCGCCAATGAAAGCTTTCAAGCCGTTCCCCTGGATGACCGACTTTTGTTTGAACTCGACCTCAAGCCGAATCACGAAAATCTAGAAGAAGCCATCGATCATCTGGTTCATGTCGAAGTGTTACGCTACCCCCTAGGACACAATAACCCAATTGGTAAGGTAGCACGCGTCCTAGGAAGTGACGCCGAAGACGCGGCTGACACGGACATCGTTTGTTGTAAGCACGATTTGCGCCGCAACTTTCCCCCCAACGCGCTGAAAGCCGCTGAGGAGATACCCAAACAACTCCGCAAGGCGGACTTAAAAAAGCGCCTCGATTTACGGGAACGTTTGACGTTGGCGATTGAGGGGGAGCAACCCAGCGACAGTGGGGTCGTTGAGAACGCCTTCACCTTGGAAAAAACCAAGACGGGATACTGGGAGTTGGGTGTCCATATCGCAGATGTCGCCAGCTTTATTTCCTTGGACTCCCCCTTGGATCGAGAAGCCAGAAAGCGCTGTACAGCGGTTTATCTGGGAGATATTGTGCTGCCCCTACTGCCAGAGGCAGTGCAAGAGCGTTGCTCCTTAGTTCCCGGTGAAGACCGTTTGGCTATTTCTGTCATGCTCACCCTCAAGGAAGACGGTGAATTGGTGGAGTTTGAAATTCACCCTTCCGTGATTCGGGTAGACCATCAGCTCAGTTACTCTCAGGCACAGTCGCTGTTAGGAGAACATCAAGAAGCTGACCCCGAATTGGCTTCGGGATTAGAAATGCTCAAGCACCTGTTTTTTGAACTCAGTGCAGCGGTTCGCACGAAACGGCAACAGCGGGGGGCGTTTGACTTAAATGTATCGGAAACTCAGTATCCCTTCAAGGATGAAGGGCGCATGGGAGCGATTATCCTATCTTCCACACTGCCGGTACGGTCTCTGTTAATGGAATTAACGATTTTAGCCAACCAAGCCGTTGCTTCCCATTTGCACGCGCTCGCCCTACCTGCCATTTACTGTGTGCAACCGATACCGGATCTCGATGAGCTTCAGGATTTGATTAAGTTGGGCAACAATCTCCACCTCGATATGCAGATGGATGAGGAGGAGGACGTGACTCCCCAGGATTATCAACGCTTTACCCAGCTATTTGCCAAATCAACCGCTCCCAAAGTCCTGAATTATTTATTGCAATCCACGTTAAAGCTATCCGGGTACAGTTCTAAGCCTGGTGTTCACTTTGGTTTAGCGTTGGATACAGGCTATACCCACTGCGTATCTCCCCTACGGCGTTATGCGGATTTGTTCGTGCAACGAGTGCTGCTGGCGTTATTTGAGAAAGGGCGCGATCGCCGCTCCACCCGTTCCAAAGACCGTGTCAATCTTAACCATAGTAGCAGCCACGGCAACGTGAACTGGAATATTTTGCCGCCTGATACTCAGCAAGAGTTAGAAACGGAGGTCACCATCTTAGTCCCTCATCTCAATGATCGGGAGAAACTGGCGCAGGATGCGGAAGTGGATTTGCAGGGTTTAAAGAAAGCCGAACAGATGAAAGAACGCACGGGAGATGTTTTCAGTGGACTGATTACGGGCGTCCAATCCTACGGCTTTTTTGTGGAAATTGAAGACCTTTTAGTAGAAGGACTCGTTCACGTTAGTTCCCTGAAAGATGACTGGTACGAGTATCGCTCTCGACACGCCTGCCTCGTGGGTCGGAAAAACCGCACCGCCTATCGATTGGGCGATCGCGTGGAAGTCCAAGTCAAGAGCGTTGATTACTACCGTCAACAAATCGACCTCGTCACCGTGGGTGGCGGTAGCGTTGCGTTTAACGAAGACTTAGAGGAGTAAGTCATTGGTCAGAAGGGTTGGAATGTTAGCAGGTTGGAACGCTCTTCAGGTTGCGAAGTAGGCCGGTTGGAAATTCAAACCTTGAACCTTCAACCTTTCAGCCTTCAACCTTACTAACCTTCAAACTCTCACTTCATCACTAACAAATGACAAATCCTCTCATTTTAGGCGTCACCGGAGCCTCCGGCTTAATTTATGCTGTACGGGCGTTAAAATTTCTGCTGGAGGCTGACTATGCGATCGAACTGGTGGCCTCAAAATCAGCTTACATGGTCTGGCAAGCCGAGCAGGATATTCGGATGCCCCCAGAACCCGAACAACAAGAGCATTTCTGGCGTCAGCAAGCGGGGGTAGCGGAGGGGGGGAAGCTCATGTGTCACCGTTCGGGTGATGTGGGAGCCGCGATCGCCAGTGGCTCTTTCCGTACTTTAGGCATGGTAATTATGCCTTGTAGTATGAGTACCGTCGCCAAATTAGCCGCCGGCTTAAGTTCCGACTTGCTGGAGCGTGCGGCGGATGTTCAGCTCAAAGAAGGGCGTCAACTGGTGATCGTGCCTCGCGAGACACCGTTTAGTTTGATTCACCTGCGTAACCTAACCACCCTCGCCGAAGCCGGAGCCAGAATTGTTCCCGCTATCCCCGCTTGGTACCACAATCCCCAAACAATTGAGGATTTGGTGGACTTTGTGGTAGCGCGTGCCTTTGACCAACTCGACATTGATTGCATTCCCATGAAGCGGTGGCAAGGAGGTTGAAGAGTTTTCGATTTGGATTTATGAGTTTTGTGCTAAAGGAGTAACGTAGAGATAGCAATTAAGCCTCAAAACTCTTTAAAATGCCTGTGATTCGGATTGTGCTACTGGTGGTGGTTGGGGGCGGACTGGCCTTATTTGCCTTTTCAAATTTGTCGCCAGTACTGCCATTGGTATTTTTGGGGACGCAGACGCTGGCTTTACCCGTCGCGGCGTGGATTGGTTTGGCGATCGCAGCCGGAGCGTTTACTAGCTTTTTCTTACAAGTTCTGAGTTCCCTGCAAAAAGGCTACTCGACTCAAAGGCGAGAAGAACGCGACGAAGTGCCACGCCGAAGGAGGACTTATCGTCGTGAATCGCCCGAAAACCCTGAGCCTGAACCTCAAACTCAATTCACTTCACCCCCTCCTCCGCCACCTCCACAAACGCCAAGCAACAGGGTTACTTCCGATTGGGAGGAACGCCGTCGAGAGGACTGGGACTTTGAGGATGAGCCTACTGCACCCCAATCAAGGTCACAAGATGTTGATGATTGGCAAGGGAGTCGCCCTAGTTCCTCCCCACGGGACACTCCACCGATGGATAGCACGAACTACGAAGTCCCACAAGAGCCAAAAACTAGCTCTCAGAGTGGCTCTGTCTATTCCTTCAGCTACCGAGATACCCCAGAATCAGGCGTCGGCAAACCTGACCAAGTCTATGATGCTAACTATCGAGTGATTTCGCCGCCCTATCAGAAACCACCGGAACCAAGTGAAGACGAGGAAGACTGGGGATTTGAAGAGGATGAGGATTTTGATGATGAAACACGGAGCAAGCGAGGGCGGCGATAATTCCAGAATTAATTTTTCTTTATAGGCAGGGGAGAAACTCGGCCTCAAAGAGCTGTGGGTTCATCGGTCGAGAGACTTGCCAGAACCGGTGAAACCCAGGAGGGTGTAAGATCGCAAAGCTGCTCAATTGGTGAGGTGCAATCTCTCCGTGAAGGAATTACAAGGAAGTAATATTTTTCTCGTTGGCATGATGGGTACCGGAAAGACAACGGTAGGAGATTTATTAGCCCGTCAGCTAGGTTACAGTTTTGTGGACACGGATGGTGTCATCGAGAAAGCAGCAGGTAAAACCATTAATCAGATTTTTGCTGATGAGGGTGAAGAGGCATTTCGCCAACTAGAATCTGAAGTACTTTCCCACTTATCAGCTCACACGCGGTTGACTGTTGCCACAGGGGGTGGCATCGTGCTACGGCGATTTAACTGGAGTTATCTGCATCACGGCTTAGTGATTTGGTTAGATTCACCCGTGGAGGTGTTAATGGTTCGCCTGCAAAACGATACAACTCGCCCTTTACTACAAAACGATAATCCCGCGCAAGCCTTGCAAAAAATTCTTGACCAACGACGCAATCTGTACGCCGAAGCTGACCTTCATATCCAAATCAGCGTGGAGGATAGGCCGGAACAGATTGTCTCACGCATCATGACTGAGATTCCTAACAGGCTGAAATCCCAGGGTGAGCGATCGCATGAAAACGGCAGCTGAAATCGTATCGCACACAGTGCAGTACCACAAGTGGTTAAGGCTTGCGCGATCGCTCCTGCTCCTCCTAATGAAGGATTTCCAGATCACACCCTCCCCTATTTAAAAGTAAGGCGCTATACAGATAAGTGGACGTGATAAGCAGACAGAAGCAAATAGGATGATCGCAACAACAGTCAATCCTTTTCTAGAGGGCAATTTTGCGCCGATACGCAACGAAATCACAGCGGATTCCCTCACCGTTATAGGTCAATTGCCTCCTGACTTATCCGGGATGTTCGTGCGTAATGGCCCTAATCCCCAATTTTCACCGATGGGTCATTATCACTGGTTTGATGGGGACGGGATGTTGCATGGGGTGCAAATTGGCAACGGTCAAGCCCAATATCACAACCGCTATATCCAAACCCAAGGCTTTAACATTGAACGGGATGCGGGTCATGCCATCTGGACTGGACTATTAGAACCTCCCCAACTGGATAACCCTCACGGCCCCGGTAAGAATACGGCAAACACCGCTCTGGTGTGGCACGCAGGTCAATTTTTCGCCTTGTGGGAAGGGGGTGCGCCTCACGCGATTCAGCTTCCTGGCTTAGATACAGCGGGTGTTTACACCTATGATCACAAGCTGGTTTCTGCCTTCACGGCTCATCCTAAGGTAGATCCGGTCACAGGTGAGATGATGTTCTTTGGTTACTCGCCTGCTGCACCTCCCTACTTGCACTATGGCATCGTCTCCGCTTCTGGTGAACTGTTGCGAACTGTACCCATTGACCTGCCAATCGGTGTGATGATGCATGACTTTGCCATCACGGAGCATTACACCATTTTTATGGATTTGCCCCTAACCTTCAGTCCGCAACGGATGCAACGGGGAGAGCCAGTGTTAATGTTTGAGCCAGAACGTCCCAGTCGTTTCGGTATCGTCCCTCGATATGGCGACAATAACAACATCCGCTGGTTTGAGAGTCCAGCCTGCTATGTCTTCCATACTCTCAACGCCTATGAGGAGGGAGATGAGGTGGTGCTTGTTGCCTGCCGTATGAGTACCACTACCGTTTTAGTCTCTGAACCAACACCCGGTGAAACGGATGGAGATAAGGCTCGCCTGTATCGCTGGCGGTTTAACCTCAGTACTGGCAGTGTTCGGGAAGAGGCTCTTGATGATCGCCCCTCGGATTTTCCTCGCGTGAATGAACAGTACTTGGGACGACCCACACGGTACGGTTATACGGCAAGGTTAGCACCCGATCCGATGCCCTTATTCGATAGTCTAATTAAGTACGACTTGAGCAATGGCAGTTCCCAGACTCACGAATTTGGCGCGGGACGCTATGGCGGCGAGGCGGTATTTGTCCCTCGCCCTGGAGCAACCACTGAGGATGACGGCTGGCTCGTTACTTTTGTTTATGATACGGGTGAGGAGACTTCTGAACTCGTGGTGGTGAATGCCCAAGATGTAAGCGCTGAGCCTGTGGCGCGAATCTTGATGCCACAGCGGGTACCTTATGGTTTTCATGGTGCTTGGGTTTCGCAGGAACAGCTCATGAATACTAAGTGATGGTTGGATGTCTTTCGGGGTAATGGGTAATGGGTAATGGGTAATGGGTAATGGGTAATGGGTAATGGGTCAAAATCAAATTGACCTGTTACCGAGGCTACGGGTACGCACCAAGCCAGAAGCAAGATACACTTCAGACTCTTTCCTCAGACTCAAGCTTTTGACATGCAACGAAATGTAAACTAATAATGAAGAAAGCCTGATAGAAGACTCAAACCTGTGAATTCTTTGCTTCCGCTTCCGTTAAGCAAAACCCCGAAAGGCTTACAGTTCCAAACCATTCTGGCAGACACTCTCACGATTTTTTGGGGAGAGTGGTTAGATTTACGGGTGCGAATTGTACAAGTCGCGGCGGCTGGCTTGGTGTCACCCCTGATTTACATTGTCGGATTTGGTTTGGGGCTGGGGAGTGCGTTGGACGCAACCATGAAACCTGCCGCCGGTGATAACTATTTGCAGTTTATTCTACCGGGAATGATTGCTCTGTCTTCGATGACGATTAGTTTTGGCGGCACCACTTTTTCCATTTGTGGCGATCGCATTTTTACTAAAACGTTTGAGGAAACGCTACTCGTACCTGTACATCCCTTAGCGCTGTATTTAGGTAGAATGCTGGCTGGAATTGTGCGCGGGATGATGACATCCTGTTCTGTGATTTTAGTCGCCCTGATCTTCACGGGCAAGTTTGGCAGTTTCTTAAACCCCTTGTTTTTGCTATTACTGGTACTTAACTGTGCTGTATTTGCGGGTTTGGGGGTAATTGTCGGATTGAATGTGAAGTCACTGGAATCGGTTGGACTTTACAACAACTTCGTGATTGTTCCCATGTCGTTTTTGGGAGCAACGTTTTTTGATCCAGCCACGTTACCCACGGTACTCAAAGGAGTTGTGTATCTGCTGCCTCTTACCTATACCAGTATTGGGCTACGTGCGGCGGCTTACTTACCGCTGTCACAATTTCCCTGGTATTCTATACCGATTCTCGTAGTGGTTGCGATCGCGCTTGCCCTGGCTGGAGCTTACCAATTCGCTCACCAACAGGATTAATCTCAACGAGTTGCCCTATTTGTTGAATGTTCGTTTCCTGAAGAAACTGAACAGCAATCTCAACGCTAATATTTGTATTTAGATAAGCTTAATACCAAAAAAATACAGTTTTTACACATTAGGTGTGACAGTTAATTGATTGTCCACCCCAAATTCTCATCTAACTAGCCACTAAGTCAGACAGTGAAGCGTTGCAAAACCAAAGCCACATCGGTCAGACAATGACAACGCAGAAACTGTGCCATTGAATCCCCTGCCAGGGTAGACTTCAGCGTAGGGTTAGACAGTGAAAGCCAAGTTTTAGCTATCAAACCCAGCTTGTCACAGGGTTTTCCCCAATATCCCTGCAAGTCCTACTCAGGCAGAATTGACCATGAGTACCCAGTTACACAACGCGCAGAGGGAGCAGAACCTCCTACCAGCTGTCACACCCGCAACCATCCAAAGGGTGAGGGAAGGGGTGGCAGCATCACGCAATCGCACGGTTCGCCAGTGTATCCAGAACGCCTTTGGCAATATCGAAACTATTGCACACGGAGGTTGCGAGCGCCGCGCTAGTGGGTGGCTGCGTCGTTGGGTACTGCGATCGCTCCTTCACACTTTTTTCCGGGTGAAAGTCGAACACCCAGAACGGATGCCCAAACAACCCGCCATCCTCGCCGCTAACCATCTCAGCCATATTGACCCTTTCCTCATCCTGTCTGAAGTCCCCGCGCATCCTTACTATTACATCCCAGGCGATGCTCGCACTCTGTATAACCGATGGTGGAAGCGCCAAGTCTTAGGGTGGGCTGGAGGTGTCATTCCCTTGGAACGCCGATGGAAAGAAGAGATTGCTGTGATTGAAGCGGCTAAGGCAGGATGCAAGGAACTCGCTGACTTGGCGGCAGCCATTGAACAGGATGTGCCAACGGGTGCCGATTTACATACTCTACGCTGGATAGACCGTGCGGTTCAGGCTATTTTTGCCCGTGGGGATGGGATGATGATTTTTCCAGAAGGAAAATTGGGAAGTGTTGAGGGGGAGTTGCAACTGCCGTTGGCTCGTGGAGTTGGCATCTATGCCCTACGTGCCGGTGTGCCAATTGTGCCAGTAGTGCTGATTGGAACACAAGACCTCTATTTCCGTAAAGAATTAACCATTCGGTTTGGTGAACCGTTACGCTTTCCTCAATGCGATCGACCTAAGCCGCAGCAAGTAAAAATAGCGTTGGAAGCTTTGCAAGATGCGCTGATGGCGCTTTTGCCTAAAGATTATCAGGAACCGAACGGGCTAAAGTTGTTGCGTTATTTCTTCAATCACTTCTTTTGGTAAGACTCCTGATTGGGAATAGTATGTTTTTTTAACGCAGAGGTCGCAGAGGAAAGCGCAGAGGGTCGCAGAGGGTTTGAAGCTAATTTTCGGTGATTTTCTAGGGATGTGCAAACGATTTGACTCTTAATTTTTAAGGAAACCTGATGAATAAAGTTGATTTAGCTTTTACACCAGCTCTCGAACAAGCCCAGCTGATCCGCCAACGTGAAGTATCCCCGTTGGAGTTAGTTGAAGTTTACTTGGAACGCATTCAGCGGTTAGATTCCCAGTTAGGTAGTTACTTCACGGTGGTAGCAGAGATGGCTCTGGCAGAGGCGAAAGCTAAGACGGAGCAGTTGGCACAAACCAAGGATATTTTAGAACTAGCGCCATTTTTTGGTGTACCCATTGCTATCAAAGACCTCAATCCTGTTGAAGGGATTCGCTGCACCTACGGGACACCCCTACTAATGGAGAAAATTGCCGCCTACAGTGATGCTGTGGTCACACGAATTAAGCACGCTGGCTTTACGATTCTCGGCAAAACGGCAACTTCGGAACTGGGTTCTTTGCCGTATATTGAGCAACCTGGATTTCCACCCAGTCGCAATCCCTGGAATCTGGACTACACCGCCGGGGGGTCGAGTGGGGGTGCCGCCGCAGCGGTAGCCGCAGGCTTAACTCCTATTGCCCAAGGTTCTGATGCTGGAGGTTCGATTCGGGGGCCGGCATTCTGTTGTGGATTAGTGGGGATTAAACCCGCACGGGGTCGAGTGTCCTATGCACCACTAGGCGATCATCTCAGTGGCATTGCCACGAATGGCCCGATCGCGCGGACGGTTGCAGATGCGGCGGCGTTATTGGATGTGATGTCAGGTTATGTCACGGGCGATCCCTACTGGTTACCGAATCCAGGAACTTCGTTTTTAGAGGCTACTCGTCAAGCCCCTGCTCCGTTGCGAATTGCTTACTCTCCTTCTGTCCAGCCGATCGGTGAAGCGGCAGAAATTTGTCAACAAAGCGTTCAACAAACGGTGCAATTACTGCAAGGAATGGGACATAGTGTTGAACAAAGCTGTCCTGATTTCACAGGTTTGATTGAACCGTTTAAGAAAGTTTGGTCGGCAAGCGTGACGGTAGCGGGGATTCCCAAAGAGGTACTCAGCCCCATGAATCGCTGGATTGCTGAGCAGTCGGGTTCTGCTGGGGAGTATTTGCAAGCAGTTCACCAGATGCAAATTGTGGCGCGGCAGATTGTGGCGTTCTTTGAGGTTTTTGATGTCTTGGTGCTACCAACCTATTTACACCCACAAATTCGGGTGGGCGAGTGGGCTAATTTGAGTCCGGCAGAGACATTGGAGAAAATTATTGCTTGGATTGCGCCCTGTCCACCGTTTAATGCCAGTGGTTTACCTGCGATCGCACTTCCCACGGGTTTTGACAACTCCACCGGCTTACCCATTGGGGTTCAATTAGTCGGACGCCCCGCCGCTGAAGCGACACTCATTTCCCTAGCCGCCCAGATAGAAGCTGCCCAGCCTTGGATTGGGCATCGTCCGGGTTTATTCAGCGCTGAGTAACTCTACGAATACCAAATCCGGATTAACTACCCCCTTTTGGGTGGAGACAAGGCAGAAGGCTTTTATGCAGTTCGCGCCCCGTTCTCCGCAGGAGTAGGCAGAAGAAAAAAATACTTAAGCTGAAACGGGACTGATCAAAGCGGATTTGGTATAACTACAAGCTCAGCCACTGGATTGGGGAATAAATAGCGCCGAAAGAATAAAGCTTCATCATGTGATGAAGACTTAATTAAGCCCATTAAAAAGTGAACAACTTTTAGTCGGCGAGGAGAAAAATAGGATTAAGCCTGTAGCCCACTTAATCTGAATTAGTTATGCGCCTTAACCGTACTTTTACAAATCTCCTCATCCTATCTGTGCTATTTATTTCCTTTGGCGATCGCGTGTTTCCCCAACCGATGAGTACAGTCAGCACTCAGTCTAGAGAGAGTGTCAATCAATTCTTCAACCACATATTTCCTAAAGTGTAACCAGGAAACCATAGTACTTAAAAATATTTCGTTCTTGTTCCTCCTTTTTAAGGGATGCTAGGCTGTGTTTTCACATCCGGAGAGCCTCCCTAACCCCCCTTGAGAAAGGGGGAAAAACTCAAAGTCCTCCTTGTTAAGCCGGAGCGACCGCCGGAGCTCATACGAGGACTTTAGTGAGGATGAGGAGATTTAGGGAGATCTTCTAAGATGATTACATCCTAAGGAAAGGTTTGAAAATATGCCCTAGGGGGAGCTGCTAGGATTGACGCAACCTGTCCGATCCCCCCAACCCCCCTTAAAAGGGGGGCTAAGAAGAAATTGCAGATTACTTTACGACTAATAGCCTTCTTTGGGATACTCCTAGACTTTCTTCAACCAGCTAAACATAGCGCGTAAATCTTTACCCACTTCCTCAATGGGATGTTCAGCTTCTTGACGCCGCATGGAAGTAAATCCAGGTTTACCGGATTGATTTTCTAACACAAATTCACGGGCAAATTGACCCGATTGAATCTCGCTGAGGATTTTACGCATCTCAGCCTTGGTTTGTTCGTTCACAATCCGAGGGCCACGAGTATAATCCCCATACTCAGCGGTATTGGAGATGCTATCCCGCATTTTTGCCAGTCCACCTTCGACAACCAAGTCAACAATTAGCTTGACTTCATGTAGGCATTCAAAATACGCTAACTCTGGCTGATATCCGGCGGCGACTAAGGTTTCAAACCCGGCTTTAATTAAGGCACTTAAACCGCCACACAAGACGGCTTGCTCTCCGAATAAATCGGTTTCGGTTTCTTCACGGAAGCTGGTTTCTAAGATACCAGCACGGGTACCACCAATCCCTTTAGCGTAGGCCATTGCGCGATCGCGGGCTTGACCCGTGGCATCTTGATACACGGCAAACAAACAAGGAACGCCTTCTCCCTGCTCATAGGTGCGCCGGACTAAATGCCCTGGCCCTTTTGGCGCAACCATGACCACATCCACATTGGCTGGGGGAACAACTTGACCAAAGTGAATGTTAAAGCCGTGAGCAAACGCAAGGACTTTTCCTTCGGTTAAATTGGGTGCAATTTCGTTCGTGTAAACGGTTCTTTGTACTTCATCAGGCAGCAAAATCATAATCAGGTCAGCGGCTTTTGCAGCATCAGAAACTGAGTGAACTTTCAACCCAGCTTCTTCAGCTTTCGCGACAGATTTACTACCCGGATACAGCCCGACAATTACATTTATGCCACTATCTTTAAGATTGAGGGCGTGAGCGTGACCTTGAGAACCATAACCGATGATCGCGACTGTTTTATCGGCGAGTAGGTCTAAGTTGGCATCAGCGTCGTAGTACATCCGGGCCATAGAGGCATCTCCTTGAGCAAGCATTATGAGTTTGCGGACTCTTGATTCTACCGCGATGTGTATGCAGTTACGACGTGATCGTGCCTTGATTTTCTCTAGCTAATGCCAATGCTGGAATTGCTAGAGGATACGCCTTTATCACTGCTTTATCCGTTCGCCCTCCTAATTACGGAATCAGTTCGGTATAGGTGAGGTTGATGGTGGTAAACTTCCCTTGAGTTACTTTAATGGTCTTGAGTTTATCCCTACTACCCAACACTAGGTAATTAGAGTCCTGGAATTTAGGAACAAGTCTGTACGTTCCTGGCTTGAGAGTAAGGCGGAAGTATCCTTCTTTATTGGGTTGAATGTCAGCGACTTTGCGCCCTGCCTGATTCAGAACGGTGATTGGGATAGGCATCCCAGAGATGACAGGTTGAACCTTTGGTTCACTCCCATCGGGGTTACGCTGTATAATTCCAGGCAATCTACTGCTGGTTGAGCGTCCCTCAATCCCACTCACTGATAACTTACGGGATGGAGATGGCGAATTGCCTGCTAAAGCCAGTTGCGCTGCATCTTGCCGAAATTGCTGTTTAACTGAGTTGGCGGCTTGGGAATCCTGTGTCTGTAGGGACTGAGCAAGGCAGCGACTCGATATGAGTGGTAAGTGAGTTGGCAAGAGGGCGTTGGTTGAAGTCGCGGTTATCCCTAAGGTGGTTAGTACCAGGACACCAGTTGTCAAGTGGCGAACATCTAGCATGAATTTCTAGTTTTAGTTTACAGATAAAGGATTATTGTCCCCAGCCAAAGGCGATCGCACAAAGCGCAGCACCTTGGAGGAGCGATCGCACTCATTGACACTCAATTCGTTATCTTGTATCACTCTTTACAAGCCAGGTGATTTTAAAGATAACCAGATACGCACAATTAAACCCAAAACTCTCAGGGTTGAGAAGTCGGGTTTCTTGAAGAAACCTGACTTCTGGGCGCAAGGTTTATTTACACCCACCTGCTTAGGAATAATTGGCTGTGTTCTCTCCCAAATTGGCATCGAAACTGGAAAGTATTGAGCGAGTTGCAAATTTGGTAACCAGGAGTAACTACATGAGGACTTTTGTCAAGCCGAGGGAACTCTCTGCATGGGTAGAGTACAGACGCCTAAGGTAACACGCGCTACACAAGGAACTCTCTTAAAAAACGCCTATTCCCGCTACATCCTGGTTTGATAGGAAACTCTCTAATCTCTTCCAAGAGAAAGATGCTCTACTGTTTCAAACAGGAGAAAATCAAAATCAATTTGCCTCAACCTCTCAGCCCTTCTCAGAAAAAAGCTGTAACCGGAAAGACTATTTTTCATAAACAGGAGTCTTTGTCAGGAGTTAGCTGCACCTGCTTTGGAGCTGCTATTTTTATTGTAAAATACAGTTCGGAATGAGAGCGTTGATGACCCTTTAACAAGATAAAAGCTTTAGTGATTCGATTTCCATAAACCTAGATCCACCAAGGAAATTCAACGTGAAAATAGGCTCTAATTATTTGGGTAATGGTCGTTGTGAGTTTACAGTTTGGGCACCTTCCCATGATGAGGTGGCTGTGCAAATTGTGTCTCCTGAAAACCGCCTCATCCCGCTGCAAAAGGATGAACAGGGATACTTCAAAGCACTAGCTGAAGGCATTGAGCCAGGAACCCTTTATTTTTACAAAATAGCAGGGGATGATAGACCCGATCCTGCGTCTCATTATCAACCCAAGGATGTACATGGGCCTTCTGAGGTGGTCGATCATAGCCAGATGAATTGGACTGACGCTGATTGGTCTGGGATTCCCTTAGAGGAAATGATTATCTATGAATTGCACGTCGGCACATTCACCCCAGAAGGGACGTTTGAATCGATGATTCCCCGATTAAGGGAATTGCGCGAGTTTGGAGTTAATGCGATCGAAATTATGCCAGTTGCTCAATTTCCGGGCGATCGCAACTGGGGTTACGATGGGGCTTATACCTACGCCGTACAGAATTCTTATGGTGGCCCTGAAGGCTTGAAAAAACTCGTGGATGCCGCTCACCGTGAGGGACTATCTGTCATTCTCGATGTCGTTTACAACCACTTTGGCCCCGAAGGAGCCTATTACAGTCTATATGGCCCTTACTTTACAGAGATGTACAAAACGCCTTGGGGCATGGCGATGAATTTTGATGATAAGTACAGCGACGGGGTGCGTAATTACTTTATTGAAAATGCCCTGTATTGGTTCCAAAACTATCACTTTGATGCTCTGCGATTAGATGCCGTCCATGCTATTTATGATTTGGGGGCGAAACACATCTTACAAGAAATGGCAGACAAGGTTGAAGCTCTTTCCCAATCTGGAGGCAGAAAACTTTATTTAATTGCTGAAAGCGATTTAAATGATGTTCGCGTCATTCGCGAGAAACAGTTGGGTGGACATGGTATGGATGCCCAATGGAGTGACGATTTCCATCACGTTCTTCATGTATTACTCACAGGAGAAAAGAGGGGATATTACCAAGATTTTGGCAGCGTTGAACAGCTAGCTAAAGCTTATAAAGATAGCTTTGTTTACGACTGGAAATACGCTCCTCATCGTGGAAGATATCACGGCAGTGATGCGAGCGATCGCCCCGGTCATCAATTCGTCATTTGCACCCAAAATCATGACCAAGTTGGTAATCGTATGCTAGGTGAACGCTTAACTCATCTAGTATCGTTTGAAGCGTTAAAACTGGCGGCGGGTGCCCTACTGCTTTCTCCCTACATCCCCATGCTATTTATGGGTGAAGAGTATGGGGAAGATTCGCCTTTCCTCTACTTTGTGAGTCATACCGATCAGGATTTAGTTGAGGCAGTCAGACAGGGCAGGAAAAGAGAGTTTGCCGACTTCCATGCAGAAGGAGAATTCATCGATCCTTTCAGCATGGATGCTTTCCAGCAATCTACTCTGAAATGGGATAAACGGCAAGAAGGCAAACACAAAGCGCTGTTAGAACTTTATCAGCATTTAATTCAGTTACGCCGCACCTTGCCTGCCCTCAAGCAACTCGATAAGCAAAATTTAGAAGCCTCTGCGGTTGAAGAAGATAAGCTCCTGTTTCTCCGGCGTGGAAGCAGTGGCGACCAAATCTTCTGCATCATGAACTTCAATGACAAAGAGGTCACTTGTCAAACGTCTCCCGGTGGAATCTGGAGAAAAATTCTGGATTCGTCTGATGAGAAGTGGATGGGTTCAGGCTCTACTGTGCCGGAAAAACTAATTCGAGAGCAGGAAGTAAAAATTCCTCCCCAAAGTTTTGTCGTCTACGAGCTAGAAACATTAGCACAATGAACTGAACCTACGTGAGTTGAGTAGTTGCTTCCTTCTCGCTATAAGATTATCGATAATACTCGTGGATTTCCGAGAAGCATTGGCTAGTCATTGCCTAGTAGATAATTTTGTGTGGGAAGGAAGTAAGTAGAAAATCTTGATGCTCAACTTTCTTCCAAGAGAAAGATGCGCGATCGGTTTAAAAGGGAGAAAATCAAAACCGACTTCCCCTTTTCCAATTGCGTGGAATTAAAGATGAAAATCGGCGCTAATTATCTTGGTGACGGTCGTTGTGAATTTACGGTTTGGGCACCCGCTCACGAAGAAGTAGCTGTACAAATAGTATCCCCTGCTCAGCGTTTGCTTCCCATGCAAAAAGATGAATGGGGGTACTTTAAAGTACTAGCTGAAGATATGGAGCCAGGAACACTTTACTTCTACAAACTCTCAGGAGAGGTAGATAGACCCGATCCCGCTTCCAACTCTCAACCCAAGGACGTACATGGGCCTTCTGAAGTGGTCGCTCACACTCAGATAAACTGGACTGATGCCGATTGGTCGGGCGTTCCCTTAGAGGAAATGATTATCTATGAATTGCACGTTGGCACGTTTACCCCGGAAGGTACTTTTGAAGCGATTATTCCCCGGTTAAGAGAGTTGCACGAGTTTGGGGTGAATGCGATCGAACTAATGCCAATCGGACAATTTCCAGGCAATCGCAACTGGGGCTATGATGGCGTTTTTCCCTTCGCACCGCAGCATTCCTATGGCGGTTCTGAAGGATTAAAAAAACTGGTCGATGCGGCTCACAAACAAGGGATAGCAATTATTCTAGACGTAATTTACAATCACTTTGGTCCAGAAGGAAACTACTTCAGTGATTATGCACCGTACCTCACAAACCACTACCAAACAGCTTGGGGGAATGCCATTAACTTTGATGGTGAATATAGTTACGGCGTGCGTAACTACTTTATTGAAAACGCCCTGTATTGGTTTGAGAATTTTCACATTGACGCTCTACGCTTAGATGCTAGCGACCACCTATACGATATCGGTGTCAAACACTTCTTACAAGAACTAGCAGAAAACGTTGATGCCCTTTCCAAAACACTAGGTCGTAAACTTTATCTAACTGCCGAAAACGATTTAAGCGATATTAAAATAATTCGCCCCATTGAGTTAGGTGGCTATGGTATAGATGCTCAGTGGAACGATGCTTTCCACCATTCTCTGCATACCCTGCTAACCGATGAAGAGTCTGGGTATTACGAAGATTACGGCACCTGTGAACAGATGGCAAAGGCTTTTAAACAAGGGTTTGTCTACTCTGGGCAATACTCGCCGTTTCGCAAAAAATTTCATGGCAGTGATTCAAGCGCTATCCCCGGTCATCAATTTGTCGTTTTTACCCAAAATCACGACCAAATTGGCAATCGAGCGTTAGGTGAACGCTTAACTCATCTAGTATCATTTGAAGCGCTTAAGCTGGCAGCTGGCGTACTCCTACTTGCTCCCAATATTCCTTTAATATTTATGGGAGAAGAGTATGCAGAAGATGCACCGTTTCTCTACTTTGTGAGTCATACAGACCCGGAATTAGTTGAGGTAGTGAGAGAGGGGAGAAAGAAAGACTTTGCCGCTTTTCATATAGAAGGAGAGTTTATCGACCCCTTCAGTTCTGATACGTTCCAAAAATGTCAGTTGAACTGGGAGAAACGACAAGAAGGTAAACACAAGGCGCTGTTAGAACTTTATCAGCATTTAATTCAACTACGTCGCACCTTGCCTGCGCTGAAACAACTCGATAAGCAAAATCTAGAAGCCTCTGCCGTTGAAGAACATAAGCTCCTGTTCCTCCGGCGTGGAAGTAGTGGCGACCAAATCTTCTGCATTATGAATTTCAATAAAAAAGAAGTCACTTGTCAACCGTCTTCCGGTGGAATCTGGCGAAAAATTCTGGATTCAACCGATGATAAATGGATGGGTTCAGGCTCTACCTTGCCAGAAAAACTAATTCGAGAGGAGAAAGTGACAATCGCTCCCCAAAGTTTTGTCCTCTATGAGCTGGAAACTCTAGCAGAATGAATCAAAACCAGAATGGGTATTGAATGTTAGGGGAACGGAGCTTCATCTCTTCTGAATTGAGAAGAGAGATTATCAGGACATGCGCCATTCCGACAGCAGTCTAGCCAAGGGGGGTGGGGTAATTTAATAGTTCATACTTCATGAGTTCTTCTCTATCTCTGGGGAGATGCTTTTTGATCAGCTCACTACGTTCGTGGAAGACCGCTTGATCATTAAAGCGGGCTCCGTTGTTGCCAGCCTGTTGGATTAGTTTTGACAAACGTTTTCGGTCGTTCGACAATTTAGCAATCAGATTGCCGAGTTGTTCCCAGTCTTCTAGGGGCACGAACAGACCTCCACCGAGGTCATTCACCAGGTCATCAGCGTACTCGCTTTGATAGCCAATAATCGGCGTGCCGCGAACTAGGGACTCAATCAGGCAGCGTGGCGATTCTGGGGTGACATGAGTAAACAACATGATGTGAGATTCCCCTATTTTCTTAAACAACTTTTTTCGATCTGACTCAAATCCCGTCAGTTCGATGAAAGAACTTAAGTCCATCTCTGCAATCATGGCTTTCATTTCCTGCATCAAAGGCCCATCACCCATCCAAGTGGCGTGCAGTTTCACACCCAAATCCCTCGCCCTTCCTACAGCTTTTACCCAGTCCAAGGGGGCTTTCATCGAATCCATACGTCCGGCATAACAAATGCGAATTGTCTCATCCCTCTTCGCACGCCGCACTTTTTGAAACAGATCAAAATCGCTGATGCAATCTGAAGGTTTTGTGTGGATGTCGTGAATCAGATGGCTGTTCTTGCAAAAGGGGCTATAAGCTGAATAGCAATCTTGACCATGCCACAGACCTAGGGAGCAATTCTTGATAATTTGTTTGTGGTAGATCGCCATCAGCGGTGCCATGATTCTCGACTTCAGTCGG
Organism: Microcoleus sp. AS-A8; assembly: GCA_039962225.1. Taxonomy (NCBI): domain Bacteria; kingdom Bacillati; phylum Cyanobacteriota; class Cyanophyceae; order Oscillatoriales; family Microcoleaceae; genus Microcoleus; species Microcoleus sp. AS-A8. The sequence continues at coordinate 26,453 of JAMPKV010000001.1, forward strand.
GTTTTGAGTTTTGCACCCTGGCTCGATCGCAGCATGACCTCATGTTCGACGCGATCCGTATGAATGCTATAGGGTCTACCCTGTTTGTGAGCTTCCAAGGCGGCAACCGCCGCCCAGTCGCCAAACAAGCCGCCAATCGCAAATTGAAGATAACGGCAGCGTGAGATTAATTCGCCCAGAGAGGCTCGTACCGAACGATAGCAAAAAAAGAACTTGAGGGGGGAATAAGCCCAAGGGAGTGGCACAAATTCAAAGCGATGGGGTTTGGCTAAGGTGGCTGTGTCCTGCCAAGTTATGGTTTTTTCGTGGGTGGCTAGGGCTTCGGGCAATAGAGGTGCGGCGACGATCACTGACTCAAAGTTATCAGCCCACTGCTCTAAGCCGTTGCAAGCCTGGGAGTCAAACAATAGTTGGTTTCCTTTAACTCGAAGGGGAACGGGCAGAACGAGCAGCATTCCTTTTTGTTGTACAGATTGGCCATTCCTGGCAAGCTCATATTCTCTGGGCTTAGTCAACATAAAATAGCTGTTCTTCGTGTTTTGATCTATCTCCACTAATAAGTTTGGCTTGTCATTTATGTCAGGACTCTCTGTCCCAAGAAAGATGTTTTATATTTCCTAAAAAGAGAATATTAAAATAACTCCAATTGTTGCAGCTAAATTCCCTTTACAAGAAAAATACAATGGCTTTTTGAAATCTTAAAAATCCCAAATACCAGTTGATGATAATTAGTTTAAATTAATTAGGAGTCCCTCTTAAAATATGCGAATTCCCACAGCCACTTACCGGATTCAATTTCAGTCAGAATTTAAGTTTGAAGCAGCAAAAAATATCATTAATTATCTGGCTGAATTAGGAATTTCTGACCTCTACGCCTCGCCAATCTTTAAAGCTACACCCGGCAGTACCCACGGCTATGATGTCGTTGACCCCACTCAACTGAATCCTGAACTGGGAACAGCAGAGGATTTTGAAGCACTGGTGAGTGAAATCAAGAATCATGACATGGGGTGGGTACAGGATATTGTGCCCAACCACATGGCTTATCATAGCCAAAATGCTTGGCTAATGGATGTTCTAGAAAATGGGCTTGATTCTGAATTTTCTGACTACTTCGACATTGAATGGGAACATACTTACGAAGACATTAAGGGGCGAGTACTTGCTCCCATGATGGGTAGTTTTTATGGAGAAGCTTTGGAGAATGGTGAAATTCAGCTTAACTATGAGGAGAGTGGGTTAAGCGTCAATTATTATGCTTTGAAATTGCCTGTCCGAATAGAATCTTATGGTCGGTTTATCGGTCAGAATTTGGGACAGTTAGCAAGAGAACTGGGTAAGCGCCATCCCGATTTTCTCAAGTTATTAGGTATTCTTTATCTAATAAAAAGCATACCTAACGAAACCAAGGGTAAGGAACGATATGCCCAGATAGCCTTTGTAAAAGTACTATTGTGGGAACTCTACACCCAAAATCCGGAAGTCAAAGAATTTATTGATAGCAATGTAAAGCTTTTTAATGGAGAAAAGGGAAACCCTGATAGTTTTCATTTTCTGGATAGTTTGCTAAAAGACCAGTTCTACCGACTATCGTTTTGGAAAGTCGGTGCGGAAGAAATCAATTATCGAAGATTTTTTACCGTTAATGAACTGATTTCGATGAGGGTGCAAGAACTCAAAGTCTTTAACAAAACTCACGATTTAGTAAGCCAGCTTGTTGAGCAAGGAAAAGTCACTGGATTACGAATCGACCACATTGATGGACTTTATGACCCAACGCAATATCTGAAGCGACTCCGGGAAAAAACAGGGGATGTCTATATCACTGTTGAAAAGATTTTGGAACTTGAAGAAGATTTACCTAAGGGCTGGCCTGTTGAGGGGACAAGCGGCTATGATTTTTTAAATTACGTCAATGGAATTTTCTGCAAAACCGAGAGTGAGAAAAAGTTTACAGAGATCTACACTCAACTCAGTAGCTCCCAAAGCGATTACGAGCAGCTATTTTTTGATAAGAAACACCTAATTGTCGAGAAGAACTTGGCGGGAGATGTCGATAATCTGGCTCAGATCCTGAAAAAAATCGCAGGTCAATCTCGACTGGGGATTGACTTTACCATGAATGGTTTGAAAAGAACCCTTTCAGAAGTACTGTGCCTTTTCCCGGTTTATCGCACCTACGTAAATGGAGATGGGTTGAGTGAAGACGATCGCACCTACATCAAGGAAGCAATTGAAGAAGCCAGAGGGCGAATTCCGCTGCTTTTGAATGAACTTAACTATATTGAAAAGTTGCTCTTGCTGGAATGGGAGGAGTCGTTAACGGAAGAGCAAAAAGCTTTACGGCTTCACTTCGTGATGAGGTTCCAACAGTTGAGTGGACCTCTAATGGCGAAAGGGATTGAGGACACACTATTTTATTTGTATAACCGACTTCTAGCTTTGAACGAAGTGGGGGGGAATCCTGGAAAATTTGGCATCACCCTCAATGAGTTTCATGAGGTCAATCAACAACAAATGACGGCTTGGCCTCACAAGATGAATGCTACGGCAACTCATGACACCAAACGAGGTGAGGATGTGCGGTCAAGATTGAATGTGCTTTCAGAAATCCCAGAAGAATGGGAAAAACAGGTGAAACGTTGGAGTGAAATTAATCGCTCTAAAAAACATGAGGTCAGGGGAAAAGCGGTTCCTGTTGGCAATGATGAATACTTCTTCTATCAGACCTTGGTGGGTTCTTATCCGTTTAATGAAAGTGAGAATGCTTCGTTTCTGGGACGGGTGAAAGACTATATGCTTAAGTCCGTAAGAGAGGCTAAACTGCATACGGCTTGGCTACGCCCTGATAGTGCTTATGAAGAGGAATTTCTGGCTTTTGTGGAAAGAGTTTTAGAGCCTTCTGACTCGAATGAATTCATGAAGGAGTTTCTGCCTTTCCAGAAGTGGGTAGCAGGCTATGGGATCTTTAATTCACTGTCACAGGTATTGCTGAAATATACAGCGCCCGGTGTACCGGATACCTATCAGGGAACGGAGTTATGGGACTTGAGCATGGTAGACCCGGATAACCGACGTCCGGTTGATTACGACCAGCGAATTTCTTGTTTGCAGGAGATTCAACAGAACCTACAAACCGATAGTCTGAAGCTGATAGATGAGTTATTGTCGAGTAAGGAAGATGGTCGAGTTAAACTGTTCCTAACTTACCGAGTTCTTCAGGCTAGAAAAGAGAATTTGACAGTGTTCCAGAAGGGAGATTATCTGCCTCTAGAAGTGACGGGAAAGTTCAAGGAGCATATTGTGGCATTTGCCAGACGCGATGGTGAAACGACAGTCATTGCGATCGCACCTCGCTTCCTGACAAGCTTGATCGAACCCGGAACACTCCCCCTAGGGGAATCGGTATGGGAGGATACCCGCATCGAGTTACCTCAAGGAATGCCGACATCCTGGACAAATGCTATTTCTTTGCAGACGTTTTCTGAAGATGGCATTGTGTCCATTGGCAAGGCATTGCAACACTTTCCCGTAGCGTTGCTGACAAGCTAGAGCCACGATGTAGGGGTTTGGGTGTAGAACTATCTTGAATCAGCAAGAATTCCCTAAAACTTTGAGTAGCTTAGCGCTAACATACTCATTTGCAGGAGGATAGCACTGAACTAGGGAGTGGCATGGTGGATCTCAGGTGGCTTGAATGGGCAAAGAAATTACAGGCGATCGCTCAAAACGGCCTCACGTACACTGAAAACCCGTTTGATCTTGAGCGATACCAGTCAATCCGCAAAATTGCGGCTGACATGATGGCTACCTACTCTCAAACAGATCCACTCTACATCCTCAATCTATTTGCGGATGAAGTAGGCCCTGCTACTCCTAAGGTTGATGTGCGAGGCGTAGTATTTAAAGAGAATAAAATCTTGTTGGTCAAAGAGCGACTCGATGGCGGTTGGACGCTACCCGGAGGATGGGCGGATGTGGGTGAAAGTCCTAGAGAGTCTGTGGAACGAGAAGTGTATGAAGAGTCTGGGTTTCAAACTCGCGCTGTCAAATTACTCGCCGTTTATGACAGAAACCGACACCCCCATTCCCCCAGTCCCTATTATGTCTACAAGCTGTTTTTTCAATGCGAGTTAGTTAGTGGTGAACCATCGCCGAGCCTAGAGACAACAGAAGTGGAATTCTTTGCTGAACATGAGATTCCCGAATTATCTCACGCTCGCGTGACACCGAGTCAAATTGCTCTAATTTTCGAGTATTCTCGGCATCCTGAGTGGTATACAAGCTTCGATTAAATAATATTAAATCAGGCTAGTAGACCCCTTTTTTCAGTGTCTAAAATATCTCTTCCCCACTCCCCCCTCCTTGGCGGAATAAGGCGGTGAGCGAAACGGATTGGGTTATAAATTAAAAATCCCCCATTATCGACGATAACGGGGGATTTTTTCCGGCAAAAGCCGCGTTTAACAACGCTTGAAAAAAGCGATCGCCAAAGGCGGTAAAGTAAGATTCACCGAGTAGGGCTGACCGTGATGAGCCATTTCCTCTGCATGGACGCCACCCATATTGCCCAAACCGCTACCGCCGTAGTCCCCAGCATCACTGTTGAGTAACTCCCGCCAGAAGCCTGCTGCCGGGACACCGATGCGGTAGTTGTAGCGCGGTACAGGGGTAAAGTTACAAACGGCTAACACCACATCTTCGGGAGACTTACCCTTGCGAACCAAACTAATCACACTTTGTTCTGAGTCGTTGCAATCAATCCAGTCAAAACCTTGCCAGTCAAAATCTAATTCGTGCATGGCAGGTTCAGTGCGATAAGTGTGGTTCAAGTCAGCCACCCACTTTTGCAGACCTGAGTGCATGGGATACTCTAGAAGATTCCAGTCTAAGCTCCGATCATGGTTCCATTCCGACCATTGACCGATTTCCCCGCCCATAAACAACAGTTTCTTTGCGGCTTGAGCATACATGTATCCAAAAAGCAAGCGCAAATTGGCAAATTTCTGCCAGTAATCTCCCGGCATTTTGCCAATCAGTGAACCCTTACCATGAACCACTTCATCATGAGAAAGGGGCAGGGCGAAGTTCTCGTTAAAGGCGTAGAGCATCCGGAAGGTGAGTTTATTGTGATGGTACTTCCGGTGGATAGGTTCTTGGGACATATAGCTGAGGGTGTCATGCATCCAACCCATGTCCCATTTCATTCCAAATCCTAGACCCCCCACATACAGGGGGCGGGCAACCATCGGCCAAGAGGTGGACTCTTCCGCAATGGTTTGGATACCTGGAAAATGCTTGTAAACCGCTTCATTAAAGCGCCGCAGAAACTCGATCGCCTCAAAATTTTCCCTACCACCGTGATGATTGGGAATCCACTCTCCTTCTTTGCGGGAATAGTCTAAATACAGCATCGATGCTACGGCATCCACCCGCAGTCCATCAATATGGCACTTGTCGAGCCAGAAAAAGGCACTGCTAATTAAGAAACTGCGGACTTCATGGCGACCGTAGTTAAAAATACTGCTTTGCCAGTCAGGATGGAACCCTTTGCGGGGGTCGGCGTGTTCGTACAGGTTTGTCCCATCAAAATAACTCAGTCCATGCTGATCGGTGGGGAAATGAGACGGCACCCAATCCAAAATCACACCAATTCCATGCTGATGCAGGTAGTCCACCAAGTACATAAAGTCTTGAGGAGTCCCATAGCGGCCGGTTGGCGCAAAGTAGCCTGTTGTTTGGTAACCCCACGATCCGTAAAAGGGATGCTCAGTAATCGGCATCAATTCAACGTGGGTAAATCCCATCTGCTGGACATACTCAGCCAGTTTTGAAGCCAGTTCCCGGTACGTGAGGAAACGATCACCCTCTTCTGGGACTCGCATCCAGGAGCCTAAGTGTACCTCGTAGACGGACATGGGTGCGTCGAGGGCTTGTATGCGATCGCGTTTTTCCATCCACTCTTGGTCTTGCCAAGTGTATTCAGTGTCCCAAACGACTGAACCTGTCCTCGGCGGAAGTTCGGCTAAAAAGGCAACTGGATCGGCTTTATCCACCGCATAGCCAGTATTGTGATTGACGACGCGGTACTTGTAGAGGTTGCCTTTGGTCAGGCCAGGAATAAAGCCTTCCCAAATCCCGGAGTTTCCTTTCAGAGATAGGCAGTGACCGTAATCTTGCCACCCGTTGAAATCTCCTTTAACACAGACCTCAGTTGCATTGGGTGCCCAAACGGCAAAGTAAGTTCCCTCTACGCCATTGACCACGACGGGGTGAGACCCTAATTTTTCATAAAGGTGGAAGTGTGACCCTTCATTAAACAGATAGAGGTCATCCTCAGTTAGCAGGCTGACATAACCGTTTGTCACCTCTTGTTGGTTTGGATTAACTGATGTTTGTGTCATGATTTCTTAAAAGCTTTACGTTGACTCGTTCGTCATTACACTTCTTGCGCTAAGTCAGGGGAAAGGTTAAAGGGGGGAGATGCCTTTACCCTTTGACCTTTTCCCTCTTCTTGCAAAAGGGACTTGTTCAATTGATGACTAATGACTCATCACTAGTGACTCCGCGAAGCGGTTTGACTGTAATTCCCCCTCGACGCGGACTCCTGCAACTGGAGAATCCGTCGTAGTGGAATTTCCACCCAAGTCGGGCGGTTGTTGAGTTCGTAACCTAATTCGTAGATCACTTTCTCCAACAGATAGTTATCCAGAAGCACTTGCAGCTCTGCTTTTGTTTGGGGTAAGAAAGAGTCCTTGCCTGCCGTTGTGAGATAGGCATTCAGGAAAGCCGCACTTACCCAGCGATACCAGAACTGCGCCCATTGCTCCATGATCGGGAAATTGTCAGGGCGGATCATCCCACTTTCGACTTCATTGCGAAGTGCCATGCTGACAGCGTAGTTGAATGATTGCAGCATTCCTGCTACGTCTCGTAAAGCCGATCGCTTCATGCGTCGTTCGCTCAAGCTGCGAGCCGGTTCTCCCTCAAAGTCAATGATGATAAAGTCCTTACCCGTGTACAGCACTTGTCCTAAGTGGTAGTCCCCGTGGGTACGGGTTCGCATTGCCGTGATTTTTTGATTCAGGAGTAACTGGAAGCGCCCCATAATCTGCTCACTGGCCTCAAGGACAGCTTGCCCCAACTCTTGGGTGCCGGGTGGCAGTTGTTTCAGGCGATTTTTCAACAACAAAAACACTTGCCCTGCTAAGTTGCGTGAGTATTGGTAAATCGATCGCTGATAGAACGATGTAAAGGGTTCTGGGGCAAAGTCGGGATTCTCTGGAGCAGAAGTGAGGGCAAGATGGAGTTCCGCCGTGCGCTGACCCAGCAATTGAGCGCTACTCAAGTAGGAACCGATGGTTTGGGAAACTAAGGAATCCATCGGCACCGATGAGACGTGGGGCCAGGGGGACGCCGAGAATTGCCCATTCCCATCCTCTGCATCTGGGCTGAGTGTTTCCGGCTCATTGAAAGCTGCCTGCAAATCTAACAGGGAGTCTGATGGCACGGGGACTTCGGTAATATCCGCCTGCTGCACCGCTACATGCTCGAAGTAACTACGCAGGCTATCGAGGGTATACTCCCAGCTACTGCGGGTATCGAGGATAAACTCCTGCAATATCCCCACAGTCATGGGTTCGGCTTTGGGACGGCGATACTCCAGCGCCCCACCAATGGAGGCAAAGTGTTCCAAGACTTTTTTCTCGGTGAGGAAACGCCCAATTTCCAAATCGGGGTTAATGCCCTCTTCAAGCTTACGGAAGAGTTTAAGGATGAGGCGATCGCCATAAATAATCGAAGTATTGCTCTGCTCACCCTTAATCAGGGAAGGCTCCAAGTCAGTTGTCCCACCGCTCAAGCTTTGGAAGATATCAGTAGCCGTGGCAAGCAATTCCCCTGCCATCCCTTTGTAGCGGCGCTGGTGAGCGATCGCATTCAACGGGAAGGTCAAAAAGTTCTTGTCTGCTGCGGCATCGAAGAGAACTCCAGCTTCTTCTTTTCCGGCAATTTGGAGGCGAGCCAGCACAAATCGAGGCATGTCTGCCAAAAGGTGCAGCGCTTGCTCACCCTCTGCATAGGACAAGAGCAGCAGGTATGTTTCCGGGTCTCCCTGGATATAGTCCACACGCAACCAAACTAGCTGAGCAGACGTTCGCGCACTCGCTACGCCTTCCCTATCTGTGTCCTTGCAGGGCACCGGGATCACTTCAGTAATGTGTGTAGATTGAATCTTCCGGGCTTTGCCACCAAACCAGCGACAGGTATACAGGTAATCCGGCAGGATAGATTCCAAAGTCCCTCTCGACTGGGGTTGGGAAAAAATGTTCTGCCACTGACCAGTAACCGCTAGACTCCGTAGCTCTGCTTGAGGTTGAGACGGCTGAAGCGCACTGGGTTTAAGTTGTAGGGTAAGCCAGTAGAACGAGTAAGGCCCAACACTGAGGAAGTAGGACGAGTCTCCAATGGGTGGGAACTCCGTGCGACCAAAAATCTCAACGGGCACCATTCCCTTGAGGTGGGATAAGTCTAATTCCACCGTTTGCACAAAGCGGGACAAGTTCGCCACGACCAAGATGTGTTCATCATTGTAGGTGCGCGTGAAGGCCAGAACTTTGCGGTTCTCCGGGTGTAGGAATTCAAAGGTTCCTTTACCAAAAGCGTCAAAACGCTTGCGGGTGGCAATCAAACGTTTCATCCAATACCAGAGGGAATTGGGGTTAGCCCGTTGTGCCTCGACGTTAATCGCTTCGTAGTGATATTCCGACTCAACGATGACGGGTAAATATAACTTATGAGGGTTAGCACGACTAAAACCCGCGTTCCGGTCAGCACTCCAGTGCATCGGGGTGCGGACGCCGTTGCGATCGCCAACATAAACGTTATCTCCCATGCCAATTTCATCCCCGTAGTAGAGGACGGGAGTTCCTGGCATCGACAACAGCAGCGCATTCAGCAACTCAATCTGGCGGCGGTCATTTCCCAATAGGGGAGCCAGACGGCGGCGGATGCCTAAGTTTACCCTCATTTCCGGGTCTTGAGCGTAGACCCTCCACATGTAATCCCGGTCTTCATCACTGACCATTTCCAGCGTTAGTTCATCGTGATTCCGCAGGAACAATCCCCACTGACAGTTATCGGGGATCGCAGGCGTTTGCTGGAGGATGTCACTAATCGGGAAACTATCCTCCATCCGTAGGGACATGAACAAGCGAGGCATCAGGGGAAAATGGAAGTTCATGTGGCATTCGTCCCCAGCCCCATAATATTGCACAGCATCCTCAGGCCATTGATTCGCCTCCGCCAGCAGCATCCGATTGGGGAACTTTTCGTCTACATGCGATCGCATCTGCTTCAGGAAGGCATGGGTTTCTGCCAAGTTCTCGCAGTTCGTCCCTTGTCGCTCATACAGATAAGGCACCGCATCCATGCGTAGCCCATCAACGCCCATCTCTAACCAAAAATCCAGAACCTCAAAGACGGCTTGGCGCACGGCAGGATTGTCGTAATTTAAATCCGGTTGATGCGAGTAAAAGCGATGCCAGTAGTAACCTTTGGCGATGGGGTCCCAAGCCCAGTTCGAGGTTTCAAAATCCTGGAAAATAATCCGCGCTTCTTGGTACTTGTCGGGAGTATCGCTCCAGACGTAAAAATCTCGTTCTACACTGCCTTTGGGTGCCCGTCGCGCCCGCTGAAACCAGGGATGTTGGTCGGAGGTATGGTTGATAATTAACTCGATAATGACGCGAATGCCACGCTGATGAGCCGCCTCTAAAAATTCTTTGAAGTCGTCTAATGTGCCATAGATGGGGTTAACACTGGTGTAATCGGCAATATCGTATCCATCATCTCGCAGGGGTGACGGGAAAAATGGGAGTACCCAGAGTGCCGTGACGCCTAAATCTTGTAAGTAATCCAGTTTTTCTGTCAGTCCGCGAAAGTCACCAATGCCATCACCATTGCTATCAGCAAAGGCACGAACAGGCACCTCGTAAATGATGGCGTTCTTAAACCACAGGGGATCGTCTTTTAATATCGAGTGAGCGGTTTGCATGAAATACTTTTTAGACTTTAGGTTTTAGTTTCAGCTAATATGATGTTGCAGTAGTTAAGTTCAGGGGACAACCGTCAATCGAAAGATGCCTTTGAACTTACCTTACTCAAAGAAATATATCTAACTCCCAATCGTCAGATATATTCCTTTAGTGGGATATAGCCCGTCTAAATCCGGCGTGAAAACGACAAGAGACGGTAATCGGTAATCGGTAATCGGCACGTCTTCCCCATTACCGTTTGCGTAACTTTTCAATTAACGCCTTGACCCATTACCCACATCGCTCAATAGGTTTCACAATTCATTGAGAGCCGCTCTATAAATACCTGTTCTATTGCACAACCCGTCGCTGCTCAAAAGCGAGACATTAATCAACTTAGGTAAATAGAAATAGATACCAGATTTCCTCCCCTGAATCAGGGGAGGAGTTGGATGGAGTTCACTCTTTCTACAAAAACGTGAGGCTCCTGACTTTTTTAGCCCGTCATTTGGATTTTCACCGATTTATCGGGCTACTGTTGAATCCAAAAAAGATGGGCTGGAGTGATATGGGGATTGAGTTCAACATAGTTATATTCACCCTCCCAAGTGTATTGAGCATTATTGAGCAAATCATGAAGCTGGTAGGGTTGATCGGGTTTGATTCCCAATGACTCTAATGGTAAATGAATCCAGCCAGAGTGGGTATGGTAAGGATTTAGATTTACCACCATCAGCATCACATCTCTCAAATCTTCAGTTTGTTTGGTGTAACAGATAATCTCCTCGTTATCAATGTGATGGAATCGGATGCTATTGTTACTCTGCAAGGCTGGATGCTCTCGACGGCTGCGATTCACCCGTGCAATGTAATCTTTGATGGTGTAAGGACTATTCAAGTCCCATTCCCGGATTTGATATTTCTCCGAATCTAAATATTCTTCGCTTCCTTCTCGAATGGGTCGGTTTTCACATACATCAAAGGCTGGCCCATAAATACCGTAATTGGCGGTTAAGGTGCCGGCGAGAACTAACCGGAGAATAAAAGCCGGTCGTCCGCCGTTTTGGAGAAATGCATGGAGAATATCTGGCGTATTCGGCCAAAAATTGGGTCGAAAGAACTCGCGTACCTCACTCTGGGTGAGTTCCTTCATGTACTCGGTCAATTCCCACTTACTATTGCGCCAAGTGAAATAAGTATAGGACTGGCTAAAGCCCATCTTGGCGAGGCGAGACATCACCTTGGGACGGGTAAAGGCTTCTGCCAGGAAGAGGACATCGGGATAAGCTTGTTTGACTTCTCCAATCATCCACTCCCAAAACGGAAACGCTTTGGTATGGGGATTATCCACGCGGAAGATGTGTACCCCTTGGTCAATCCAAAACAGCACAATACTTTTTAACTCTTCCCACAGGTTTTGCCAGTCTTCGGTTTCAAAGTCTATGGGGTAAATATCTTGATACTTTTTGGGAGGGTTTTCTGCATGTTGAATCGTGCCATCGGGTCTACGCTTAAACCATTGGGGATTCTCCCGCGCATAGGGATGGTCGGGGGAACACTGGTAAGCGAGGTCTAAGGCTATCTCAATGCCATACTCCGCCGCTTTACTCACTAAATTTCGGAAGTCTTCAATCGTACCGAGTTGGGTATGAATCGCTTTGTGCCCTCCCTCTGGAGCACCGATTCCCCAAGGCACTCCCACATCTCCCGGTTCGGCGACAACAGTGTTGTTTTTTCCTTTGCGAAAGGTAATGCCAATCGGGTGAATGGGCGGTAGGTAGAGGACATCAAAGCCCAAATCGGCAATGTAGGGGAGACGGGCGATACAGTCGGCGAAGGTACCATGTTCTCCGGGTGCGCCACAGGAGCGGGGAAACAGTTCGTACCAAGTGCTGAAGCGGGCTTTTTCTCGATCAACTGTAACTTTGAGGAGTTTTTCGTAAGTGCTGGCCAATTGTCGGTCAGGATACTTGGCCATGAGGAAAGCCAGTTGCGGTGACACGATTTTGTCCTCAAGGATGCCATTGCCAGCCTTGGCATGGGAACGCAGAGCCTCCGACCAAGTTTTTAATTGTTCGGCATCATCCCCTGAGGCTCGCTGACTCGCTTGCTCAATTAATTGAGCTCCAATCAGCCAATCAACGGGTACAACCTGTACCGCGTCGATCTTTTTCTGAATGTCTCGCCGCCAAGACTTAAAATGGTCTACCCAAGCCATGATGGTATAGACATAACTCCCCATCTCGGAAACGGTGAATTCCCCTTCCCATCGGTCATTGACCAAGGCGGACAGTGGTGTTTCCTGCCACTGTTGGGATGTTTCTGGACGGTACAAAATCACACCCGCGATCACATCGTGTCCATCACAAAACATATCGGCTTCAACATGGATTTTCTCACCGATGGTTCGCTTGATGGGAAAACGACCCCCATCAATTTCTGGCGAGACTCCCTCAATCTGGACTCGTTGTCTACCATCCCTAGGCAGCATTAACCATCTCCCTCTACTTGATGGAAAAGTTTTAAAGAATTATAGAAATCAAACTCGAAAGTCTACTCCTTCCAAGGGCGGAATGCATGGCAATATGACCCAAAATGATGCCAATTTTTTAACGACCTTGGCGTTACTTTTTTGCTCTAATTTGAGATACTTTCAATGAGCCGATCTGTCTTTTGTGTATCTAGCCTATCATTGATATCTGGATCAAGGGTATTGTAAGTGGCTAAAGGCTTATTAATATCTATCTGAAGTATTATTGAGATTGTTATAGGTAAGTTATAAGTCCAGCTTTTTTAGGTTGAGCTGAAATCATTACTATATCAGAGTAAATTTTAGGCAGTTTTTTGGGCGCAATAAACGCTTTTTATTCTAAAAATTTTCAGGTTTGTATTGTAATTTGAGCTAGGGCTAAAAGCAGGTCATTATTCAAGTTTGTAATCAGAGCAGTACCAAGCGATCGCCGACAGTGATCACAGGGGCAAGAAAAAACCCCCTGTTGGGGGCTGATTCTTTAACAAAGCGTCGCAGAAAATACTTAAAGCAGATACACCAGGGTAAACAGAACAATCCAGACTACATCAACAAAGTGCCAGTAAAGCTCTGCCGCTTCTGGGCCAAAGTGTTCTTCAGCAGAGTAGTGGCTTGGATTTCGCGAGCGCCACAATACTGACAAGATTAGCAGCAGACCCACGGTGACGTGCAAACCGTGGAAGCCGGTGAGAACAAAAAAGGAGCTGGTAAACACATTGTTGGTGAGGCCAAATCCAAGATGAGCATACTCATAAGCCTGTCCAGCCAGAAAGATTGCCCCCATAATCGCGGTGATAGCGTACCAGAACCGCAGCCCGGAAACATCGTTTTTCTTAATAGCCGTGTCACCTCGATGCATCACAAAACTGCTGGAAATCAGAATTAAGGTATTGATTCCGGGCAACAGCAGCTCTAATTCTGGCGTTCCTTCGGGAGGCCAAGCTGGTAGGATCGCACGATAGATCAAAAAAGCGGTAAACAAGCCGAGAAAAATCATACTCTCAGCCACCAGGAACACCGCCACCCCAAACATCCGGAAGTCGGGATGTTCCTCGTGCTCAGCACTTGCCGCAGGCGCATTGTGATAATTTAGGGCTGTCTTCGATTCGTCAATGGTTGAACCTTGCATAAACCTCTATTGAAGTGTGAAGTATGAAGTCATGAGACCTCTGGCAAAAGCCGAATCAACTTTTATCCTTAGGTTGACGGTCTTCGGGATTGACAGCCACCGTGGGATCGGGTTCTGCGCGTAAAGCGGAGTTGGGGCCAGCCGCTAATGCAGGTTCCCGTTCATCGGATAAGGGGACATAGGTCTGATATTCGCGATCGCCCATACCATAGTCATAAGGGCCAGTCGCCAAAACAGGCACTCCTTCAAAGTTTTCAATCGCTGGTGGTGAAGAGGTCATCCACTCTAGAGTCAAAGCTCTCCAAGGATTGTCACCCGCTTTTTTCCCACGAGCTAAACTCCAAAACACATTAATAATGAAGGGAATAATCGACGTATCCATGAGGATCGCACCGATTGTGGCTAACTCATTAAGGGCTTGAAACTTCGGGTCGTAAACGGCAATGCGTCGATTCATGCCCAACAAACCCAACTCATGCATGGGCATGAAGGTTAAGTTAAAGCCAATAAAGGTGAGAACAAAGTGCATTCGACCCAGGGTTTCGTTGTACATCCGCCCTGTGACTTTCGGGAACCAGTGGTAGAAACCGGCATAAAGCCCCAGAACACTACCGCCAAACAACACGTAATGGAGGTGAGCAACGATAAAGTAGGTGTCGTGAACGTGAATGTCAAAGGGCACTGAGGCCACCATCACCCCGGTAATGCCGCCGATCACAAACACGGAGATAAATCCCATGGCAAACAGCATGGGACTCTCCAAGGCGAGTTTGCCTCCCCAGAGAGTTGCCAACCAGCTAAAGATTTTAATCCCAGTGGGCACGGCAATGATCATACTGGCGATCATGAAAAACATCCGCATCCAGCCTGGGGTGCCACTGGTAAACATGTGGTGTGCCCACACCAGTAGTCCTAGGAAGCTAATGGCGATACTGGAATAGGCAATTGCCCGATAGCCAAAAATGGGCTTGCGAGCATGTACTGGAATCACTTCCGAAATCGCCCCAAAGAAGGGCAAAATCATGATATAAACCGCTGGGTGGGAGTAAAACCAGAACATATGCTGGTAAACTACTGGGTCTCCCCCGCCTGTCGGATTAAAAAACGTTGTCCCGGCGAGTAAGTCAAAGGAAAGTAGAATCAAAGCCGCTGCCAGCACCGGCGTAGCGAGGAGCTGAAGGGCTGTTGTTGCCAGCATCGACCAGCAGAACAACGGCATCTGATTTAAGCTCATTCCTGGCACCCGCATCTTGAGGATGGTGACGCCAATGTTCAGACCCCCCAAAATCGAGGAAGTCCCGGCAATCAGGATGCTGAGAATCCAAATCGCCTCACCCGCCTTGCTTGCGATCGTACTCAAGGGGGGATAAGATGTCCAACCCGCCTCGGCTGGCCCGACAAAGAAGCTGGTGAGGAGCAATATTCCACCAACGGCATTCATCCAAAAGGCGACGGCATTCAACTTCGGGAATGCCATATCCTTTGCGCCAATCATCAGGGGAATCAGATAGTTGGCGAAGGCACCCGTTCCCGCCGGGACGACCCACAGGAAGATCATGATCGTCCCGTGCATGGTAAAGATGCGGTTGTAATTTTCAGGGCTAACAAAATCGGAAGCTGGGGTTGCCAGTTCCACACGAATGATGGTTGCTAGTATCCCACCGACGAAGAAAAAGAAGAATGCAGCCACCAGGTATTGAATCCCAATGACTTTGTGATCGGTGTTGAAGGTGAAATAATCTTGCCATTTCGTCGCGCCATGTCCTGGGGCATGGGCAGGCTTATTGGCTTGTTCTTGAAGCTCTGCTTGTGTCATGCGCTTTATCTGTTGTCTGTGCGTTTGTTGGTTAAAGAGTTGAAGCTTTAAAGGGCTGAAGGTTATGAACAACGTGCCAACCTGTAACCTGTTAACCTGCAACTCGGTCAAGGACAACCCATAACCAATTACAGCTGATTAGTAACAGCTAAATGCTGAGTCATATGCTCAGCAGAAGAGTGCAACTGCTCCAGAGTTTTCGACGAAATCCCCATGTCTTGGGTATAGGGAGCCAGAAATTCATGACTCGATTGCTCCGCCGGATTGGTAGCGGCAAGGGTTTTATCTAACGTTTCGTTGCCGGCAACAGCTTGCTGTTCTTGAAGCCATCCCTGGAATTCTTCTGGGGTTTGGACGAAAAGCTGAGCTCCCATTGCGCCGTGATAAGCACCGCAAAGTTCGGCACAGACGATGGGGTACTGACCCACTTTATTGGGCGTGAAGCGTAGTTGAGTGTCCCGTCCGGGGATCGCATCTTGCTTGAGGCGGAACTCTGGTAGCCAGAAGGCGTGTAGAACGTCTTGTGCGCTGATGTTGAGCTGTACTTCTTGTCCAACTGGGATATGCAATTCCCCTGTGGTAATACCCGTGTCTGGATAGGTAAAAAGCCAAGCATATTGCAGACCCATGACATTAACCGTCATGGGGACGGTTTCGCCTCGATGTTCTGGAGAAGCACCCAGTCCCAAGGCGATGGAGCCGCGACTGGGGTCGAGGGCAATCAGATTTTTGCCAGCATTGGCTGAAGACGGTGACATCCCAGCGGTTTGGGCAACCGGAGCTTGATGGTGGTCATGAGACACCATGGGATCGAGTCCTCCCATGGCGTTATAAATTTCAAAGCTATAGACCGCGATGATCAGGACGGTGACAGCAGGAATCGCTGTCCAAACAATTTCTAGAGGAATATTGCCATGAATCGGTGGTCCATCGCTGTTGTCACCTGGGCGGCGGCGATATCGAATCGCTGCGACAATGAGTGTGCCCTCTACCAGCAGAAACAGACCTGTGGCAATGGTCATCATCATGTTGAAGAGTGCGTCCACTTGGGCCGCTTCGTCTGATGCTGCCACTGGCATGAGACCGTGGTTTTGTCCATACCACAGGCTGATCAGAGTCAAGACGATGCCAGCCAGCAGGGTTGCAATTTGACTTGGAATGTTCACGGTGTGAGCTAGTTTAGGAGTTTATACAAGACTTCGTTCACAACAGGAGTGGCGAGAATCAAAGCCCACAAGCAAAGCAGCGGAAGATGACCCTCCTAAAATCCCTGAACAGGTAATCATGTCAGATGGTTCGGTTCAGACCCCCTTCCCCTTAAAGGATGGGGCAGTTGAGGTCATACACTGGGGTGCCGCTTGTCGCTGCGACGAGTAACGTACTGGTGTTGCAACTTGCTCCTTATGGGTTAATCTGTTTATGCCCTAAGGTATGCTTTCCTAGCCTATTACACTGCTAGAATCGCTAATTGCACTCCCTCGAAAGGGATAAGTTCCGCCTTCAAGGAGGACGTTCCTCTCCCTGTTTTCCCCCATTTAGCTTCAGATTGACACTTTGAGCCTTTAAGTTTCTCTGTTGTGGTCATTTACTACGGTAAGCCAGGTTATCAGTAAAAGAGGATATACAGGCTTTTTTCTTAGTGATTTTTTAGCAATTTATTTGGGATCGAGCTCGTCAGAGCCAAGAGTTTTGACGCCAAATGAGTCAGGGAACACTTGGCTAAAGTCGAAAATGTGAAGTTTTATACAGAGTCTCTCCAGGTTGTATGGGTAAACTCACAATCTGAAAAATCTCTAAAACTCTATCAGCTCTAGCGATAGCGTCATTACAGTGGTAAGGGGAGTCTGCCCACCTTCCGACCTCAGATGTTAAGTGGCAGATGAGTCGATACTCTCTCGCGTCAGCATCTCCTGCTAGACCAGTAGAAGTAACGGCAGGCTTCTGCCAAAAAAAGTTAAGTTAAATTGGTTTGCAATTGGTGCTATGGCTGAATCAGTGCTTTATCGGTCGGATACCACTCAAGAGCCATCTCAACCGAAAGACCGTATCCGTCGCTTTGTTTGGAAAATTGCGATCGCGACGCTACTGTTGATGGCTGTGGGTAGTGCCACACGGGTGATGAATGCAGGTCTCGCTTGTCCAGATTGGCCTCAATGCTTCGGTCAGTGGCTGCCACTCCAACAAATGAACCTCCAAGTGTTTTTGGAATGGTTTCACCGCCTGGACGCAGCTTTGATTGGTTTGAGTGCGATCGCCCTTTCAGGGCTATGCTGGTGGTATCGACGTTCTTTACCGAACTGGCTTCCTTGGGCGTCTACATTTGCTTTAGGTCTGATTATTTTCCAAGGCGTTCTGGGTGGCTTAACGGTTACAGAACTGCTGCGGTTTGATATCGTTACCGCCCACCTGGGATGCGCGCTGTTATTTTTCAACACTATGCTAGTGATTGGTACAGCGCTCATGCCCTATCAAGGTACTGGCGCTGTTGGCAAGTTGCCTTGGGTCAGCCTCACGGCGGCGGTTCTGATTTATGTCCAGAGTTTGTTAGGTGGCTTGGTCGCCTCTCAGTGGGCATTACATCAATGCTTTGCCGGATATCAACTTTGCGTGGTAATGAATAGTCATATCGCGGGTGTGGTACCCGCCACCTTGGCCACCTTAGCGGTTGTGTTTCTAGCATGGCGGACACCTGCACTCCATCCCACGCTGCGGAGATTGGCCTATTTGGCGGGAGTCATGGTGGTTTTACAGGTTATCCTCGGTGTCGCCACGTTTTGGTTACACTTGCAAGTGGAACTGTTGACCGTTTCACATCAAGCTGTGGGGGCGGCTTTACTGGGAATCCTGGTTGCGTTTACAGTCTTAGCGTTGCGTGACCGTGCTGCCGCTAATGAGACGAGTCCCATTACCCCAGATGCCGCCGCAGCTAGCTAAACCGATTGGGTCTGACCGCGTTACTTGCTGAATTAAAGGTTAAGGATCAAGGATGAAAAAACACCTAAGAATGAAGTATCAAGTCTGAACAAAGACTGCCCCAACCTGGCTCTCCTTTTTGAGACAGGGAGTAGTTCCATGTCTGATACTTTATGCTTCATCCTTAGTACTTCATCCTGCGCTAACGCGCCACAACGCTTTCACACTTCAGACTTCTGTGGAAAACCGTGCGCGTATTGTTTGAAAAAAAGGAAATTGGTGAAGTAATGGTTGGGACTAGTGTCTCCCGTCAACATGAAAACTTCCTACAAGTTATTCAAAGCTACTATCAACTGACCAAGCCTCGGATTATCCCACTGCTACTGATTACTACAGCGGCGGGGATGTGGATGGCATCGGATGGACGAGTAGACCCCTTTTTGCTGCTAGTAACCCTTGTTGGTGGAACCTTGGCGGCGGCTTCCGCCCAAGTCCTCAATTGCATTTATGATCGCGACATCGACTACGATATGGAGCGCACACGTCATCGCCCCATTCCGTCGGGTAGGGTGCAGCCCCGTGATGCCCTGTTGTTTGCGATCACTTTAGGCTTGCTCTCCTTCACCCTACTCACGGTATTCGCCAACCTGCTGTCTGCCCTTTTGGCCATGTCCGGTATTGTCTTCTACATGGCTATTTATACTCACTTACTCAAACGCCATACTCCCCAAAATATTGTGATTGGTGGTGCTGCCGGAGCGATCCCAGCACTGGTAGGTTGGGCTGCCGTGACGGGTGAGTTGAGTTGGGTGGCTTGGTTACTGTTTGCCATTGTCTTCCTGTGGACGCCTCCCCACTTCTGGGCATTAGCGTTGATGATTCGCGATGACTATGCCAAGGTTGGGATTCCGATGCTGCCAGTTGTGGCGGGTGAAGAGTCCACCACTCGTCAGATTTGGGTTTACACCCTGTTAGTTGTCCCGGCTTCCCTCTTGCTGATATATCCCTTGAGAGCCTTGGGTGTGGTGTATGGTGCGATCGCCATATGGTTGGGCATCATTTTTCTCCAAAAAGCGTGGCAACTCTTACAGGCACCCACTGATAAGCAATTAGCCCGTTCCCTGTTTAAATACTCCATCCTTTACATGATGCTTTTATGTACGGGAATGGTCGTCGATAGCTTGCCCATCATGCAACAACTCACAACGGGTTTAACGGAAAATCTGCACACCCTAGTCAGCGCTATCTTCATTGGTGGTTAACGGGTAGATTCTGTTTGGATCAAAAGACAACTATTGGGAGCCTTAGGCTCCCTTATTTTATTTTGAGAAACCTCTCTCCGTCTTCCATTGGCATAGCGTTCGACTCAATCAGTTGCCGAAATAACTATCCGAATCAAAGACTTTCACGACTTGTCAGAAAGTTTTTATAAAAAAATTAACTGTTAAAAACCATCTTCCAGCTTAGCGACATTGTTGTAATTTAGCTAAAACTAGAAGTAAGGAGGCACCCAACGGGTGTGTGACTAGAGATAACTAGTCGTGGCAAAGAGCCGAAGCTAAGTGACTCATGCCTTAACTACCTGAGTCTTTAAAAACTGTCGTTTGTGAGATTCAATCCTTACCTCACCATTCATCGCTGCCAGTTGCAGCTTTATAAAGCTCTTTAAGTCCTCTACATCATATTTAGTGGCTAAAAGTTGCCGCAGTTGGTTTTCAGCTTCTAAATCTAAATAACCGACATCAAGCGCTTGTTGGGCAAGTTCACGAATCCGAATCATACACAGCTCCCTGGAAAAATTTTTGGAAATTGAGACTAGGGGTTAGGTCAGGAGATGAGTATTTACAGGCAGAAGAGAGAAAATCGAACAGAGAAGTCTCATCAACCTAATAATTTTCTGTTTTATGACCAAAATACACTAAATCTATTGATTAAGAATATCTACCGGACTCAAGAGATTAACATCTATCCTAAGATAGGTTACTTTCGGGTGTTGGTATCACAGAACACTCTTCTGTTCGGATAGATGAAAGTAAAGCAATTTAGCGATTCGGGATTCGCTCTCGCTCTCCATGTCTTATTTAAAGAACTGGGAATTGACTACATTGATGTGTTTTTTTGGGGCTGGATTGGAAGCGATGATGGCCCGCGTTTTAAAGACTGCTTGGATATTTCTAACTTACAGAGAGGTTGAGCAAAGCACTTCTGCTATCGTGCTTAAATAATCAATCCCTTCTTTTGAATTCAACAAAAAATCTAAAAGAGGGAAGTAGTTCGCGCAGTGTTTACGCAAACTACTTTCCTATTAAAAGCTTCGTGAAAAATCAATATGATTCTGGTTCTGTGGTATAAGCAGGGGGCTTGGTGTCAGGAGCAAATAACCCCAATAAGGGGCCAAGAATTGCGCCAAAAACGAAGCCGCCAGCATGTGCCCAGTAGGCAACTCCACCACTTTCCATCCCAACATTCGCGGGTGCTTCTAGCATGGCTACCCCATTAAAGGCTTGCTGCAAAAACCAAAAACCTAGGTAAAACAGGGCAGGAACTCTTAGGGTGGTGAAAAAGAAACCAAGAGGAAGGAATGTAACGACCTTAGCCTTAGGGAACTTCAGGATATAGGCTCCCATAACGCCTGCAATCGCACCGCTGGCACCTAGGGAAGGAATCAAAGAGTTAGTTGCAAAAAACCACTGGGTAAGAGCCGCTAATGCCCCACAACCTAGATAAAAAATCAAAAACTTAACCCTACCCAGTTCCTCTTCAATATTGTTACCAAAAATCCACAGAAACAACATATTAAACCCCACATGAGTAAAGCTCGCATGGAGGAACTGTGAAGTGAGCAAAGTCAGGGGTTCTGGCACTGGCTGATTGACAGAAATGCCGTTAAAACTGTATGTGAGTTCTTTGGGAACAACCGCAAAAAGATGGAAAAATCCATCAAGCTGAGGCCCAGCCAAAGTCAGCTCATAGATAAAAATCAAAATATTGGCAGCTATCAGGGCGTAAGTGACATACGGAGTTATTCTTATCGGATTTTCGTCACGTAGGGGAACCACAAGCGTTTTTCCTATTGATTTACTAAACTAAAAGAAACATAACTTAATGTGGCTTTCCCTGACGGCCTGCTGTAGATAGATTTCTGATTTTTTTCTATCAAAAACAATTGAACTCTAGATAGAGGAATTCATTCCTTATCCGGCATTTGATGCTTTGGCCGGTAGAAGGTTCATAGCCTAGAATCCTCAGAAAACAGCCCTAGCAAGGGGCCAATAATTGCCCCGAAAACAAATCCACCCGCGTGCGCCCAGTAAGCCACTCCCCCACTCTCCATCCCGATATTACTGGGTACATTCAAACTGGCAATGCCGTATAACGCTTGCTGTAAGAACCAAATGCCCAAAAAGAAAATAGCTGGAATATCCGGAAAAACGATGAAAGGGCCGAGAAAGACTAAAGTCCGGATTTTAGCATGGGGAAACCTGAGAATATAGGCTCCCATCACGCCAGCGATCGCGCCACTAGCACCCAAGGAAGGAATACCCGATTGCATGGAGAAAAACCACTGAGCCAAAGCAGCTAGAGAACCACAAGTAATATAGAAAATGACGTACTTAATGTGTCCTAACTTATCTTCTATATTGTTGCCAAAAATCCACAAAAACAGCATATTGCCCAAAATATGCAAAAAACCACCATGTAAAAACTGAGACGTTACCAAGGTTAGAGGTTCCGGCACGGTTTGATTGACTGGGATGCCACCGAAACTTGCGGTTAACTCTTTAGGAACAACAGCATATAACTGGAAAAACTGCTCCAGTTGGGGCGACGTTAATCTTAGCTGATACAGAAAAATAAAGATATTTGCGCCAATCAGGGCATAAGTGACGTAGGGAGTGATGCGCGTCGGATTGTGATCGCTAATGGGAAACACTACAGTTCTTTCCTATCTATCCAAACATGAAAAAACCCTATCTTAACTCTCTTGATTTGTCTTCTCTCCTATCTCATAAAAAAAACCTCTCTCTAAAGAGAGGTTTTAATTTTTGGCAAAAGAGGGAATTGAAAAAATGGCTCGCCCTATTGAATTACATTCAAACATGGGCAGAGATATCCTTGGTTTGATTAACACTTACCCCATGAATAGAGGAATATCCATGCAGTTGAGGAAAACCAATCCCCAAAACAACCGAGTAATTAGCAATTTCGACACAATAATTAAGGTCTAATTATTGGACAATGATCTTGCCTGCCATGCCCGCACCCCGGTGAGGTTGGCAGTAGAAAGGATAGGTTCCGGCTGCGGTATCGGCTGGGAAGGTCGTCTCAAAAGACTCACCTGGAGTGAACAATAACTTATCGTGAGATAACTTTTTAGCCAATGCCTTGTCGCCGAGCTTAGCATCATCAAAGACAGCGTTGTGAGGAGGAACTTTGTTCATCACCCACTTAACTGTGTCACCCGCCTTAATTGTGACAGTTGGCGGATAGAACTGAAGCATTCCGCTGTCAGTACCCATCTTGACTGTGTAGGTTTCGGCAGCAGCAGGTGTTGCCGACAACGCAAAGCTAGCCACTATCAGCAGAATTGTAGACAGTAGCAACCCGACACTGCGTGAAATTGCGGCTTTAAATTTCATCATTTTCTCCGAAAATTCGCCATTGAATTCTTTATTAATATCTTAGAACAAGTCTTTACCGTTCTTTCCTTTGTTTACTTGTCTAGCGGCTCCTAGAAATTGGAGGTACCCCATCCAGGTGCTTTTTGTGCCGCTCTCAGAACAAAGGCGGCTAACTTCTCGATTTGCTCTTGTGGCATCCAACTTTCTGAGACTTGACGGCACCAAAAGCTCAGATCGCTGCCGTCATAGGTCATGGGTGCTCTCAAGAAATTCACGATGCCATCGATATTATCACGAGGTGGTGTGGCACCCGCCAGGGTATTCAGCGCCAGAGACACGGTTGGATCTGGCAAGGTTGCTCCCCCAACATGACAATTGAGGCAATGAGCCTCAAACAGCTCTTTCCCAAAGGACAAGTCTTCGCCAGAGAACGGCTTGGTTTGACCCTTTCCATCTAACGCCAGAGAGATTGGCTCTTTGACATCGAGGTAGCGCCTAACGTAGGTATCTGTAGCCGCCTGAGCCGGTGAGCTAACCAGAAAAACGCCCAAGACAGTGATTAAACAGGCTAGTAAAAAGTGAACTGAGAACAGTTGACGCCGTAAGGCGTGTAAAACTTGAGTGATTTGGATGGATCGGGTCAGCATGAGTCGTTTATCCTTAGTCGTTGGTCATGAGTCATTAGCCATTAGTCGTTTATCCTTAGTCATCAGTCATCAGTCATGAGTACTTCAGTTTGTCAGCCCATGTCTAACGACTAGAGGAATCACCAATGACTAATGACCCCATGACCCATGACCCAATCACACAAGCTGGATATTAGTTATAGACTTTTCCACCTCCCCACATTCTGCCAAGGATTTTTGGCTGGAAGAGGATATGACCCGCGATCGCTTCCAGGTCATCATCGGTGAGATTTCTCATTTCGGGATAGATATCAGCACTCTTGAGACTGGGGTGTAATTCAGGAATTTCAGTCTCCCCGTCGTAGGTCGTGGGATTCTTCATGTAATCCACCAACGCGGCAATATTATCGCGTGGTGGCGTTGCTCCAGCCAGTGACTCAGTTCCTAACCCCACGTTGGGGTCAGTCTTCGTTCTGCCGCCACCATGACATTGTGCACAGGTATCGTTAAACAAGCGCTTGCCTTTTTGCACTTGCTGGAGGCTGAGGGTAATGGTGTCACCCGCTTCAGTGGCTTTCACCGTGCGTACTTCAGGGGTCAGTTCAACAGCGGCTGCACTCCCGACAGCGATTTGAAAGGCAAAAAAGACAACTGCCAACGCAAGCAAGATGAATCGCTTCATTCTTGGTTCTCCTTCAAAAATATGGCTCATTTGTTTTAGCTACTCAACACACGGACTCAATCTGGAGCCTATCCTCTATCTGAGGGGCATCGCCGTCAACCCAGCAATCGGCAAAAGAAGATTCTTTGGAGTGCTCTCGTAAACGCGCACTGGCTTAGTGGGAGCTTTCCCAAAGAAATTACTCACTGATGGTAGGTGGAGCTTAATCTCCCCTACTCTCGAGGTGTAACTGAACCCTCTGTTTCGGACAAAATCATAGAAATAATTGCCTTGGCATCCTCCAGAGCCAGACGGGTTTCTTGAGTTTTGTAAGCAATTCCCAACTGCTTGCATCGATGGCAAACTTCCTCAGGAGGAAGATTATACTCTGCGGCAATCTCCGCAATTGACAGGTCTGCAAACCCCATAATTATTGGCTGGCAACAAACAAGATCGAGTCTCTTAAAATATGATGCCACTCTTGCGACGCCTTTCCCTAACTTGCCAAGAGTGGGTTGGGAGCAATTGCATGGGGAGAGGGGGAACAGGAGTGGGGAGGGGGAGTGGCAGAGTGGGGGCAAGGGAGAGGGGGAGTGAGACCGTGAGGGAATAGCTCAACTTTCATCCCCCAATGATTCCGATAACTTTACCAACGTTCCTCCTCTGCCCTACTTTGTTGCTTTTCTTAGCCACCACTTCCCTTAGTGACACTCAAGCGCATCGCTTCGGGTAAGGGAAACATCGACGGTGACGTAGAGAGGGGTTGATGTAGGCGAATCAGTTGAGCCAAGGTTTTTTTCAACTGAGTGCGGGGCACGATCGCATCCACAAACCCATGCTGTAATAAATACTCAGACGTCTGAAAGTCGTCTGGCAGTTTTTCTCGCAGGGTTTGCTCAATCACCCGACGGCCGGCAAAGCCTATCGTTGCTTCAGGTTCTGCCACAATGATGTCTCCCAGCATGGCGAAGCTCGCCGTGACGCCACCTGTGGTGGGATGAGTCAGAACCGGAATGTAAAGCAGTCTGGCTTCACGATGGCGTTCTAAGGCTCCTGATATTTTGGCCATCTGCATCAGACTGAGCATCCCCTCTTGCATCCTGGCTCCCCCGGAGGCACAGATAATCACAACGGGTAGGCTGCGTAGCGTGGCATGTTCGATCAGACGGGTGAGTTTTTCGCCCACCACAGAACCCATACTGCCCCCCATAAAGCGGAAATCCATCACCCCCAACGCCAGGGGTAAGCTATCGAGTTGACCTGTGCCGGTTTGAACCGCGTCTACCAGATGGATTTTATCTTGGGTTTCTCGCAAGCGATCCGCATATTGTTTGCGATCGCGAAACTTCAAGGGATCGGTCGGACACAAATGCTCATCCAGAGGAATCCAAGTGTTAGGGTCGATCAGTTGCCCAATGCGCTCGTCACTATAGACCCGCATATGATGCTTGCATTCTAGACAGACCATTTGATTGGCTTGCAGGTCTTTTGTATAAGCCAAGACCCCGCATTCCGGGCACTTTGTCCATAGCCCGTCCGCAATCTCACGCTCCGGCCTTTCTTGATTAGTGGGTTCTGATTTTCGTCGATTTGCAAACCAATCGAATAGAGACATGAAATTTTTTTATTCCTTAATTGTTATCTGATGCCCCTGCTTGCTCCTCTTCGGGACAACTCAACAGAAGTAAGGCTGTCCATTGGTCTTGGGGGCGAACTTGCAATGCTGCGGAGCTACCCGCACCGAAATAAGGAGTTATCCCCGTATCGAGAATTCGACTTGGAATCTCATGAGCCGCTAGCACCTGCTGCATCAGCTCGGCTTCCCAGCGGGCATTAGTGGTTTTTAGGGTTATCCAGGGCACAGGTTAATCTTATCAAGACTCAAGACGCATATTTTTGGGTCAATAATACAAGGGATTGGGAATAAAGGTTAAAGTTGAAGGCTAAAGGTTAAAAATTTAGAGCCGTTTTCCCATCGATTTCAGCTCCAAGGGAAAAATAGCTGCATATAGGTAGAAACAATCACCTCACCCCAAAAAACTGTCAAGCCTGCTCCTAATGCGAGGAAAGGGCCAAAGGGCATCGGTTGTCTTCGGTCTATCCAGCCCAGAGCGATCGCGCCTGTGCCAACAAAGGCTCCTAAGGCGCAGGCGATAAACCCACTCAACAGCAGATATTTCCATCCCAACCAGGCTCCCATCATCGCCGCTAATTTAGCATCACCCCCACCCATCGCGGTTTGTCCAAACACAATCGAGCCGGCAAAGGCAATCAGATCGAATAACCAAATTCCCAGCACGGCACCGACTAGGCCAGTCATTAGCTGCTGGGACATTCCTGACCATTGAGACGAGTGGAAAAAACCGACAGTTCCTTGAAATACTAAACCCAAAATTAATCCTGATTGAGTCAAGGAATTCGGTAGGGTCAGGGTGTCTAGGTCAATTAGAGAAAGCACCAATAACCAACTCACAAAAGCCCAATATCCTAACGTTTGCCCACTAAAACCATAGAACCAAAATACCAGCAAAAACAGCAGACCCGTTACGGCCTCGACTACGGGATAGCGCCAAGAAATCCGACGTTTACAGTAACGACAACGTCCTTTCAACCACAGCCAGCCTAGGACGGGAACATTATCCCGCTTTTTTAACCGATGCAAGCAATCAGGGCAGCGAGAGGGCGGCCAAAACAGCGATAATTTTGCCGGCAGTCGGTAAACCACAACATTGAGGAAGCTGCCAAACGATGCACCTACAGCAAAAACAATTAAAGATGTTACAGCAGTAAACAGCGCTTCCATGTCATGTCCTAGGCATAGTCTTTAGTTCCTAGTTCTTAGTCTTTAGTTTAATGACCCATGACCTATAACTAATGATTCATCACTAATAAATTTCTGCCTCAAGTTGACTAAAAGGCACAAAACATTCCTGAGGCAAAAGAATCGGTCTTTTCTTAAAAATTAGCTTTCCGCGATGGGTATATCGGTCAATGGCTACACCAGTAGGACGCTGTGTGAGGTCTGGATGCACTTCATAATAAGTCCGATAAATCTGTCGAGCTGACCTCAGTAAAACGGGGTCTAGCAACATCGGGATATCCATCCGCTCTATGTAATTTTCTGGCCATTGCTGTGATGATGTATATACCACCCGCCTACCCCTATTATTTAAGCTCGACTTTAATCCAACAGCGTAATTACAGCAAGAGGCTTGAGCGCGTTTACGCGACAAGCGCCAGTCCTATGATTTAGCCTCCAGATAGTGCCTGGATCAGGGCATTTCCCATGGCTTGGCAACCCAGTGGGTTCATTCCTTCTGACATGATGTCCCCGGTGCGATCGCCTTGATCCAAAACCCTGAGTACGGCTTGCTCAATTCGGTCAGCCGCCGTCGGCTGATTTAAACCATAGCGTAGCATCATTGCTGCACTGAGAACCTGAGCTAGAGGGTTAGCTTTATCTTGTCCAGCAATATCAGGGGCAGACCCATGAACAGGTTCAAAAACCCCAGGCCCTTTTTCGCCTAAACTCGCGGAGGGTAACATCCCAATACTACCGGTCAGCATGGCCGCGGCGTCCGAGAGAATATCTCCGAACAGATTGCCCGTCACAATGGTGTCAAACTGCTTAGGTGCCCTCAAAAGCTGCATCGCAGCATTATCAACATACAGGTGAGAGAGCTCTACATCCGGATACTCAGCCGCGAGTTGAGTCATGTGTTCGCGCCACATCTGGGACACTTCCAGCACATTTG
Source organism: Microcoleus sp. AS-A8 (assembly GCA_039962225.1). Taxonomy (NCBI): domain Bacteria; kingdom Bacillati; phylum Cyanobacteriota; class Cyanophyceae; order Oscillatoriales; family Microcoleaceae; genus Microcoleus; species Microcoleus sp. AS-A8. The sequence continues at coordinate 54,539 of JAMPKV010000001.1, forward strand.
ATTTATCCACCGAGCAGAGTTTTTTCCGGCGTTTTCGAGCCGTTTCAAAGGCTACCCGCCCAATTCGGTCAATTTCGGCTTCCGTATAAGCCATTGTATTGACGCCTCGCTTCTCGCCCGTTTCTGTGGTAAAAATTCCCCTGGGTTGACCAAAGTAGATCCCCCCAGTGAGTTCTCGCACCACCATAATATCAACGCCCTCCACCACCTCTCGTTTCAAACTTGAGGCATCAATCAGTTGGGGTAAAATCGTCGCGGGTCGTAGATTGGCAAATAAACCCAAACCCGCTCTGAGTCCCAACAGTCCAGTTTCAGGGCGTAAATGCCGAGGCAGTGTATCCCACTTGTATCCACCAATCGCCGCGAGTAAGACAGCCTCGCTGTTACGGCAAATTTCCAAGGTTTGGGCAGGGAGAGGTTCACCTGTTGCATCAATTGCCGCCCCCCCGATTAAGGCTTCGGTGAATTCAAACGTTATATTAAGCTGTTCACCGACAACTTTTAAGGCATCAACTGCGACTGCCATGATTTCCGGACCAATGCCATCACCTGGCAAAAGAGTTATACGGTAATGTTGTGCCATGCTGGTTGTTTGCTCCGTAGATGATGCGAGAAGTGAAATCGGTAAACAGCGGGTAACCCCAACCGGTTTAATATCATAGCGGGGAAAGGAACGGTTTCAACCATTCGTCGCATTTTCCTGTTGATCGTTTCTGCAAAACCTCCTGTCACAGAGGCTCAGGAAAAGATAGGATTGGCGTTAATTGGAGAGGAGGGGATTGGGCAGGTATTAAGTCTGAAAATTGAGCAAAAGGCTCAGAAGACTTTCCTAGTAGCCTCTTGAGGCTTAAGCTGATGCTCCCCTTAAGTGCAGGCTACGCCAATGGCTTGTGCTGTTCCACAAATCCTTCAGTTTTACTTTTTATCTGTCACAGATGGGCGAAATACCTCAGCTTTCTTGCATAAGAGGCGAACTGCAAGGAGATAAATACTATTACTAGGTAGCCATAATTGACTTGGAGCAAGAATTCTCTTGCCTTGGAGACATTATCAATGGAACTAAAGCGCTTAAATCAACTGGGCGAGTGGAATCCGCAACTGTTTCGGGAACTAAAAGGTCAACTCACTACCCGAAACCTCTTTTTGGGAGTCACTATCTCCTTAGTGTGTCAACTCTTTCTCATGCTCATGGGGAGTGAGATGGTCGGCGACAGCACGAATAGCTGGTATATCCGATGGGAGAGTGTGTTTATCATTCTCAACTGGATACTGCCTTTTCTCCTGCTAACTTGTGGGGTTTACCTGCTCATGAGTGATTTGGGGAAAGAAGAGCATCGCGGCACTCTTAACTTTATTCGCTTGAGTCCACAGTCGAGCCAAAGCATTCTGAGCGGGAAAATGCTAGGGGTTCCTGCTGTACTCTATTTGGGGATAATTCTCGCCATTCCATTGCATTTCGGCTCTGCCTTAGCAGTGGATTTCCCGTTAGGCTGGCTCTTGGAAATTTATCTCCTCTGGGGCGTCGGTTGTGGCTTGTTCTATAGTAGTGGTGTCCTGATGACATTGCTCTATGGAGCTAAAAACGGAATTCAAGCTCTAGCTTGGAGTGGTAGCTTTTTAGGCTTTTTATTGGGATGGGTTTATATTTATGTAATTAATGTCATTTTCGATAGCTCTGGGTGGAGTAATGGGTTAGGAAACTGGTACTGGTTCTCGCTGCCCGTGGGATATTCGCCACAACTTATTTTTCTGTGGATGCTGATTACTTTGAGTGTGGCAACCTACTGGATTTGGCAAGCGGCTAATCGAATTTTTCGTAACCCAAATTCAACCGTTGTGAGCAAGTCACAAAGTTACTGGTTAGTCGCTAGTGTTCAAGTGTGTCTGTTAGGGTTCTTTGTCCCACCCTTGAATGACTTTCGTCCAGATTCTCAGATATTTCTAGATTCTCAGGTCTTTCTGGGTGGACTTACTCTGTTTGTTTTCAACCCTGTAGGATTGCTCTGTATGAGTGGGGTATTGTCTCCTCGTCCCCAAGTCTTGCGAGATTGGGCACGCTATCGACACACAAGCAATTTTACTGACAAGAGTTTGTTGCATCGCTCTTTGATACAGGATTTAATTTGGGGCGAAAAGAGTCCGGGATTAGTTGCGATCGCCATTAATTTCCTGCTTACGGCTGCAATTTGGTTACCTTGGATTTTACTGGGACTCGGACAGGTTGAGTCTAACAAGGATTTCACCGTGCCAATGGCACTCTTGGGTTTACTCCTCACCCTGAATGTCATTTTGATTTATGTGGCGATCGCCCAAATCATGGTTTTTATGAGCAAATGGCAGCAATCGGCTTGGATTGTTGGTACGGTAGGGGTTTTAGTAGGAGGGTTATTGGCAATTTGGGCAACCATGGGCATGAGTCCGCTAGACATGCCGTTTTTGTGGCTGTTGTCACCCTTACCCATAGTCGCCTTTACCAATGCCTCCGCAACAACTATTTTCCTGGGTTTGCTGACTCAAGTGGGTATACTCGGATTATTAACTCTACAGTTGACACGACAATTCCAAAAGCTGGGTGAATCTACCTCAAAGAAGCTTTTTACTCAGTCACGTTCCCGACCCTTCAGTGGCGTGAAATAAAAAGCTCCAGCTAACTCAATCCCCAAGTTTTGTAGTTGAGAAAACTTTTATGGCTTTACCTAGAATCAATCAAATCGGTGAATGGAATCCGCAACTATTCCGAGAAATCAAAGGACGTCTTTTGCCCCGCAATATTCTGATTGCCACAGCCGTTTCTCTTGTCAGTCAACTCATATTGTTGATCAGTTTCTCCACTCAGCTACCGGTGCCGAACGACAGTGCGACGGCTATATCCCACCGATATTGTACGGGTACAGCAGCCTCAGAGTACGCTCTCCCTATCTGCCTTACAGATGGCTTCAATGGTTTTGTGATTAACTGGTCGCTGTGGTGGAAAGATGTATTTGTGTGGCTGAGCATTATGGGCATTTTTGCCCTGTTGGTGGTCGGCACCTATATGCTGATTGTTGACTTAGCAAAAGAAGAGCGTCGTGGCACGTTGAACTTTCTGCGCCTCACGCCTCAGTCCAGCCCAAGCATCTTGATGGGGAAAATGCTAGGAGTCCCGATGTTGCTCTATTTAGTGGGCTTTTTGGCTTTACCTTTACATTTGCTCGCTGGGTTGTCGGGTGGAATTTCCTTATCTCTGATTTTGAGTTATTACGTTGTCCTGGCTGCTAGCTGCTGGTTTTTCTACAGTGTGGCACTGCTATTGGGCTTAACAGGTAAATGGTTAGGGGGTTTTCAAGCTTGGTTGGGTAGTGGTGTGGTTCTGATGCTCCTATTCCCGATGACGATAATGCTAATGAATGGCAGCGACGCCACCGATTCTTCCTTCGACTGGTTAATGCTGTTTAATCCAGAGATGGTTTTGCCCTATTTGATGGGTTCCTATTCGCTAGATGCTTCCACTACGGCGAATTACAGCTCTACCTTACAACAGTTGACCTATTTCTTTGTGCCTGTAGGGAGCAGCATTTGGAGTATTGTGGGTTTGATGGTACTCAACTTCGGGTTGTGGTCTTACTGGATTTGGCAAGGCGTCAATCGTTGCTTCCATAATCCCACTGGTACTCTCTTAGGTAAGCAACAGAGTTACTGGCTGACGGCTTGCTTTGAGGTGGTGATTCTTGGGTTTGCCGTGAACCCGGAAGTTGGGCAAGGGGAAAGTTATACCCAAGGTGCGTTTGAGAATTTTCAGCTTATACTCGTGTTTAATCTGCTGCTGTTTTTGAGCCTGATCGCCGCGCTCAGCCCACAGCGACAAGGGATGCAAGATTGGATACGTTATCGCCACAAGCAACGTTCTGCTCACAAAAGAGGCGTATGGTTGGATTTGATCTGGGGTGAAAGAAGCCCTGCACTGGTAGCCATCGCCCTGAATTTAGCGATCGCATCTTCCATCTTGCTACCTTGGATATTGTTATGGCCTAACAGTGAACTGGAAATTCCAACACTTTTCAACATTCGAGCACTTTGGGGGCTATTAGTCAGTTCGAGCTTAACGCTTCTTTATGCGGCGGTTGCACAATTCATGCTCTTGATGAAAACGCCAAAGCGTGCTGTTTGGGCGACTACCAGCGTCGGAAGCTTGATTGTTGTACCCCCCATAATTTTCGGATTCTTGTGGATGACAGCGACGAACAACCCTGGCGTTTGGCTGTTCTCAGCCTTTCCTGGGGAGAGTTTAGCATATACCACCGGATTCAGTGTTTTTCTCGCTGTTATCGGTCAATCACTGACGTTTGCACTGTTGAGCCTCCAGCTCACGCGACAGTTGCAAAAAGTTGGGGAATCGGATCTGAAAGCGCTGCTGTCGGAGCGTTCTTCCCTAGAACTTCGTTAAAGCTCAAACGTAGGCGTTTGCCCTCTGCCTTTTGCTCATCAGCTTTCCAGTTGCAGGGTAAGAGGCTGAGGTATTTAGATGAGGCAATTTCCATGCACATCCGCATGAGAACAGATTACCGATACGCCAATCCACTTAGAATGATTTCAAGACTGTTGTCTTGTTATCTTGACTAATGGCTGAACCAATTCCACCGATTACACTCCCACCTCCTCAGAATGCCCAGCAAGAAGGGGAATGGCTGCGAGAGGCTCTTGTCACTTGGCTGGATCGCGAATTTATCCCAGAGCCAGTGAATCAGCAGATAGCCCGAAGGGCATCCCAAATCTTTGTCCGCCAACGGATGGAGGGGGAAAATGATTTGGGATCGTTGGTAATTGCGATTTTGACTGAAATGCAGGCGTTTGACTTTCGCGAGAGCTTTTATAGCGAGTTTGCGATCGCGAATGCAGTCAGTGATTTACTGTTGCAAAGCCTGGGCATTGACCGCTGTTGTGGCAATTAGGGGTTGAAGGTTGAAGGTTGAAGGTTCAAAGGCTCAGACTAATCTTTTAACTGGCAACTTGCTCTCCCTGCAACCCGCCAACCGAATAACCTACCTAATCGTGGGGGTTTGGGGAAACGACCGGAGCCTTAGGTGAGGATGCTGCGTCCATGTCCGTAAGACCCTAGCGTAGGTACATGGACTTCCCCAAGCTAAATTTAAGCGGTCAATCCCGCTCAAATTAGCAGCCTACCATGTCGCTTAATACGGGTAGAGGTTCTAAAATAATACAATGCTGACCCTCACTTACTCGTACAAAATTAATCCAACATCAGAACAAACAGCAAGTATTGACCAGACATTAGATGTGTGCCGAAAAGTCTGGAATTATGCCTTACGAGAACGCAGAGATTGGATTAATTCGCGCAAGTGCAGGGTAGACGCTTGCTCAATTCATTTGGAATATATCATTCCAGCAGATGCTCCTTACCCAGGCAAAAGTTTTCAAGAAAAGGCGCTAACAGTCGCCAAGAAAACCAATCAAGAGTTAAAGAGTATCAACGCCCAAGTGTTACAGCAAGTATTGAGGAAACTAGACACCGCATTTGAAGACATGAAGCGCAAAGGACATGGTTTCCCACGCTTCAAGAAGTTCGGACAGATGCGATCTTTCGTTTATCCTCAAATGCTGAAAGACCCTTTAGGGCTAGGCTGGGTAAAACTTCCCCAGTTAGGAAAAGTCGAAGTCATCATGCATCGATCCATCCCTAGCGGATTTGAATTGAAGCAAGCTCAGATTGTTAAGAAGGCGTCAGGGTATTACATCATGCTGTCATTGCAGCTTGATGTAAATATCCCTGACGCTCCCCCATCAGGACGCCCACTGGGAATTGATTTGGGGCTAGAAAAGTTCTTGGCAACGTCCGATGGTGAGCTAATTAAAAAACCGAAATTCTTTAAGGCTTTGGCAAGTAAGCTTAAATTGCTACAACGCCGTTTGAAGCACAAGAAAAAGGGTTCTAAGAATAAAGCCAAGCTTGCTAGGAAGATAGCCTTAGTTCACGAACAAATACACGACACCCGAAAAGATTTTCAGTACAAGTTGGCTCATCATCTATGCGACCAAGCCGGGATGATATTTGCAGAACAGTTAAACCTAAAAGGCATGGCTAAAGGGATGCTGGGTAAGCATACTTTAGATGCTGGATGGGGTCAGTTCTTACAATTGTTGTCTTGGGTCTGTTGGAAGCGTGGGGTGTATTTTGCCAAGGTAGCAGCGACAGGCACGTCGCAGACTTGTCCAGAATGTGATGCTCATGTATCCAAGAACTTATCGGTTCGAGTTCATGAGTGTCCTGAATGTGGATACAAGACTGACCGTGATGTAGCCGCCGCTCAAGTTGTCAGAAATAGAGGTGTCTCTGCCGTTGGACAGACGGTGGAAGAAATTGCCTGTGGACGGGATGCGTCGGGGGCTGGTTCGTCCAGTCTAGATGGCACCGAAAGAGACAGGAAAATCTTAGAAGCAATTCTAGGAAGCCCCTCCCATAATCGTTGATTGGGGAGGGGAGGATGTCACCAGCTAGATTTGACAACCCCTGGCAACAGACCTTGGTGTGCCCATTCCCGTAGCACATGGCGAGATAGTCCAAAATCCCGGTAGTAAGCACGCGGACGTCCCGTGACCCAACAGCGGTTCCGTAGACGGTTTGGCGCACTGTTGCGAGGCAATTGTTGCAGCTTACGGTGAGCTTCTAACTTCTCGCGCTGAGTGGTAGCATTTTCAAATTGCGCTTTGAGCTCTTCTCGCTTGTCAGCATACTTATCGATCAGCTTTTGGCGCTTTTTTTCGCGCTCAATCATGCTTTTTTTCGCCATGAATTTTTGAGTTTCCTAGAGTCCAGAAAAGACAGCATCTTCTATCTTATCCGATGGCTTCACTTGGTTGTAGGCAAAGAGGCAGCGGATTTTACAAGAGCGACCTCGATAGGCAGGGAGTTCGATAGCGCCGCACTAGGGCATAAATCGGCAAGAACACAGTCCTCACAAAGCGGTTTTCGTGCCTGACAAATCGCTCTACCGTGATAAATCAGCCGAATTGACCAATGTTCCCACTCCGCTTCGGGCAACAGGCGCATCAAATCTCGCTCAACGCGAATGGGGTCGGTATGCTCAGTCAAACCGAGTCGATGACTGAGGCGCTTGACATGAGTATCGACCGTAACACCGGCATGGATATCATAAGCATGAGCTAGAACGACATTCGCCGTTTTCCGAGCCACTCCAGGCAACTTTAAGAGTTCTTCCATGCGTTTGGGCACTTCACCCCCAAACTCGGTCATAATCATGCGGCAGGCACTTTGAATATTTTTCGCCTTGTTGCGATAAAAGCCAGTGGAACGAACTAGGGTTTCAAGTTCTTCTAAATTGGCGGCGGATAGAGCCACGGCTGTGGGAAAACGGCGAAACAACTCAGGTGTCACCTGATTCACCCGCTCATCGGTACATTGAGCTGAGAGGATAGTTGCAACTAGCAACTGTACAGGTGTTTCGTAGTTCAGCGTACAGGGCGCTTCTGGATACAAACGCTTGAGGCGAATCAATATCTCGATTGCTCGCTGCTGCTTGGCGGCCCATTTACGAGTGATGCTCATATAGTGTATGGGTAAGGAGGAATGGGTAATGAGATTACCCGTTCCCGGACAATCTTGTAGGGTCTACTTTCAAGTAAATATAGTAGGTCGGTTTTCGGTCTATTGATGTCAACGACTTTAGCGTAAATCCAACTTAGAAACTGGCGGTTTCAATGGCAACGTCACGGTAAACGTCGTCCCGCCATCGACAACACTGTCCACAATAATTTTGCCTTGGTGCGAATCCACACACTTTTTGACAATCGCCAAACCTAGACCCGTACCTGGAATTGTTTCAACATTACTGGCTCGATGAAAAGACTCGAACAGTTGAGAAACATCTTCTGTGGGAATACCGATGCCTTTATCCTGAATCCTCAAAACAGCCACATCCTCTTCACATTCGAGGTTAAATTGAATGGTGCCGCCTTGAGGGGAATATTTAACAGCATTTGATAGCAAATTCGTCAAGATTTGTCGTAGTTGTTTTTCATCTAGACAAGCCTCAGTACAATTGCCTTTTGTCAAAAAAATAATGGCTGCTTGGTTCGGGATACTAAAGCGCATTTCTTCAATGAATTCTCGGCAGAATTCTTCTAGGTTAAGAGGGGCTGGATTAAATTTCACTCGATCAGCCTCCGCTTGACCCATGAATAGTACATCACTCACTAATTCTGCCAAGTGTTTGCTACTGGTCTGAATGCGTTTGAGATGAAGAAACCTCCTCTCTTCTGTTATTTTATGACTATATTTTTCCAGGAATTCAGCAGAAGAAACTATGATGGTCAAGGGGGTACGATATTCGTGAGAAATTGTGGTAATAATTCTAGATTTAAGCTCGCTGAGTTCTCTTTCTTTTTCCAGTGTTTTACGGAGTTCTTCTTCCGCTTTTTTGCGAATCCCAATGTCCCGAAGAACCACTTGAATGGCTGGTTGCTGTTGGTAGATGAAAGGAGCTGCCGCGACTTCTACATCGATGACCGTTCCATCAAAACTCAAAAACTTCTGTTCCATCAGCTCTACTGACTTCCCCTCTTCCAGGATTTGCCGTATCCGCCCTTTAACGATTTCCCGATAGTCAGGATGTATCCTATCTAGAATCGGTTTGCCAATTAAATCCGATGGACGGGTTGCACCAAAAATCTTGGCAGCAACGCTATTCACAAAGACAAATTGCCCACCGCTATTGATAAAAATGGCATCAGGGGATAATTCCACGAGATGCCTGTAACGTTCTTCACTCTCACGCAGTCTCTCCTGTCCCTGTGCACGCTCTTGCATCTCTTTGAGCAGTTGCTCGTTGAGCTGGCGTAATTCCTGGGTACGTTCTGTAACTCGGCTTTCGAGTTCGTCCTTAGATCGTTTCAGTGCCTCTTGAACTAACTTACGCTCGGTGATGTCTTCGATTAATCCTTCCAGAATCGGCTCACCTTCCGTAGTATTGAGCGGTTGATTCAAACATAGCCAGATAGAACGACCATCGGCTCGACAAAACTGTATCTCCTGTTCCAGGTTTCCCTGTTGGAGTTCCCCGGCTGGTAGTCGTAAAAGTGCCTGCAAATCCAGAGTTCGGGCTTCCTCCAAGGAACTCACGCCCAATAAACGTAAAAACGAAGCATTCCCTTCGAGTAAATGCCCCTGCAAGGTTGAACGAAAAACCCCCACATTCAATCGATTGAGCAGTGCTTGTAGCCGCATCTGCAAACGCTCTGCTCTGCGTTGAGACTCCGCTCGTTGCCAAGCTGAACGTACTGCACTTGGCAGACGAACATAATGCTTGGCTGACTTAATCAGGTAATCATCTAACCCAGCCTTCATGGCTTCGACCGCCACTTCTTGGTTACCGCTATCTGTAAACATAATCACGGGGCAGTCAGGATAGCGTGATTTGACTTCCCTGAGTACAGTCAACCCATCGTTCCAACGGAGTTGATAATCGGTAATGACCAAATCAAAATTCCCCGCGCTTAAAGCGTGACTGAGACCGTTTGCCTCGATAATTTCCTCGATTTCAAGGTGGGGAAATTCATTGCTCAGTTCACGCCGAATTAAAACGCGGTCATCTGGACTGTCATCAATGAGAAGAAGACGGAACATGTGGTGCTTGCAGCAAATTCCCATTCAAGAAGATAAACTTCATAACACTTCAATGGCTCCATCTTTTGAGAGACATTGTTCCGGCAGGGGTTAACTGAGGGACTGTGCCCTATTTATACTGTTGAGGGCGCTTGTGGTAGCTCTATCCAGAATCGACTGCCTTCACCGGGCTGCGACTCAACGCCGACTCGACCCCCCATCCGCTCAACTCCCTTCCGAACAATGGCTAATCCCATGCCAGTGCCGGGATACGATTCCACACCATGCAAGCGCTCAAAGGCTTGGAAAATAGTTTCTTGATGTCTTGGCTCAATCCCTATGCCATTATCTTCTAGCCATAAGCGAATGTTGGCTGAAACAGCAGTGGCGGGAGCGACCCAATCGTTGCGAATCGTGTAGCGGGAGGGAGTCCTGACATCAGGGGGTGACGTTTTGTTGTCGTCTCTGGGCTGAAGTTGAGTCGTGTTCTCGTCCTCACTCAGGCTTTGATGCCCCTGTTCCCCAAATCCTGTCTTCTCAACCCATATTCGCACCTGGGGCTGTACGTCAGGAGGCACAAACTTAATGGCATTGGTGATCAAATTCGTGACAACCTGAATGAGGGTAGCGCGATGGCCCATCACTTCAAAAGACGGTATCTCCACCCTCACCTGTGCGTGTTGGGATTGAAGTTCTGTCTGTATTTGAGTCAACGCGGTTGCTACTATGGAGCCTAAATTAACCCTTTGTAGGTTAATCTCAGCACGACTGAGGCGGCTGTACTCTAGGAGGTCTTGAAGTAGAGCACTCATCTCTTGAGCAGAGATCACAAGGCGTTGGGCGTAGAGCTGACCCTCACTATCAAACAGCTCGCCGTAGTCTTCTAACAAGACTTGAGCTAAGCCTTGTATGCCTCGCAGGGGTGCACGTAAGTCGTGGGAGGCGGAATACACAAACACCTCTAGAGCTTCATTCGCTTCCTGAAGTTCAGTCGTGCGCTCAATCACCCGTTGCTCTAACTCAGCCGCGTAGTTTTGCAGTTGTTCCCGAAGTCGGGCTTGCTGCATCGCAATGGCGAGTTGGTTGGCAACCTCCGTGACAATTTCTTGGTGTTCCCCTGTAAAAGCGGCAACCGGTCTGGCGAATACTTCAAGTTCACCGATTAAATCGCCTTCGGCAATCAGAGAAATACTCAGCCAACTGCGCTTCCCTTCAGCTAGTTGGCGCTCTAGCAGTGGTGGAGATGGAGCGAGGGTGCTGAGGTCTTCGATGTAACGAATGGATGCTTGTTCTAGCGAGACTTCAATGGGTATCAAGTCAGAGATGGGTACCGTTTCTCCCCTCAATTCTCCATTCAACTCTCTTGTTAGGAGTTCTGCTTCCTGAGTTTGAAACCGGAATAGAACCACCATGGCTTGCTCGTAGGGCACCACTGAATGCAGGCGTAACAGCGCAGCACGAGCTAGCTCTTGAGGAGACTCGGCTCTGAGAATAGCACGGTCAATTTCATGTAAGGCTTCTAACCGTTCAGCATAGCGACGTAAGACTTCTTGTGCGTGCTTGCGATCGCTAATATCGAAACGAATGGCAAGATACTGGAAGGGTTTCCCTGCATCATCCAAAAACGGAACGATCGTCGTATCCACCCAATAGTAAGAGCCATCCTTCGCTCTATTCTTGATTTCTCCATGCCATACATTCCCCCTCTTAATGGTTGACCAGAGGTTGGCAAAGAATGCTTGGGGATGGTAACCGGAATTAATCAGGCGATGATTCTGCCCAATCAGTTCTTCCCTAGAGTATTGGGAGAGTTCGCAAAACTTATCGTTGACATTGGTGATGGTTCCCCTAGCATCGGTGGTAGCCAAGATGGCGGCTCGGTCTATGGCAAATTTTACGTCGGATAAGTCTTTGACCAGCTGGCGTAATTCTTCCTCGGCTTGTTTCCGTTCTGTGATGTCACGGGTTACTTTGGAGAAGCCACACAGATTTCCAGACTCATTTCGTAATGCTGTAATCGCCGTACTTGCCCAAAACAAGGAACCATCTTTCCGTCGCCGCCAAGCATCCTCTACAAAATGACCTTCCCTCACGGCAATTAAGAGAGCTTGTTCGGGTTTATGGCGCTCAATATCCTCGGCTGTAAACAGAATCGAGTAATTGTGACCCAAAATTTCGGCGGGTTTATACCCTTTAATCCGTTCTGCTCCGCTGTTCCAGCTCACAATGTATCCCTGGGGGTCGAGCCGAAAAATAGCGTAGTCTTCCACGCCTTCCACGAGCAGACGGTAGCTCTCCTCACTTTCCCGCAAGGATGATGCGATCGCCTCAGTGCGCTGCATCGCACTCCGTCGTGTTTCGCTCAACCAACTAATCAGCACCCCTTCCGAGAGAAATATGCCGAGCCGAACTCCATTAGCCACACTCGTAATGTCTAGGCTAAACAAAGGTTGCACAAAGAAATAGCAGCCGATCAAAGCACTCAGAGCGGTTGCCAGCAAACCAGGCTTCAAGCCGCCATACCAGGCGCTGATCATCACTGGGATGATAAAGACTAAAAGGGGAGCATTTTCCTTCAGAAGGGGTGCAAGTAGAAAACGTAGTAGCAAGGCTAGCAGGCTTGCCAGCACAGCAACACCGTAACCTGACAGCAGCAAACGCTTAGCTTCCCGCATCTTCAATTATGTTCAGTCGCTACAAATTCATGTTAAGCACTGTGCGGGGTGAGTAGGGTATGCCGCGAGGAGCACGTCTCTGGTTATTTCCTCACGACATGTGAGGCTTCCATCTCCTGATCTAGCTAAAAACGGAGTCTGGGGGGCTATAGTACTGAACTATTGTCTTTGAAGGATGACGGGAGTAAAAACCTGATGAAAGTTCTAGTTACTGGAGTCGCTGGATTTATTGGCTATCACTTAGCCCAACGTTTATTAGCAGAGGGTATTGAGGTTTATGGCATCGATAATCTGAATGATTACTATGATGTCAAGTTGAAAAAAGATCGCTTGGATCAGCTACAGCCCCAAGCGAAATTTACGTTTGAATGGCTAGATTTAGCAAACCGCGATCGCATCCTTCAGCTATTTCCAGAACAGAGCTTTGATTATGTGATCAACCTCGCGGCTCAAGCCGGAGTCCGCTATTCCTTAGAAAATCCCTTTGCCTACGTAGACAGTAACATGTCCGGGTTTGTCAATTTGTTAGAAGGATGTCGTCAGACTCAAATCCAGCATCTCGTCTTTGCATCTTCCAGTTCTGTCTACGGTGTGAACACCAAAGTTCCGTTTGCCGTCACGGATAATGTCGATCATCCGATTTCCCTTTATGCCGCTACCAAGAAGGCCAATGAATTAATTGCTCATGTCTACAGTCACTTATACAATTTACCCGCGACCGGTCTGCGTTTCTTCACGGTTTACGGCCCTTGGGGACGCCCAGATATGGCTTATTTCAAATTTGTGAAAGCCATGCAAGAGGGTAAGGCGATCGATGTTTACAACTTTGGCAAAATGAAGCGTGATTTCACTTACATTGATGATGTGGTTGAAGGAGTGGTGCGAGTGATGTATAAACCGCCCCAAACTCCTATAAACAAAAGTGCCCATCTTCCTGAAGACGTGGCTAGCTTAGCTCCCTACAAGCTTTACAACATTGGTAACAATAACCCTGTCGAGTTAATGACCTTTATTGAAGTAATTGAACGGGCTTTAGGTAAAACAGTTGAGAAGAATTTCCTGCCTATGCAGCCTGGGGACGTTTTATCCACTTATGCAGATGTGGATGAATTAATTAAAGATGTGGGATTTAAACCCTCTACAACCATTGAGGAAGGGATTCATCGCTTCGTTCGGTGGTATCAAAACTACTACCTATAACAGGCTTCAGCTAACAATTATCTAAATGGCAGATGCCAAGAGGAGAGATTTTTTGTGGAATGGGCAGGATGCCCCTTTTCATGTATAGCATAAAGGCACCGGAGCGACCGCCGGAGCTCATACGAGGACTTTAGTGAGGATGAGGAGGTACCGGAGCTCATACGAGGAGGCACAAGGCAGAAGGGATGCATATGGACGGCTCAAGATTTCAGTATTTGGCGAGAGTCAAGAGTTGCCTTGGTGACCGCTATAAGTTAAATGCACGACAGGTTATTTAATTTGTGCACCCTAAAAGTAGGGCTGTCCTTTTCATAGGACAGCCCTCCAAGATGAAAAACAATAATTTATACCATCAGCAGATTGAACCTTACTGCAATAGCTTTTGTACCCAACCCAGATTAGCCGTATCCCGAATAATCAAGAAAATACCTAAACCGAGTAATAGCACCAATCCGGTTTGCATCACGTTTTGCTGAATTTCAGTAGGCAAAGGTTTACCCCTGATTCCCTCAATCAACAAAAACACAAGCTGACCTCCATCCAATGCGGGTAAAGGTAAGATATTAATGATTGCCAAGTTAATGCTAATGAGAGCGGCAAATTGGAAAAGATTTGCAGCATTTGAACGCGCAATATCTGCTCCAATCTCAACAATCTTGACCGGGCCCGAAACTTGCTCGGCGGTTTCGCCAAAGTTACTGATGAGTTGACCAAAGCCTTTCGCGGTCAAAATCACGACGCGCTGATATTCGTCGGCAGCGCTACTGAAAGCCTCCCCAATATTTTTGGCACGCTTACGCACCACGTCACCATTCGGGGCTAGCTGTACACCGATTTTACCTTTGCCATCTTGACCAAGTTCCGGCCTCAAGGCAATGGGAAGCGTTTGTTGGTTTCGCTGAATTGTTAGTCTCAGAGGTTTGTTGGGAGATTGTTGAATTTGCTTCATCAGGTAAGAGATAGCTTCCTGGTTCGCTCCCAACTCTTGCCCATTGACGGATAAAACAACATCCCCCGGTTGAATTCCCGCCTCTTTTGCCACGACACTGCTTTCTGCGACAACTTGCGGAACAAGAACACCAGGTTGGTAGTTAAAGTTAGTAAAGTCTGGGGTGCCAACGGTTGCGACTTGACCCACAAGTAGGAAGTAAGCAAACACCAAATTGGCAATCACACCCGCACTAATTACGATCGCACGGTCTAAAATCGGTCGGTTGCGGAGTAAATTCGGGTCATTCGGAGGAATTTCGCTATCCGGGTCATCATCAGGGAAACCCACGAACCCCCCTAAGGGAAACGCTCGAATGGCATACTCGGTTTGTGAACCCTGATACTTCCACAGAACGGGGCCAAAACCTAAGGAGAAACGATTGGCATAGATTCCTTGGAGACGAGCTGCCATAAAATGACCCAGCTCATGGACTAAAATCAGAACCGCCAGGACTGCGATCGCCGCCAAAATTGACATAATTAGGATTCAGTGTAACGAGAACTCACGTTTTTTCATTGTAAGGTCTGAAATCAATCGAGTGCCTGCGACCTTGGTCTTACAACACTTCTCTGCCTAGATAAGGTTGCAGCACGTCCGGAATTTTGACCGTGCCATCCGGTTGCTGATAATTCTCAAGTACCGCTGACATTGTGCGTCCTACAGCTAAGCCTGAGCCATTCAGAGTATGGACAAACTGAGTTCCTTTTTTCCCCGCTTCTTTAAAGCGAATATTACCTCGTCGCGCTTGGAAGTCCGTGCAATTGGAGCAACTGGAAATCTCACGATACTTGCCAGAAGAGGGCAACCAAACTTCCAAATCATAGGTTTTAGCAGAAGAGAAGCCCATATCCCCGCTACACAGTGCCACAACCCGATAGGGCAACTTTAAGGCTTCCAAAATCCCTGCCGCATTCTGTACGAGTTTTTCGAGTTCCTCGTAAGACGTACTGGGATGAACCAGCTTCACCAACTCGACTTTATTAAACTGATGCAATCGAATTAGCCCCTTAGTATCTCGCCCGTAGCTACCGGCTTCGCGGCGAAAGCAGGGGGTATAGGCACAGTGATAAATGGGTAGCTGGGATGCCTCTAAAACTTCATCTCGGTACAGATTGGTTAATGGGACTTCAGCCGTAGGAGCTAGCCATAAATCATCACTGTCGCACTTGAAGCTTTCTTCGGCAAATTTAGGTAACTGACCGGTCGCGGTTAGAGACTGGGTGTTGATCAGAATCGGGGGTATAACTTCCACATAACCACTGGCTGTCTGCTGGTCGAGCATAAAGCTAATCAGCGCTCTTTCCAAGGCAGCACCCGCACCCACTAAGCTCACAAAGCGGCTCTGAGCTACTTTCACCGCCCGCTCAAAATTGAGAATGCCCAGCTTTTCACCAATTTCCCAATGAGGGAGAATCTTGGCATCTTGGGGTGGAATGTATTCGTCACCCCAACGGCGCACTTCTACGTTTTCCTCTTCACTCTTGCCCATCGGTGTCGATTCACTCGGCAAGTTAGGGAGGGCGAGTAAGAGGGATTCGATCTGGGATTTCAAGTCTTTTTCCTGAGGTTCCAGTTCACTCAGTGAGGCTTTGACTTGGTTCCCTTCATCCCGTAACGCTTGCAGTTCAGGCGCGTCCGCAGGGGTTCCCGCTTTGATTTTTTGACCCATCTGTTTGCCAATTTCGTTGCTACGGGCTTGCAACTGAGTTCGGGAGGTTTCCAGTTCCCGTTGGCGCTGATTCAACTGGATAATCGGCTGGAGGTCATGTTGACCGGCACCACGCCGATTCAGTAGCTCTTGGACTGTTTGGGGATTTTCTCGAATTTGCTTTAGGTCAAGCACAGAGTTTCTCTACAATACCGGACGCGATCGCATACATGGCACATACTCTTTGCTTTTAGCAGCTCTTCAAGGAGGGCTTAAAGCGGCATGGAATAGTGCCACTCTACAGGATACAAGAGGAGCGCGATCGCATGATTCTCCCCAATCTGCCATAGTTTACCCTCAAAGTCCAATCGGTACAGCCTTTTCACCTTCATCCGGTTGGAGCTACTTACTCACGCGATTAAACAGCCACAGTGAAGCTACAATACCCGCAAAATGGGCTGTAATCGTGTTGACGTTCCCCTGTACAACAAATAAATCCAAGGGTTGCACATAACGACTGGGGTCAAGCACGGCTCCTTGCTGAGACAATGACTTGGTGAGGACGCTACCCACTACGGCTTGCGCTCCAAAAATAGTCAGCAACATTCCCACTAAATTGACAATCAATCCCAGCCTGATGGCTTGCAGAGTATCTGCTTTACTCGGTCGCCCCGTCTCTAGTAATTGTTTAGAAATCAGAGTGTAACGGAATGCAAAAAAAGCACCGATACCCAGCGCTACCAGACCACAAATTGCAAAAAAGATGCCGAATCCGGTTCCCTGGGTACTGGCTTGAGCCGCTGTATTTCTGCTGAAGGCTAGAGAAAGCAGCAAAATAATGGCTGAAATGACGCCTAGAACGACCTGGAGCCAGAAAGAAATCCAGCCAATAGTGCGGAGTGTAAAGACAATTCGCTGAGCAGATGGAGGGATTGAAGACGTGTCTGGCTTTTCTCGCATCGGAGCTGGAACCTTGAGTGATAACCTAACTTCATTGTATTTTCTCGCAACAGCTGACTAAATATAGGGTGGGTTTTTTGCGGCTACTAGGACTTACGCCTTTTTGGTATTCATACAGTAAGGGCAAGATAGCCTTTGTTTCTACAGGTAGCAGATAGAGTACCCTTTGGCGTATGTCCGTTGCTCTAGCCCTCCCCAGTTCTGCATGGGCTCAGCTGGTTAGACTGCTATAAGTTTTTTATGGCTTTTTGTGAAGAATTGATAAAATATTCTTGACTTTGTTGCGGATTTTAAATAAACGCAAGTAAGATTCACACAGAGTAATACACGTCATACGGTGGTATTACACTTGAGCCAGCGCATCAAGTAAAGCCTTAGACTGGCGCTCAACCCGTTCTATGTCAGTAGGGCAGCCTGCCTGGTTGCTTGAGTTCTGGGGCAGCTTACAAACACCAGGGTGATCTGAAATTGACCGACTGCCTGCCCGGAAATTAGCGATTGGTTAGCACACCTTGAGAGCATCCTTAAATTGGGGACTTGCCTTTTGCCATTCACTAGAAGGGGCTCTCGCAATTCGTTCAGATTAGGGTGCCTATAAGGGCTACAAAACCGAATAAATTGCTGATTTCGGATAAAAACAGTTAAATTTCGAGAACTTTTAATTCCAGCAGCTCGTCTAGTTAATCAAGTATAGGTATGGGACAGCAACCCCAACGCCTCCTGTGGCTCCCTATTTCTTCGCAGCCTGATCGAAGAGGAACAGAACGATGGAGCGTATAAGACCCAATTTCCAGCAGCGTTTATCCTACCTAGGGTGTGCTATTGCATTGGTCTTGACTTTGTCAGCCTATAGAAGCAGTTTTGGGACGACTCCCTTATCGGCAGCACAGAGCCACTGGCAGGCGATCGCAGCGGCAAATCCAGAGATTTTAGTGAGCCGCTACAGCGATCATGCTGTTTTAGAGCGGTCCTATGGGGTTTCAGATGTAGACAAAGTTTACCAGGGTCAGTCGATTTACGAAGCTTGGTTGGAATTTTTTGAGCAGTACCAGATTCAAGATTTCCGGGTAATCACACAAAAACAAAGCAATCATGGTGTTGAAGCTGACATTCAGATCACGGCCAAGTCCAGCCGGGGGGTGATTGTTGTTTTATCCATGTCATACCAGGTGCAATTTGATTCAACTGGCAAGATTATCAAAGAAGTTTGGCAAGCTGGTTCTGAAGTAAGTGTGTAGCTACAAGAGGTTGAAATTTTTGTTGCATACAAGGATTTTGGCTGGTTCAAGACACATTGAATGGCTCTGGGCACGGATTAAGCCGCTCAAAGACATCAAAGTGTTACTAAAGTAAAGTGGTCGCTTTACAGCGGCTCATAGATTCTGAGCCATCGGGCGACGCCAGCTCATTACCCCACCTAAAAGAGGCTTTACTGATGAATAGTCTTGTATTTCCAGTAGAATAATTACTGTTTGGCGTAGGAAAACGGCTAACGTCTTTACGACCTATCCCTTCACAAGCTTGACTTGGGTAAAGTAATGCAAAACAAAAGTATGCGGAATATACACCCATAAGTCAGTAGAAAAGAATAATGCTTTCAGCCTGAGGTCAACTTAGGCTTGGAAGGGAAGGAGAAAGTCTACCAGGTCAAGCTACCTTAGGAATCGCTCAGGTGCTTATGGTAGGAGCTTTTAGCGACTTCGCTAAAATTAGTGGTGATTATCCGCTGGGTTGCATCTAAAGTTACCGCATCAACGAGTAAAGTACAGGCTCCTCTAGGCTTTGCTATAAAAGTGTGAGGTTAGTTTACTGGCTCTTATTTGCTCGTTTTTGCCAGACATGCGTGTGCATGTGTGAGTTTTCAGGGGTATCGAAACCGTCGTTAGTTTCAGGAAAACTCTCCCATTCAAAGCCGGTTGGCTGGGATATTCAGCGAGCTATGCAGATGAAATTTGAGGATATCTATCAGTTTTTTCGAGACCCTCCTCCTAACTATCTCAACAAAGAATTAGCTGTATGTTACGTTTTGTTCATTTTGTTGCAAGGGGAATCCTATGGAACACAGTTGATCCAGCAATTAGAACAGGAACACCCAACCTATCGACTCTCTGATACTGTTCTCTACAGTGCACTTAAGTTTCTTGAAGATTCAGGAGCCATTTCAGGGTACTGGAAAAAAGTAGAAGGACGAGGACGCCCCCGCAGGATGTATCAAATCCGCCCGGAATGGCGAGACCAAGCCCATGAACTTGCCAATTTCTGGCGAAGTTACATGACAGCAGACAGCCAAGCCATGTAACGGCTTGAAGCCCTTTGTTGGAGAATTGGTTAGATCCGGGGCAGCCGGCGAGGAAGAAATTAGCAAAAATGATAGGGTAGGCACGGCTAAGAACCAGGGAAAGAAGAGTCAAGCTCTTCCAGGCGCTCAATGCCTGAAAAATGCGAACTGTGCCAGCCCTAGGGTGCACAATGTGCATTGAATTCCTCGAAAATCTTCCTCGCTGAAGCACGCTTTACCCACTCAGGGCTAGTGAGGGAAGACGCCGCTTAAGCGTTAGTGCTTTGGGGTTACTCGCCAGAGGCGGGGGCAATAATAGCGCACACGCCAACGGGGTATTCTCTTTGCGCCAGCAGCGTGCCGTTGCGTCGCGCACGATCATTCGTGTTAGCTTTCTTCGGCGCGTCAGCGCTAGCGTGCCGTTGCATCGCTATGGCTAACCAATCAGGCGTCACAAATTGTAAAGTAGGAGCATAACGATACATGTCTTAATCAAAAGTCAGTGAATACCACCGTTCTTTCTTCAACATTCCTGCTGACGCTATTGTTGGCAGTCGGTCTATTTTTCTTTATCCGAGCTTCTGTCAAGGATAGAACCGAACAAGTGCGATTGATTGCCCAAGAACCAGAAGAATCACTGCTGACGCGGTTGCAGCAATATTTTGACCAGAGAGCCTACCGGGTAGCCGCCATTGATGCCGTCACCCATCAAGTCACGTTCCAAGGGTTTGTTCGACCCAGTTGGTTTCTCGCCATCTTTTTAACATTGCTAGCTGCCTGTGGCATTTTGTGTTTATCCCTGGTTCTCTCGTTGTTGTACCCAACACTCACTTATCCTTTTTTTGCGCTGGTTCTTTTAGCCCCAGTTGCTGGAGTTTTTTATTGGAAAAAAGCAGGGCGCAGTGAGCAGGTTTTTTTAACCGTGGAGGCTGTACCCACTGAAAACACGGGTTCGCAAAGTCTCCTGACTGTTACAGCCCATCGTGATGAAGTGCATGAGTTGAAACAGGCTTTAAAACTCAAAACCTTGGCTTAAAGACTGAAGTCTGAAGTCTCAAAACGTCCTACTTTAAAGCTTGGCAGGAGATTTAAAGATTAACCCTACTCAAACGCAAAGGCTTGAGTAGGGTTAAGTAAAAACGCCTGTTATCGAGTTTTACCGATAAGATCTCAGCGACTAGAGACCGCGACAGCAGTCTTTTCTTCGGGAGAATCTAGTATCCGCAAACTGGGAAACAGAAAATGATTTTCTTCGACGTATTGAGCACCAAATAATCCTTTTTCTGCCCAGAAATAACGGTCTGTAGTATGTTCGTTTCGCTTCACGAGTATTAAAGCGGGTGGAACTATCCCTTTAACTTGAATAAACTTTCGTGCTGCTGTGACCGGTTTATCTTCGCCGCTTTCGAGATTATACTGAGGCACATGCTCCAGAATCTTACGCCCTTCCTGGCGGCGGCGACTTTTGCGCTTGCGTCTTCTTGCCAACCTCTTTACCTCCTCTTTATGCTGACAGTTGTAATGTTAGTTACAAAAGCCGTCGAAAGTATATCGGCTTGAGTTCAAAATATCAACTTCTATTTACAGATTGATACAAAAAGTCCAAATTTTCTCGAAAATAAGGGTCAAGATCAAGAAATGAGGAGGTTTTCTGAGAAAAGTCGATACAATTATTAATGTTTATTAATAAAATGAGTCTGCGGAGCTCCCTTCATCTGAGGTGAGCCAGCGGAGAGTTTATAGTCAGATTGAGGGTAGGTTCGACATTATAGAGAAAGGGCGAGTGGTAGTTTCCAGGGAAGAGCGCTGTCAAAGATTAATCATCCTAACCTCATGTTCATTCCTGCCAGTTCAGAATTTGTCACGTTATGTAAATCACAAGTGGCAGTGTTAACTCAAGGGCTAGGTGCCGCGTTGAGTGCCGTGTATTTAACAGAAGAACTGATCGAGGGCAACCAGCCTAAGCTGATTCCCATCGTGATTTATCCAGAAACAACGGGGGTTTGGGAAGAAAATCATCCAGAGTTGGTGCTGCCTGAACTGCGGGGTAAGATGACAATGATTCCCCGATTATCTCAAGCCCTGCCAAAGTTGCTCCCTCAAGTCTCTGATTATGACCAGACGGTAGATTCAACCTCACCTGACCGAGCTGAGAATTTTTTACAGCGACAGCGCCAAGTTGTTCTGCCCCTGATCCATGAAGGGGTCGTGATGGGGTTGTTGGTGACAGGTCGTGAAGACCGACCGTGGAATGATAAAGAATTGGCGACGATTGAACGAATTGCTCGAACATTGTCGATCGCCTACATCATGGATCAGCGTCGAGCTTGGTTCGAGCAGCAATTGACTCAAGCCAGTCGCCTAAAAGCCCAACAGCGCGATCGCCTCGATGACCTGCTGCATCAACTTCGCAATCCTCTAACCGCTTTAAGAACATTTGGCAAGCTGCTATTCAAGCGGCTGCTGCCTGGAGATAGAAACCGCGATTTAGCATCCAGTATTTTGCGAGAGAGCGATCGCCTCCAAGAATTACTCAAAGAATTCGATACCTATCTAGACGCCAATGAAATCGAGCAACCGCCCCTGTTGTTGCCAGCCGCAGCACAACCTGAAGCGTCCCCTCGACTAGGGACTGGCCATTGGCGCAGGGTAACTGGAGAAGAATCTTCCCCATCCTTAATCCCCCTTTCCATCGCAGCCGTCTTAGAACCGCTGATCGATACCGCCAAGGCGATCGCCCAAGAGCGCAATCTGTTCCTTTGTTCCGAAATCCCCAGCGACTTACCGTTAGTCCGGGGTAATCCTAAGGGGTTGCGCGAGGTGTTAAGCAATCTCATCGACAATGCCTTGAAATACACCCCAGCAGGGGGAAAAATTGATATCCGAGTTGATGTTTTGGCTCAAACGCCTCACCGCCAAACCTGGGCTGTTGGTACGGACGAGGATTTACCTCTTACAGGGGATGGCGTTACCCAGTCAATACGCACAGGCACCGCGCATCCCGAACAGCGTTTAGCCATTATGATTAGTGACACCGGCCCCGGCATTCCGCCCCAAGACTTAGAACATCTGTTTGAGCGGCATTATCGGGGTGTTCAGGCAGCAACCGCAATTCCTGGTAGTGGTTTGGGCTTAGCGATCGCCAAAGAACTGATCGAACAAATGCAGGGTGACATAGAAGTATATAGCCCAGCACAACAGGTCTGGGCTATACAAAGTTGGGAATCACAAAAGAATCAGAATCAAAATCAGCCAGCACGGGGAACAACCTTTGTCGTCTGGTTGTCTATCGCAAACAAATAGAACACATTGCATTTTGGGATTGGAGAGTAGGAACTGGGAAGATGATTCAGCTATAGAGCTGTTTATCTTCCCTTTCCATCACCAGTCCCTTATTTGGCGGTGACCGTCAAGGGAGCGTTTAATTTCAGATTCATGTCCGTATTGGGTTGAATGGCGATCAGATCGATGCTGTTACGGCCTAAGAAGGTTTGGATCAGGTTGATGACAACACCCGCACCACCGCCGATCAAGAGTTCTTCCGTGGCAATTGCCCGATCACCAGTAACGGCAGAGATCGCAGCCGCAGCGGCTGTACCCAAAGCAGCATTCTTCACAAGATTGCCCACATTAACACCCTTACGCACGGTTTCAGTTGTGGTAATTACATCAGAAGAAGCGTTAATAGTTTTTTCTTGACCGTTGATCACGACCTTCTGTGCCACGAACTGGCTACCCCCTTGGTCTTTAACCGGACGTAATTCACCAATTACATCACTGCCAGCAGGAATCAGGACTCTACCGTCAGAGGTGGTGATATTAGCCGCTACCTTCACCGTCAAGGGTACAGTTTCGTCTTTGGTGACGAGAATTTTGTCTGCTTTAGCATACGTTACAGGAATAGTTGTTCCTGCGGGAATTGTGACATCCGTTGCTACTTGCGGTGCATTAACGATGTAAGGGGAATTGATAGCTTGCACGTCTCCTGAGCTAACAAGTGCTTGGTAGAGGAAAGCGGCTACCTCAGCTCTGGTTGCGTTCCGAACAGGATTAAGCGTCTTGAGGTTAGGATAGTTCACCACAATACTTCTTTCTGTCGCGGCGGCGATGGGAGAGCGAGCAAAGTTAGAAATGCTTGAGCTGTCGTTGTAGTAACCCAGAACGGTGGATACGGCCTGAGTGGGGGTGTAATTCAATCCATTCGCTAGCGACGTTAAGACTTGTTCACGAGGAATATTCTGTTCCGGTCTGAAGATGTTACCGGGATAACCGGCTAAAAATCCAGTGGTGTAAGCGTCCTGAATTGCAGTGTAAGCCCAGTAGCGTGAGGGTACATCAGCGAAGTTAATCGCATTGCGAACTTTACCCTTATTAAACTCATTATTCGCTTTCCGCATCATCGCAGCGAATTGAGCTCTAGTCACTGGGGAATCGGGTCGGAATGAGCCATCTGGGAATCCAGCGATGATATCCCGCTGCGCTAGTGCTGAAATAAAATCCCGTGCCCAATAGCTGGATGAAACATCCGAAAAAGAGGTGGTTTGGGCAAAAGAAGGGGCCGCTGCCATGAAAGGCGCTACAGCTCCAGCGACGATTCCCAGAGCTAAAAAGGCGGCGGTTCCTGATTGCCAACGAGATAAGTTAGACATGTGAGGCGTTCTCCAAATTAGTTTGTTCTGTTGAGAAAATAGACCTGAGAAAGCGATAAATGTTCCTAGAACTTGCCAACTATAAAGTTTTGATGAATTAAACAGCAATATGCTCAATTTCGCTGTTTTTTAGCTGAACCATTTATGAAGTTCTTCATGATCAAAGACGCCTAATCCGTTAATTAGTTGCCTTCTAAGAAAAATGGGTTCTTGTGTGCAGGCATCGCGCTAGCGCATCAGAATATTAGATTAGGGGTCGCGAGTGGTTACCCTAATCCAATCCCCAGCCTCTAGCTTTCGTCCTTAGATGAACAAGGATGAAGATACCGAGGTGGGTGTATAGCTAGCCTCAAGGGTTAGGTTTGTTGGTCAATCCAGCGACGGTAAAGTTTTTGAATGGCTTTGAGGACGTTGTTTTGACGTGACTTAGGTGTGGTTCCACTATCGGGGTCAAGCAGTTGCAAGCGAGTTAAAAGTTTCGCTTCCTCTGTGGCTACCTCGCCATCGCTATAGATTAAGGCGCTCAGGGATTCAATCAGGCGCTGATAATCTTCTGAACTTGGGCGATCACCTAAATATTCTTTCATCCAGGCATAACACTCATCCGGTAAAACCGCCCTGAGTTCATACAATAGCGGCTGAATCTCCGGGTCATCAGCTACTCCTGTTTCTTTGGCAACTCGCTGAAGATACTCCCGCTCCTCTTGCTGAATTTTGCCATCAATCCAAGCTGCACCGATGAGAATCTTGACGAGCTGTTTGACCGTCGAGTTGGTGGGCATGATATTTTCCTCTGACTATCTGCCCCTCTATCTTAGGTAGGGGTTTGGAGCAGCAATAGTCTCTACCCTATACATTTTTTTTATCTCCCCTTCTCTTTTGCCGATTTTTCCGAAAATACAACGGGGTGCTGGTCAGTAATTTCTGCCATCCTGCACTAGTAATAAACCTTCTGTCCTCGTATGAGCTCCGGTTTGCCCTTTGCCCTTTGCCTTCTGCTGTAAGTGCCCGTGAACGGCTCCTCATTGACAACGTGCAAGCTGCACCATGAAGAAGCCATCCATCTGGTATCGGTGAGGCCACACTTTAAGCCAGCCTTGAGGTGTTGAGAAGGCCGTTAACGCTGAATCAGTTGCGGGTGGTCTAATTTGCCATTCAGAATGACGCTCTAGAAAGGATTGAATCACCCCTTCGTTTTCCAGGGGATGTAAGGTACAGGTGGCATAAACCAAAATGCCCTCAGGCTTAACCCAAGTCGCGGCTTGTTCTAAAAGTTCTCCTTGCAGAACCGAAAGTTCCTGTACGGTGGCAGGTGTGATGCGCCAGCGGATATCAGGGCGTCGGTGTAGCGTGCCTAACCCCGAACAAGGGGCATCGAGTAAAACGCGATCTGCTGCATGGGTGAATTGGGAAAAGTGGCGGCTGTCGCCTGTACAGATTTGAATGGACTTTAATTGCAGACGTTGAGTGTTTTCTTGCAGCTTTTTGAGACGAGAGGCGGCGCGATCGCACGCCCAAATCGTCCCTTGATCGCCCATTAGTTCTGCGATATGGGTTGTCTTACCCCCTGGTGCCGCGCAGGCATCAATCACCACTTCACCCGCTTGAGGGTTCAGCAGATGGCTCACCAACTGAGCGCTACTATCTTGAACAGTCCACCATCCCTGACTGAATCCGGGTAACTGTTGAATGTTACCTGCGCCCCCAATGACTCGTAACGCTTGCGGGAGTTGGGGAATACGCCGAACCTCAACCCCCGCCGATTGCATCGCTGCCTCAACCTCCTCAATAGATATCCGCAGGGGATTGACTCGAAGGTCAATGGTGGGCGTTTGGTTCAACCAGGCACACAGTTGTTCTGTCTCATCTAATCCCAACTGTTCCTGCCACATCTGGATCATCCACTCAGGAAAGCTGTGCGACACCCCCAATCGTTCTACAGGTTCTGTGGGTAATTGTAAGGGGTCATTAAATTTGGGATTTTGTTGTTCTGAATCGATTAAGGAATTGGAGGCGGTGGGGGCTGTTGCTAAACGCTCATACTGCCGCAGTAACCCATTGACAACACCAGCCAGTCCTTTAAATCCATTTTCCTTAGCAAGCTCAACGGTTGTATTGACCGCTGCACGGGCGGGAATGTGCTTTTGATACCGTAACTGGTACAAGCCAATATGGAGGATTGTACGGAGCTCTGGAGGCTGCTGGTGGGCTTTTTTCTTACCGAGTTGATCGATTAAGGTGTCAAGGGTGCGCTGTCGTCTGACACTCCCATAAACTAGCTCTGTAGCTAAACCCCGATCCGCACTACTTAATGGCGTATCTCGCAACACCCGGTCGAGGGCTATATCGGTAAAAGTACCCCGCCGTTGGATATCGATGAGCGCTTGAAAGGCCAACTGGCGAGGATTTTGCATGGGAATTCTTTGAGATTGAATAGGTGACATGCTCCCAACGCCACTTTTCAGGATGGTGTGGGGGCGCACAGAGGTTCAACCTCATTTTAAAGATAGCGATACGCTTCTTTGGGACAGTACCCTTTGGGCAATCGCTTCCTGGCGGAAGATCACTGTTGAGATGGGTTGGCTGCTAAAGTTGGTTCCATGTTCACAGCGACCAGTAATTTGTCTGTGTCTTTGGCTATTTCTAACCAGATGGCTTGCAATACCGCATCTCTATCCAGTCCGGCGCTGACGTAAGACAATTCTTCACCTTCAACCGCATCCTGTGCAGCGGCGGCGAACTCAGGGTATTTAACAAACAGCTTTTCAAGTACGTTGTCTCGACATTGGAGCATTTCGTTGTAACCCCCAGCGCGATCGCACTGCATAAACTTGAGAGCTAATTTGTGCCCATCTACAACAGATTTTACAGATGCGACGGTTTTGGGGTCACCATAAACTTGATCAACGATATTCTCTAAATCGATTAGGTCTTCCTTGTATTCTTTGGGATTAATCCCATCATCCCTTTCAATTTTAATTCTCATCACTCTCACCTCCTCAATGGCTGCTTTTAAAGAAGTTGTGAGGATAGGCACAGAAACAGGTTCGGCGATTTGTTCCGATCGCTCCCAAGAAGCGGTTCCGTAAGACAAGCGCATTCCTAAAGAGCGAGCCTGACAGCCAAAGCAGAGGATAGATAAAGTTAAGGGGAGTGCTAGCTTCTGTAATGACATAGGGATTTTAAATCAACAATCATTAGAAGGAACTTTTGCGTTGCACCCCTCTTTATTGTTGTAGACCTCTAGCAGCTTGACGTTTGCAGCTACTGAGAGTATTAGTACTTGAAGTCTATGTAACGATTTTTTACACGGCTTCTCCACTAATCTAACTTGCCTTGGTGAATAATTTGTGAATGTCTTTTGTATAGGATATTACAGATAAATTTTTTCCCTCAAAAGAGTTCAGACAAACTTATATGTATTGACAAGGCAAGAGCATTTTTCTCCTTAAATATAGATAACCTTTGTGAGTTTTAACCGACCGAAACACTAGAGCAAGATAGCACAAATAACTCACCTGATCGCAACGGAAACCAACCTAGAAACTATCAGCCTTCCTCCCTTCTGCCGTCTGCCTTCTGCCGTCTGCCTTCTGATACTCGCTACATCGAATTTCGATATTTTTGCAGCAGTTGAGGAATATAGTCATAGCCATCAACACCGATAAAGGCAATAATTTTTGAGCGCTCTTGCTCCAATAAGGTTTGGAACACTTCAGCACCCAATTGACCCTGCAAAATAGTTAATAAGCCAGCCGATTGACGCCAATCACTAGAACCAATTTGCTCTAAAAGATAGGCACCCAGGCTACCTGTGTAGAGAGTTTGAGCCAAGTTTTGTAAACTGTAACAAGCTTGGGCGAGGTAGGCTAAATTAACTCCTTGTAGATACAAATCGCCCGAAATTTGAGCGGCTTGCCAACCTTGTTCAAGGTAGGTGATGGCTTTTTGAGGCTGTTCAATCACCACATGGGCAATTCCCAAACTACTGAAACATAGCGATTGACTCTGATGGGAAGCATAGCCACCTCCAAGGGAATCACCCAATCGTGCTAACAATTGCAGACTTTGTTCTAGATAGTCAATCGCTCTTTCATAAACTTCTGGTTCTAGCTGTGCCTGCTCTTTGGCTTGAAACACCTCACTGTAGCCTAAATTAGTCAAGGCGTTGGCTTCTCCTAACCGATCTCCGGATTGACGAGAGAGAATTAATGCTCTTTGGCTGTAGTTAATCGCTTCAGCATAATTTTTTTGGGCGACACAAATTCGGCTTAAGTGATTGAGATTGGCAATCTCACAAATTTGATCGCCTGCCCCACGAGCAATCTCTAGTGCCTGTTGATGAAAAGCCGTAGCCCGATCATATAAACCTTGAGCGCGTAATGAATAACCCAACAAGGTTAAAACTCGCGCTTTCTCCTGAGTTCCCTCAACTTGCCGCAAGGGTTCATCCAAATAATTCAGCGCATCCCGCAAAGAATTTCCATTTAAAGAGGCAAAAACGCCGCCGTAAAGGGGGAAGTAATCCCGTTGGGCAAAAGCACGGAGAATTTGCAGAGACACCTGAAAACAGGCATTGATCAGCACATCACGCTCAGTTTGGGTTATTGCCTGACTCAAGGCGTTGGCTAATTGCGACCAAATAACGGCAAAAACGATAAAGGTAGAAATCGACAGCTTGGCTCCCATTTTGGAGTCATAGACCATTTTGTCGAACCAAGCGACCAGTCCGCGCTGCAAGCACTGGAGAATTACAGCCAATTCCACCCAACTACTCAATTCTAAACTCGGCTGTTGATCGACCCATTCATGCAGGGATTGATTTTGTGCGATCGCTTGAAACAACGACTTGGGTAGGGGGCTATTCACATGTTTAGCCCATACCCCCCAAGGGCCACGTTGTTCGGGCAGTCCTTCAAATCCCAAATCTCGATTTTGGTCGTAAATCCAACTGACGACATAATCTTCCAATCGCTGCCAGGAGGTTAAACCTGTGGTGATACCTTGGGAGAGTTGTTGCAATTCTTTAGCCGTGTCCGGGTCAGAACTTTGTTGAGATTGCTGCTGTAAGTCCTTCCCTAACTGGGCGAGTTGTTGTAAGTTCAGCACTTGCTGCCGATTGGGGTCAATGACTCGCAATAAAGCGGTGAGGCGTTCGCTGGAGTCAGCCGTAATAATCGCTTGAACCGCGCCTGTAAGAGCCTGTGAGGTGCGCTTTTGCTCCTGTACCCGTTCCCATTCACCACTCAGGGTTTTCAGTGCCCTGAGGCTGCGAATGGCTTTAGCTTGCTTCATTTCGCTGACAGGGTTGTCTACCTGCTGCTGGGTGGCGTTCATCTGTTCGTCCAAACAGCGATCGAAGATTTCGCCCGTCCCGGTGCTGACTCCTTGTAACAGCATTTGATAGACCTGCTCTTTAGAGCGAATCTTTCCTTTGAGGGTCGCTTGCACAATTTCGTCGATTAACTCGATGTATTGATCGCGCAATGGCCTGGAGTCCGGCATCAGGTCTTACCTCACAAACAGCTAGCTTTTCTCAACCTTAACAGCACGTCGCTACTGAAATGCTCCCCTGTTTTGGCTGTTAACTTTTTTAAGCTTTAGGCTTCTGCGTCGGTAAGCATACTCTGAACACACTGCCTCTGCCTAACTCAGATTGAACGTCTAGGGTTCCTTGGTGGGTTTCTACAATTCGTTTAGACAGATGCAAGCCTAAACCACTGCCCGATCGCTTGTGGCTTCCTTGGCGAAACCGCTCGAAAATCATCTTTTGGTCGTCTAAGGCGATACCAGAGCCTGTGTCTTCCACTTCGATCAGCAACCAGGAGGTTTTAGGGTCATCCGGGTCCGGGCTATTACTCAGCCGCACCTCAATGGAGCCTGTATCTGTAAACTTAATCGCATTCCCGATCAGGTTGGTGAACACTCGGTGCAGTTCTAAGCGATCGCCAACGACTTTAGTATCTACGTTTTCCCCAAAATTGGGCTTGAGAGATAGTTGTTTCTGTTCCGCGAGCGGAGAAAGTTCCTGCATCACTTCCTCCATGACTGTTTTGATTTCAATCGGTGAGAAGCACAAAGTCTTGCGACCGGCTTCATAACGATAAACTTCTAGCAGGGTATTGACCATGGCTAGTAAGTTACGGTTGCTGCGAGCCATTGTGATGATCGCTTCTTCCATCCCCGGTGAGAGTTCTCCCAGCGCTCCTTGTTGAAATAGCATCAGCATCCGCTCGGCGGCGACGATAGGCGTCCGCAAGTCATGAGCCATCCAGGAGACGAATTCTTCGCGCTGACGGGCAATTTGTTCGCGTTCATCGATCGCATGTTTCAGACGCAGCAGCGATCGCACTCGTGCCAACAGTTCATCTACTTCTACTGGCTTACGAATGAAATCATCTGCACCCGTGTCTAATCCCTTGACTACGCTGGGTCCTTCAAAGGCCGTAATCAGCAAAATCGGCATAAACGGCAACTTTTGATTTTCCCGGATACGCTTGGTGACTTCATAGCCATCCATCCCCGGCATCATCACATCGAGTAGTACCAAGTCCGGTGGGTATAGGTCAATTTGTTTTAAAGCCGCCCGACCATCCTCGGCCAGCGTTATGGCATACCCCTCTTCTTCTAAAATGGTCTGAACAAGGAATAGGTTATCCGGAGAATCATCCACAACCAAGATGCGGTCAGCTTTAGAGGAATGGGTCACAACCAAAGGATTCATGGGAAAGTGGGTAGTTAATAGGTTTAGCTAAATTATTTTTTTTGTTTCTTTTGTATCTCTTAAGATTTTTCCTTCTTGTTGCTTAAGCTGCCTCATCCCCCCGAAAGATTATTCTCATCGAATTAGTTCTCTGAGTAGTTGCTCAATTTCTCTGTTTGTTTTTATCTTCTCCTGTTTGTATTCAACTGGTTCTCTCTAGGAGTGTGAGAGTTCCGTTTGTCACAAATTTTTAACGGATGATCGGGTTCTGCAAAGCTTCATTGCCAAGCATCACCCCAAAATTTTTATCCGTTTGTTCACTGTACCGAAGTGCAAATGCCGGAAGCTTGGCAAGATTCTCATAAAAATTAAGTATATATACATGAGTATCTTGTTTTTCCCTCCATTGACAGGACGAACCTAACGGCTGTGTGTATATCCCGCTTTTAAAAATTTATATTTTGTACTGACGAGCAAAAATTTTTTTATTTTCTGGGGAAAGTTCTGAAACTCTGCCCTGAGGGGACTGTTGGAGACAAGGCAGACAGGGAGAAGAAATAGCTGCTCCAAGTAAGCTTAGGTATGTCAATCTGGCCACCGAGGAATTATAGCCAATCCGAATTGTAGACCCCTTTTCTAAGGGTCTAAACAATCTCTTTTCCTCTCCCAGTCCCCCGTCCTTTGGGGAATAAGGGGGTTATCGAAACGGATTGGGTATTACTTCCCCCATTGGAAGATAGCAGATCCCCAAGTCAGTCCCGCACCAAAGCCAGCCGTCGCAATTAGATCGCCCGATTGAATTTTGCCCTGCCGCACAGCGTCATCCAACGCTATGGGAATCGAAGCGGCTGAGGTGTTGCCATAGTGGGCAAGATTACTGATAACTTTCTGTGTTGGAATATTGAGGCGTTGGGCAACCGCGTCAAGAATGCGCTGATTCGCTTGGTGCAACAACAGCCAGTCTACCTGTTCAGCGCTTAAGTTGGCTCGGAATAGGGCTTTTTCAATCACTTCCGGCACCTTTTGTACCGCAAAGCGATAAACTTCCTTGCCGTTCATTGTGATTGGCCCGAAATTGCCTTGTGCAACAGCAATATCCTTGACAAGTTCCTTGGGTTGTGCATTGTAAGGGAGTTGCAGGCAATGATTTTGGGTACCATCGCTGCGGATTTCAAAGCCCAAAAAGCGATCGCTCTCATTGGCTTGCATCACAATTGCCCCAGCGCCATCACCAAACAAGATGCAGGTACCCCGATCTGACCAATTCACCCAGCGTGAGAGAATATCGGCACCGATGAGCAGGACATTTTTGTAGACACCCGTGCGGATAAACTGAGCCGCTGTCACCATCCCAAAGACAAACCCAGAGCAAGCGGCTGTCATATCAAAGGCAACAGCTTTTGAGGCTCCCAGGAGGCTCTGAATTTGGCAGGCTGTGCCAAATAGGTCATCCGGCGTTGAAGTAGCCAGAATAATTAAATCCAGGTCTGTGGCGGCAATTTGAGCCATTGTTAGCGCACTTTGAGCCGCTTGAGCCGCGATCGCACTCAGACTGATTCGATCATCCGCAATACGCCGTTCCCGAATTCCCGTCCGGCTGGTAATCCACTCATCCGATGTTTCCACCATTCGTTCGAGTTGTGGGTTATCGAGAATCACGTCTGGTGTTGCAGAACCGCTCCCGGTAATGGCAATACCTGCCCCTAGTTGATTCAACACGCTTCTGCCTCAGTAGCTGGGATGTTTACAAAATTAGGGCCGCCTCGGTCAGGGGTAACGATTAACCAACCTGAATCGAGCCATCCTGAAACAGGAGCGTGAGTTAACATGCTACCTGCCAACGGTTGACTGCTCACTACTCACTCCTCTTTGGTACTCGCTGCTGATTGCTGCTCACCTTGAAAATCCTTGGACTGAATCCGCTCCAGGACTTGATTATCAATCGCTTCTTTGGCTAAGCGAATCGCGTTAAAAATGGACGGAGCTTGAGAGCTACCGTGACTAATAATACAAACGCCTGCGACCCCCAAGAGTAGCCCTCCACCATGTTCGGCATGGTCAATCCGCTGCTTAATCCTCTTCAGGTTGGGTTTGAGGAGCGCTGTCCCCAGTTGCCCCTGTATTCCTTGAGGCAGTTCCTCTCGGAGGATTTGCAGCACGATCTCACCGACCGCTTCGGCAAATTTGAGTAACACATTACCCACAAAGCCATCGCAGACAATGACATCAAAACGGCCTGAGAGAACATCTCGCCCTTCAGCATTGCCAATAAAGGTGATTCTGGGATTTTCTTGCAGCAATTGATGGGTGCGGATGGCTAAATCATTCCCCTTCGTGGATTCTTCCCCAATGTTCAGTAGTCCGACTTTGGGTTGCTCCATCCCCAGCACGTACTGACTGTATACCGAACCCATCACGGCAAACTGCTCTAGATATTTGGGACGGCTATCGACATTCGCCCCTACATCTAGTACAATCACGGGCTTACCCGCCACCAAGGTGGGAAATACCGCGCCAATCGCAGGACGGTCAATACCTCGCAAACGTCCCAAGCGCAGCAATCCCGCTGCCATCGCGGCACCCGAATGACCTGCGGAAACCACTGCATCGGCACGTTTTTGCTTAACCAAATCCATTGCCACGTTAATCGAGGCCTTAGGTTTCCGCTTCAAGCTCACCAAAGGCTCTTCATGCATGGCAACGACATCCTCCGCCGGAACAATTTCCATCTGTGAGGAACTGGTATGTTGTTTCAGAGAGGATTCAATCGCTTGAGGGTCACCTACTAGCAAAACTTCTACACCCAGCTCTGCTTGTGCCCTAATAGCGCCAGCAACGATTTCGTCAGGGGCATGATCCCCTCCCATAGCGTCAATTGCGATCCGTGCCGTCGTCGATGCCATTACTCAAAGTGATAGAAACCTTAAAAATTTTACCAGAAGCCCCCCACTCCACATTAAACCTGATGTAATCTGCCTGACACTCCATCAAAGAGCATGAAGAAGACTTTTCAGGATTGTCATCGACTCTTTAAAATGAAGCACCAGGTAAGAGGGATAGGAATGGTACAACGATTGGGTGCTGGCATATTAGCCTCTGGAATAGCGGCTCTAGCCTTAAAGCTTGTGGGTGGTCAACCGACGACAGTGCTTACCGCTCAAGCGCTGGCGTGGCAGAATATGCCTTTGTTTGACAGCATGGCACTGCCCGATCCAGCGACTGAAACGATTATGCGCCAATACTTGCAAGGCTTGAGCGCTCAAGGGGCTGTGGCACGTCATCAAGGGATCTGGATTCAATCGGACATAGCCGTACTGGCTAAACACAAGGATCAAGTGCCCCTGCCAGCGGCTTCATTAACGAAAATTGCGACAACATTGGCGGCTTTAAACAAGTGGGGACCGGATCATCAGTTTGAAACAATGGTGAGTACCACAGGCCCGATTAAGAAGGGTGTATTACAGGGAGACTTGGTGATCACGGGCGGCGGTGACCCCTTTTTTGTTTGGGAGGAAGCGATCGCCCTAGGGAATAGTCTCAATCAGTTGGGGATTCGTCAGGTCAAGGGAAATTTAGTGATCGAGGGCGATTTCTACATGAACTACCAGGAAAACCCAGCACTGGCAGGTCAAGAACTGCGACAAGGACTACACTCCAAACTTTGGACAGCGAGAGGGTTTGTCTACCGACATGCCATCATGCCCAAAGGAACGCCAAAACCGCAAGTGGCGATCGCTGGAGGCATCAAAGTGTCAACCTTGCCCATTCCCAAAAAAATCGTATTAATCCGCCACCGCTCACTTTCCCTGACTCACATCCTCAGGGAGATGAACATCCACAGCAACAACAACATGTCAGAGATGTTGGCCAAATCGATGGGGGGTACTGAAGAGAGAAACAAATTGGCGGCAAAATCAGCCAATCTCTCCCAGAACGAACTACAACTGGTTAACGGTTCTGGGTTGGGTGTGGAGAATATGATTTCGCCCCATGCTGCCTGTGCCATGCTGATGGCAGTTCACCACTTTCTACAGCCCTACAAACTCAGCGTGATGGACGTATTTCCAGTTTCTGGGCGCGACAAGAATGGAACCATGTATGGACGGCACATCCCCCTGGGAACAGCGATTAAAACCGGAACGCTAAATACGGTGAGTGCGCTAGCGGGTGTGATCCCGACACGCGATCGCGGCTTAGTTTGGTTTGCCATCATTAACCGGGGTGGCGATGTGAATGGCTTTCGCAAGCAGCAAGATGTTTTTCTCCAGCGCTTGGTACAACAGTGGGGCATCCAATCGGTCAACGCCACTACTTATCCCATCGAAAATCTTCTCGGCGAATCCAAGCGCAACGAAAAAATTTTCGGTGTTCGGGCACAGCTCAAAAAAGGCTAACGTTGAGCGTTTTGGGAGTACTCAGGGTGTAGGGGAAGCTGCTGGATTCACTAAACGACCTAAAAACAGGATGCTCCCAGACTCTCTATCCCGAATCAGGAAGATAAACGGGCGATTGGCACTAAAGTTTCCGCCGCCGCACCGTGCTTCCCCGATAGCCGCCGTAGCCCCAGCCGCCTCGGTGCCCAACTCATCCACATTGACAAAGGTCTGATGAATCGCTTCTTTGAGGAACAAATCCTTCCTCCCGTTCATGCCAGAGAAGTCGGCAGCATCATCAAATGCGCTCACCATCCCCATCTTTGAGAGTACTCGCTTCAGCTCAAATTTTGCATCCACCTTGAACTTGGGCAACTGGATAAACTCAGGACACTGGTCGTCGTCGATAGATGATAGCCAATTGTGGATGTTCTCCGGCGTTAGCTGCTGCTCTAGTTGAGCCAACCCATCAACTTTCTTGGGCAAGAGAATCACCATAGATGTCTTCTTACCGACATAGGGCAGCTCCAGCACTTGCAGGCCGTCAAACTCTGCGTAGCCTACACTAGCCTCTTGGGACATCATGGGAACATCAACCTGCTGACCTGGTGCAACGGTAAACGGCTTGTTCTTCGTGTCTGCCGGATCGAACGGCTTAAGCCAACTTCCCTTGAAGTAGATGGCGTTTGTGAGAACGATCCGCGTCAGCGAGTTGAGGATGTCAGGAGGAATCAGGTCTTGAATCTTTTCCTGAGTCTGTTGTGCTACCCATTTGTTGATGGTGCGGCGAGCTTGCTCCGTCTCCGTCTTGAAGTCCACTTCTTCTAGTTCAGCTCCGTAGTAGTTTCGGGTGAGCTGATTAAAAGGCTTGAGAAACTCGTATCCCTTTTGCCCCCAAAGCCGATTTGCAATTTTGAGTTGAACCCCTTCCCCTTGCTGCTTCTGAGCATCTAGCTGAGTCCTGAGTGCGGCAAAGGCTGGGTGGAGGTCTTCTTGCCCTAGCGTGAAGTGGAGAACTTTCGACATCTCGGTTGCCGTTTCACCCCTAGCTCCGGCATAGGTCATAGCCAGTGCCGTCGAGAGGCTGTAGGGTGAGACGAAAAGGTTTCCTTGTTGGTTACGCAACTGGTGATAGAGGTCGAGAGCAAAAGCATTGTTGCCTTTTACCACAGCCTTTATCTCTGCGGTTGGTTTTGAGGTTCGTTGAGCTGTAATTACAGGAGATTCTTTTGGTGACGAAATCTTAAGTTGAGGATGAATAGTGAGTTCACGAGCCAACGTAGAACCACTCAACGTGGTCATCAAACCCATCAGAGTGACCGATAGACTCGCGACCCATCTTTTCATCAGCTCTCTTCTTTTATTACTAAGGAATAATTTCCGTAACCACTCGGGTACCAGCGCCACCTGTAACAACAATGCTTTGGTCTTGAAGCCTTCCTAGGGCTGTAGGACCCGTCGTATTAAACGGTGGATTAACTTGTTGATAAATCACATTACCCGACGCTTGAACATTCTGAGTCGGCATATCCCACTTCATCTGATTGGCGAAAACTGTAGCTTGATTTTTGCTACCAATAGCTTGAACGCCGCCTGTTAAATTCGCTACTTTTTGTTTTAAATCTACCTGTCCTTGGTTAGCGGTGAGAATAATATTTTCTTTCTGTTGGACAATCCTTACTGGCTGATCGGAAACGACTGTTTCAGCGTTGACGTTCCAGATGGCGGAATTACTAGACATCAATAGTGGCGGGTCGAGTGATGTTAGCTGAATATTTTTATTGAGTGTGACAATCTTGGTTTTCAGATCGACCTGAGATTTATCAGCCTCCACTCTGTCAGTCACAATTTTGGCTTTGTAGCGCTCAATCCAAATGCGCTTTTCGCCATTGGTTTTTTGTTCTTTGATTTGCCAGACTAAATGTTCTGTTTTCATCTGCAAATCTGGGTCTTTCGAGATAGCGGCGACCTGTCCGAGGAGTTCTGCCTGCTCCTTTCGAGTGAAGTATCGCCCTTCTTTTGCTGTCGCTTGAAGTTGGGGATGATTGCCCTTCAAGTTATTGCGAACGATTAATAAATCTTCTTTGGGATACCACTCCAAATCATCGCCTTTAAACACAGCACCATTCCGGGTATCGGTAGCCGTAATCTGTCCTTTTAGCAGGACAATCTTACCATCTTGGCGAATTTCACCACTCGCTGCCGATACCCGCAAAACGACTTTTCCATCTTGGTATAAGTCACCCGTGGGCTGATCAATTCGAGCAATTTTTTTATCTTTGCTGTAAGTGGCTTGTTTGGCCTTAACTTTCCAGAGAGGGCGACCCTTTTCATCGGCCTGGTCGAGGGTAATATTTTTAAAGACTAGGCTCCCTTCAATATCTGTTGCGGCACTATCTTGCTTTATTTTCTTTTCTGTACGGCTGGCGCTCTTACAGGCAGATAATAAAGTGAACGTCAAAAAACACAGGGTAAAAGCAATAGAACGTTTTAAGTTCACAAACATGGGGTTGGGCGGCTTTTAATCCAGGTGCTTAGT
Organism: Microcoleus sp. AS-A8; assembly: GCA_039962225.1. NCBI lineage: Bacteria > Bacillati > Cyanobacteriota > Cyanophyceae > Oscillatoriales > Microcoleaceae > Microcoleus > Microcoleus sp. AS-A8. Next base: position 92,171 of record JAMPKV010000001.1, read on the forward strand.
CATTAGTCATTGGTTCTTGGTTATTGATTTTTCGAGTTGTTAGTTGACTTGTGATCAATCACTAATCACGATGACCGATAAACAATGAATAATGACGAATGACTAATAACCTATGGCTGGTGGATTAGTCTTCCTGCTCATCCATACCGATGCCCGATAAAGGACGGTAGACGTAGGTTGAGGTGGCGCGAGGTGTCTTTTGGATACTTTCTTTGATGTTATCCAGATCGATGTAGCGATCGGCTACGTTAATCAGGCTATCACTCGTCATGGAGCGTAGACTAACCACCTCAACGCGAACTCCCCGATAGCTAACCGCATCTACGGCATAAGCTAAGTCTCCATCGCCACTGACGAGAACGGCTGTATCGTAAGAACCGACCAGCGCCATCATATCTACAGCAATTTCTACATCTAAATTTGCTTTTTTAGAACCATCGGGTAGCTGTACTAAATCTTTGGCAATCACCCGATAGCCGTTACGTCGCATCCACAGCAAAAAGCCTTGCTGTTTTTCGTTGGTGCGATCAACTCCTGTATAAAAAAAGGAGCGCAACAAGCGAGAACCGGCTGTTAATCGAACGAGAAGTTTGGTGTAATCAATTTCAATTCCCAGTTGGAGAGCGGCATAAAATAGATTTGAGCCGTCGATGAAAATTGCAACGCGGCCGCGATTTTCTAAAACTTGTTCAGGCGTAAAAACTGGATCATTACTAAAGTTATTCAACATATTTGTTATACCTCGATTTGTTATGTAAAAAAAAGATTGATGCCTCCTTTCCTCACACCCAGAAGATGTGTCAACCGCTGATAAGCTAATGCCCAAGACGACGAAACAAAATTACGCTTGTTCCAGTCGTGCAAAAACGGGCTTCGCCTCCCCTAAGCTCTGATGAGCTGGTAAGGTTCCCCAAGCGGAGTGAGTAGCATAGGTTGCAGAATCTTTAATGAGAGTTTTTTCGTTAAAGTCGATTGAAAAGCCAAGCTGCCGATAAATTTCGGTACTGATGCTAGGAATAATCGGAGATAAGAGGTAAGCTGCCAGTCTAACTGATTCCAACACGGTATACAACACTTGTCCCACTGCTGGCAAGTTCCCCTGCTTATATAAGCTCCAAGGCGCTTGATCATCAATGAATTTGTTACCGGCTCGAATCAGAGTAAAGATCTCCCGACAGGCTTCCCCAAACGCTAAGGCTTCATAGGAGCAAGCAACACGTTCGCTCAATTCCCAGCCAATGGCTTTCAGGGGGTTATCAACTAGAATTTCTTCTTCTTCTTCTTTAACTTCTGGTACACGAGCATGGCAATACTTCTGTACCATTTTTAACGTTCGGTTGAGTAAGTTACCCAAATCGTTCGCGAGATCAGCATTGACGATATCGATAAAACGGGTTTCATTGAAATCCCCATCCTTCCCAAATTCAATCTCTTTGAGAAAGTAGTAGCGAATCGCATCTGCACCGTACCGATTGACTAACTCAACCGGATTCAGGGTATTGCCAAGGCTTTTCCCCATCTTCTGACCATCCTTTGTAAGAAAGCCATGTCCAAACACATGCTCCGATACTGGTATATCTGCTGACATTAACATTGCTGGCCAGTAAACCGCATGAAAGCGCAGAATGTCTTTACCAATGAGATGCAAATTGATGGGCCACCACTTGCTTAAAGCATTCTCTAACGTGGGTTCACTATCCGGATCAAGCAGGGCTGTTACGTAACCGAGTAAAGCGTCAAACCATACATAAATGGTATGGTTCGGGTCTACCGGCACTGGGAAGCCCCAGTCCACATTCACCCGCGAAATCGAGAAATCCTGAAGTCCCTGCCTAACAAAACTTAAAACTTCATTCCGGCGACTTTCCGGTTGAATAAAATTAGGTCGCTCTTGATAAAGAGCTTCAAGCTGGCTTTGATACTTCGACAAAGCGAAAAAGTAGTTTTGTTCATCTCGCCACTCGGCTTCTTTATTCGGGTGAAGAGGGCATCGATGTTCTTGTAACAAATCCCGCTCTTCTTTGAATTCCTCGCAAGAGACGCAGTACCAGCCTTTTTGTTGACCTAGATAGATGTCGCCTTTGTCCCACACCCTAGAGAAAAATTCTTTAACGATTGAGCCATGGCGGGATGAGGTGGTGCGACTAAAGCGATCGTACTGGATATTGAGCTTTTGCCAAAGCGCATCAAACCCAGCCGCGATCTGATCACAGTGGACTTGAGGCTCGACTCCATTACTTTGAGCCGTGCGCTGAATTTTTTGCCCATGCTCATCCGTGCCCGTAATGAATAACACGGATTTGCCTCGCAGCCTTTCAAACCGAGCCACCGCATCCGCCGCCATTGTTGTATAGGCGCTACCGATATGGGGTAAGTCGTTTACGTAGTAGAGAGGCGTCGTAATCGTAAATGTGTTTCTATTTGTATCGATATGACTCATCTGAGTGTTAGAAACGCCTTCACCTAAATTACTGGTAGTTTCTAGTGTATTGCTACGGATATTGATGGAGTGGCTACCTGAGCTCGTCAGCTTGATGTAGTACTTCTCTAATAAAAGTATTACCTTATACAGATAATCAGAAGCTTTTACCTAAATATTTAGATTTTCTTAATAAAACGATAAGATCTAAAAAAATAATTAATTATTAGTAGCATAGTTATCCTTTTCTAGATGTCATTAATCAGGTCTACTTCTGGCTGAGTTGCTGCCAGAAACGACTGAAAATGCCCTAAATTCTACCTTAAGGCATTTGTCAAAACTTTACATTGCTTTGTAGCGTAAAGAAATATTAAGTAATGGTACAAGTGATGGCTTCAACCCATGTCTTCAGATAGTCCACTTCAAATTTCTCGATCGCTCCTAGCGGCAATGGGAACGCGGATGTTCGTCTACCACGAAGATCGCATCCCTGAGCATTCTGCCGTTGTGGTGGTAAGCAACCATCGTGGCTTTATGGACGCCCCCCTGTTGATGGCAGCCTTAGGGCATCCTATCCGCATTGCTTGTCATCATTACATGGGGCAAGTGCCCATGTTGCGAGAATTTATCACGCAAATGGGTTGTTTTCCGCTTCAAGAACCAGAATATAGGCAGCAGGCTTTTTTTGAACAGGCCAGTGGGCTACTCAAACAACATCAGTGGGTAGGAGTATTCCCCGAAGGCGCTCAAACCATGGTGCATTTGACTCAGCCCGATAGCATCAGCAGGTTTCACCGAGGCTTTGCCCACTTGGCTTTACGGACTCCCGTCAGGGATTTAGCCGTATTGCCTGTAGCGATCGCCTCTTTGGAAGAAACAACATCCTCTGCCGTGCCACTGCGCTGGTTACGTCTGTTTGATCCATCAGAACCCCTATTTGCACAACCGGGTTTGCATCCGATGGTGATTCATCGTCGTGTGGCGGTATTAGTGGGGCATCCCTATTGGATTACGGCAAAACACCGGGAGCAATATCAAGGCAAACAGGCTAAAACAGCGGTTAGCGAACTGGTGACTACCTGCCAGGATGAAATTTCTAAATTACTCTATCAAACATTTCAACGCGAACGAAGATGTTCCTGAATTGAGAAAAGTCGCGTTGTGATTTTTTTTGCTTCAATAGTCATCGGGATATCAATAGGAATTTAGCCATGCCACCAGTGAAGAGCCGTCCTTGTTTTTTGACACCAGGACGTGTTAATTCCAACTACCCCTTATTTGTGTTTCTACCCGGTATGGATGGGACCGGTCAACTCTTGCGCTCCCAGACAAAAGGGTTAGAAACCGCTTTTGATGTCAGAGCGCTGGCAATTCCTCCTGATGACTTGAACAACTGGGACGATCTTGCCGAGGTGGTGGTGAACCTCGTGGAAGAGGAACTCAAAAAGGGAGCCTCCCGTTCAGTTTATCTGTGTGGTGAGTCATTCGGAGGCTGTTTAGCCATTAAGGTTGCCTTAAGTGCGCCCCATCTTTTTAAGCGAATTATTTTAATTAATCCAGCCACATCTTTCCATCAACGCCCTTGGTTAAGCTGGGGAGCTCAATTGAATCGCTTGGTACCCGAATTTTTGTATGGAGTCTCGTCACTCGTCCTCTTACCCTTGTTATCCAATTTAGCCAGAACCACGCCGCGCGATCGCCGTGCACTGCTGGATGCCATGCAATCGGTACCCGCCAAGATTGCGAATTGGCGCATCTCCATGGTGACCGAGTTTGATGTAAAAGAAACACAACTAAAACGCCTAACCCAACCCGTCCTCGTGATTGGAGGTGCCGCTGATCAGTTGTTACCCTCCGCACAGGAAGCTGAACGCCTAGTTAACAGCCTACCCAATGCTCAGAAGCTAATATTACCCAATTCGGGGCACGCCTGTCTGCTGGAGACAGACGTTTGCCTTTTTGATCTGATGAAAGAGCAAAACTTCTTAGAAGCCTCGGTTCCTAACCAAGAAGCTAAATCCGTTTTAATTCCAATTCCGGTGGCTGATTAGCTCACACACCGCTCAGAATCATCTCAAAAACGATCAACGAAACCGAGCTGGATTTAAGCGCGGATTCGACCGCACAGGGATGCTTCTTCTCAGCCTAGAGCCAGTCCCACCATCCGCTCGGTCTAAGAAGGGTCGGAGATTGATATTAGCCGAAGATTGGCGTGGATTGTTGTCAACGCCTAGAGCCGATAGACCTTGGTTTAACACCTGATTGAGCAGTTGTGAACCGCTGTTCCCCTCGACAAACGTGTTTACGGCATCTGTTCGCTCACCCGTATCCGCAACGGTTAAGTTTTGGAAGACACGATTGCGTGTTAATTCTGGGTCTTGTCCCGGAGGCACCGTGAGTACAATTCGACAAGATGAATTCTTTTGGGTGGTCACACAGACGGTATTGTAATTATTCTCTACGGCATTCCGCATTTCCACTAAACCATCGGGTCGGTACAATTCCAAACGTCTGCTGATCTCATTACAACGGCGTTCTGGCGTCCAGCCACCCCCTAAAGTACCGGGAGTTGCCCAGGGATAAGCTTGATTCGGTTGGCTTTCGGGATGATACATGACCGTATACTGACCATCCACCTGCTTACAGGTAAAGCGAGGCTCTTGAGATGATTTAATCTCTGAATCGGGTGAAGACTCTTGGGATTGTGATTCTTCCTCAACATCCTCAGCCAAAATGGTATGCTGGGACAATTGAGATGGAGCAGTTGTGGCTGTCCGGTTCTGGGTTAAGGCCAAGGCATTATCACTCGCGAGTAGAATAGCGACACTCGCTGACCAACCAACACTCTTAAACAGCAACGGCTTCAAACTGGAATTTCGAGTAAACTGTTGTGGCGTCATTGCTTCAAACCTCTAAAATTCGGTCAAACATGCGGCTGCCCCTGATTTGCTCAAAAAGACTCGTTTGAAGTGCGATCAACGAGGGCTGTGTGCATAGCCCTACATCGCATCCCAGAGCCAGAAGCGCAAATGCGCTGGTATATTATATTCGCATCATACCCTCTGTCACTTCAGAAAGCCTACTACCCTTGCCAAAATCAATGCTCAAGAGTATGCTTTTGCCGTCCTGGTTGTTTGAGCAAAAGCTTTCTCAGCTTATCAGCCAAAACCTGTCTGATTAGATGAGTTAATTTCACAAATCTTTACCATTGGACTCAGGTATTTTATACTACCAAAGGACGGTAGAAAGGAGAAAAGATCACGATGTCGGAGGCCCAGAAGCCACTGACAGTTCCAAAGGAATTCCTGGGTCCTCCCGGTGAATTTAATCCAACGTTAATCATGTTCTTTACAGCGATTGCGTTGGTTGCCTTTTCCACATGTGGTTACTGGCTCTGGAATTGGCCTGATCCATGCTGCTTTGCCCTAAATGTCTTGGCTTTGCACATGGTGGGAACAGTAATTCACGATGCTTCTCATAATGCAGCTCATCGCAATCGAACGATGAACGCCATTATGGGACATGGAAGCGCCTTAATGTTAGGGTTTGCTTTCCCTGTATTTACGCGGGTTCACATTCAACATCATGCGAATGTGAATGACCCCCAAAATGATCCCGATCATTTTGTTTCCACGGGCGGACCACTCTGGTTAATCGCCGCTCGTTTTTTTTATCACGAAATCTTTTTCTTTAAGCGTCGGTTGTGGCGTAAGTATGAATTGTTGGAGTGGTTTTTAAGTCGTTTATTTGTGGCGACTATCATCTGTATTGCTTGCCAATATGGCTTTTTAGGTTATATTCTCAACTTTTGGTTTTCACCCGCTTTAGTGGTGGGTTTAGCCTTGGGATTATTTTTTGATTATTTGCCCCATCGACCCTTTCAGGAGCGCGATCGCTGGAAAAATGCTAGAGTTTACCCCAGCCCAATTTTGAATTTACTCATTGGTGGACAGAATTACCATTTAATTCATCATCTGTGGCCTTCTATTCCTTGGTACAAGTATCAAGGGGCTTACTATGCCGTTAAGCCTCTGCTCGATCAAAAAGGTTGTTATCAATCTCTGGGATTGTTAGAAGGCAAAAAAAGTTTTTGGAACTTTGTCTACGACATCTTCTTAGGAATTCGGTTGCACAAAAAATATCCAGAGAAAAAATTGGAAGAAGTGAAGTCGTAATATTTTTGATGAGTTAGGAGTTAGTTGTTAGTAAATGTTATAAATTCAAATTCCTTCTCAGGCCAATTCTCGATGAAGTTGCACTTTATGAACCCCCGGTTGTCGCCGTCCCCCTTAATAAGGGGGACTACAGGGGGTAATCAATTAAGTGCATTGTGGAGAGAGAAATGGTAGAAGACATAACAACTAACAAAAAATAACAAATCATCTCTCCGGAGGCATTAGCGACGAGATTGAACCGCAGAAGGCACCGTTCGACTGATTTGAGCTAAACTCCAGTCCGGTCGTAAATTTTTAGCTCCACGTAGATAGGGATGGTAAATCTCGACTTGAGAGACAGGGGTATTGACGTGGATTAAAAACCGAATACAACGCTTCAGACTCCCTTCCACATGCATTTGCTGAACATCGAGTAAAGCTACATTCTGCCAGTGAGGACGCTCTCGTGCGATCGCGGCGGGAAAGATAGCATCTAAATCTTGTGTGGTTGTAAAGATCGCACTGATCATTTCATCCGGATCAAGCCGATTTCCCGTTTCCAGTTCGTCTAATAGTTCTGTCACAGCTTCTCTGATTGCCTCGACTGTGTTTTCCGAAGCCGTCGTTGCCCCACGAATCGCCCGAACTCGCCACTCCACTTATTACATCCTCCAATTTTCCATGTTGAATTTTAGATTTCAGAGTGCTCTCAAATCTAAAATCCTGCTTAAGGTCGATATAACCACAACGGTTGACCGCTGGTCGATAGTTCAAACTCTAACCAATCTATCCCAGATGATAACCCTGATCCCATCTGAGTACGGCTACCGCCTAACAGACGGTTCAAGAACGGTTTCGGCTCCTCAAAGGTGTAACACTTGGTTTTCTCCGGGTCAAGACCTGCCAGCTCAGCGGCCCAGCGACGGGCATCTTCTTCTGTTCCTAGGCGGTCAACAACGCCAAGTTCTACCGCTTGCTGACCTGTAAAAATGCGACCATCCGCAAAGCTTTTCACGGTTTCTACAGCGAGATTTCGTCCTTCCGCAACAGTTTGGACGAACTGCTGATAACTGGTATCAATCAATTCCTGAAGAATATGCTTTTCGGGTTCGGTCAGTTCCCGATCAAAGGCCAAAATATCTTTGTAAGGCCCGGACTTAATCACTTTGAAGGAAACTCCGACTTTTTCTAACAGCCGTTCCAAGTTGTTTCCGCGCAAAATTACCCCAATACTTCCAGTAATTGTACCGGGGTTCGCCACGATGTGTTCGGCTCCCATGCCGATATACACTCCCCCAGACGCTGAGATATTGCCGAAGCTAGCGACAATTTTCACCTTTTCTCGCAGCCGCTTGAGGGCGTAGTAAATTTCTTGGGAATCGCCCACAGTCCCGCCAGGACTGTCAATTCGCAACAGAAGGGCCGGAAATTTCCTTTCTTCCACTGTTTTCAGGGCTTCCAGTACCCGTTTGCGTGTGGCACTTGCGATCGCACCAGTGACTTCAATTCGAGCGATTTGTTTACGAGAGTTGGGCTTAAAAGGCCAGGGCATGAGTATTTAAGTCGTTTTGATTAAAAATTAAACAGGTCAGCCTAATCATCCACAGACGGGATATCTTCTAGTTTGCACGATCTACGCTGGCTTTAGGGTTTTGTCAAGCTCAATACAGGAGCCAGGGGCAGAACTGGCGATAATTAGTTTGTATCATCTTCTTAACACAATAAAATAATTCAGTAGAATTATGTAAAGAAATATAAAAATATAGTTGAGCCTCTCATTGTTGTTTAGCGCAGCCTTCAGACTACCTTATGCAGATAAAAACAACGAATATCCAATCTCCTTCTGCCGTCTTGTTGCTAATCGCTCCCTTTTTCTTGTGGGGAACGGCAATGGTGGCGATGAAAGGCATCATCCCCAACACAACCCCTCTGTTTATGGCAGGGGTGCGTTTAGTCCCAGCCGGAGTTTTAGTATTGGTGGCGGCAACGATGATGGGGCGTCCCCAGCCGAAAAGTTGGGCTGCATGGCTGTGGATCAGCTTGTTTGCCTTGGTGGATGGGGCGCTATTTCAGGGATTTCTCGCCGAAGGATTGGTGAGAACGGGAGCCGGCTTAGGTTCTGTGATGATTGACTCTCAACCCCTAGCTGTGGCGCTGTTGTCAGGGTTGCTGTTTGGTGAAGTGATTGGATTATGGGGATGGTTAGGGCTGGGAATTGGAGTGTTGGGAATTAGTCTGATTGGTTTGCCGGATGAGTGGATTTTCAGCCTCTTCCAAGGTGATTCCCTGACTTTAGACATGAGCTTACAGCAGCTATTTCAGAGTGGAGAGTGGCTGATGCTGTTGGCATCGCTGTCGATGGCGGTGGGGACAGTGATGATTCGATATGTGACGCGATATGCTGACCCCGTGATGGCGACCGGCTGGCACATGATTATTGGTGGGTTACCCTTATTTGGCCTTTCTGGGATTGGAGAATCCCAACAGTGGGTGAATATTGACTTATCAGGTTGGGCTGCATTAGCTTATTCAACCATTTTTGGCAGTGCGATCGCCTACGGTCTATTCTTCTATTTTGCCTCCCGTGGAAATCTCACGAGTTTGAGTTCCCTAACCTTTCTCACACCTGTATTTGCCCTGCTGTTTGGTAATTTGTTTTTGTCAGAAGTCCTGAGTCCCCTGCAATGGGTGGGTGTCAGCCTGACGTTGGTTAGCATCTATCTGATCAATCAGCGTGAGGTAATAACCCAGAAGTTACAGTCTCTGATTCGGCAACCGGCTGGTGATGAGAATGCGGCAATAGAGGTCGAAACCATTACCACAAGCGATCGCCTGCTAGAAGACTCGCGCTCAGTTACTGTGGCAGCAATGCCTGTCAAAATTACAGAATCAAAAACTGAAGTTCTAACAAATCAGTAGCCTTAAATCGAATGGCACTGACTTAACAACTCTCATACCTCACCCACTAACCCTTACCGACCGGAGCTTTAGTGAGGAGGTCTGGGGAAAGCGTTGTGCGCTACGCGCCCTGCTTCGCTAACGTCCCCCACCTGCGACCAAAATAACAAACGCGCTGCTCAATACCGGGATAGAGTTGAATTGTTTGTTGTACTTCCTCGGCAAAGTCAATCCACGTCTGAGCGTCTTCGGCTTCATCGCAAATTACTGACAAGCCGTGTTGAGCAATCAATACAAAGAATTCCAAGTGTCTGCCAAATTCAGGCTCTTGTCGCGATCGCGCCAATAAGGAACACGTCTCAGGCATTGCTTGATAATGCATATCAAGACCCATACGCTTACCTCCACGCAGCGATGCCTACCTTGTAGCAAAATTTTAGGGTTGCATAAGTTAAGTAGATAAAATCAGATGACCAAGGCGTTTGGCAATTCACTCAGGCTGCTATTTGTTTCCAACCCCATTGGCCCTTTGGGTTCGGGATTAGGAGGAGGCGTCGAACTCACCCTACGTAACATTGCCACGGAACAAATACGGCGGGGTCATACCTTAACCATTGTCGCTTCCCAAGGATCTACAGCTTGGGGAATGCCCTTGGTTGAAATTGCTGGAAACCCACAAATCAGCGCTCAAACTCAAGGACGAGACGCACCCATCATCATCCCTGCGTCTTCGGTGTTGGCGAATATGTGGGATTATGCACGACAGGTACAAACCGACTATGACTTAATCCTCAACTTTGCCTATGATTGGTTACCGTTCTACCTGACGCCTTTTTTTACGATTCCCGTTGCCCACTTAGTCAGCATGGGTTCGTTGACGGAGGCAATGGATGGGATAATTGAACAGGTAGTTACCCAATTTCCCGGTACCATTGGCGTTCACTCGCAGGCACAGGCAGTAACCTTTAGCTTTGCCAACCGTTGTCGGTGTGTGAAAAATGGGATTGATCTGTCGTTTTATGACTTCTGTGCTGAACCCGCGCCTTGGGTAGGGTGGGTGGGTCGTATTGCGCCGGAAAAGGGGTTAGAAGATGGGGTTGCGGCCTCCCAGTTAACCGGAATTCCCCTAAAAATCATGGGTTTCCTGCAAGACGAACCCTACTGGCAACAGATTTTACAAGATTATCCCAACGCTCCCATACAATACGAGGGATTTCTCTCCACCGATGAATTGCAAAAGCGCTTACGCCAGTGTCGAGCACTGTTGATGACGCCGCGTTGGGTGGAAGCGTTTGGCAATGTAGCCATTGAAGCCCTGGCTTGTGGTGTGCCAGTGATTGCCTACCGTCGTGGTGGGCCGGCTGAAATTGTGGAGGATGGGAAAACTGGGTTCTTAGTAGAGCCTGATTCGGTGGAAGGCTTGGTCGATGCATTGGGAAAATTAGATTCAATTGACCGCCATGCCTGCCGCCAACGGGTCGAAGTCGAATATTCTCATCAAGCGATGGGCGATCGCATGGAGCAGTGGTTTTGGGATATTTGCAGTCAAGGGAATAGGCGTTAGGGCAATTGCCCATTAGGCATCTCAACGGGTGCAATAAATTTAGGCGGGGGCTATCATCCCGCTGAACAGAGAGATTATGTAGCCAAAGGCAGACCCGAGATGAGAGTGAGGACAGACCGGAGATGAGAGTGAGGACAGAAGGCAGAAGGGAAAAGGATGAAAGTCTTACGGTTGGGGTCGGTAACAATTGTCTTTTGAATTTGGTACAGGCGATTTTTAGCTGTATTCGTGATAGTCCAAGAGAGCAAATGCAGATTATTTAAAGTAACCTGATGAGTAGTATCCCGCTTTTGTTCATCAACCCAAGTATGATTCGCATCCCTTACTAAAAACTGCCCGTCTACTGTCGCCGGTTGGTTTACTTCACGCTAGAATACTTCTCCGAGGATGCCGTCAAAACCTGTGAACCAAACTTTGGAAGTGGGATTAGGGGCAGTGCCAAGGAAGGTGTGCGTTGAAGGTGACCAAGTTAAACAATCCCCTAGATGACCAAAGGCTTCAGCACCTTTGAGGGCGACTGGGAACAAAATTTGATGGGTCAGGGTGAATGTAATCACCACAATAGTAATGGCAGCAATTGCCAACTAATTAAATTTCTTCACAGCTTTCGGGATACAGATAGCAGACTAGTACAAGAAGGCAGAAGGAAGAAGGCAGGAGGCAGAAGGAAAGAAAGTTTATAGAGTAAGCTTTTTAAGCTTTTTCAACTGGATAGTTATTTCCGCCATGCTGCACTAGGCTGTTTTAGCCTCACAAATCCTACTGGCACTCCTATCGAGGAGTGAGTGAAAACGCCTCTTGAGAGAGCTACCACCACAGAGACAGCAAGGAGAGTAGACCATCTTGACAAAACTCAGTTGACCCATGCTCGCACACAGGACAGCCGATTCATGAATGAACAATTAATCAATGCCTTATTAGAAGACTTGAAACATCCTGACGAGGATGTTCGCAATCAGGCAACAGAAGAACTCTGGCGTATCTGGTTTCAGCAAAAGGGACAATATGGCTTTGAGCGGCTCGAACGTAGCCAAACCCTATTTACTGCCGGGGATGTGAAGCAGGCTGAAGCGTTGCTGAACCAACTGATTCAGGATCTCCCCGATTTCGCGGAAGCCTGGAATCGGCGCGCTGTTCTTTACTACCTCCTGGGAGAGTACAAAAAGTCGCGTGTGGATTGCCTGGAAGTCCTCAAACTCAATCCAGTCCATTTTGGCGCACTGCACGGTTTGGGTTTGTGCTATGCCGCCTTGGGAGAGTACAGATCTGCTATCCAAGCGTTTCGCAAAGCTCTAGCCATTCAGCCCTATGCTTTGGTCAATCAAAAATTGATTCTCGAATGTACAGCGCGGTTGAGCTAAAAGCGTTGAAGGTTAGAAGGTTGCAAAGGTCAAGCAACAGCTGTTCGCCTACTATGCGCTCCAGCTTAACATCGGTGGGAAAGTTGGAAGGTTCCAACGAGTCTTCTAAGCTGCTAACCTGCTAACGGGCGAATCTGTAACTTTTTATTACCAATGACCTATTACGTACAGATCCAGCGACCCCCTGCGCTGAAACCGGGAGATTTACTGCGAGTGATTACTCCCAGTGGAGCCTTACGAGAGTTTGAGGCTTTCCACAAGGGTGTGGAAATTTGGCGTAGCAAGGGGTACAGAGTTGAACTCCAAACTTATTGGGATGCCAGGGAAGGCTACCTAGCTGGGAAAGATAGTGAACGACGCCAGCAATTGCAACAAGCTTGGCAAGACCCCGAATGCCGAGGCATTCTCTGTACCAGAGGTGGATATGGCAGTGCGCGACTTCTAGAAGACTGGACATGGTCTTTAGAGACTCATCCATCCCAACTCGATAAGTGGTTGATTGGCTTTTCGGATATCACGGGGTTGTTGTGGAGTCTCTATGGAGCTGGCGTCTGCGGTGTGCATGGGCCAGTTTTGACAACCCTCGCCGCAGAGCCTGAGTGGTCGCTCCAACGGTTGTTCGACTGTGTGGAAGGACGCCCCCTCGAACCTCTGTCAGGCGTTGGCTGGGGGGGTGGAACGGTGAGGGGGATTCTGTTACCCGCCAATCTGACTGTCGCCACTCACCTATTGGGAACGCCTGTACAACCCCCGCTCGAAGGGGTGATTCTAGCCTTAGAAGATGTGACAGAAGCGCCTTACCGCATCGATCGCATGTTGACTCAGTGGCGGATGAGTGGTGCTTTGAAAGGGGTTCGAGGCATTGCTTTGGGGCGTTTCAGTCGGTGTGAGCCACCCAAGGATATACCGAGCTGGACTGTAGAAGAAGTGTTGCGCGATCGCTTAAGTGACCTTGGCCTCCCCATTGTCAGTGACCTCCCCTTTGGTCACGAAGGCGCTAATGCTGCTCTCCCTGTAGGGCAACCGGTTGAACTCGATGCTGACGGGGGTACGTTGAGTTGGGGCGAGGAGGCGTTGAACACTCTTACAAGGAGCTGACGGGCGAATTTAGCCTGTTTTTCCGCAATTGTTTCCTTCTCTCATGCCCCATTCCCTATGCCCAATTTTGTTGAAGCTAACAGTGACAATCTGAGAATGATAAGCTAACAAATGCATTTAAAAATTATTTAGGGTAAAGATTAGATGACTGGAGGAACCCAGATTCCCTACCTATTAAGGGCAGCCCGTGGTGAACAATTAGACCGTCCGCCGGTGTGGATGATGCGGCAGGCGGGTCGATATATGAAAGCTTATCGGGATTTACGGGATAAATATCCAAGTTTCCGCGATCGCTCGGAAATTGCAGAAATTGCGATTGAAGTTTCCCTGCAACCCTGGAAGGCGTTTCAGCCCGATGGGGTGATTTTGTTTTCCGATATTCTCACACCACTGCCAGGACTGGGTATTCCCTTCGACATTATCGAAAGCAAAGGGCCAATCATTGACCCCCCGATTCGCTCCCAAGAACAGCTTGACAAATTGCATCCTTTAGAGTTAGACAAACTCTCGTTTGTTGGGGAGATTTTGCAGGCGTTGCGCCAAGAAGTGGGCAATCAAAGCACGGTTCTGGGTTTTGTGGGTGCCCCCTGGACGCTAGCCGCTTATGCCATTGAGGGGAAAAGCTCCAAAAATTACTCAATCATTAAAGGCATGGCGTTCTCAGAACCGACCATGCTGCATCAGTTTCTGGGCTTATTGGCCGATGCGATCGCCACTTATGTGCGTTATCAAATTGATCATGGTGCTCAGGTCGTGCAAATGTTTGATTCTTGGGCCGGTCAACTCAGTCCCCAAGACTACGACACCTTCGCCTTACCGTATCAGCAACGAGTGGTGCAGCAAGTCAAACAAACCCATCCCGATACACCCATGATCCTCTACATCAGCGGTAGTGCTGGCGTACTGGAACGAATGGCCAAATCGGGCGTCGATATTGTCAGCTTAGACTGGACGGTCGATATGGCGGAAGGGCGGCAAAGATTGGGCTGGGATGTTAACGTGCAGGGAAATATGGACCCCGGTGCCCTATTTGGGTCGCAAGACTTTATCCGCGATCGCATCCTCGATACAATTCGGAAAGCCGGCAAAAAAGGTCATATCTTTAACCTCGGTCACGGCGTCTTACCGGGAACCCCCGAAGACAATGTGAGATTCTTCTTTGAAACCGCCAAACAAGCCGATCAATTACTCGCTGTTCCTAGCTATTAGTTAATCGAAAATCCAACCTCCAAAATCTAAAATTCCATGACCCCCAAGCGGATTCTCTTGACGGGTGCCAGTGGCTGTATTGGTCACTACATCGCCGAAGCCTTGATTCAGGAAACGGAACACGAGCTGTATCTGTTGGTCAGAAATCCAGACAAACTGGGTTTTGACTACGAAGCTCGTCCTGGTGTGACAATTTTACAATCCGACTTGCGCCAGATTGAACGCTTTGCTGACTTGCTCAAGACGATGAACATGGCAATCCTGGCAGCAACCGCTTGGGGAGGACAACAGGAAACGTTTGACGTTAATGTTGTCAAAACCATGCGGTTAATGGAATTGCTCGACCCGTCCGTTTGTGAGCAAGTCATTTACTTTTCCACCGCGAGTGTTTTAGATCGGAATAATGAAATCCTCAAAGAATCCGGTCAACTGGGGACGGAATATATCCGTTCCAAGTACCAATGTTTAGTACAGTTACCGAAATTAGCGATCGCGCCAAAAATTACCACCGTGTTTCCCACTTTAGTATTAGGAGGAGACGCCAACAAACCCTATTCCCATATCTCATCAGGCATTAGAGATGTGGTGAAATGGGTAGACCTGATTCGCTGGTTTAAAGCGGATGCCAGCTTCCACTTTATCCACGGACGAGATATTGCTCAGGTGGTGCGATATCTAGTTGACCATCCCCCCGAACCCGCTTGGTTTGGAGAGCCTGATATGAGGTCAACCAGACGCTTGGTTTTGGGAAATGGACCCTTGACGGTGAATCAGGCCGTAGAAGAAGTTTGTGCCTATTTAGGTAAGAAAATTTACTTTCGCATCCCTTTATCCCCTTGGCTTGCCGACATTTTAATTGTGTTGTTTCGGATTCAGATGGCAGCATGGGATCGGTTTAGCATGAGCTATCGGCATTTTACCTATCAAAACCCGATCAATCCTGCAACAGTGGGTTTAGAACCTTATTGCAAGACCTTAACGGATGTCTTAAGAATCAGTGGTATTCGTGAAGCTAAAAATTCACGGGTGATTCGGTCAGAGTCAGAAGTCAGGGAAAATAGTTAAAAACTTACCAACCCCACGTTCCAACGCCCCCCTTAAATGGGCCGACAATATCCTGAGTAATCCAACCGCCGTAAAAATTTCCCGGCTGTGGTTGCACTTGTTCCCCATTGACATAACAGGCATCCATCAGATGGGCATAGAACGCTAAATAATCTTTAATCCCAGCAAAAGTCGGTGTGGGATTCGGATAAGACCAAGCCGCATTGACAGCCTGTTTTTCCCCAACGACAACACTATAGTAAATCGCCCGACCCTTCCATTCACAAAATGACCCTTGAGTGGCTGTTACTAATACTAAATACTCCATCTGAATATCTTCAGGAGGAATGTAGTAAACAGGAGGATGGCTAGTTTCTAATACACGTTTAGCACGATGGGTATCGGCTAGAGTAACGCCATTAAATATGATTTGGAGGTGTTTGGGTGAGTCTTCTAAGCGGGGGGGACGCGGATAATCCCATACAGATTCTTGTCCGGGTTCGGGTTCAATACGGCGACTGTTCATGCTCTGAGTTGTCCTGTTCATGTCACACCGCTTATTTTAAAGGAGGAGTCGCGCTGCCATCCGGTTCGCGTAACGTCTCCCCCAGACCTGTAATTTGTGTGAAATGTTAGGCTAGCCTTTTGGCAGGAGCCAATAGATTGAATCGCTCCTACTCCACAACCAACACAGGCAACAAGCGTGAATTGGCCTTTGATTTCGGTAATTATCCCCACTTACGGACGGGAAGAACCCTTACGGGATACGCTCGAAGACGTACTCAAGCAAGATTATCCAGCATTTGAAGTCTTGGTCGTCGATCAATCCCCCACTCATCAACCGGAAACCCAAGCCTATCTGGAGCAACTGGCTAACAACCGCAAGATTCAGTGGTTCCGCGTGGCGTGGGCGAGTTTACCGGGAGCACGGAATTATGCGGTACGACGGGCGTCAGGGGAAATTATTCTATTTATCGATGATGATGTGCAAATGCCGATTGGATGTCTAAAAGCCCATGCTCGTAACTATGATCGCTCTGAAATTGGGGCTGTGGCAGGGCGAGTGTTTGACCGCATGAAGTTGACGGAAAAAGGGAACTGGGGATTGGGGAGTGGCGGCAAGGAAAACACAGGAACAACCGCAGCTTTGGGGACAAAATCAGGGAACATCGCAGAGTTGACCCCAATTCCAATAACCCATTCCCAATCTCAAATTGAAGACTTACCGCCGGAAGCGATGGACCCAGGCATTGCCTGGTACTATATTGATTTAGTTCACACCGTCAAGCCTCAGCGTGTCATCTCAGCGAGAGGCTGCAATATGTCCTTCCGCCGTGAAATTTTCACCCAACATGGACTACTTTTTGATGAACGGTTTCGGGGGAGTGCGGTACGCGAAGAGTCGGATTTTTGTTTGCGATTGCGTCGCACAGGGTATCAAATCTGGTATGACCCCGATGCCTATTTAGTGCATTTAGGGGAAGAGACTGGTGGCTGTCATGATATTAGTATGCGATCGCTCCAGTACCAACTCAGCTTCTATCACAACCACTTTCTGATGGCGCTAAAAAACCTCACCCCCTTTGAGCAGCTACGCTTGTATAGTCGCTTGTTTGACTGCCATGTTTTAGGACATCCGCCGTGTTACAAAAGCAGCTCTCCGATCAAAATTATCAGCCGTGCCGCTTTCTATAGCTTAGGATTTCTCAGCGCTCTGTGTACTCTCATTCAGTCTCGTTGGGATGCGGGTCAAATCTATACTCAATTGGATGAATTAAGCGTTGAAAGCTAACACAAAAGTTGAACGTTGAAAGGTTGCCAGTTGAAAGTTTAGTTGATTTTGGCAGCCTGCAACCTGTTAACCTGCAATCCTGCTAAGAATGAGAATTCTAGTCGCCAGTCATTCCTATATTGTTGACCTTAACTGTGAAAAATTAAGGGCATTAGCCAGCTTAGAACCTAACATTGAAGTGACTGTCGTTGTGCCGCGTCGTTGGCGTCCGGGTGGCGTTCAGAACAAAATCATTGAAACTCAGCCGCGTCAAGAAGGCTGTTTTCGGATTGTCCCCATCTCTAACTTCAGTGAAAATAATCAGAGTCTGCTCACGTTTGGAGCAGATATCATCCCCCTATTACGTCAATTTCGACCCCAGATTATTCAAGTTGAACAAGGAGCTAAAGCCTTAGGCTACGCTCAACTCATTTCTCTGAATAAAGTATTGGGACTCCAAGCCAAAAATCTGTTCTTTACCTGGTGGAATCTTCCTTATCAACTGAAATTCCCTGTATCTTGGCTGGAAGCTTATAATCTCAAAAATACTCACGGTGTGATTGCTGGGAATCAAGATGCAGCAGAAGTGTTGCGACAACATGGCTACCAGGGAGCGATTAAAGTGATGCCCCAGTTAGGTGTAGATGAAAATCGGTTTCGCTCCCAACCCCAGCTAGAATTGAAAAGCCAATTGGGTATTCAACCCGATGAATTTGTAATAGGATTCGTCGGACGATTTGTTGAAGAAAAAGGCTTACTAACCCTAGGCAAAGCCCTTGTTGGTTTACAAGGACGCCCTTGGAAGTGGCTGCTGCTCGGACGTGGCCCCTTACAATCAGAATTGATGAACAAAGCGACGGAATGGGGCATCAAAAACCAGCTTATTTGGATCGAAAGTGTTCCTCATGAAGAGGTACCTCGCTATATTAATCTCATGGATACGTTGGTGCTACCTTCAGAAACAAATTCTCAATTTAAAACCCTAACAGCAGTGGGTTGGAAAGAGCAGTTTGGCCATGTCCTCATTGAAGCCATGGCGTCGAAAGTACCCGTGATTGGTTCTAACTCTGGGGAAATTCCCTATGTTATTGCTGATGCTGGTTTAGTTTTTCCAGAGGGAGATGTCTCCGAGTTACAGAAGTGTTTGCAGCAACTCATGGAGCAACCTAATTTAGCCGCTCATCTGGCTCAATTGGGTTATGAAAGAGCAATGAGCCAATATACAAATAAAGCCTTAGCTAAGCAATTGTTAGATTTTTATATAAAAATTATAGGCTAATGAATTGAAAAAAAAAGATTTTACACTTAAACCATAAAAAAACCATAAAAAAACCTAAATACTATTAAAATAAACACCTGATATCCAAGAAATATTGAATTATTCATCGAAAACTACAGCCTTTTCCCAGAACCGATAAGTTTTGCTTCCGATGCGATCGCCCTCTTCCACGTAAATTTGGTCTAACCCCTTTTTAAAAGCTTGGGCATCCTTCTCTAAACCAAGAATTTTTAAACTGGTTAGAATTCTGGTAATGCGAAGGTAGTTGTGATTCCCTGGCTGAAGCCAGACCGTTTTCCGTTCTGGAAATTCGTCAGATAAAGTGACTTCAAGAGCTTCGTTTCCTCGCTCAGTGGCTTGCAGTCCATAAAAACTGAGCATGACTTCGAGGGACTTCCTCAAGCGGCTTCTCAATTGCTCATTTGTCCTGAAGGCTTGAATGGTCTGATCATTTAAGAGAGGTGCATCCGGATTAAAGCGACTCTTTTTTTGCAGCGGAAAGAGCCATTGAATATAGTCATGGGTGTACTCCAATTTCTGGTAATCCCATAACCAGATATCTTCGATCATTCGCCTTTTTGAATCGGGGCGCTGATTTAGATAGAATGCCACAATGGCTTGTTCGGGTTTGTTGTATAAGGAATGATCAGGTAACTTCGTCATATCTATTGTTGGCTGACAATATAATTCAAGACTGGGTCATCTAAATCATAGTCATAGTAATATTAATCATGGTGGGAATTGTTATCGTATCTCACAGCAAAAAGCTGGCAGATGGAGTTCAGGAACTCGCGCAGCAAATGGTTCAAGGTGCAATCAGAAGCGCCGTTGCCGCCGGAATCGATGACCCAGAAAATCCCTTCGGTACCGATGCAATGCAGATTTATCAAGCGATTCAGTCGGTTTACACGGATGAAGGCGTTATCGTTTTGATGGATTTGGGCAGTGCGATTCTGAGTGCGGAAATGGCTTTAGAGTTTCTGCCAGACAACCAACGGGATATGGTAAGACTATGCGAAGCGCCTTTAGTGGAAGGAACCCTCGCCGCCGCCGTTCAAGCCGCTAATGGCGCTAACATTGAGCAAGTCCTCGCTGAAGCACGAGGGGCACTAACTGCAAAAATCACTCAGTTGTTGGGGGTTAGCCCTCAAAAGTCACAAGAGTTGAACGTTGAAAGTCGTAACCTATCTTCCCAAGTTCAACCTTCAACCCCTACAGGGCAAGCGACACAGGAAATCCATCTTACCGTGCAAAATCAGATGGGGCTTCATGCTCGTCCTGCGGCTAAATTTGTTGGCATCGCGTGTCGATTTCAGTCTCAGATCACGCTACAAAACGTGACGGTAGGGAGCCAGTTCGTTAATGGTAAAAGTATTAATCAGGTGATCACGCTGGGTGTGCATCAAGGAGATGAAATCGCGATCGCCGCCACAGGTACCGATGCCACAGCAGCTTTAGCCGCTTTGCAGCAACTTGTCCTCTCCAACTTTGGCGAAACTACCTCTGGCGCGTTGACTGCAACCCCTGTCCCCGAAACATTCACGGCGGCAAACGGTCAACTCTGGGGTATCCCGGCGTCCCCCGGCATTGCCATTGGCCCTATAGTCTTGTATCAACCGGCTGTAGCAGAGGTGACGGAGTATCTGGGAGACAATCCTCATGAGTCATGGCAACAGTTGCAAGATGCGATCGCCACCGCTTGTCAAGAACTCCAGACTTTGCGCCAGCAAGTTGCAGAGCAAGTGGGGGAAGAAGAAGCCGCTATTTTCGATGCCCATCTGCTGTGCTTGTCCGATCCCGCGATCGTAGAAGCGGCACGTCAGCGGATTTTTGACTATACACTGGATGCCGTATCGGCGTGGAAGGTAGTCGTCGCTCGTACTGTGCGTTCCTACGAAGCGTTGAAAGATCCCTACTTAAAGGCACGCGCTGCTGATGTCAGGGATGTGGGACAGCGAGTGCTGCGCCTGCTAACGGGTGTGGCATCCACACCCCTAGATTTCACCCAGCCCGCGATTCTGGTTGCCACGGACTTAACGCCCTCGGAGACAGCACACCTAAACCCCCACAAAGTCTTAGGGATTTGTACGATCGCAGGCGGTGCGACTTCTCACAGTGGAATTTTAGCGCGATCGCTCGGTATTCCTGCCGTAGTGGGCGTCGATGTCGAATTGTTGAGTTTGGAAGATGGCACCCTAATCGCCCTGGATGGAGAAACCGGTCAGGTGTGGGTGCAACCGGAAGACGCCGAGTTGAGAGACTTACAGACTAAACGCGATCGGCAGCGATATGTACAACAGGAACAAAGAACAGCCGCACAGCAACCCGCCGTAACTCAAGATGGGCGTCCCATTCAAATTGTGGCAAACATTGGTGGAATAGCCGATGCACGAGTGGCTTTGGAAAATGGTGCGGAGGGTGTGGGATTACTCAGGAGTGAGTTTCTCTATTTCGATCGCGAGAGTTCACCCACAGAGGACGAACAGGTGGAACAATATCAAGCGATCGCCTCCATTTTATCCCCCCGTCCCCTGATTATCCGTACCTTAGATATCGGTGGAGACAAGCCACTTTCTTACCTAAATTTAGCCTCAGAACCCAATCCCTTCCTCGGATGGCGAGGAATTCGTGTTTTGTTGGATTGTCCAGATGTGCTGAAAACTCAACTCCGGGCAATTCTGCGAGCAACCCACAAGTACCCCATTAAGGTGATGTTTCCCATGATTGCCTGCCTCCGGGAGATTCGCGCTGCCAAGGAGATTCTCGCCACCGCACAGGCGGAACTATATCGAGCGGGTATTCCCTTCAATGAATCTATGGAGGTGGGAATGATGGTAGAAGTCCCCGCCGCTGTGGTGATGGCAGAGAAATTAGCAACAGAAGTGGATTTTTTCAGCATTGGCACGAATGATTTAAGCCAGTATGTGATGGCTAGCGATCGCACCAATCCCAAAGTCGCTACCCTGGCGGATGCCTTTGAACCAGCTGTACTGCGAATGATTCAGCAGACAATCCAAGCGGCGCGTCAGGCTGGAATTGGGGTGGGGGTGTGTGGTGAATTAGCGTCCTTGCCTCTGGCTACACCAATTTTGGTTGGCTTGGGAGTGGATGAGTTAAGTATGAATCCGCCATCCATTGGTGCTGTTAAGGCAGCGGTTGGGCGGTTAAGCATAAAGGAAGCACAAGCGATCGCTCGTGACGTGTTGCAGTTGGATTCATCGGAAGCCGTCCGAGAGTATGTCGCTCAGAAAGCTGGCAGGCTCATTATTGAGTAGCAGCGATTTTCCCCTGCTCTTGGGGTATTCCGGAGGTTACCGGAGACTGAGTCCAGGTAGCGGCTCCTAATAAAGCGATCGCTGTTAAAACACCCAATAAAACAATGCCACGGGTTGAGCCAGACTTGCCTCGTTCCAACGATTGCTGAGCCACTGCCAAGCATTCTTCACTAATGGTTGCAGTCCACTCACTTCCCGTTACAGCCCACCAATCTAACCCGTTGTGGTCTAATAGATCTGTATATTCTTTGGTTTCGCCGTCGCTCAATCTGGCATGGAACATCAGCGGTTTCCTGTTTAGGTCTTTACAGCTATTTACCCCTTAATACTTACCACTTCAAGGCTTGAAATTGAATGATTTACAAATAAATTAACTTATTGAGGTTAGTTCACTGACTTGAATTGTAAAAATCCTGATACTTATCTGATTTCTAGCCCAGTAAACAGGGGTTTCACCGATTAAATGAAATAGAAGAGGTCACCTGAAGTAGGAAGATCGAAGTCTTAATCTAATAAGTATAAATACTAGAGTCCGGACATTAACCATGACAGTTGAGATCAAAACACCACAGGCAGCACAACCCACATCCACGCTACCGCTAGCTGAACAGGAGCAAGAATTTAACTGGAGGCAATGTTGGTATCCTGTTACCTTTGTGCAAGACTTGCCAGAAAATCGTCCTTATAGTTTTTCTCTCTACGATGAACCCTTTGTCTTATTTAAAAATCAGGATAAAAAATTAATCTGTTTAACAGATCGTTGCCCTCACCGTGCGGCTAAACTCTCCGATGGGCAAATTATCGACGGCAAAATTGAATGCTTGTACCACGGATGGCAATTTGGAAGTGAGGGTCAATGTTTGCATATTCCCCAGTTACCAACAGATGCAAAAATTCCAATTAAGGCTTGTGTACAATCCTTTAAAGTGATCGAACGTCAAGGCATGATTTGGATGTGGGCGGGAAACGCTGAAGCCGCTGATGAAGAAAGGATTCCCACTATTCCTAAATTAGGCAAACCGGGCTTTGTTTATTCCGATAAAATCACGGAACTATCGTGCGACATTAGCTATGTTATCGAACATATGCTAGACCCAGCTCATATTCACATCGCCCATCATGGCAACCAAGGGAATCGGGAAAAAGCCCAACCGTTAGAAATGGAAATCATTGAAAGTTCGGTTGAGGGATTTCGTGGCAGGTTTCGTGAAACCCGATTACCCGATGAAACCTGGAGAAACCTTGATTTCATTGTGCCGTCACTCGCGCATTTACACTTTCCCATTCCAGAGAAAGGATGGTTTTTTGGACAGGCATTTTATTTCTTCCCTCTGGGTAAGGGGAGATGCCGAATTCTGACGCGAAGCTATCGCAACTTTGTCACGTTGCCAGTTAAATGGATGCCCCGATGGTGGATTCATTTAAAACAGAACAAAATCTTAGAAGAAGACTTGGCACAACTGCTAGGACAACAAGAAGAAGTTGAGCGGTTGGGTCAAAGTATCAAGCAAGTGTATGCTCCAATTGAAACCTGCGATACCTTTGCGATCGCCTATCGTCAGTGGCTCGATCAATATGGAGCTTCTTTGCCCTTTTATCGCGGCTATACTACCGCGAAAGTCAGCCAAAATACTAAAGATTTCCAGCCCCATCCGCTACCCATAGATCGGTCTTTGCGACATACTGAGCTGTGTAGTTCTTGCCATCGAACCTATCAGCTCAGCAAGAGTTTGAAAAAAATTTTTGTGGGAGTGGCTATTTTTTTAGCGGCTTTGGCTATCATCAATGACGGTTCTGGAAGTCAACTCATTGCTGTTTTAGCTTCTCTGTCAGCCGTTGCTTTAGCGGCTTTAGCTGAGAATTTTCAAACCAAGTTCGAGCGCTTCTAGAAGCCACATTAATTCCAGTCTATCTTAGGTGAATCCTTGTAAATAATATGTCACAAGAAGCCATTGAATCCGTTGTTTCTGCTTACTTTGCCCAAATGGGAACCATGAATCCAGAAGGCTGGGTTGATTACTTTGCAGAGGATGCCATCAGTTACGACCCCGTGGGACACCCACCCACCAAAATCCATGAAGGGTTTCGGGAATTTTTTGGGCAATTACAAGGCGTTTTTGAGCAACTACAACCGACGACCGAGTATATTTGTGTGGCGGAGAATGAGGCAGCGGTAAAGTGGACAATTCAGGGAAAGAGCAAGAGTGGAAAATCCATCACTTTTGAGGGAATTACCATCTTCGAGTTCAATGAAGCAGGCAAGATTCAAACGACTCGTGCTTACTGGAATCCAGCCTTAATGATTGCTCAACTGAGAAGTTAGTCAATCAAGCACTAAGCTAATCGGCATTTAAATTGTATTATCGAGGATGCAAGGCAGAAGGCAGAAGGCAGAAGGAATAAGAGTTTTTATTTCCTCACCAAAGTATGCAATTTAGATGCATCACAGCTTAATTCCTGTATTACCCAATAACTTGGATGTTAATTTCTGCTTAGCTGCTATCTCCAAAACGATAGCCTTTTCCATAGACAGTGTGAATCAGAGGAGTTTCACCTTTGCCCTCAATTTTGCGCCGCAATAAGCGAATCAATGCGGCGACCACATTACTACTGGGTTGTTCATCTTCTGCCCATAGATGCTGATAAATTTGCCCATGGGTCAACAATTGACCCGTGTGGCGCATAAAGAATTCTAGTAACTGACTTTCTTTTTCCGAGAGTTCAATTAAACGTCCATGGCGATAAGCTAGCTGATTTTCCAAATCCAGTTCTAGGTTCGCAACCCGCAGACGTTGGGGCGCACTGCTATCAGTTGTCGCAGAACGTCGCAACAAAGCGCGAACTCTGGCGAGTAACTCTCGCAGTTCAAAGGGTTTAACCAGATAATCGTCAGCACCGGCGTCTAATCCTTCGACTCGATCATTCAAGGTATCTTTCGCGGTGAGGAAAAGCACGGGTGTCGTTCGCCCTTGCGATCGCAACTGCTGGCAAAGTTCCAATCCCGACAGTTTTGGCAGCATCCAATCTAAAATCAGCAAGTCATAATCGCTGCCGGACGCTAACTCACTTCCCGTCGCCCCATCATAAGCCACATCAACCGCGTAACCCTCACGGTTTAACACTCGACTCAGTGGTTCAGTTAGCTCAATTTCATCATCAACTAAAAGGATTCGCATTGTTTGTGAAGGGCATCCAAGAACCTTTTTGTAGTCCTGACTGCAATTCATGATAAGTTGCCAATATTATAGGTAGCTCATGCTTCAGGCATGAATGCACTATTTCAAATTGAGCCAATATTTCTATGCTGACTGTTGCATTACCCAAAGGCGCACTTCTGATCGATAGCATCAAGCTGCTACAAGCCGTCGGCTTAGATTTTAGTGCTTTTCTTGACTCCGGTAGCCGCCTACTCCAGATTCAAGACCCTAGCGGCACCGCCAAAGCCCTGCTGGTGCGAGCACAGGATGTCCCAGTTTATGTGGAATATGGTCAAGCGCAGTTAGGGATTGTCGGTTACGATGTTCTACGGGAAAAGACCTCTCAAGTCGCTCACCTCGCTGATTTACGCTTTGGCAAGTGCCGCATGTCGGTGGCGGTACGCGATTCCAGCCCCTACCGCAGTTCTTTAGAATTGCCACCTCACGGTCGTGTCGCGTCG
Organism: Microcoleus sp. AS-A8; assembly: GCA_039962225.1. Classification (NCBI taxonomy): domain Bacteria; kingdom Bacillati; phylum Cyanobacteriota; class Cyanophyceae; order Oscillatoriales; family Microcoleaceae; genus Microcoleus; species Microcoleus sp. AS-A8. Next base: position 117,901 of record JAMPKV010000001.1, read on the forward strand.
AAATTTGTACACTGTGCCCGCGAACACTTCAATAATCTGGATTTGCCAGTAGAAATTATTCCCCTCTACGGTTCTGTGGAACTCGGCCCCATTACCGGGATGTCAGAAGCCATTGTCGATTTAGTCTCCACCGGTCGGACTTTAAAAGAAAACGGTTTAATTGAAATTGACATTTTGTTTGAGAGTACGGCGCGGCTGATTGCTCACCCCCTAAGTTATCGCCTCAATACGTATGAACTCCGCCATTGGGTAGAGCAGTTGCAAGCCTTAACCTTGAGTACAATCTAAGTGGCAATGGCGCTGGGGGTCGCAACGGAGTATCGAAGCCAGAAAAAATTCTCCCATTACCTATAATCTAAGATTTCAGGTCACTAGAGTACACCTGTATGGGCGAAGCATTTGGGCGATAAGCCATAAATAATTAACAAGATTTTCTTACCAAATGCTTCGCCCCTTCCCCTAACGCCGATTACTGTACTTCATAAACTTGTAATCCGCTGTAAAAATGGCTTTAAAAGCCAAGGTTTAATGCTTGATAGGTAGAAATTGAAGGGGCTTATTATAGAGAGCTGATTAATAAACCAAGTAAAAAAATATTCGTTATCCATTGCCCACTATTACTAAAATTTAATCCTGCTTTTTGGCTTAATCGTCTACCTACAGGAAGGGTATACTATTAAGCCAAGTTGTACTCGTAAAGACAAAATAATATAAGTTGTAGCGGTGAATACAAAAGACTCAAGCACTGCACTTTAAAACTACCTCCCGCGTAAGGGGTACAAATCCAACCAAATTTCTGAAAATGGTAGGCAATCTATTAGCTGAAGTGTAGGGTGATCACGTCGCCAAAGCAGATAGGTTAATAGTGCGGTAGTTACTATAAATCCTCTATATGGATAATCAGAATCCTCTTATTCTTGTTGCAGTTGGCGTAGGCGCTTTGCTCGTCGTGCTTTGGGTGGTGGGATGGTGGCGCGAACGTCAATACAATCTCACAGGCAAGACGGTGCTGCTTACGGGCGGTTCTCGCGGACTGGGTCTAGTTATGGCACGCCAGTTGATACAGCAAGGAGCGCGTTTGGCAATTTGTGCCCGTGATGCGGCAGAGCTGGAAAGAGCGCGTAATGAATTAGAACAGCAGGGTGGACAAGTATTGGCTTTGCCTTGCGATGTCACCGAGCGCTCTCAAGTTGAGCAGATGGTGCAGCAGGTAGGCGATCGCCTCGGTCAGATCGACATCCTCATCAACAACGCAGGCACCGACCTTATCGGTCCAATGGATGTGTTGACGATGGAGGACTACGACGACTTGATGAAGCTGCATTTCTGGGCACCGCTATACACCACCTATGCAGTTTTCCCAGAGATGCGTCAACGACAGGCTGGACGCATCGTCAATATCTCTTCCATCGGTGGCAAGGTGGTTTCCCCGCACATGTTGGCGTATTGTGCTAGCAAATTTGCCTTAACGGGGTTGTCTGAAGGGATGCGGGCAGAACTGGCAAAAGAGGGGATTGCTGTCACAACAGTATGTCCCGGTTTCATCCGCACAGGTGTAATCGACCATGCCATCTTCAAAGGTCAGCACCGCAAGGAGTATACCTGGTTCAGCATTGCTGATTCGTTACCCTTGCTCTCTACAAGTGCCGAAAATGTTGCTCGTCAGACTATTGCTGCCTTGCGACGGGGTGATGCAGAGCTGATTGTGCCATTTTGGACTCAAATCAGTGCCAAATTGTTTGCACTGTTTCCAGGACTCAATTCCACTCTGCTGGGTTGGGCGAATCGATTGCTACCTGAAGCAGGTGGCATTGGTAGCGAACGCGCAGAGCGCACGCTTCGCGAACGCGCTTTCGGAAAAGACAGCCACTCATCCTTGTCGCCTTCCTTGTTAACCTCCTTAAGTGACAAAGCTGCACGGGAAAATAACGAGATTACAACTGCGAATGCAGATGGCGCTGAAGCAGATCAGCCGATTGAAACTGAGCGACAACAGCGACAGGTAGAAGCACAGCGAGTCGTGATAGGAGAGACTGACTCCTTTGAAATCACTGAGGGAACGCCATCGCCTGAACCAGCGATCGCAGAAGACGACTAATCAGGATTCCCGTAGATCGAACCTTCGCAGGCACCCCCTGAAATTCAAGACACGTTGGGAATTCCCTGGATACCTGCTTCCTGGCGTGCTTATGCGATGTATCCATCAGTGATGCAGTTGTTTTGGGAGCGTTTCAAATCGGCGATGCAAACCGAATCTTGTTTGGAAAATGCGATCGCCATTACCGAGCGTGTTTATCGGGATAGTAACGACTGGTATCTACCAAACTATCAAATTGATGTGAATGAAGCACAGCGGCATCAGATCCAGAGAGTACTGAATGCGTTCACCTTTGGTAATCCCCAATTGCTGATTCAGCAAATTGCCTTGAGTCGAACCCTAGCAGGCGAAGTGGTTGGTCAGGAGGGCAATGCCGATGTTCGTCGTGGCCCCAATGCAAATCAGCACTCAGAAATCCAACTGATTGGTGAGCAGTCTGTTCGGGAGATGTCGGCAGAAATGCAACAGGCATATCGAGACATCAAACAAACTCTGGGTGTACCGATTGTGAACTCCGACTACCAGGCATTAGCGCGATGGTCTGCGTTTTTCCTGCCAGCATGGGAAGACATCAAACTTTGGCGGGAGCGACCGGAATATCAGCTTCTCAAGCAGGATATTGTCCGCAGAGCAGAGAACGCTGCCAGTCGTCTGTGTCCGGTTGTTGCGATCGGTGAACGGGAAGTGCGCGATCGCTTGGACAACCCCGAAGATTTTGAGCGGATTCAGCAGACAGTGCAAATGTTCAAGGATGTCTTGCCGGAATTGATTGTACAGGATGCCCTATTTCACATGGGTCTGGCAAGTCTTCAATCCGTCACTACACGTTGATCTTCTGCTGTAATTCGATTGATGGAATTAGCACAAACGTCATTGCATTTGCAGTGACTTCTGTTTATGGTGCAAAAAGCTTTTGAATATAAACAAATCGGATCTACGGTAGAGCATTGGAAACTGGGCGATCGCTCTTGGAAAAAGGTTAGCGCTTCGCCTTACACAAACTCAATAGTTAAATCGAGTAACTTGCAGCCGCAACTGGCTTTTGGCGGGTGGGACGCTTGCGGTTTGAATCGAAGCTAACAGGCACGCTACCCTGGAGTGAGTGAGCTTCTGAATCTTACTTAACATAAAATGCCTCCAGAAAGACTACCTACAGTTTTAATATTTGTTCCTGAGCAATGGGACTACGTCACTCGATTTGCTAAATGGCATGGTGCACCATTTCCAAGTAACCAAAACCTGTTAAATGCTCTAGGAACTATCACAGATCATCGGAATAAGTTTGAAACTCTTGCAGCGCGAACAACACACTTGATTCCTGAACTTGTTGAAGAGCGTAACCAGCTTGATCAACGTGGTTACTCAAGTATGGATAAGACAAATGAGTTTACAAGTATGATTGAGGCTTTAATCTGTGAGCTTTATTCCTGCCTTGACGGTCTGCGAAATACAATCTACATAATTTACAAAAATGTGCGAGGCGTGCAGAACAAATCCACTGAAAAACTGTTCAGCAAAGCAGTACAGGAGGAATATGGCAATGACTTTCCTCCAGAAATTAATAACCGACTAAAGGTTGCATACGAGAATTGGTTCTTGGATTTACGTCGTATTCGCTCTGAGTTAACGCATCGTAGAGTAGGCAGTTGTTTGCTTCATTATGACTTACGCATTTCTTATCGTCATGATTTCCTTCGCTCGGATACAGGAGTATTGATTATTGATGACATCATTACATGGATCAATACCCATGCAGGACATGTCGATATCTTGCTGAATGAAGTCTGCAAATTCTGGTTGGCTCAACTCGATCCACGGGAAACCAAAGAGATTTGTGGGTTTCATATGGGAAGGGTCATGCTTAGGGTTATCAACATCGCTGAACCTGTCAATAGTGACTCAGGACTTTGCTTCTTCCGACATTTCTATGAAGAAAAACCTGAATATGCTTGTCCTCTAAGGGATTCATGTGCAGCCTACGCTCGTGTTGGATGTCACTCTCGTGAATTGGTTGCCAGAATAACAAGAGCGGTTTAGATCCCCGACTTTTTAGAAAAGTCGGGGATCTTGCCTTCACGAGCGAGCGCGTAATGCATCAACTCAACCCTTTACCTCACACCGCCTAAATTGTCAATACCCAGTTCTAGTGTGTCTCTAGCAAGATGTTGTGAACGTTTCCTTGCGTTTGAATTTGCTCATAGCTATATGCACTTAAGCAATAGCTGGCAGACAAGGAGAACAGATGTCAGAAAGTACGTCAAACTCAGAAATGTTATACCGAACTCTCGGCAGCACAGGAGAGAGAGTTTCTGTAATCGGATTGGGGGGTTGGCACCTCAGCTTAAAGCATGTTGATGAGCAACTGGCTAACCGGATTGTTCGCACTGCGATCGAGCGCGGCATCACCTTTATGGATAACTGTTGGGATTATAACGGTGGAGTCAGCGAAATTCGCATGGGGAAAGCGTTGCGTGATGGCTACCGAGACAAAGTATTCCTGATGACGAAAATTGACGGTCGCTCCAAGAAAGAAGCCACAAGACAGCTAGACGAATCATTGCAACGCTTGCAAGTTGATTGCATCGATCTCGTCCAGCACCACGAAATCCTCCGCTACGAAGACCCGCATCGGGTGTTCGACCCAGAAGGGGCGAATGCTGCTTTGATTGAGGCGCGTGAAGCTGGCAAGCTCCGATACATTGGCTTCACCGGGCATAAAGACCCCCAGATTCATCTGCATATGCTGGAAGTTGCAGCCCAGCAGGGGTTTAAGTTTGATGCCGTTCAGATGCCGCTGAGTGTGATGGATGCACACTACCGGAGCTTTGGGAAACTGGTTGTGCCAGAACTGGTCAAACAAAACATCGGCATTCTGGGCATGAAAAGCATGGCAAACGGTATTCTTTTACAGTCAAATACGGTAACGCCAATTGAGTGTTTGCACTATGCCCTGAATCTACCCACATCGGTTGTGATTACGGGAATTGACAGCATGGAGATTCTCGATCAAGCGTTTGAAGCGGTGCGGACATTTCAGCCAATGAATGACGAGCAAGTGCGATCGCTCTTAGCAAAAACAGCCGAAGCCGCATCACGAGGCGAGTTTGAGCCATTCAAAACCTCATCAATTTACGACGGCACTGCCCAGAATCCCGATTGGTTGGGAGAGGAGCCAGAGCGCATCCAGCGATTAATGTCAGCGTGAGCGAGAGAGGCGATTACAAGGGTATTTCCTTAAATGTTAAGCCCGATTGTGCTTGGGCATACTTTTGCAATTCTTTTAATTTTATCTAGAATTAGTCATAGAGCCAGTCCTGTCTGAGGATAGAACACCTATAAAAAACTGAATAATATTGTTGTAGAGTAATGTGTTTAATAGGTGCAAATTATGACATCATCTATTTGCCAAGAAGGCTCCGACTCGTTCGTCCGCGTAAGGCAAGAGACCCCATTAGTCTGCAAATATAAAGTGATTTAGACCCGAATTATTGGCAATTAATTTGAATCTAAAATAGCCTTGATAAGTGAGGGAGAGTTTGCCTGCACTAAAAATCAATCCATATCAAGTTAGAGAGATACTTGCAGCAACACCCATCTTTGCGCTTATTCTTGCATAACGACTTAATAGTGCGTATTGTTAGGTATCTAGACCAACCAAAAACTCAGTGAGCAATTGATTGACCTCGGTTGGGCGCTCCTGTTGAATCCAGTGTCCGGCACCTGGCAACAAAACCTTCTTCTTCAAGTTCGGCACTGTTTCCCCCATTGCATCGAAAGCGTTTCGGTTCATCGCAATTACCCCGTCTTCCTCCCCTGCCACAAACAGTGCAGGCTGGTGCAGCTTTGCGCCACTCAGAAAAGCCGTCAGTTCCCAGTTCCGGTCAGAGTTCCGGTACCAATTCAGTCCGCCTCGAAAACCTGTCCGTTGAAACTCGTCTGTGAAAAAGTCGATGTCTTGTTCGGTTAACCAAGCAGGAAGCGTCTCTGGCAGCGTGCCAGTGTCAAGAAACTTCTCGGATTTACTGAACAGGGGGCGCAATCGCTTCTGGGGTGGTGCGTCTCCCGAGCCGGAGTAGAGCAACATGCTTATCGTCTTGCGGACATCCGCTTCGAGTTCCGCCTCAGCTAACCCTTGCTCCTGAAAGTACAGTTGGTAAAACTGCTGGTTCTCGCCAGCCATGCGTTTGAGTGCCTGTGTAGGACGGATGGAAGTCCAAGCTCTTGGCTTGTAAGGGATACTGAGCAAAACGGTGGCAGAGAAAATATCTGGTCTTAACAGGGAGCAATATCGGGCAACGACAGCCCCCCAGTCATGACCAACGATGACCGCATATTCTTCGTTGAGGGCATCAACAAGACCAACAATATCCGCTGTTAATTCGAGAATGTTGTAGGCTTCAATCGCTTCAGGTTGATCGGTTTTACCATAACCCCGTTGGTCTGGTGCTACGACATGGTAACCTGCCTCCGAGAGCGCTTTTAGTTGGTGCCGCCAGGAATATCAACATTCTGGGAAGCCGTGGCACAAGACGACTAACGGACCCTCACCTTGTTCAGCAATGTGCATCTTGATGCCATTTGTATTGATGAATCGATGCGTTACCATAGTTCATCGGAGTCAGTTACTTTTATCTCATAAATTAGCGTGGGGTTGTCCCTATTCTCTGCGGCTGTGCCAGAAAATCCAACATCTCTGACCAAGCCTCCGCCCCAGCTATTGCGTTCTCTTGAGGATTGCCACCCCCGATTAGTGCCATTGGTAGGTAAGGTACACTAAACCCATGACCAACATCCTGATAACACAGATGCTTTACAGGATAAAGATGCTGGTGTTCCATTAGACGATTCACCACCATCTCAGATAAGACATCCGAAGGCCAGATAAAATCGGCTGTACCAGAAATCAACATTACTGATCCATTAATCTTCTCCACTGGAATCATTGCTGCTGCTACGGCGGATTGATTCTTTAGCGCTACCTCGCGAATCTGCCGTGGTTGAGTCTTTCCATCCATCGTGAAGCTAGCCCCTTCTGGGAAAGGAACAAACGGCACAGGCTTGCCTTGATAAGTCCATGAGGAGCGTGGCGCATCCGATGCGCCAATTGTGAAACTCTGCCACACAACTCCACTAGGAACATAAGCAACAACGGACTTGATCTCAGGGAAAGTTGACCCCAACAACAGTGCTAATTCACCGCCCCTGGAGATGCCAACAACGGCGAGTTGCTCCCTATTCACTTGCGGCTGCTTGCCCATCCAGGCGATCGCACGCTCAAAATACTCTAGGGGAATTTCCATTAAACTCGTCGGCAGCCCTTCCATTCCCTGATAGTCGAAATAGGCTAAAGCCAGCGCTGCATAGCCGTGAGAAGCTAGTAGCGGTGCGACGGTTCCTGCCCATCCGAATCCCCCATCTGAGCCAGTCACAACAAGTACAGCAGGAAGGTTATCCCCTGGAGGTGCGAACAACTCTCCTACCAATCCCTCTTGCCGCACTGACGTATCGGAAACATCTGCTGCCACAAATAATCGCTCTAGACTAGCAGTAGCAACCGTATTGCCATCTACTTCAGCAATTAGAGATACCGTAGTCGGCGCAACCCCTGTTTTGATAAACATTGGCAATGCACCAGCGGTATCTTCCAGAGTCATTGACCAAAATAAACCCATCGAGTCAATGCCACTATAGCTTCCGGAATCTGGAGGCATTGAACTCAAATCAACGTTGCCCTCGTCATCCGGTTTGAACGTAGCATAAGCGCTCCACACCCGCCCCAAGTCATCTGGCATTGTTGCTCGTAGTGTCACAGATTTGTTGGGTTGAAAACCCAGCAAGCGGATGCTTACGGATTCATCAATTAACGCTGTCTGAGGGGTGGTTTCAATAGTTGCAGAGAATTGCACGGCTTTTACACAAGCGTTACGAGTTCCATCTGAATCATAGATTTGTTCACATAGCAATAAGACAGCTAAGGGACGATCACTTCTTGATGTTGCACAGGTCCAATCCCATGCCCATTGAAAGCGTACACCCGCTCGTTGGGCAGCTTGTTCATCTTCGGGGCGATCGCCTTTCCAAACCATATATATATCTAATGAATATTGAAAACGCCCTCTCGAAAAAACAGTTAGTTTACCTACTGTCCCATCTTACGTTCACTAAGATGTTCACCCAATCAGGTGAACTGATGGGGTGAAGCCTACTCCCTACTGTGCAACGTACTTTAGTCTTAGTGATTTGCGCCTAGTTGAGTGAATACACGATTTGACCGCGAAAGGAATTGTCAAATTCTTTAATGTAGTATATCATGTAATACGGATTCCTCGATCTAAAATCCAGAAATGAAGTAACGACGCTACAACAAAAGCTAATCTAAATCTTTTACAGGATTGCAGCAGTGACGCACCGAACACAAGATAACGTTCTGCTGCCAGCAATTCCTGTCTGAGCCTTTTCAACAATTCATAACTTTGAGGTGGTCAATATGCCACAACAGCCCTATGTGTTGGCTGACGGCTTGACGTATGAACTTCCGCCCGATCGCACGCTATTCAAAAATGTGCAATTAAGCCTTGCTGTAGGCGAGCGCGTGGCGCTTGTCGGTGCGAATGGAGTTGGTAAATCGACGCTGCTGCAAATTCTGGCAGGACAAATCGAGCCTAGTACCGGTTCTGTTTGGCGCAATGCATCGATCTACTCTTTACCTCAAATCAGCACGATTCGACAGCAAATCAAAGCGGATACGGTGCAAAATTTCCTTTTTTCCATCTCTGATGAGTGGTGGAAAATTAGCGATATTCTGGAGACGCAGTTCAACACAATGCTGGATTTGTCTAATGCGATCGCTTCTTTAAGCGGTGGCGAACTAACGAAGCTATTTTTAGCGATCGGTTTGTCCCAACAACCCAATGTCCTGCTGCTGGATGAACCGACTAATCATATGGATTATCTGGCACTGGAGGAACTGTCGCAATTTCTCAAGCAGTTCGATGGTGCGTTTGTGATTGTTTCTCACAAGCCTTTCTTTCTCGATCGCGTTGTTGATACGACTTGGGAACTGACGCCTAATGGAGTGAGTGTATACGGTGGGAATTTCTCATTATATCGAGAGCAGAAACAGGCAGAATTAGAGGCAAGATTGCGCTCGCACGAAGTTGCTAAAAAAGAGTTCAAACGTGCCAAAGCTGCTGCCATGCAAGAGCAGCAACGCGCCGCCCAATCTCGGAGAAATGGTCGCCAAAAATTTTTGAGTGGCAGTATTGACAAAATGGCAGCCGGAGGATTAAGGCGAAAAGCTGAAGTGACGGCTGGAAAACTGAAGCAGAAACATGAGGCAGCTATTTCAGATGCCGATCAAAAAGTGGTCGAGACGAAAGTTAGAACGAATAAAGCAACAAGTATTCAGCTTGAACAAACTAGTCAAAAGCACAAAAATCTAATTGAAATTCAGGGGGCGAATCTCTGGGTTGCTAATCGCCTGTTGATCGAGAACATTAAGTTTCATCTGGCTTCTGGGGAGCGAGTTGCGATCGCTGGGGCAAATGGTTCCGGTAAATCTAGCTTGGCAAAAGCAATTCTCAACAGGGAAGGAACACACGCCTTTCTGGAATCGGGTGAGGTATCGGTTTCTCGAACTATGAATGTCGTGTATCTCGATCAAACCTATGAATTGGTGAATCGAGATTTCACAATTGTAGAGAATATACAAGCCGCAAATCCAGACCTAGAGTATCAACTTATCCGACAGCAGCTTGGACATTTTCTCTTCTTCAATGATGATGTTTATAAATCGGCATCGGTGTTGAGTGGAGGGGAATTAGCGAGATTGGCACTAGCAATGCTGGGAATTTCCAAAATTGATTTGCTGATTCTGGATGAACCGACGAACAATCTGGATATTCCCACAGTGGAGCAGATGGTGCAAGCGGTGAATGAATATCACGGTGGACTTTGGGTAATTTCCCACGATTTAGATTTTCTCAGCCGTATTCAGATTACGAATTCATATTGCTTGCGCGATCGAATGCTGCAAAGAACAAATTATTTACCGGATGAAACGGCAGAATATTACGAGGAATTAGTGAATCACCTGCATCAGGTTTGAGCAGTAGATAGGAATCAATAAACGCAGGTATCTCAACAAATGTTAAGAGCAGAAAACACTCTTCCCTATGCCCTAGCGGCCATGCTACGCAAACTGCCTTTTTCCTTCTGCCTTCTGCCTTCTGCCTTCTGCCTTGCCTCAACGACAAATATTAATGCTAACCTACTTAGCCAATCCGATCAGAGATGTCTATTACCAAGGATTGCCAATCATCGTGAAAGCAGACCAATAATAGGGATGCTCCAACGTTTGATTTCCCAGTTCCACCAACTCTGGCGGCAAGGGAATCTCCACACTAGGAGTACGGAGTTTACCATCCTCCAAGCGCACCTCTCCTTTAATCATCGACAATTGAGCCTGCCTCAGCGCTTCCGCTTTAATTGGGGCACTGTTCAACTGCTGGTAAAAGTCCGTCATCAACCCCAATGTCCCTTGGTCGCTAACGTACCACAGACTTGCCATCGCTGACTTAACCCCTGCCAATACCGCAAACCCTGCAAAACCCAACTCCGCCTGCTGATCTCCCAAAGCCGTGCGACAAGCACTCAGAACTAAAAGCTCTACGGGTGGGTTATTCCAACCGAGTTGCCGCATTTGGTCGAGGCGCAATTTTTGGTCACCCCACAATTGAATATAGGAGTTACTCGGAGCGCCCGGTTTGAAATCGCCATGAGTCGCTAGGTGGATAATGCCAAACGGTTGTTGCTGTCGTGCCGCCTTTAAATTACCCAGGGTAAAGCCACTATCGAGGAAAGACTTGCCTTGCCATAACCTCCCGGCGATCGCTGACACTTCCGTGGGTACGGCGGGTAAGGGGTTTTGGTCTTTAAATGTCTTGGCTCCCATCGCCAGAACCTGGGCATTTTTGATGTCTTTGTACAGGGTATCGGTGAGGCTGAGACTCGGCATCAAGCCGACACTATAGCGCTCAATCAAAAATCCTTTCCCGTCGTGGAGCGCGGCAACCGGCAAAGAACGTAAGCCAGTATCCATCAGGAACACCAGATTGTTAATTTGTCGTTCTTGTAAACTCGGCTCTAAGGGAGCCATTAACCACTGGTACAATTGTTGACTTGGAGCGAGGTAGCCACTACGGTTTCTGGAATCGGTCACTTTGCTGCGGAATTCTCCAGCCCTTTTCAGGACTTGCGCCCTGGTTGCACCGATTACCCGTTTGCGAATGGGTGGCTCTTTGGCTGTCACAACAACCAGTTCCAGTTCGTCGCTGTCTTGGGGGAGAGGATTTTCTGGGCGTGGGGTACCGGCTGAAGTCGCGCCCAGAGTTGGGGGTACAAATGTCACATAAACCATCGCTGGCTTAATCCCCGTTGCCCTCTCGATTTGGTTGAGAATCTCACGTTCTTGATCGAGGGATCTAATCGGTATTTCAATCGGTAACCCTAAATACTCCTTGAATTGATTGGTTAAGGATCTTTCGATTTGTGCCACAACTGGGTCAATTTCAACCGGGGGTAGGGTTACCGTTAGCAACGGTTGTGGTGGGGAAATTTGCTCTGGAAGCGGATTTCCTAGTATTGGGGTTGGTGTTGGTGTTGGGGTTGGTGTTGGGGTTGGTGTTGGGGTTGGTGTTGGAGGTGGGGTGATGGTTGGGGTTGGGGTTGGCGTGGGAGTAACGTTGATTCCTATCTGTTGCGGAGTGGAGAAGGAAACGCGATCGCTCGATCTAATCGTAAAGGCAACAACCTGACCCGTAGTATTTGCAGGCGGGGTGTAAACCAAAATATCATCAGCTGCAACAATGTCTCCTGCTGTTAGTGGTACACCATTTCTCGTTAAGGTTCCTGTAATCGAGGTAATTTGAACCGTAGTGTTATCGTTATTAACATCACCCTCAACCGGATTTAAATCCCCAAACCTGAAGGTAACAGGTTGATTGGGTTGTGTTCCCACAAGTTGAGTGTTTGCGGTCAGAGTGGGTGGAGTGTTAACGGAAATCAGCGTAATTCCGTTCCCAGTTCCGGCAGCAGTACCACCATTGGCTAAGACTGGAAATGAGCCTGTTGTTAGTGTGTTGGTGTTAGCAATAATCGAGCCAACTATACCATTGACAGGCGACCCTGCCCCCACCGTAAAGTCAACGTTATTCGGTCCGCCATCGTGTTGAATTGAAACGGAGCTTAACTGAGGAATTCCTGGGCCAGTTGTTTGGGTTGATAGGGTAGTGCCGGGAGGAACAAAATCATTAAAAATAGCACTAATTGTTCCAGTTCCTCTGACAACTCCGTTCGCAACAATTTGGACATCACCACCTCTGACATTCATCGGCCCGTCAGTTGCACTAGAAAAACCTTGGGTGAATATGCTGTCAAATGTGATGTTTCGTCCACTTAAATTAACCGAACCCGCTCTAGATATTGCCCCTCCAATACTTCCTCCAGAAGAGTTTAAAGAAGAAGCATTAATCGCACCCGTTGTGATATCACCAAGCGCCGTTAAGTTAACTAAACCTCCTTCTGAACCGTAAGCGTTGCTGCCGTTAAAAAAGGAATCAATGGCATCCGTTTGGATACTTCCTCCAGTACTATTTAAGGTAACCGCTCCCCCTGAAGAGATTCTTCCGGAGCCAGAACCAGAACCTGAAGTATTAATAGCACCCGTTGTGATATTGTTTATAGCTGTTAGCTGTACGCGACCCGCTGTAGCCCCAGCATCAGCAGATGCAGAAGAATTAAGTGCGCCCGTTGTGATACTACCTCCAGCTGTTAGCTGTACGCGACCCGCTGTAGCCGCACCAAAAGCAGCAGATGCAGAAGAATTAAGTATACCCGTTGTGATACTGCCTCCAGCTGTTAGCTCTACATCACCAGCTGTAGCAGAACCTTCAGGATTTAATGCAGAGGAATTAAGATTTCCCGTATTAATAGAATCACTGCTGGTGATGTTGATAGCTCCACTATTACTACCGAAGAATCCGTTTGTATTGATATCAAATCCAGTACTTGTGAAGTTAACACCACTACTGCTAAAGTTACCTCCATTTGTATCAATGGGTGCATTAATGAATACTCTGCCCGCACCCGTTGCTGTGTTGGCAGTATTATCATTCGCTCTGAAGACAAGATTACCGCCATTTGTGGTGATGGGTTGGTTGACTGTAATATTGTTGCCAGCTTGGGCGGTGATTCCAATATTGGGTCTAGTAATGCTGACTTCCGCACTAAAGATAATGTTATTAGTTGCTTGCAGGATGACGTTAGCCGTTGCATTATTAAGAACGGTGACATCTACTCGCGTACCGCCAGGGAGATCAGGGTCATCAAAGTTATTGACATTATCTAATGTTGCATTACCACCTGTGGCTACGATTTCGATGTTGGTTGGGTCAAGTAATAGCGTCCCGGCATTCCCAAAAGGGGCTAGAGCATCGACCTTTCCTGCATAGTTTAAAGAGTTTTTACTCGATATCTCAACAAAGCCACCATCACCACTTCTAGAACCGCCACGAACACTAATCTGACCAGAGAAGCTGGTGTTATTATCAGACCAAATAATGACTCGACCGCCATTGCCATCTAAGAGACTATCGGCTGCGATCGCAGAGTCACTACTCACAACGGTACGAGACGCATTGGGTAGATTACCCTTGCCTTGATAATCACCCCCAATCCGTACTGTCCCACCCCCATTCGTGCCAGATGCATTGATGTTTGCGCTCGAAAGCTTGATGTTGTTCGCCACAACCTGTACATTGCCACCGGTTTGCGTTGAAGAGGTGTCAATCGTGCCGGAAACCATTGCCGTAGCAGGTTGAGAACCGCCCGTGAGTAACTCAGGTAGGGATAACGGTGAAAAGTTACTCGGTAGAGTCCCGGAGTTTGGTGCCCCTATCGGCTGAATCTCCAAACTCAAAAGACTTCCTTCTTGAGAGATGCGAAGTAAGTTCTGTTCGGGTACTGCTGCGATCGTGATATTACCCCCAGGTGAGGTCAGAGTCCCCTGGTTAACAACAGTACTGCCCACAAGTGCAAGATTCTGCCCGGCACCCACCGCTAATTGCCCCTGATTAACCAAGTCACCTGTATTGCTGCTATTGAAAGCAAACAAGCTAGGCGTGCCAACTAATTGGCTATAGTCATTCGAGCCAAAGGCATTAAACCACCCATTGTTAAAACCAATGCCAGTTGCTGTCGTCGCCGTGAATGAAGCGGGTACGTTTAAGCTGGCTCCTGGGCCGAAAAGAATGCCAGCTGGGTTCATTAAAAAGAGATTGGAATTCCCCCCCGTCACTTGAATCAGACCATTGATAATTGAGGGATTTCCACCGTTAACGCGCCCGAGGATGTTTTGAATCGAAGGATTTGAGATAAAGTTAGCAGTCTGGTTTTGCTCGACGCCAAATTGAGTAAAGCTGTGAAACAGATTGGCACCACTCGTTGTTCCCCCCGTGATGTCGAAACGGTTATCATTGGGGGTGACGACGGTGCCAGTTCCATCAGAAGCTGGGGTAATGAGTTGTGCTTGTGCTGGCTTGAGTGCGATCGCTCCCATTAAGGAAAGAGTGACGAGTAGCGGACTGATTCTTCTGGAAAAGCCTTGTCTGGTAAAGCCCAGACTCAGCAATTGGGTTGTTCTGTTACCCTTTTTTGTCCCAACTAAGCTCTCCCCAGGATTCCAGGAGAACTGACCAATGGGTACTGTGCATGGAATAGTGAGTCCTCGGCGTTCAAGTGCCCGTGCTACTGCCTCACGCGCACCAACGCTGAGTTCGATTTGCTGTTGGTGAGTGATGTTCTCTAGGTGATTGCGGTAGTAGTACAGTGGCTTTTGCACACGCCTTACTTTCGTCACCTCAGAAAGCCGCAGGCACAAGTCGTAATCTTCCGCAGCTTGTAAAGAGTCGTCAATACCGCCTGCTTGCTCGAAGGCCGAACGGCGCATCAATCGAAAGTGGAAGGTCATGAACTTACGTAACAGTCCTTCCTTGGAATACGGAATTTGGCAGCGAGTTCCGTAACCTGCAACGGTGCCGTTGGCATCAATAACCAAATAATCGCTGTAGACTAAGCCTACGTCTGGCTGGGCATTGAGTACACGGGCTGTTTCGTAGAGCGTTGTGGGTGCTAGTAAGTCATCGCTGTCTACTAGACCGAGGTAGGTTCCTGTCGTTTGCGCGATCGCATCTTTGAGCGATCGCACTCGTCCTTGATGTTCTGCCGCCACCACCCGGACACGGCTGTCCTTGCAGGCATATTCCTGGGCAATCCTAAGGGAGCGATCGCTAGAGCCATCATCCCACACCAATAGCTCAAAATCTCCTAGCGTTTGTGAGAGAACACTCTCAATTGCAGCCTTAAGGTAACGCTCTCGGTTATACACCGTTATCACAATGGAAATTAGTGCTGCCATAGGAATTCCTGGATTATCCTGTAAAGAAATTATATTTTTATGGCAAATGTCCCCTATCCAAAACGAACAATGCTTAATTAATGTTTATCAATTAAGCACAACTAATCTGATTCAAATGACTTTTAAACAAACCGGATATATTAAAGATTACAACACTAGCCAACAATGCTTTTCCGCAAGGGCTTGTCTCAATATTTTCCTCTCAAGGGAAATTATTTTCAGTAAAATCTGGATAATCGTCAATAATCCGATTTTTTTGGCGAAAATTAGATTTTAAAATTGTTTTTCAAAAATTGAGTCAGCCGTTAAAATAACTTTTTTAAACTTAATATATCAAGTGTTTCGCCCTTTTTCAGGCGGCTTAGGGGGATGGTGCAAGATGTGAGTCTACATCAGATACGCTTTCATGAGCGCTTTAATTTGAGGCAGAGACGCGGCGATCGCTTCCGGACTCGGCTGCGTTTTTTGCCACGAATCACGCGCCATTAAACGCTCAGACCAAGCCTGAATTTTTGGATAGTCATCCAGCGATACACCCATACTTGGAAGCTGAGGCACGACTGTTCCAGCAGCAATATCACCCAGGGTTAGGAATTCGCTACCAAAATAGGGAGAATCACCGAGTAAGCTTTCAAAGAAAGTCAGTACCGAGAGAACTTTCTGATGAGCCTTCTCCAACTTTTCGGCTTCATTTTCCAATACACCCAGCGCCTGACTCGTCAACCGAATCGTGGGAGGCAAGAGTTCATTAATTGTGACGAGTTCCACCATGCGTACAGTTGCGATTGCTTTGGCATCAGTAGGCATAAGTGATGGCGTAGGGTACTTGGCTTCCAAGTAGTCAAGAATAGCCAAAGATTCGACTACCCTAAAGTCATCATCGACTAAAACAGGAATATGGTGAAAGGGATTAAGTTTCAGAAACTCTTCTTGATATTGATCGCCATCTAATTTAAGTATAACTTCCTCAAAAGAAAGACTTTTTTCCAGGAGGGTAATCCAGACCCGACGAGAGTTTGCAGACAGAGGGATATGATAAAGCTTCAACATATTGATGCCTTTAAAGTTTTTTAAACATCACTTTCTAAAAGTCAATATCTCAGGAAATTAAATGTTGACTAAACCATGCTGATACAATCCGTTGAAGTTCAGCGATATCCTGTTGCATATCCGGAGAATTTTTGGCGGCTTCCAGATCGATGTTATGCTTCAGATGCTCAAAAGTTCGCATAGACAAACGCTTCGACTGAGCAGCTTGCTCATAATACGGTGCAAGAGTCGTATACAATTCCTCTACTTCACTAGCAGGAAATATCTCGTCCTGTGAACCATGTACAAACAAAACAGCAGGCATTGGTTGGTGCTTTTGCAAGTTTGAAGCACGAGAAAGAAAGTCTAAGCGTTGTTTAGCCACTTGTGACTCGGCACTCCAGCGATAGCGCTTCTCTACCCAAGGATATTGCTCTTTGAGCGTAGGATATGCTGCCTGAACTATACGTTCATAGTTGTTCACAGCCGATGCAAGGTCTTTGGTAACGCCAGCTAGCACAGCTGTAGTAATTGGCAAAGGACTTTCCAGTAAGGTGAGTAATGCGGCGATACCACCAACCGAGAAACCAAACAAACCAATCCCTTCCCTGTCATCGATGCTAAATCGCGCTTGCAATGCACGAACAACATCCGGTAACTCTTGCATGGCTTGTTCGACAGTAGGAAGCAGCGCCTGTAACACGTAGTCTTCTAGCTGTCGCCGCGTCATCTCATCAGTACCGCCAACTGGCAGACGCTTTCCAAACAGTGGCAGTCCGAGATAGGCTTTCCAAGCTTGCACCTCTTCAAGCGGTAATATTTCTGCCAGCATCTCCTTGCTACCCGGTATACCGGCACCGTGCCACAGAATGATGAGTGGGGTGCTTAAGCTGGGGTTGGCAGGCGGACGAACTAAAACAGGTACGCCCGCTAATAAGAGTGATTCTAGGCTAGACATCATTCACTTCCTTGCCCTTAAGCCGGACTACGAACACTTATTTGTTGAGTACGATCGCTCAACAGATTCTGGAGTCTTTTGTTCAGGACAGCGTGCCAACCCCCATTGACATAAAAGTTGAGAGTAACAGTATCAAAGCTCTCGACTCTTCCATATCCTCTAGAAAATGACATTTTTGGCTCAATTGGCTCTGGCATTCGAGTGTCCATAAATGCCTTAGGCATAGAGTTGTCTAGCCATGTCTGCTCATGATGCGTTAGCAGACTTGATGCGAGCGATCGCACAGCCGTGACGGAGGCAATTGCATGACTCTCAAAACCCTTATGTTCAAGCTGAAGCTGTGTACCCCCTGCCATCGGTACCAGTCTCCACGTCACAATTGTTGGCTTCCCCATCAACCCCCCCCGCCAAGTATAGGAAAGACTCCTGGGTTCATCGAGTTCAATAACCTCGCAGTGGATGGCTTCATTCACTCCTTGGTGTGGCTGAGGCTCAAACCGGAATTTATGTCCAACTCGTGGCTCAAAGTCGTTCTCCATCAACCATTGTGCCAACACACGTCGGTTTGTAATCGCCTGCCAAACCCTTTCGGGAGAATAGGGGTAAAAGACATCTAGCTTTAAGTCTCTGAGCATGGATTTTCCTCCAAATACTTGCCAAGAGCATCGAGTTTCTCTTGCCAGAACTGCTCATAAGGATTCACCCAGTCGGATACTTCCTTGAGAGGCTCAGGATTAAGCTGATAGAGGCGCTGGCGTCCTACTTTGCGCTGGGTGACTAAACCCGCATCACAAAGGATATGCAAGTGCTGGGAAATGGCTGGCATTGACATCTCAAAGGGTTCAGCAAGCTGCTTCACCGATTGTTCGCCGTCGCGTAGCCGATCCAGGAGAGCGCGTCGGGTTGGATCTGCGATCGCCTGAAAAATATCAGCACTAGCGGCAGGTCTACTCATACAGAGAAACTCAATACTTAAGCAAATGCTTAACTGTTATTAGAATACATAAGCATTTGCTTAAATGTCAATCGATTGTAGAATTCCAACAGCAAAGCGCCGCACCCACTAAAAGGATGCGATCTGCTGTAAGCAGCAGCGCTAGGCGATAGCGAAGCGCTGGAACCTTGGAACTTCCCCTAATTAGGTGTCGCCACACGCCTGGGCAGACAGCTTTTAACCTGCAAGCTTGTTAACCTTCAACCTTCAACTGACGGACGAGACAATCTGAATGCCCCGAGTAGAAAACCGTGTCACCCAGAAATCCACATCGGGGTTGGGAATCATGCCCCTGACTCTTTGCCGAATCTCCTGCGCGTGAGCCTCTGACTCGCACAACGCAAATACAGTTGGCCCCGATCCAGACATCATGGTTCCTAAAGCACCGCTACTTTGAAACGCTTCCCTCAGTTGTGCCACTTGCGGAGTGGTGGGCAGCACCACTTTTTCTAAATCATTGTGCAGCAACCGACCAATTTCTGAGCCATCTTTGTGGCGAATCGCGTTAACCATTGGCCCCGAATGAACTCGATGGGCACGGGATTCCAAACTCTGTGTATCGCGCACATATGTATGACCAAACTCAGAGCGATAAGCTTTGTAAGCCCACGGGGTCGAAATCATGAGGTTACGGTCTTTCGCTAAGACAACATAAAGAGAATCGAGAGCCGATAGCGAATTAAGTTGCTCACCTCGACCTGTCGCCAGCGCTGTGCCCCCTGCCAAACAAAAGGGAACATCTGAGCCAAGCTGTGCGGCTAAGTCTTGTAATTCCGGCTGCGTGAGTCCCAACTGCCACATCATATCGACTCCCACTAAAACAGCGGCAGCATTGGTCGAACCTCCCGCCAGTCCAGCCGCTACAGGAATATGTTTTTTGATGGTAATTTCCACACCACCAAACTTAGCGAAGACATCGGGAAATACCTTAGCCATCAATTCTACGGCTCGGTAGGCGAGGTTGCTTGAGTCACTCGGCACTTGGGGATGGTCGCAGTGGATGAGGATGGTATCGGTGCCGATCGCACGGACTTCAATTTGGTCGGCTAACTCAATACTCTGAAGAATCATCGCCAACTCGTGATATCCATCAGGGCGATCGCCTAGAATTTCCAAATACAGATTGATTTTGGCTGGGGCAATTAGAGAGTAGGAGCGCATTACTCGATTTTGGATGCAAGGATTTGGGATTTTAGATTGGGTCTGACATTCCCGGTCTAAAATCGGTTAACAAGTTACTCAAAGCAACCCACTGTTGCACGCTCAGGTCTTCTGCGCGAGCTTGGGGGTTAACATCTAATTGTTCCAGCAACTGGGTAAGGTGATCACTCTCTACTACCGATTTCAAATTATTTCGCAACATTTTCCGCTTGCTAGAAAAGCCCAGTTTCAGCAATGTCTCTAACCATTTGGGGTCAGTGGCTGGGGGTTCCACCATTCGTGGACGCAACCGCACGACGGCAGAATCAACTTTGGGGGGAGGGGAGAAGGCTTTTGCTGGTACCTCACAGATTAATTCACACTCGGCTAAATACTGCACCCGTACTGACAGTGCACCGAAGGCTCTCGAACTGGGCTTTGCATACAACCGTTCGGCGACCTCTTTTTGCACCAAGAGGACGATTAAATCAAAGGGGTCAGCGGCTGGTTGAGAAATGGTACCCAGTAGCTTCTCTAAAATGGGGCCAGTAATGTTGTACGGAATATTGGCAACAACTTTCTTGGGGTTCTGAAAGGCGGGGAAGGAGGCTAGCTGTGCATCTAAGTCGAGGGTAAGAAAGTCGCCTTGCAGCAGCAAAAAGTTATCAAACGACCTCAACTTTTGGACTAAAAGCTTGCACAAGTCGCGGTCAATCTCCACGGCGACCACAGATTGAGCTTCCGGCAATAAGCGACGGGTGAGAATGCCAGTGCCGGGGCCAATTTCCAGGATGCGATTGCCTTTGGCGCTGTCCTCACTAAAGCTCCGGTTTGGGCCATCGCTCTTTTGCAACTGAGCGGCTGCAACAATTTTGTTGAGCGCCTCCTCGCTGCGTAGCCAATGTTGTGCAAATTGTTTACGGGCTTTTGGAGTCATCTTTTCTTCGCGGCAGGAGACTCCCGCTCTCGTCCTCAGAGGGCTATAACGGGAGAGGTAAGCCGCGTCCGCGAGTAGGTTTTTACAGTTAACAGGGGAGAATGTCAATTGCTAATTGTACCGAGGAGCCAGGAGCGTTTGCACTTTGATTGTGGAGTTAACACAGAGATCAGCAGTTTACGAAGAACAGCAATCCTATGTAGAAGAACCGTAGTTATCCCTGAAACGCGTCGCTGCTTCTATTTTTTCGCTATAAAAAACCCCACTGGAGTCAAGCCTGTGGGGTTGCCTTCTGATGAAATCTTCCGTGATCATAAGTTTCCCAAAATTCTCAGGCTTCACCTGATCGGATTATCCAATTGGGTGATATGGCAATACACTTGATTGATTTAATCAGCGGGATTGGCTGGGGTAGATTTAAAGGAGTAAACTACCTGAATCTAGAAGACCATAGCTCTGTTGAGGTCGCTTGATTGGCAATTTAGAAATTATTCGTTTCTGATTTTGGCCCAACACTCCCTGGCTGATTCAGGAAGAGGTTACCGGCTGCCTCGTTTTGATAGATGCACTCGATTTCAGGTTTGCTATTTAGGTCGCCGGTGAAGCCAAAGGTATTCATCCGTCGTTTGCAGTCACGCACCTGATCGGAGGTTACCAAGTTCTTCTGCTCCAAGATTGACCAGTTATTCTGACGTAGTACACACCCAGGCCGCATGGTCGGCTGGGTAACAAAGACATTAAAGGGATTGAGTGTCACAAACACACGCATATCCGTAACGATCGAGCTGGCACCATATTGAACACAGAGTTCAGCGTTCGGTACACTGCGGTCAATGACTTCGCGGGATGCCACATTTTCTGGGTTGAACGTCGCTGTGGAGCTAAAAGCAATGCCCACCCCAACTCCTAGTATAAAGATCGCCGCAAAAGCAAAAAGTACTAGGGGCGTGAATATGGAACTCGCAGGCTTAGAAGTGGAGAAGCTATCCCTATCATTAGGGGGAGTGAACCTGGATTTACGTTTCATCGTTGCTTATGCTTCGTCAACGTTAAGAGGATGGGGAGGAGTAGTTGCAACTGCTCTCCTTCTCTCAGTATGCCTATAGATGCTGCCACTTGACATATTGTCGGTTACAGTCTGAAGCGTAAGGTGGCGCTGATGCGTGAAGTGTTGAGCTGTTTTTGGATACATTGTTGTGAATCCGAACCTTACAAAAATCTATCGTAAGTGTGGGATTATTTTACAATCACCAGTCCACTACACTAACCAGTCCAGCAGTAAAAATAACTATGACTAGTCGTCCTATTATCCTTGGAATCGTCGGTGATAGCGCTGCCGGAAAAACAACTCTGACGAGGGGAATTGCTCAAGTTTTAGGCACCGATCAAGTCACGGTTATTTGTACGGATGATTACCACCGCTATGATCGCAAGCAGCGAGCTGAATTGGGAATTTCAGCCTTGCACCCCGACTGCAACTATCTAGATATTATTGAGCAACACTTGAGTCTGCTCCGCCAGGGACAACCCATTCTCAAGCCCATTTACAACCACAGCACCGGCTCGTTTGATGCGCCGGAGTACATTAAGCCCAGCAAGTTTGTGATTGTTGAGGGATTGCTGGGTTATGCGACTCGTGAATCGCGGGATTGCTTTGATGTCAAAGTTTATTTAGCACCGCCGGAATCTCTACGGGCACAGTGGAAAATCAAGCGCGATACACGTAAGCGGGGGTATACCGAAGAACAGGTTCTCGATCAATTGAGGAAGCGTGAATCAGACTCAGAAGAATTTATCCGTCCTCAGCGCAAGTGGTCAGACATTGTCGTCAGCTTTTATCCGCCTGACGATGATACATCGGAGCAGAGCGATTTATTGCTGAATGTACATCTGGTACTCAGACCCACTATCCCGCACCCCGACTTTACGGGAATTCTCAATCCCAGCAAATCCCATCTCAGTTCAGCGATTCGCTTAGAACTCGATCGCGATATGGGTAAGCCGGTTGATGTTCTCGAAATTGATGGTCATGCGACTGACGAACAGGTCAAAGAGCTAGAACGGTTACTCTGTAATGAAATTCCCTATTTAGGTCAATTCTGTAGTCTGGAAGGGAATCAAGATATTGGTAAAGTTACAGGAACAACTGGGGAAACGCTCCAAAGCTATCCTCTTGCCCTAACGCAGCTACTCATTACTTATCACATGATCAAAGCGGCCAATATCTTTGACTCAGCCGAACCCAGCCTTAGTGTTTAGTTCCTTGGCTTTGAGGTGATTGCTTAAATAAGCCTGATGAAGATGTCACAGCCATCTCATCTGTATCATTGCCACATATGGGGAGGACAAACCTACTGTTAACGGCTGGGGATTTTTGAGGCCGATGTCAGTTTCAAGTCTGGAAAAGGGATTACTAAAATTAATACCCTTGAGTCTTCATGAGCCTGCATCTATGACGTATAGCCTCAGAATTGCCGATATTCCAACCAGCGAGCGCCCTCGTGAGCGATTAATGGTGGAGGGAGCTAAAAATCTGACAACAGCGGAACTAATAGCGATTTTGTTAGGTACAGGTCAAGGAAAAGGCAAGCTTTCTGCGATCGGTTTGGGACAATACATTTTGCAGCAGTTAGGCCAAAACCAGCGCGATCCGATGGAGGTGTTGCGAGACATCCACCCTCAGGAGTTGATGGAATTTCACGGTGTGGGGCCAGCCAAGGCAACAACAATTCTAGCCGCTGTTGAGTTGGGGAAACGGGCATTTCAGTCTCGCCCTTCGCAACGTACAGTGATTGATAGCCCCACAGCAGCAGCGGCTGCCCTCAGTCACGATTTGATGTGGCAAACTCAGGAACGATTTGCAGTGTTGCTGTTGGATGCGAAGAATCAGTTGTTGGGGACTAAGGTGATTACGATTGGCACGGCAACGGAGACATTGGCAAATCCCCGCGATATTTTCCGAGAGGTGCTGCGACAGGGAGCAACAAGGGTCATCATTGCTCACAATCATCCTACTGGAAGTGTGGAACCGAGTTCGGAAGATATTAACCTGACTACACAGCTTTTGCAGGCAGGGCAATTACTCTGCATTCCCATCCTGGATCATTTGATTTTAGGGAATGGGAATCATCAGAGTTTGCGTATCACGACTTCGCTATGGAATGAATATCCACAGGGAGATTAACACAGTTTGCCTTTGTTGTTGCTTGGCGCTAACTTGTGCTATCGAATTTTCTGCAAAAACAACAGCGTTTAGCCCCTGCAAACACCTGCCCTAGCGTGCGATCGCGATCACGGGGGATGAGTGAAAGGGTGGTTAGCCTGGGGCGATGCTGAGCTGATGGGTTAGCGCTAGATGGCAAATGAGGAGCATCTTGAAATACTCAAAAAAGGAGCAAAGGCTTGGAATAGTTGGCGGGAGTGTTGTCGCGACATTAAGCCTGACCTTAGTAGGGTCAATCTTGAGAAAGCAGGCCTCCGTGAAACTGACCTTAACCAAGTGGATTTGCGTGGTGCAAACCTCAGTCAGGCAATCTTACAAGGAGCAAATCTCAGACGAGCCAACCTTAGCTCTGCAAGCCTCAGTGAGAGAAACCCTACAGATATAGAAATAACAGAAAATAATTTTGTTTTTATCTTTCTTAAAGACTCTTCTATAGATAGGCCAGTAGCCTATTTCCGTAAAACGAATCTTAGTGGCTCCAACCTTAGTGGAGCTAACTTAGAGGAGGCAAATTTAAACGAGGCAAATCTATGTAGGGCAGACCTTAGTCAAGCAGACCTAAGCAGAATCAGTGCTTTGCATACTAACTTTAGTCAGGCAATATTCACTGGAGTATGCATAGAAGACTGGCACATCAATAGATTTACAAAGCTTGATGACGTGATTTGTGACTATGTTTACTTAAAGCGAGGTCAGCAAGAACGCCGTCCGCACATGGGTAGCTTTGTACGTGGAGATTTTCTAAAACTCGTTCAGGATTCGCTAGACACAGTTGACCTAATCTTCAATGAAGGGGTTAACTGGAAAGCTTTTGCTTACTCATTTCACAATACACAAGTTGAAAACGAAGGTATTCCACTAGCCATTCGGAGTATTGAAAATAAAGGAGATGGCGTTGTTCTGATCAGGGTCACTGTCCTTCCTGATACAGATAAGGGCAAAATTTATAATGATTTTCTACAGGGCTATGAATTTGCAGAAAAAGCATTAGAGCCAAAATATCAAGCCAGACTAGAAGATAAAGATAAAGAAATTAATCGATTATTCTATTTAGTTAATCAATTACAAAACCAGTTAGGCGAGGTTCCAAAGCTAATGGCAGAACAGTCAAAATACGACCAGCGTGGCGCAAATATCAGCATTGGCAGTTATGTAGACACAGCTCAGTCTGGCAGTCGGCAGCAAGGTCAAGCTATTCAACACAACTACGCACCAGAGCAAAAGCAAACGCTAGCTGAAGCAGCAGCAGAGATTCAACAGCTGCTTCAGCAGCTAGAGCAGACTAATCCCAGTGCGACAGAGGCTGAAAAGATTGAACACATCAATGACGAAACCACTCCTAAGTTCAAGAAACGTGTTGTTGGTGCATTGCAAGCGACTGGCGAAGCAGCAATTGACGAGTTTGTCTTAGAAAACAAGTATCTCAAAGTGGCAAAAGCGGCTATCAAAGGCTGGATGAAACCAGAGTAAGCCAGCTCAGGTAACTATCATTAAAAAAAACCTTATGGAAGTTAAGGCACCCGATTTATTAGCGGCGACGGGTGCCTGCAACAGCTTGGCATTCGCTAGCGATCGCAGCGTTGGTACAAGCAACCGGACACAGCTCTGATCAAAGCTAAGGCTCACAGTGCTCGAGAGCTGGCGGTTTCACAAATCAGAAGTGTTGTTGGCTGGGTTTAGGCAGCTCATCAACTCATCACCAAGCACCAGCCTATCAAAAGGAAGGGCAGACCAAGGAATAGCCCAAGCCCCGGAATTAGAAGGGTAGGAATGCTACCGACTAATATAAATACCAATCCTGCAAGAACGCGCAGCGGCTTAGTCAAACACCAAATCAGTTTTAGCATGGTATCACCAGTAGAAGAAAAGACTGAGATGCTTGGAAATCACTAGCATCTTAGATTTCTCTTGATGTCTGGCTCATCTCTCCATTTAGGTAAATCCGCCAAGCAAAAGCCAGCGATCGCCCATGACAAAAGTCACAGTTAAATTCATGACTTTCTCCTCATGTGGCTCATGGGTATGAGTTCCTATGATGAAGACATCAAATTCCAAAGTTCAGATAGACCACAGTTCCTCACACCAAACGCCAGCGGGTGCAAGCTAAAGCACCCGTTTTTGCTTGCAAGGGACTGCGATCGCTGCCATAGCCGAAAAGGCTCCCACGAGTATGCGCTGTAAGCGATTTTTTCGGCATGGCGCTAGGCATTTCCCTGATACCGCCATCTCAGTCTTATCCGATCTTTGTCATTCTCCGTCGCGAGACAGCCTTTTGACGTCCTAGTTTTGCGCTTTTTGACACCCATTTGCACACCAAGTTGAAGGATTTGGGGTACAGCAAGGGCAGTTTAGGCAAAACAACTGCACGCGCTCGCAATGACAAAAGCCGCTCCCTTGTGGTACATTGGTTACTTACGGGCGATTAGCACAGGGGTAGCGCACTTCCTTCACACGGAAGGGGTCACTGGTTCAAATCCAGTATCGCCCATTTTATTTTTTGTACAGTGACTAATTAATTGTCTGTCACTACAACCATAAGTTGTCCATAATAGTCACTTTATGCTTGTAATTGTCTCTAGTCAACTTATGCTTGTCGGATGTTACATGAGACATAAATGTCTGACAGTGAGGACAGTGGAAACATAGGGGGCGATGGTGGTGAGAACATTCCTTAATTCAAGAAAAAGCCGGAGTGACGCTTAGCTTTAATTGACCGAAGGTTGATGAGAGGATATCGACCGGGTATGGTGCTAATTGACGCTGGCTATATTCGAGTAACCCTGTAGCTCACGTCAAAGCCGCCATCAGTCAGAACAATTACGGCGTCAGAATCTAATGCTATTCAAAACGTTGAGGAAAGGAGTATTGGCTCGGTTTATCGTGGGTGCAGTCGCGATGGTATTTGCGATCGCCATACAACCCCTAATCCATCCCAGCCTCGCAACTCCCCCTCCATCACCCCCCGATGCTCCCAGATTTTCATTACCACTGCCATCTTTGCCGTTACAGAATGACAGAACCAGGGACATCGTTATCAAGCTAACCAACGCTTTTTCCTTTTCCGAAGGCGTCGCAGCCGTATGGATCGGTCCTCAGTGGGGTTATATCGACAAGACTGGCAAGATTGCCATCCAACGGATGTTTAATGATGCTTATGAGTTTTCCGATGGACTGGCAATCGTCAAGATTGGCACTAAATATGGTGCGATCGACAAAACGGGCAAGACAGTTATCCAGCCCCAGTTCGATCAAGCTTATCGCTTTTCTCAAGGGCTGGCGGCAGTACAAATTGGCAATCAATGGGGCTATATCGACAAGACTGGCAACCTAGTCATCCCGCCTAAGTTTGACGAAGCCTATCATTTTTCTCAAGGGCTGGCAGCAGTAGAAATTGGCGATAAATATGGCTATATCGACAAGACTGGCAACATCGCCATCCAGCCGCAATTTAACTTTGCCTCTGACTTTTCCGAAGGCGTCGCACCAGTACGAATTGGAAATAAGTCAGGCTATATCGATCAGACTGGCAACTTAGTCATCCCCGCACAATATAATCGTGCGTTTCCCTTCTGTGAGGGGTTGGCCGTGGTAGAAATTGGCGATAAGTATGGCTACATCGACAAGACTGGAAACATCGCCATCCAGCCGCAGTTTGGCGAAGTCGGTTCCTTTTCCGAAGGGCTAGCAGTAGTCCCTTCAACTAATGGCAAGGGCTATATGGACAAGACGGGTAAAATAGCGATCAAGCCACAGTTTACGTTTGCTTATCCCTTTTCCGAAGGGCTGGCAGTGGTACAAATGGGTTTTCAGTGGGGCTATATCGACAAAACGGGCAATCGGGTTATTAACTTGCAGTAGGGAAAGGAACTTTCTACGGGCGATCGCTGACTAACTTGAACAAGCCTAAGAATCTTGACTTGTGAAGTTGCTCTTGCCATGAAGACAGTTAGCCTTTGTTTAGTTTGCCTCAGCGTTTTGATGTTTGCTTCTAGCAGCCAACCTTTAGACGCACAGGATGCCTCTAGAGCATTGCCCGTTACATCTAATAGCAAACAAAACGTAACGTCTCAAATCGGCAAACTCGTCATTCAACCTCAGTTTGATGATGCCCACAGATTCTCCGAAGGGTTAGCGGCTGTCAAAATTGGCGACAAATGGGGGTTTATTGACAAAACGGGCAAACTCGTCATCCAACCTCAATTTGAGTCTATTTCCGAGTCCTATGAGAATGAAGCCAGGTCTTTTAAGACCTTTTCCGAAGGCGTCGCAGGAGTCCAGGTTGGCGAAAAAAAGTGGGGCTACATCGACAAAACCGGGAAATTTGTCATCCAACCCAAATTTGAGTTTGTAACCAACTTTTCTCAAGGCGTCGCAGCAGTCAGGATTGGCAACAAGAGTGGTTATATTGACAAAACCGGGAAATTCATCATCCAACCCAAATTTGAGGGTTCAGGCAGCTTTTCTGAAGGCGTCGCAGTAGCCGTCGTCGGCAATAAAAGTGGCTATATTAACAAAACCGGGAAATTCGTTATTAAGCCCCAGTTTGATAGAGCAGAAAGCTTTCAACAAGGGCAAGCTAAAGTTTGGATTGGGGAAAAGCCGCACTGTATTGATAAAACCGGGAAGCTTCTCAAACAACAATCTGATACTTGTGGATTGACTTTTTCTGAAGGACTATTAGCCGTAAATAGGACTGAGGAACCTGTTCTTTGTTCAAGTTTTGGTCAATGTAGTGTCGGCTATATCGACAAGACAGGAAAAATGGCGATCCAGCCTAAGTTTAGTAGAGCAACGAACTTTTCCGAAGGGCTGGCAGCCGTAGCGTTATATGGCGATCATGAAGGGCACGTTCCTGTTTTTTGGTCTTGGGTTTACATTGATAAGACAGGCAAAGTCGTTATTCCCACAGAGTTTAGGGATGCGAAAAGTTTTTCGGAAGGGCTAGCCCCCGTCATGATCAAAGACAAGTGGGGCTACATCAGTCGATGAAAGAGTTTTTGGCGTTCGATGTCAGAGGTGCGATCGCCACCACTGTTTGATTGAGCAGTTGGGCGCGATCGCGTGGTGTCGAACGCATGGCATTGACCCGAAAAAATACAACACAAAAAACTCAGAACTGTGGGAAATATTGGTACCTTTTTTCCCATCAGACGAACACTTCTATGTTAATTCAATAGGTTGATGACAATATTCCAGAACATTGTCATTGTACTCATAAAACGATATTAGGGATGGAAGTTCGACTGTATGGAATTAAAATTGAAAGGCTGCTTTTGGGAAATATTTTATAGTTCTTAAGCAAGATAATTTCAGAGACAATAAGTGTTAATGATTACAAGATTTTAAGGAAAAAATAAACGTCTTGGTCGAGGTAGCTCTCAGAGATTTGTTAAACTAGAAAATAATTGTAAATATTAGTTTACGAAGAATGGGGATTGATGAATAGGGAGTGGGAACCCAAGAGTTTGGGTCAATGTGTCTACACTAAAACTCTGGGTTGTAGCTATATCCCCAGTCCTTCCAGTCCCTTGCTTGACAAAAACCGCGATCGCACCGAAAAGAGGTTCCTCATGCATCCAAGTCCCCTGCTGTTGACGAAAGAACTCCCCACCCTGCACTACACTTCTACACCCAATCGCTTCGATGAAAGCTGGGAAGCCCCCCTGGCAACGCTTTTGGGCGTCGGACGTGCCGCTGGGGCTGACTTTGTGGAGTTTTTCTTAGAGCGGGTCAACTACATCAGTTGTTTAGCCGAAGATGATATCATCACCAGCATCTCACCCCGCCTCTCCACAGGCGCTGGCGTGAGAGTGTTTCGGGGTCATGCGGATTGCTATGTTAGCACGAACGATCTATCCTTTTCCGGCCTAAAAGCTGCCCTCGAAAAAGCCCTTTCCATTCAGGGACTCCAACTCCCGGCACCGAACGCCCATATCCCAGAAATTAACCTGGAATTGCTCAGAGATTACGCCACCAAAAGAGGCAAAGATACGTGGCTTTCTCAATGTAGCTCCATGCGCGAAATGGGTGAAGTGCTTTTAGATGCTAACCAGCAGCTTAATCTCAAAGCCAGTCACGTTCAATCGAGACGCGCTACCTATTTCCGCGACTGGCAAGAAGTGTTAATCGCCTCCAGTGATGGCACCTTCGCCCGTGATATTCGCCTGACGCAATCGGTAGGATATAGCTTGTTGTGTGCGGATGGTGCAAATCGCTCATCAATTAATCAACGTGCTGGCAATACCAGTGACCCTGGATTTTTGCGCTCGTGGGACTATAAGTCTACGGCTGAAGATGTCGCTGAATCCGCGGGGAAAATGCTCTATGCGGATTATGTCGAATCCGGGACTTATCCCATTATCATGGCCAATCAATTTGGTGGGGTAATTTTCCATGAAGCCTGCGGACACTTACTAGAAACCACACAAATTGAGAAAAAAACCACGCCCTTTGCTGATAAAAAAGGCGAAAAAATTGCTCATGAAAGCTTAACCGCCTGGGATGAAGGACGCTCTGAAAGTGCCTTTGGCACCATTGACATGGACGATGAAGGAATGCCGGCCCAAAGGACTCTATTAATAGAAAACGGCATTCTCAAAAACTTTATCGCTGATCGCGCCGGTTCTGTACGGACTGGACATCCCAGAACAGGCAGTGGGCGTCGCCAGAACTATACGTTTGCCGCCGCTTCTCGGATGCGTAATACCTACATTGCGCCAGGAAACTACACTAACGAAGACTTATTCGCCTCCATTGATAAAGGCATCTACTGCAAGAAAATGGGCGGTGGTAGTGTAGGCGCGACAGGGCAATTTAACTTTGGTGTAGATGAAGCCTACCTCATTGAAAACGGTAAGATTACCAAACCGCTAAAGGGTGCCATTCTCATTGGAGAAGCCACGGAAATTATGCATAAAATTTCTATGTGTTCTCAAGACTTGGGATTAGCGGCTGGCTTCTGTGGTTCTGTGAGTGGCAGTATTTACGTAACGGTAGGACAGCCCCATATCAAGGTTGATTCGATTACTGTCGGGGGACGTTAACAATTTTGGATTTCCCAAATTTCAAATCAAATCATCCAAAATCCAACCTCTAAAATTGACTATGCCCAAGATTGACGATATTGCAACTCAAGCCAAAGATAGTGCTAGTAAATTAGGTATCAAGAAATTTGATATCTATGGCTCAACGGTCGATGAAACCAGTGTTCAAGTCGAGGGCGGAGAGCCAAAACAAGTTAAAGCCTCTAATCGTTCGAGTGTCATTGTTCGTGTCTGGAATGAAGAGAATACCGTCGGAGTTACCAGCACGACAGACGTAAATTCCGAAGGACTTGAATTAGCTTTAAAAACAGCTTATGAAGCTAGTTTTTTTGGGGTAAAAGAACATGTGCCTGATTTTAGCCCTGAAGCCTCTGTTCCGATTGAGGATAGCTCTAATGGAAAAACAGCACAGGCTCCCGTCTCACAATTAATTGACAACCTCATCCAAGCCGAAAAAGAACTGCTGAACGCTCATCCAGCAATTAAAGGTGTGCCTTACAACGGCATGTCTCAAAGAGATTTGGAGCGCTTTTATCTGAACAGCGAAGACGCCCTGCGAACAGAAGCTCGTTCCTATGCCTCGCTCTATCTTTATAGTAAGACGGAAGAAGAAGGGAAAAAGCCTCGTAGTGGTGGCGCGTTTAGAATCAGCCATAGTTTAAATGACCTTGATGTTCAGGGTTGCTTGAAAGAAGCAGCCGAAAAAACTATTAGTCATTTAAATTACGAAAAAGTCAAGTCAGGCAAATATCGAGTCGTCTTCTCGCCGGAGGCATTTTTGAGCTTGCTGGGGGCTTTTTCCAATCTTTTCAATGCTCAAAATATTCTGGATAAGCAAAGTCTTTCTACTCCCGACTCTTTGGGGACAGAAATTGCCTCGCCTTTCCTGTGTGTGGCTGATGATGCGCGGCATCCTGATAACGTAGCATCAACCTTGTTTGATGGAGAAGGTACACCAACTCGCCGCGTGGAGCTAATTCGTAATGGTGTCCTGAGTCATTTTCTGCACAGCGTCGGTACAGCGAAACGGATGAACCAAAATCCCACGGGGCATGGAAATATTGGCGCTAAAGTAACCGTTAGTCCACATTTTTACCATGTTTATTCTGGAGTGGCGGCTGAGCAAGAATATAGCCTGGAAACAGCGGAAAATGTAATTTTCATTGATGATTTACAGGCACTTCATGCCGGAGTGAAAGCCTTACAAGGTTCTTTCTCTCTGCCCTTTGATGGTTGGATGGTTAATCAGGGAGAACGCATCAGTATTGAGTCTGCAACTGTTGCTGGAGACTTTCTTGATGTTTTAAAGTCGATCATTTTTCTGGAGAAAGAGGCCGAATTGACTCCAGGAGGTATTTGTCCAAGAGTTTGGGTTGAAGAACTTTCCATTACGGGAGAGTAAGTTAATCGATAGGGTGCGTTAATAACGCACCCTACCATTAGAGATCACTGGTTTCGAGGTGTATTTCTAACTGTTTGATTCTCTGTTCCGTTGTACGAACTAGACAAGTATTTTTACTTACATTACCAGCGCTAACGGCTTCAAATTCACACCCAGAATCTCGGAATTTTATCCAAGTTGATTCTGCTTTTTCTAATTTTTTCTGACGAGAGTTGGATAAGCGTTGTTTTAAGCGTTGGTAAGTTTGATTGAGTTTATAATCTGAGTCGCGGTAATTGTTGCCAACAGCTCTTGGCATTTTGGCTTGACGATAAGAATTTAGATCGGCTATTCTCTGCTGCGTGATGTTAGCACGGCAGGCGGCAACTAATCCCGGTTGCATAGTACCGCCTTCGGCAAAACTGCCCGAAAAATCGCATTCACTATCTCGAAATTTAACCCATGATTGTTGGGCATTGACTAACTTTGTACCTCTTGCTCCTGCTAATTTGGAAATTACTAATTGATAAACTCGGTTTAACTCTCGATCTGCTTTTTGCCAACGTAATCCCTCACAAGCATTCATTTCAGATTGAGTTTGGGGATTGTTACAATTAGGGGCTTGGGTTAGAAGTTGGGGTGTGGTTTGGGTATGTGCTAAATTTTCAGCTTTAGCTAAGAGTGGACTCATGGAAGTCAAGAGTAAGCTCAAACTAGCAAGGGAACTCAACCCTTGTGACAGGTTTTTAGGGCTTAAATTAGGTACAATAATTGATAATTTTTTCATTTAGGTATTTGGTTGAGTGAGCCGATTATTTTACATTGCATTAGATTGGGCAAATATATAAATCTAATGTTTAAAAACCACAGAGAACACAGAGGCACAGAGTAAAAATAAGGAGAAAAGTAAGAGGAGGACGAAGGATTGAGAATGCTTTTTAAATCATCCCAGCTCCCAACTTTTAATGATTTCTCGAAGTTCGGCTACATCGAGAGAATCACAAATAAAGGCTTGGCGCAGTAAGTTATTGGGAATAAATTCATCGTATTTTTGTAACCGAGGACATTCCTCAGAACTGACTAAGTCATAACCTGTCAAGTCTTTTTTACAAAATGATTTAACTTCATCTCTGAGTTGTTCCAGGCTACTTTTACCTAATTTTAGGGTCAAAAAGTAGGGAGAGACTCCTCCAATACTGCGGATATCCAGAGTATATCTGACGAAAAAATTGAAAAATCGTTCCAACGTGCGGTAGGCAACTGTTCCCATCCAGGGAAAAATACAGCAGGTATTTCCTTCGAGGAGGATGATATTATCTTGTTCTAATTGAGCGCTTCGAGCCAGATTTCGAGCCGCTTTTAATCTCTCTTGAGCTTGGGGTTGCAGGTAAGGATACTCAATATTTTCAACTAAAATACGTCTCATCCGTTGGAGAATTTTCGTATGAATGGTGCCGCCGCCCCCGCGCCAGGAACTACGGGCAATTCCCTCCACTTGCTTGACAAATGCTGTTTTTCTTTTTAAATCAATCTCTAATACTTCCCACGTTCTACCGGCTAGAGCAAATCGATTTCCCGGTATGGGGGGTATAACAATACTGCCGATTTCTTGGGATTCGTCTCGAACACTATATTCCATGTTGTAGGGAAAAACAGCATAAAAGTGAAAATTTCGGACAATTTTTTCTCCGGTTAAACCAACTAGCAATCCTCCTTTTTCTGTCAGTTGAATATGGTCAATATCGATGAGATATCGTAGTAGCTGTCGAAAATCATCTTGGGAGATTGCCGCAAAGGGAGGTAGAGTTAAAACTTTTTGGGCAAGGGCAGCCGATGAGAGTTCCCCCATCGACGCCAAGATACTCATCGTCTGGTGATAAAGCAAACTGAAAGGGCATTGAATTGGTTGTATCGGCTCAATCCAACGTTCTTCGGCATACAGTTGAATGATGGCAATGCACTGCAAGAGTTGCCAGGGAATTTGTTCGGGTAGCCATTCCTCCCCTAAGGGTTCATCTTCTGTGCAAATGAAGCGCATATCCGCCGGGGTGCCTCGTCTGCCGGTACGTCCCAATCGCTGCAAGAAACTGGCGACGGAAAGCGGGGCATCTAGTTGGATGACTCGTTCTAATTGTCCGATATCAATACCGAGTTCTAGGGTAACAGTGGCGGCGGTGACGGCTGGGGCATTACCTTGCATCGCATCCTCAGCCGTTTCTCGGAGTGAGGATGCGATGCTCCCGTGATGGACGTGATAAATATCGGGATAACTTTCTGCTTGGGCAATCTGTCGCAGGTTTGCGATCGCAGATTCGGCTTGGGTACGATTGTTGACGAAGATGAGGCACTTGCTGGATTTACTGATATCGAAGAGGTAGCGGTAGTAGGGATTGATTGGACTTACCCCCCTAGCCCTCCTCACTAAAGCTCCGGTTAGCAAGGGGGGAACCGGACTTTTCTTACCTTCTTCTTGCCGCCCAAGTTGGGGAGGGCTGATGGCTGAGTTATCTTTGTCAGGTAGGTAAAAGTGTTCTACAGCTAGACGTACTTGCCGTTGCCCACTCTGAATTTCAGGTGTAATTACGGGAGTTTTAGTCCCCGATTGCAACCATTCTTCAGCCAGTGCGTAATCGCCCAGCGTTGCCGATAAACCAATCCGACGCGGTGGCTGTTGCATGAATCGGGATAGGCGTGTCAGTTGGCAGAGAATCTGGCAACCGCGTTCAGAACCCATAAAAGCGTGAATTTCATCGATAATTACAAACCGCAAATCCCCAAACAAACGGCTGAGTTCGGCATTTTTATTCAGCAATAAACTTTCCAGAGATTCTGGCGTAATTTGCAGCACGCCTTGAGGATTTTTCAGTAACTTTTGCTTGCGGCTTTGGGCAACATCACCGTGCCAAGCCCAAACCGGAATATCAGCTTCTTTAAGTAAGTCGTTGAGGCGTTCAAATTGGTTGTTGATTAATGCTTTAATCGGGCCAATATAAAGGACTCCCACAGTTGCTGATGGGTTTTGGTGCAGTAGAGTTAAAACCGGAAGAAAAGCCGCTTCTGTTTTCCCGGAGGCAGTACCCGCAGCAATCAAGAGGTGAGCCTCGGTATCGAAAATCACGCGACAGGCTTCAATCTGAACTTGTCGTAATTCAGTCCAGCCGTGAGTGTAAATGTAATCTTGGATAAAGGGGGCAAGCCTGTCAAACGGCTGTTCAGTCATAGGATTTTAGATTTTAAATTGGATTATCCTTGTCAGTCATCTCGAAATAGAAATCAAAGAGCTTGTGGAAAGTACCCCTTGATTGATTTAATAGTTCTGCACTCTACAATCTGTCCCCAAACTCCTGTGAAGACTCAAAACTCAACCTCTCTATTCTTCCCTCTGTGCCCTCCGTGCCTCTGTGGTTTGTTAAAAATAGACTGACAAGACACACCCTCAACATACCCAAACAAATTTTATTGTTACCCCTTCACAATCGGATTTTTGAGATTAAACGATTATGTCCTCCTCACCCGCCCAATTGCCTGATCCAAATGCAACCCCACAAACACCAACCATTGGTGTCGCGGTTGTCGGTACTGGATTTGGGCAAAAAATCCACATTCCAGGTTTTCAGGAACACGCCCGCACTCAAGTTGTTGCCGTGTATCACCGCGAACTGGAACAGGCAAAAGCGATCGCACAATCCCACAACATTCCCCATGCTTGCGATCGCCTTGAAGATATCCTAGCCTTACCCTCGGTTTCAGCCGTCAGTATCTCAACCCCGCCGTTCCTGCATTATGAAATGGCGAAGAAAGTCCTGCAAGCGAAGAAGCATTTATTGCTGGAAAAACCCACAACGCTGACAGCAACCCAAGCGCGGGAACTTTACCAACTCGCCTCTGGTGAGGGTGTTGTTGCCATGATGGATTTTGAATTTCGCTTTGTTCCCGCGTGGCAACGGTTTGCCGAATATCTAGCCGAGGGTTATGTCGGACAGAAACGCCTGATTAAAATTGATTGGTTGGTGTCCAGCCGTGCCGATGCCTCACGTCCTTGGAACTGGTATGCTCAAAAAGCTCAGGGGGGAGGCGCATTGGGCGCTGTCGGTTCTCACGCTTTCGATTACATTAGTTGGTTATTTGGCCCTGTGCGGCGGTTGTGTGCCCAACTGAGTACGGCAATTCCAGAACGCCCCGATCCTAGTGATGGTGGTAAACTCAAGCGCGTAGATGCCGATGATACCTGTCTCCTCCTGCTGGAGTTGGAAGATGGAACACCCTGTCAACTGTGCATTAGTTCCGTGACGTATCAGGGACGAGGGCACTTTGTTGAAGTTTATGGCGATCGCGGTACTTTAATCTTAGGCAGCGACAATCAGAAAGATTACGTCCACGGCTTTCATCTCAAAGCCGCGCCCGCCGGTGAACCTTTGACTGATGTTGAAATTCCCGATCGCCTCGCGTTTCCTCAAGACTACAGCGATGGGCGTCTGGCACCCTTTATCCGAGTCGTTAACCAGTGGGTAGCGGGCATTGATGCCCGTCAAGCGATCACCCCCTCACTCCGAGAAGGGGTGTACTCGCAGCTATTAATGGATTTAACCCATCAATCTCATGACACGGGGAGTTGGGTGAAAGTGCCGAGTTTGGATGCGTTTCTGGCGAGTGGCTTGTTTGTCATGTGATAACCCCTGAGGAAGCCGATCAAAGCGGATTTGCACTCACACAGCAGGACAAGTCCCTAAACCCCAATCCACAAACAAATCGCGGGGATCGGTTTCACGTAACCAACTGACAAATCGCTTGTAGTCGGCGGTTGTATAAATTCCAACACATCCAGCCGTCCCTGCACTCGATTGTCGGTTCCAATCAATATGAATTTCAATCCCACTACGTTGAGTTTTACCAGGCTCAACATAACGCACAGGAACAGTGACTGGACCAATCCCACTTTGATGAATGGGGCCATCATACTTATTGGCACCCCCAGCCCAGGAAATATCGCCAATGTACCATTTTCCTTCAGGGATTGGCTCGTATGAACCGGCAACACTTTGGTTCCCTTTGCGGAAGAATTGTCTGGAAGGAGAACCGGAGCAAACCTCTAGTTCATCCTTTAATTGCCCATCTTTGAAATACTCCAGCTTTAATTTATAACATCCATAGGGGTCTTTACTCTGAGTCTTACTTAGTCGCAGATAATTTTTACCTGAAGTAGGTGAAGTAGGCGCGGGTTCAGTCGCAGTTGATTTAGGAGAAACGGATTTAGTAGAAGCTGGTTTAGGAGAAGCCACATCTCCCCACAACTTCTCCCAGGTACGAGGGCCAACCCTGCCATCGGCTTCTGCTAAACCAAAGTAATCCGCTTGAAAAGATTTCATCGCTTCTTCGGTTTTATTGCCAAACGCACCATCCACTTTCCCGCCGTTATACCCCAAATCATTGAGCCGCTTTTGCAATTCTTTAACATCATCGCCTTCACTACCGCGTACTAAAATACGATTGAGTTTTGGGGGATTCTTGACCTTGATAATTGCCTCTCCCTTTCCAGAAACTGAAATCGGTTTCCCCTTAGGAATGGCCTTATCTGCCGGTGCAAAGCGAAACTCTTTCGCATTCCTATATTGCTGCAATAGGGTAATTAAATCGTCTTTGAGGAAACTTTCCAGAGTGAGGATTTCAACAACTTCAGAATCTCCCCAGGCCACGATGACATTTTTCTCCCCATCTCGATATCCTTCCAGCCATTTCACCTGATCTTGGGGAGAGTCTTCCACCTCAATCGGAGTTCCTTGTTCATCTGCTTTTTCAAACAGCGATCGCTCACTTTTTCTGCGATCCACGAGGCCAGAAAGTTTCGTCTGTACACCGTTTTTTGTCCCTTTCACCCAACGCTCAAACTCATTGGCAGCACCGGAGAAGTCATTGGCTTTGAGTTTTTTCAACAGGGTACTATCTGCAAATGCCCCAGTGCCGACGTTATAAGAAAACGATACAATCGCATCAAATTGATTCTGATTCAGTGAAACATCACTCACTAAGGCCGATACTTCTTCAGCGACTTTATCACATTCAAATTTTAGAAAAGCTTCAGCTTCCTGTTCCGTAATTTTGTCACCCAGGTGAACCTTCTGCCCATTCGGGTATCGTCTCGTTCCATACCCAATTGTTGCGATACCCACAGGGTCTGAGTAAGCGTCTAAATGGAATCCCTCCCATTTCTTAATGAGGGTTAAACAATTTGGGGAAATCTTCATAAAAACCTGCTAATTTATGGCGAATGGAATTGAGTATGTCTGAGATTTTAATGTAAATGGATCAACGTCCTGTGCTGTAACTTACCGCCTTGAGCAAGCGTGTTATCTGGCGTTAATACCCCCGACAGACTTAAGATTTACTTTAGAAATCAACTCGACGCGCTGATCTTTCCCTATTTTAGAGGAGTGATTGATTACGGTGTAGGTAGGCATTAGGCTGAGATTAGAGCTGTGCCGAGAAGGACGGGTGGCAATGCCCAATCAACACTTGCCCATCTCACCGGATTAGATCCTCCTATTGCAGGAAGCCTTTTGCTTTCCCTCAAGGTAATCCTATACATAGAGAGGCTATTAAATCTTTTACCCTCTACGGAGAATCTGACAATGAACGAACCAGTAGATCGTCCTGAAGAAAAAGTCGAGTGGCTTGAAATTAAGACAACAACTGGCGCTGAAACAGTGACAACCGTTGAAGTGGAAACAACTATCGATTCTACAGGAGTTGGTACAGAGGAAAAAGTTCGTGTCGAAGAACTTAGTATCAGCGGTGATGACCTCGTTGCCAAGGTTAGGGAACTGATTCATCAAGGTAACATTCGTCGAATCACGATCAAAAATGAAGAGGAACGTACACTGATTGAAATTCCTCTAACCGTTGGAGTCGTCGGTGGCGTGATCGCAGCAACCCTATTTCCTATAGTAGCTGCTGTTGGAGCCATTGGGGCACTGGTTGCTCGGCTGAAAGTCGTCATTGAGAAAGTCGAATAATGGCGTGATATCAATTCCATTGGCATCGGAATTATGCAAAAATCTCAGCGTCCCCCTCTGCGCTCTGGAGCGTTAAAAAAATAGGGTTCCATGCAAACAGACTCAATATGACAAAGCCTTGAAGGATAAAGTTGAAAATTTTTCATCCTTTATACTTCATCTTTCCACCCTGAGAAGAGAGCCTGCCCCCGCTAGGGCAGGTTTTTTCAGGGGGTAAAGCTTGATAATTAGATATGCGAGAAGAACTTAAAAGTAGGCTCCCGGTACAAGTTTAAAACTCTTTGAGAGTAGGTAGCGATCGCACCACTATTATATTGACTGGGGTCGCTGGTCATCCACCAAGAAGCGGCACGTTGCACCGCCAGAGACTCATCATTATTACTCGCTTTATACTGCTCACTGAATATATCGCGCATCACACACACCAGAATTGAACGTGCCGTCACCGGACTATCCTGAAACTGTATGGGTGTCAGTTCTTTGCCGATACATTGTTGAGACCAAAGGGGAATATTTTCCGCTTTAACTTGCCAAGCACTGTAGAGGTCGTCGTCCGCTTTATCCGTTTCGGGAGCTGCCTGTCGTAGCGCTTCCACCAGTCTCGCAACTTGGGCATTGGAAACCTGAGCCGCCGCAGAGGGAGTGGCGGTAGGTTGGACAGGAGTGGCAGGCGACTGCGCTTGTGAACTGGAGGACGGCTGGTAGAACGCTAGAACGTTCTGAGTGTAGGGAGCCGTGGAGCCAGTGTTGTATTGATTGGCATCACCCGTCAGCCACCAAGCCGCAGTACGCCGCACGGCTAAAGACTCATTGTTGCCACTCGCTTTGTACTGCTCGTTGTATATATCGCGCATCACGCACACCAGAATGGCACGCGCCGTCAAAGGA
Organism: Microcoleus sp. AS-A8; assembly: GCA_039962225.1. Taxonomy (NCBI): domain Bacteria; kingdom Bacillati; phylum Cyanobacteriota; class Cyanophyceae; order Oscillatoriales; family Microcoleaceae; genus Microcoleus; species Microcoleus sp. AS-A8. The sequence goes on from JAMPKV010000001.1 coordinate 158,076, forward strand.
CTGCCCTCAAATTGCGAGGGTGTCAGTTCTTGAGTGTGACATTGTTTAGACCAACGGGGAATATTTTCTGGTAAAATTTGCCACTCACTCACCAGCCCATTATTCCCAGGCGCACGTTGCTGTGCGGCAAGTCGTAGGGCTTCCACAAGCCTGCCCACTTGGGCATTGGAAACGAGGGTAGAGGATGACGACGCTCTAGTGGAGGGTTTAGGGGAAGGCTGAGGGGTGGGACGCGCCACTTGCCCCACGGTTGGGGGTTTGGGCACAGGAGAAGGCTGAGCCGCTTGTGAATTGGTACGCTGCTTTTGGTAAAAACTCAAAACATTCTGCGTGTAAGCAGCAGTTGTGTCACTGTTGTAGCGATTGGGGTTGCCCGTCATCCACCAAGAAGCAGCACGTCGCACGGCTAGGGTTTCACTGTTGCCACTGGCTTTGTACTCATCGCGAAGCACATCGCGCATCACACACACCAAAATCTCACGGGCTTTGCCGGTACTGGCCTCAAATTGGGCGGATGTCAGGGCTTGTCCCGTACAGCGTCTAGACCAACGGGGGATGTTTTGCGGTAGGATTTGCCACTCACTCACCAAGCCATTATTTCCAGGAGCGCGTTGCTGGGCGGCATCTCTGAGTGCCTGCACCAGTGCCCTAACCTGACCATCGGAGACTTGGGCTTGTCCTGGCATGGCCCAAAGCCCAACACCCAGTATCACACCACTGATCAATAAACGTTTTGCTTGTTTAACCAACATTGAACTCATTCAGGTTACCCAATCGTCATCTAACTCTTTTGAGAGAATTTTTACCATAGACATACACTCAAGCTTCTCTGTCGAAAGGAAGTCACTAGATGTTTCGCGATCGCACTTAAATGGACGTAACCGTTTTAAAAAGGGTTAGCGGTTCAAGATTTCCATCCGGATTGGGGATGTATCCGCCTCAAAGAGTGATTGACAACCTATACTCAGCAAGTTTTTCTGAGGAAGGCATATTATTGAATACGGCGACTTGTTTACGGATGCCAATATAGCCTTGCTAGAGGAGCAATAACATGCGCGAACAGTTTCAAAAGCGTCAGATGATCAACATCACGTCTTGGCTGGTGAGAAACCTGATGCTAGTGTCCACCGGCGGCATGGTCATATTTGCATTACTATTTGGCATTGGGATGTGGCGATCGGGAAGTCGCTTTTTCGAGGGAATTAATGCGATTTTCACCGGCGAACCCAGTAAACCACAGGTCGATGTTCGTTCCCTCATTGTCAGTCAAGTTCGGGGTGCGAGTGAGTTAACAACGGCTGTCTTTACGATGGAGGCGGTTGTCCCGACTCGTCAAGAGAGGAAAATTGGGCAGTATACGCTCGGTGCAACCACGCTGCTTTATATTGCTTATGGTGAAGTACGGGCTGGGGTTGATTTAAAGGAATTAAATGCGAATAATGTAACCATTGTCAACGATACAATTCAGTTACAACTACCGCCCCCCCGGATCTTGGACAGCAAGATTGATGTGAATCGTTCTAGCGTATACGACTATGATCGCGGATTTTTAGGTTTAGGGCCAGACACCGCACCTCAGTTACAGTCCCTCGCCCAACAAGAAACGCTCAAAAAAATTCAAGAGGCAGCTTGTAAAGGAAATTTGCTCGCGCAAGCCAATGATCGCGCACAACTGGTAGTCGAAAAACTGTTAAACACGGCAGGTTATAAACAGGTTGTTGTCAAAACACAGTCTCCACCAACAGGGACTTGTCTTTAAAGGGTTGAAGGTTGAAGATTGAGGATTGAAACTTCACACTTCATACTTCATTTTGTAACAAATACTTAACAGTATCGATGAGTTCTTGGGGCCGGCAAGATTTAGAAACATAAGCATCAGCACCTTGCTTGCAGCCCCAGTAAAAATCACATTCTTCTGATTTATTCGAGTACATCAGTACCACCGGCCTATGATTTTTTTTAGAGCATTTGAGCTTCCGACAGACTTCGTAGCCATTCATTCGGGGGAGGATGATGTCTAAAATAACAAGTTTGGGGCAATGACGTTCCGCCAAAGAAAGAGCTTCGACGCCATCACTGGCAAAAACCACGTTTAATCCCAATTTTCTCAGGATTATGCGGAGAATTTGCTGTTGGGCACAATCATCATCCACGACTAGAACTGTACTCATAATCGCTGCTGTTCGGAAACTTACACTGATTAATGGGTAAATACAGTTCAAGTGAAGGAAATTCCGAAAATTTCTAACACATTCTCAAAAGAGCGATCGCCCTTAACCCAGAAACAAGGACTCAAGTGAAAACCTCGATTGTCCGGAAAGATTTATCTGAGCAATTTTTATTTTTACAGATAATTTTTTATAAAATAAAAATTTCCCACCCAGCCTACAAAGGCGTGGGTGGGTTTAGACAATGAAGTTATCGGGGCATTTCAAAAACAGTTAATAAACATGCACCTCAGACAAGTACAAGCTGTTAGTTGCCGCCAGAGGTGACCGCTTTATAGTGAGTGTTGGAATCTTGGGGTTTCCTGTGCCACTTGCCATCTCCACCTTGTTCATAACCTTGCTTGATACTGTTCCAAGCTACATTGATGGCTCCCTCTGTGCTGATACCGTCTTCTTGAGCACTCTTAAAGGCAGCTTTGAAAATATTTTGAGCACCTTCTGGTAAGTCGTTGACTTCTCCTGGTAAGTTATCGACTTGAATTTCAGCCATGAATTGACTCCTTTTATTTCAGCTTTGCCTTTATCCTAGGGATTCAGAAAGGCAAGTTCATCTTTCTAGGAGGTAGTCATAAATTCCTACGTTCTCTATCTGAGGAATGAGGCCGTGTGATTTTTTTTGTTACAAATAACACCAAAATTCCGAGAAATTTATCCGTTCATATTGAATAACACACATCTTGCACCAGTCGCATCCCCCGCCAGGGGTTCAAACCCCTGCGTCACAGCTAAAGCCTCCTGAAGAAAACTGAGTAAGAGTTTCAGTCCATTTTAATGGACTTGAGCTATGAGCCTTGAACTTGAGTTCAAGGCGGACTGTGGGGCGAACTTGAGAATAGACCTTTGGCAAAAATATAAAGAACCCCTCCCCTTACCAAGGGGAGGGAACCAGAATGGGAGCATGTCAGTTTTGCCAGCCATGAATAGTAGGTTGGGTTGAGCCAAAGCGTTACCCAACAGGAAAAACCAGGCGTTGGGTTGAGGAACGAAACCCAACCTACTCTCGTTGACATGCTCCCACTGGTGAGCGATCGCTACTCTCTTGCGATCGGCATTCCTAACCAATCGCTCAGTTCATAAGCTAACCAGTCGAGTTCCGCTTCACTAATACGACCGTAATCCCCAAGTGTAAAACTTTGCGTCCCTCCTATCCAAACAATAATTCGGGACTTCCGCTTACCTCGACGACCTTTTGTAGAGGGGCGCTTGATGTATTCTAGATGAGCGATCGCCTGTCTTAGCCCCTGAACCTTACACAGGTTTGGAAAACACCGATTATACGGATCGTAGGTTAAGACAAATTTCTGCTGATTGGTACGGAGCCGGACTCGTAGAAATGCAACATGGAAAAGAAGCGTTGTTTTGACGGACAGGAACACTGGCGCAAAGAACGTAAAGACAATAGATATTATTCCTTTTATCCACTCGGGTAATTCGGGTAATAAGGCTAATGAGTCACGTACCCAGCTCATGATAGAGGGTGAGAATAGTCCTAAGAATACTAAGAATAGCAGTATTACTAGAGTGAAATAGTAGAGGAACGCAATAAGGAACCACAATCCAGTATTAAAGTTAAGTCCCTTTGCGGGGATGAGAATTTCTAGAGAATCCGCATTTTTGGTCAGCGAAATTTTGCTATCGGAGGGTTGCCTGACAACTAAAGGAGCGACATCCCTTTGCTGCGGCTGTTCAAGGGCTTGCAGTGCTTCAACAGCAGAGGTCAAGTGCTTGTCTAAACTCGGTTGTGTCATCCACCTCAACCAGTTGGCAAAGGCTGGACTGAGATTAGCTGCCTGCTCAAATTGAATCCGTCCATCCTTGTGGGGTAAATCAGCTGGATGAGTGCCCGTTAGCAAGGCAATTAAAGTTGCTCCTAAACTGTAGAGGTCGGAGGCTGGAACTGTGCGAGAGCCAAATTGCTCCGGTGGCATGTACCCATAGGTTCCCACCACTGTAATCGTCCCGCCTTCTGTAGCAGCAAGAGTCTGCACCGAGCCAAAATCTATCAGGTAGACAACGCCTACACTATTACCAGAGCGATTTGTCAATAAAATATTACTGGGCTTGATGTCGCGGTGGATGACGGGAGGCTGACGCCCATGCAGGTAAATCAGGATTTCTAAAAGAGCTTTGGCTATCTGCTTAACTTCGGCTTCACTGAAGCTACGTCCTTCTTTGAGCTGTTCTGAGAGCGATTTCCCTTCCACATAAGTCTGTACGAGGGCAAATCCTTTTCCGTTGGGTGAATCTAGCTCAAAGTAGTTGAGGTAGCGAGGAATGGCAGGATGGGATATGGCTTTGAGGGTTTCTGCTTCGCGCTCAAACAGCTTTAGATGCTCCCATTCAAAGTCACTGCCAAAAGATAGCAGCTTGACCACGACTAATTCCTGAGTTTTGAGGTCACGAGCTAGCAGCGTCCGACGCCCAGCATTGTTTCCGAGTTGCTGCTGTACCTCGTAGCGAACGCCTAAGACTTGACCCTTCATGCTTTTTTGTCGCTAGCTTTTACCAGTTTCTCTAACTGAATGGTACTACTGCGATTCGATAATATCTATTGTAGGGGCGCACGGCTATGCGCCCCTACAAGGCTGAACCTAGACAATTGGGAGGCTCCTAGGGAGAACCGTTATAGAACCTCCTACCTTACATTCCATTAATTTGAGTATTCGGTTGAGTCGGGTTCGTACCATCAGGAAATTGAAAAATTGTGCCCGTCCCCGTGGGATTTTGGAAAATCGAACCCGTCCCTATAGGAGAAATAGGACTCCCCAAACTTTGGGGAAGTGTACCCGTTCCTAAAGAAGGAGTTTGAGGCTGTGAAATAGGACTCCCCAAACTTTGGGGAACTGTACCCGTCCCTACAGGAGGAACTTGAGGTTGTGGAATAGGACTCCCCTGAGTTTCTGGAGTGCCACCCGTCCCCAAAGGATTTTGTTGAGTATTTCCTAAATTGCTCTGAGCGAAGGCTGGCAAAGCAAGTAAAGTGCTAGCGCTAGCAACGCCGATTAGCGTCAAAACCTTTTGAAGTGATTTTTTGTTATGGTGTGTGCTCATGGCTCTGTCCTCTTGATTAGGGTGAAAGCATTCTGAGCTTTGAAGTTATTTATTCAAAACTGAACGAATGTTAGTATGCAAGCAAAATCTGCTTGTGCAGAAGCTACGTCCGTTTAAAATTAGAGACGTATTTTTAAGTGCTTCTATATTGAAGGCTAACGCTACAAACTTTCTCGAAGCCTGTATCCAAAGGTATGTAAAATGTTAACTTTTTAGATTCAACAATGTATCCAATTAGAGAGGAATTACCTCGTATACCCAGCCAAAAATAATCTATCCGTTGGCAGTGAGGGAGCAGTGCCGGAGCTTTAGTGAGGACGGAGGATTAGGGGAGTCGGGGAGTCGGGGAGCAAGCTCAGGAACTCTAACTTTGGACAAAAAAAGCTGATATATCCAAAGATTCAAAATCCTGGAAAAAAGCTATCAGCCGAGTTGCTATTTGAGAAACCCCCCCTTTAACATTAGACTCAATATTTAAAGGCAACACCGGGTCATGAAGCGATAAGCGCAACAAAAACCATCCATCTTCCACTGATGAACGGCAGGATACACGCATACCCTCATAATTATTGGGCACAACTGTCCAATCCGATTGTTTCGAGACAAAGATTTGAAGTTTTTCAATCACCTCATGACCGTAAGCCTTAAAATCAGGCACGTCAATTTTGAGCCGGAATTCTTCACTTTCCTCAGGTTCCTTTAAAGTCGCAATCAAATCAGGCAAAGACTTACCTTCCAGCTTAGATTGAGCCAACTCAATTAATAACTTGCTTACCAAATAAGCCCCGTCATCCAAAAAGTAATTTTCCTTCATCGCCCCGTGACCCGATGTTTCTATCGCCAGCCAAGAGTCCTGTCCTTCTTGATTCAAGCGAATCGACTCATTGATCACATTTTTATAGCCTCGCTTAAACCGATGGTGCACCCCCTTTAATTCCGTCTCAATGAATTGAGTTAAACCATCCGACGTAATGGAATCTGTGACAATAGTAGAACCGGGATGTTCCCGCAAAACAATTGCAGAAATTAGAGCAATCAATCGATTCCGATTCAGCTCCTTTCCAAATTGATCAACCGCTGCTCCGCGATCGACATCCGTATCAAAAATAATCCCTAAATCCGCCTGATGCTCAATAACAGCTTGGCAAATAGAAGCCATCGCCTCTTTATTTTCCGGATTAGGAATATGATTTGGAAATGTGCCATCAGGCTCTAAAAATTGACTCCCCGTCGTATCAGCTCCTAACGGCGATAAAACTTTCTGTGCATAAAAACCCCCTGCTCCATTTCCCGCATCTACAATAATCTTTAATCCCTGGAGCGGCTGCTCAAAATGTTGGGGATGATTAACCGCTTGACGAATTTTATTCACAAATCCATCCGCATAGACGGAAATAAAATCATGCTGTTCAATAGCACCTTTTTCTACAGCTTGTTCAAACTCATTTTTTTCCGCCAATGCCAAAATATCTGAAATATCTTTTTTTTCCAAACCTCCTTGAGCCGTAAAAAACTTTAATCCATTACGATTAAAAGGTAAGTGACTCGCCGTTAACATAATGGCTCCATCACAATCAAATCCTGAAGTGACTGTACTCACAAACATTGCAGGGGTAGACGCCATCGCAAAATCATAAGCACGGCTACCGAGAGAAGAAATCCCATCCATCACCCCTTGCATTAATTCTGGGCCAGACAATCGACTATCCCGTCCTACGGAAATTGTTAAATCCGAAGCCGGTTTCCCGACTTTTTGTTCCAGCCACTTCACAAAGGCTTTCCCCAAAATATTAGCGACTTGGGGAGTCAGATTCACCGGTTCATTCGCCACTCCTTCCAGAGCAACGCCTCTTATATCTGAACCATTTTGGAGTTTTTTCCAATCGAAATCGTTCATTGTTAAACGCTCCCTCACACAATGATAAATAATACTGATTAGCTACGAGTATAGCGATGCTTAACTCCCAGCGGAAAATACTCTGGATCACCCATTGGAGCAAGCTCTACCTGTGGCAACTGATACTGCTTAGGAACATAGTTGGCAAACTCACTATTAAGGCGCAAAAATTGGGAGAGAATGGAAGAAGCGATCGCATCCCGTTTCTGTTCACTCGCTTCACTTCCCGGCGCTAACTCCACCACGATAGATAAGAACCGATCCTGATCCGCATCTTCCTTAACTTGCAACACAAATTTCCCCGTCACCCACTCTCGAATCACGGGTTGCTCTAACCCAACCATGACATTCTCCGGATAGATATTCGCACCAAAATAAGAAACGATAAAATTAGAGCGCCCAAACACATAGACAAAGGGTAAAGGATGAATCCCCCTGCCTCCTTGCAACTCTGCTATAGGGTCAAATCCCCATTCTGCGAGGAACTCTAGCATCGCCTCGGAAGCAATCAGTCCCCCATGATCACTAATGTGATAACGCACCAAGGGAATCCCGTTATCTCCCGAAAACAGCAGCGTATCCTCATGCACTTCAAAGAAGCGACTCATGGGGTCATACTGAACCAACGTCGGTAATCGCGATTCTCCAAATAGCCTCTTTGCAGCATTGGGATTCTTGGCTAAGAAACGGCGTATGCAAATACTCAACGGGGTTTCATTCCCCAATACCCCCGCATCTGCGGTTCCATACAGCGAAGCGGAATCATAACAGGGATTCGTTGAGCCAACTCGCTCCCCCACTAAACTCCGCCACTCTTCGCTGAACACCTCTCCTGCCATTACCCACTTTATTTGATACTGTTGCCACTCCACCCCGCGAGCAATACCAGTATCAATCACATCCTTCAGAAAGGGCGGATAACCTAGCAATACCACCTGCTCAAAGCTTAAACCCAGTTCCTGAACCACTCGGAAAATTTCGTCTTTGTTATTACCAGGAGTGACAACGGTAACCGGATAACCTTTACTTGCCAGGTAGCGGCAGCAATTCGTGGTGTACATCCCCCCAACCCAGCTTCCTAAGCTAAAGCAAATCACCGCTAAGGTAGGGCGGGTGTCGGCATGAAAACTATCGTGAAAAATCTGTTCAAAGCGCGTCGCTATCTGGAGTTCGTCGGTTAGGAAGCGGGGCCAAAATGTGGGTTTACCAGTGGAACCGGAGGAAACCGCAATCATGTCGCACATGTCCAGTTGTCCATTCCGGCACAATTCGGTCAATGGGTAACGCGAATGGTAGTTATTTTTATTAATGAGGGGAAGGTTTGCGAAATCCTCAAAGGTCTGGATGGAGTTATAGGAGATGCCCTGTTGTGTCAAAAAAGCTCTGTAAGCAGGAACATGAGTCACAACATCGTGAAACAACGCCAGGGCAGCCGATTCTGGAGAAGTGGTTTGATGCCGTCGGAGTTGTTCCTCTAAAGGTGTGGTTAGAAACGCTTGAAACGCCGTTACTGCCCGATGACGTTGTTCTTCTCGCATCTTCCCAGTTGGTTGAGGTGACATCCTCCAACACTATAATCTTTGATTTAGTGTTGGCTTCCTACCTCACGATAGGGCATTCCTAGTTACTTCTCTTACGAGCGTTGCGCCACTTATCTAGAACAGCCTCATGACTTATTCCCCGACAGACCGACTGCATAGGCGTTTTAAATTCCCCAGAGTCCCTGGGTACAACGTTAGGAGCGCAGCGAAGCGAGCAGGCGTTTTTTGTATTACTTATGATGCGAATGCACCAGTTCTTTGCTTTCGTGGAGGTTCCGACAACCCCAAAACGGTGGATGTTATGGCGTATAAGTCTACCTTTCACTCACACAAGCCCGGAAGAACGTTCCTGTACAACATTTGTTGTTTCAATTATACCTTTCCACCGCTTTATATCCTACCACTCACATCAAAGATTATAGTGGGGGACTTACTGCGGAAAAGTTAAAAATTACGCTTACGATACAGGAAGTTCGCTCCGTGTTGCAATCGCTCGGAAACAGCATTGATCCATCCTTTAGTACGATGCCTCTCTATTGCTCTCAAGGTCACAAAAACGACTCCAGTCACCGCTTTTGTCAAGAGTGCGGTCAACGTCTCCCCCTGAGTTCTGGGCAAGTCCTAGAAAAGCGCTATTGCATCGTCAGCCAGTTGGGACAGGGGGGTTTTGGTCGCACCTATTTAGCCGAAGCACTACAGCGCTTTAGCGATCGCTGTGTCTTAAAGGAATTTGCTCCTCAAGTTCAAGGCGCTTCTGAGTTACAAAAAGCCAAGGAATTATTTGAACGAGAGGCGGGAGTGCTGCATCAGCTTCAACACCCGCAATTGCCCAGATTTTGGGAGTTGTTTGCAGCCGATATTGGAGGCGGTACGGGTTGCCTATTCTTGGTGCAAGATTACGTGGAAGGTCAAACCTACTTCGATTTGTTCAAATCCGGCAAGCGGTTGAGTGAGGCAGAAGCCATGCAGTTCATGAGCCAAATGCTACCCGTACTTTCCTACATTCATGCCAAAGGCGTGCTTCATCGAGATATTTCTCCCGATAATATTATCCTCAGAAATTCAGACCAGCTTCCGGTACTAATTGACTTTGGCTGTGTCAAAGAAATAGCGGCAACGGCTGTTTCCAACTTTACCAATGTTGGGGTATTACAAACTCGATTGGGTAAGAAAGGATACGCCCCAGAGGAACAACTGCGACAGGGTAAAGTGTTTGTTAACAGTGATTTGTACAGTTTGGCGGTAACCGCCCTGGTGTTGCTGACCGGCAAAGAACCTCAAGATTTGTATGACATCTACCAAGGAAATTGGCGTTGGGGACAGGAAATTCAGGTGTCCTCTCAACTGCAAGCCGTGTTGCAGAAAATGTTAGCTCATAAACCGAGCGATCGCTTCTCTAGTGCCGATGAAGTCCTGCAAGCCCTGCCATCACAACTCCCCCTTGCCTCGTCAGCCGTGTCTCATGCCAATACTTCCCAGAGACAGACGCAAATCGTTGCCCTCAAAGCCAGCCCCACCCCTCCCTCTCCCAACCCCACTCCCCCTCCTCGTCCGTTCGCCCTCAACACCATCGCCTCCCATCTGCGAACATTGGTCGTGGCTCCCAAAGCCCTGCCCAAACCGATTCCAGTTACCCCCAGCCCCCCCATTGCCGCCCCGCCTAACCCTCAACCGATGCCAAAGCCCCCCCAAGTTCTCAACTGGCTGGGCGGGTGGTTGCTCAAGATGGGGGTGGGTGTCGGCTTAATTTTAGTGACCGGATGGGCGGGTTGGGCGGTGATGAGTTCCATGATTCGTTCAGTACGCTCAGATCCTCTGGGCATTGAATCCGACCATACAACCGACCGTGGATCTCCCAGTTCCTCGGAGCAAAACCAGATGAACCAACTGTTGAGTCGCCGTCAAGGTTTAGGCATTCCTGATGCATATTTTAATAATTTAGTCAATGAGGTATTTTATACAAAGTATCCAGAAGTACGGGGACGCACGCTAACGCTGACATCCAAAGATGTGGCGTTACGAAAGGCATGGCATAACACAGCCGAGGACTTGCTCGATAAACTAGAACAAGCTCAACTTAGTGCGACGGCTCGTCGCCAGTTAGGAAGCTATGCTCAACGGGATTACCAAACTTGGCAGCGTCAAGCCCAGCGAGGTGAATTAGGTGGTTATACGATGACCCAGCTGAGTCAGCAAACAGATAAATCGTTTAATCAGCTGTTTCCTGAGCAACGGAGTGAGAAACTGAACTTACAGACATTCGGTCAAATTTGGTATGCGATCTTCTCGGATCGGGCGAGTCAACTCGAAACGGGCAAGAATTAACCTGTTGTGCATCTAATGGGCATCATCTAAACTTGTGTTTTCTGTCCGTTGTGGATGGTTCGTGGGCAAAAGCAACTGATGCCTGACCGATCCCAAAAAGCCAGAATGCAAGTCAGTGGTGTTCCAACCCCAATCGCTGAGTCGCAATCGCTTCAGCTTGAGGAAATCCGGGCTTGTGCCTTTCACTCTTAATTATTGGTTTGGCATTTTCAATGGCTCCCCTCTATTGCTCTCAAGGACATGAAAATCCCAGTGGAAATCGGTTTTGCAGGCTGTGTGGGCAGAAGCTAACCCAGCCGGAGGCCCAAGGTGTTGAGGCCGGGATGGTGATGGGGGGTCGCTACCGTATTGTCCGCGAGTTGGGGCATGGCGGCTTTGGACGCACCTATTTAGCCGAAGACTTGAATCGGTTTAATGAATCCTGTGTGTTAAAGGAATTTGCGCCCCAAGTTCAAGGTACCTACGCCCTGCAAAAAGCGGAAGAACTCTTTGAGCGGGAAGCCGGTATTCTCTACAAGTTGCAACATCCCCAAATCCCCAAGTTCCGAGAGATGTTTCGCGTCAAACAAGGAAACAAGGGGCGCTTATTTTTAGTACAAGACTATGTGGTCGGTCAAACGTACCACGCCTTACTCGATACTCGCAAGCAGCAGAGAGTAAGGTTTAATGAAGCGGAAGTCACCCAACTGCTGCTACAAATCCTACCCGTTTTGGAATACATCCACTCCTTGGGTGTGATTCATCGTGATATTTCTCCCGATAATCTAATTCTGCGGAGTACGGATGGGTTGCCCGTACTGATTGACTTTGGTGGGGTTAAGCAAGTTGCGGCATCGGTCGCCTCTCAAGTGATGGGGTCATCCCCGGTCGGTGGTACACCCGCCTATGCCACTCGCTTGGGGAAAGTGGGCTTTGCTCCCCACGAGCAAATGCAAGGGGGAATGGCCTATCCCCACAGTGATTTCTACGCTTTAGGGGTAACGGTATTAGTGTTGCTCACAGGGAAGGAACCGCAACTGTTGATTGACCCGAACACCTTGGCGTGGAACTGGCGGCGGGAAGTCAATCTCAGCCCCAAGCTAGGCAGTGTACTCGATAAAATGCTTCAACTCAATCCCACGGAGCGCTATCAAAGTGCACGCGAAGTGCTGCAATCCCTCACGGCACCATCCCCACCCCCGGCGTACCTCCCGACTCAGCTTCCATCCTTTCCAACGGAAGCGACGATGGCGGTTGCCCCTCCCCTCGTGGTGGCTGCTCACAATTCCTCTGCGCCCATTGTGCCTGCAACACCATCGCCCAGTTCAACCGCTCAGCCGTCCTCAGGTTGGTGGGGGAAAATTCTGGCGGTGCTAGTGTTGATTCCGGTTGCGGGTGGGATTGGCTGGTTGGCTGGCAATTGGTGGATCAAGTCCCAACTGCCATCTGACAATATTCCACCGCAACCCACCGAGACGGGTTCAGTCTCGCCCACGATTGAACCGACACCGGAACCATCATCACCGTTTTCCCCGGAAGAGATCCGGCGCAAGGAATCGCTCCAGCAGCGTCGTGTCGCCCTGGATATTCGCTATAACTACTACGCTAGCTTAGTGAATGAGGAATATTGGAGTCAGTATCCCGATCGCCGAGGACGGACTTTAGGTGATGGGTCAGAAGATGCGGAAGCTAGAGCACAATGGGATGCGATCGCTTCCGATGTCCTCCGGCAACTCGATAACCTGAAGTTAAGTGCTACCGCACGACGGCAGTTAGGAAGCTATACAGAGGCTGACCTCACTCGTGCCAAAGCCGAAGCCAATGATCTACGTGTCAGTAGCCGTAGCCTTTACGACCTAGTCGATGCAAAGTTCTTTCAAGCGTTCCCACAACAGAAGGAGAATCAGGCTTTTCGCAACAAACCCATTTTTCAGATTTGGCAAGCGATGGTGGGAGATACGCTCACCGCGCTGAAAACAAAAGAGGCTTTAGAGCGGATTGAGTTTGACCCAGAGGCCGTTAGCAAAACCATCAGCGGCACCCTGAAACCCGGAGCAGGCAAAGTCTTCCTGGCTAATCTTTCCGCCGGTCAGGCGATGGAGGCCAAGCTGGAAACTGGAAAGAGTGTGTTGTTTTCCATTTATAGTCCTAGCGGCAAGACAACCTTGCTGGAAGATTCGCGCGTTCGCACTTGGTCAGGAGAACTGCCAGAATCGGGTCTATATGAGTTTGTGATCGTATCAGAATCCTCTGGGTCGATGAATTATCAACTCGAACTCACTGTCGAAAATGCGGCTTCCCCTGAACCCACACCTGAGAGTTCGGCAACGCCTGAATCTTCTCCAATTGAATCACCGAGTTGAGCCGAAGATTGGCTCCTTGGCCTCCCTTGGCTTCAGTTCCAGCAATTGTATTCCAGTTCTCCGCTTTGGATTTTTTCCAGATCAGTATTGGTAGATTAGCGAGTTGCTCATCAACGAAGTAGGTCTAAGCTGAGATGCATCTAAATTGCATAGCTTGGTGATGAGATAAAAACTCTTATTCCTTCTGCCTTCTGTCCTCACTCTCATCTCCGGTCTGCCCTCTGCCTTACCTCCTCGATAATGCAATTTAAATGCCGATTAGCTTATTCCCTTTCCCTGAAGGAAGTAATAGTTTTTTTAAATGAACTTCTATGTTGCCGTTAATTTTTTTTAACTGAGGAGTTCATGGCAATGGCTTGGCAATTTTTCGGCATCAAAGAGTTTAGTCATTTCTTACCGAACCGAACTGTCATTGACGGCAATAATAGTAGGTTGCTGACTTTGTCATGACAGATTTCCTCTTTTTAAATTCCCGGATTGGCTAGACTAGCTTCACTAATTTTTCATGTTTTGACTAGCCTTTATTCCGCTGCAACGTCCTTACTTCCATTATTAATATAACTTTGAGAAAGGCTTTATATTTCTTAAAATTAAATATGATTTGTGAAGATTAGAAAAGGGGTTATAAAATTAGTTAAGATGAAGGGAATCCACCGAGTACAGATCGGGGTAAAGCTTTCATGGAAGCTCATAACGAGAGAAATTTTAGTCTCTAAAACGGGTTCAAAGGCTGCGAACATTGGCTTAAAGGCATTAGGAGCAATTTACTTCATCGTTATTGGAAAATTCTCTAGTTATTGACAGTAACAGAATCGCCGTTGTACAACAAAGCCGTGTCCACAAAAGGACGCGACAACGCCGTTCGTTACTCCGTAAAATCCCATTAAGCCAAGAAACCGTAAAGAACCTGGCTTCGGCGAGGAGAGGAACGCAAAGCAATGAAAACGCTTCTATTTGGGAACGCAGCCACCAGCCTTGATCAGATTGACCCGTATCAAGAAGGTCTTGAATTAGCTCACCAAGCTGCATTCGACGATTTGACCCGCTTAGCAGCGGGCATTTGCAAAACACCGATTGCGCTGCTATGCATCATTGATGCCACAAGAGGGTGGGTTCAATCCCAAGTGGGCTTAGACCCTAACTCAACCGAAGCTTATTTGGCGTTATGTTCTCAAACGCTTCTGCAACTAGAACGCAGGGATTCCCGTTTGTTGATGATTAAAGATGTGTTAGCAGAACCCGATTGGGCTAACCATGAACTGGTAAAGTCTCAAGCCAACATCCGATTTTATGCGGGTGTCCCTTTAGTGATGCCTCAAGGGCTGATAGTAGGCATATTAGCAGTAATGGATCACCAGCCGCGATCGCTAACGTTAAAACAAAAAAAGACGCTAGCGGCGTTGAGTAAACGAGCGCTCAGCCTAACAGTAAGCCCTGTTAACATGCCGTCGGAGCAGCGGAAAAGCGTAACCAGCTTGAAGCCAAGGGCGAACAAGCACCAAGCAATGAAGCAGGCGCAACAAGCATTAGATCAAGAGCTGGAAACGATCAGGTTTGCATTAGAGCGAACTTCGATGGTGTCGATGACAGACTATCGGGGAAAAATTAACTACGTTAATGATACTTTCTGTAAAATCTCACAATATGCCAGAGAAGAACTGCTGGGAAAAGACCACCGCCTGATGAATTCCGGTTACCACTCATCGGATTTTTTTAAACAGATGTGGATGACGCTTGGTAGAGGGAAAATTTGGAGAGGGGAAATCAGGAACCGGGCTAAAGATGGCAATTTTTATTGGGTGAATACGGCGATTGTACCTATTTTGAATACTCAGGAAAAACTTTGTGCCTATGTGTCGATTTGTCAAGACATTACTGAGCGTAAGCGAATGGAGGAAGAGGGCCTGAGCCAAGCCAGTTGTCGGACAGATCGCTTTTTTACGCTCTCGCCCGATCTGATGTGCATCCTCAATTTAAATGGCGATTTTCAGCAGGTGAATCCAGCCTTTGAAAAAATCCTTTCCTACACCCCAGACCAACTTTTTTCTCAACCTTTCCTTGATTTTGTTCATCCGGAAGACAAAGCGGCAACCCAATCCGTATGGGAGAAGCTAGCGAGTACCACCGAAACCCTGGTGATAGAAAATCGCTATCGTTGTCAGGATGGTTCCTATAAATGGCAACGCTGGAATTTTTTTTGCCCAGTTCAGGAACAGTTCATTTATGGGATTGGGCATGAGGTTACTCGCCACAAAGCAGGGAAAGCCACCCTTCTAGAACGTTCCCACTTCTCAACCCTAGAAGCTGACATAGCAGCCGCGCTGGGACAGGGCAGTCCGTTGGTTGAGAGCCTCAAGCACTGCACCGAGGCCATGGTACAACACCTGGACGCGATCGGGGCGGGAATTTGGCTGGTTGACCCGGCTGCGGTTGGGTCAGGTGGCTCCTTACCCTTAGACTTGCAAGCCTTTGCCGGCACTCTTCGACCCACGAACACATTTCCCGCTCACGTTCCCCCAAACCACCACCTGATCGGCACAATTGCCCAAACCCGACAATCTTTAAACACTCCGTTGTCTGGCGAATCAGGGGAAGCGGACAGCGCGCCGATTAACTTTAGTGGTTACCCCCTAATGGTCGAGTCGCGCTTGGTGGGGGTCATAGCGCTGCATAGTCGCCATCGCTTTTCCCAAGTCGTTCACAACGTTTTAGGGTGGGTGGCGAAGACAATCGCCACTGCAATTGACCGTGCTTGGTCGCGGGATGAACTTCTCAGTCGTTGGGAAGCCTTGCTTTGTCAGTTAGCCAGTCAAATTCACAACTTCCTCGACCTCGATATCATTCTCAATACTGCCGTCACTGAGATTTGGCGGTTGCTTGGCGTTGACAGCTGTCACTTTTTATGGTGCTTTGAAGAGGGGGAGCAACCAAGGTTAAGCCTATCTCACGAAGCCTGTAACCCTGAATTGCCAAGTCTGTTGGCACAAAACCTACCGCCCCATCTCCAGCCGATCGCTGAAATCATTCGCGCACAAAAGACGCTCAAGATTGAGGATTTGAGACAAACCGGGGATTTAGAGGGCAAAACCCAATCCCTACTATGCAATTGGGGGATTACGGCTGGACTACTGCTTCCCTTGAAAACCCACACCGGTCAGCTCGGTGCCATCGCCTGTAGTCACTATAATGGCCCGCGTCAGTGGAGCGATCGCGAAGTCGAACTATTGCAAGCCGTGGTGGATCAGCTCGCGATCGCGATCGAACAAACAGAAATGTTCGCCAACACGCGCGCTGCCACTCTTGCCGCCCAAACCCAAGCGCGCCATCTTGAAGTCGCCTTAAAAGACCTTCAGCAAACTGAAACCTGGCTGATTCAAACCGAAAAAATGTCTGGACTCGGTCAAATGGTCGCTGGGGTAGCCCATGAAATCAACAACCCCGTCAATTTCATCACGGGCAACCTGAGCCATGCCACGAACTATATCCAAGACCTGCTTGGCCTGATTCATTACTATCAACAGCACTATCCGAATCCGACCCCAGAAATTCAAAAATTTATCGAAGGAATTGATTTAGAATTCCTGATTGAAGACTTACCCAAAATCCTGTCTTCCATGAAAATGGGAGCTGACCGTATACAAGAAATTGTGCTTTGTTTGCGCGACTTTTCACGGTTGGATGACGCCCAAATGAGACCCGTGAACATCCATGAAGGGATTGATAGTACTCTGTTGATTCTGCAAAACCGCTTGAAACCCAAAGGGAAAAATTTAGGGGTGACGGTGATTAAAGAGTACGGCAACTTGCCCCCGGTGGAGTGCTATGCCGGCCAGATTAATCAAGTTTTTATGAATATCATCAGCAATGCGATCGATGCCCTAGAGAATTGGAACGTGGAAGGGACGGAACAACGATTGTGTTCAGAAAGTCAAGAAGATGGGGAGAGACACAATCCGATCAACACTTCATCACCCGCTCATCCTGTTTCCACTTCACCGACGATCTGGATTAGTACAAAACTGCTGGAAGATAACCAAGCGGTGATTCGGATTCGTGACAATGGATTAGGAATGCCGCCTAGCGTAGTTAGGCGTCTTTTTGACCCCTTCTTTACAACCAAACCGGTGGGTAAAGGTACTGGTTTAGGTTTGTCGATTAGCCACCAAATCATAGTAGAGAAACATGGGGGTTTTCTCCAGTGTTACTCGGAGCCAGGGCAGGGAGCTGAATTTTGGATTCAAATTCCCATTTCACCCTCCGTCAGGGCATTGGGCAGTGGGGACTCATGAGCCGTCATCCACATTTTATTGAGTAGAGTCTTACTGGTAATCAGCGCTAACTACGAACGAGGCGATCGCACGTTGTTGGTGTCGCCGCAACGGTTCTTTAACAAAACTTCTTTGAAGGGATTCTGTTGAACACTATTAAGCTTGAAAGCCTTATATAGGAAAGGCTGGTTTCTCTTCTTCCACAGAGAATGCCTTAAGGGATATATGGCGGAGCACAATTCAACAACAGCAAAATCCATGGCAATTACTTACCCAATCATCGAAACCCAGTTGAGGCTGATTAGAGCCTTGCAGAAGGGCTACGTCGAAGCCCTCGAAGCAGGAGACTGGCAAGCCGCCAATTACCGATGCCTACACTTACACAAATTATGTGAAGGATTGCACCATTTGAGTGAGTTACTGGAGCGGGAGGGCAAAATGCCAGATACGTTGACACCGTTGCCAGCGAGGACTAATAATAACTGGGTCAGTAGTATTCATACTACATCACCCATTCATTCCTTAAACTCGGCTTCTGAGACTAACGATAAGGCCGTCGGATCACCGCCACCGCTACCGGAGCCGCCTCACTATGAATGGGGCATGGGTTTTCAAGGAGTAGAACCACCGCCCATTGATGAAGTATGGTAATCATACCCTTCAGGCAAACAGTTGCTACAAATTAGCGTTTTTTAGGAGTAATTCTTCAGGAGTTAATCGTTTAAATAGCATTTACGAATAACGACTAATTACTGACTAATAATCGATACCTATGTAGCTCTGTTCAATCAAGGTGGTGTAAGCGCTAATCGGATTCTTGGTCAGGACTTACACAAAACCTCTACAGGTAAGGTGGGCAGGGCCCACCCTACTACTAGACCAAATCCGCCCAAAAATTCACCAGCTAAGTAGGTTGGCATTAATATTTGTCGTTGAGGCAAGGCAGACCGGAGATGAGAGTGAGGACAAGATGCAAAAGGGTTTTAGGTTCTTAACATTTTCTCCCTAACTATTCACAGCGAACGTTTTTTTGGGTTCAGTTTTCAGCAAGTCCGTCAACAACGAAGTCGGGTCTTGAGTATGAGGCCAAGCAAAAGCATGTCGGAATGCAGCATCTTGACAAGCTTGTAACTGCTTAAAATTAATTACATCTTGAGTCAGCAAATTTTCATACTCAAATTGCAGACGAACATTGTGCAATCCTGCATTATCTGTACCAATGGCAATATCTACGCCGGCCTCAAAGCAGCGGTCAAATACCACTTTCAACTGCCGAATATCTTGTAGGGTGCCAGTTTTCAGATAAGTCGTAGGACAAACTTCCAAACATTGCCCCTGCTGTTGCAACTGAGATAATAACTCTGGATGCTTTAAAGGAATTTGGATGCCGTGACCAATTCGCATTAGATAGGGCAGCAATTCAGGGTAACAGCCATCTGGAGTTTCGTAGAGATGACCGGTTGTTTTTAATCCGAGCGATCGCGCATACTGATACAACCCGATAAACTCATCTAAACGCTCAGCATAGTGAGCATCTCCCCCCGCCAAATCAACCCCACACACATACTCTTGACTCTGCGCTGCCAAATCAACAATCGCCTTGTTTACCTCATAAGGTAACCGTGAGTGCATACACAGAATTTGGCTGGTTACCATCGGATACTCGGCAACCTGACTCGCTTTACCGACGATTTCCACAATCTGCGTCATCTGCTCAATTCGCTCAGATTGACTTAAGCGCTCAGATGTGCGGAGATAAGGCGTGTAGCGTAACTCCAAATACGCCAAATTCTCAAAAATATGCGCGCCACGAATTAAGCGATAGATGAAATAGGGCAAAGTTTCCTCGGTTTGGACACTTTCCACCAATGTGTGCAGTTCTAGATACTCATCTAGCGTGTTACGAGGTCGTGTGTAAAACTGCTCAAACCCAGGATACTCAGGAAACCGTCCCGCCTGTTCGGGATTGTGGCGTTGGAAATATCGCCAGAGAATACGAGGAACAACCGAACCGCCGAGATGGCGGTGTAATTCAGCGTATAAACTCACAAAAACCTCTCTAATATTAAATAAGGCTTGGAATGGGTAATAGCGGCGTCAATCTCATTCAACCGTGAGTCCACTCAGGGGAAGCCATTACCCCATCACGAACTGGCGCTGTCGCTTGATGGCTATCAAGCTCAATGCGTTGCCACAGATTGATTAGCAACGCCTGTACGCATCCCCTCTTCTTAGAGTCATAACTTACTGTTAATTTTAAGTTGACACCCACTACACGGGATGATAATAATTGTAGTTTGTGAAAACTCTACAATAAAAAAAAACCCTTGGCTAACGTCGTTGTAATCGGTGCCCAATGGGGCGATGAAGGAAAAGGCAAGATCACAGATTTACTCAGTCGTTCGGCAGATGTCGTCGTCCGTTACCAGGGGGGGGTCAATGCTGGGCATACTGTTGTTGTTCAAGGCCAAACCTTCAAGCTGCATCTCATTCCCTCTGGGATTTTGTATCCCGATACCGAGTGTATTATTGGTTCTGGTACGGTTATTGACCCGGCGGTCTTAATTACAGAACTCGACCAGCTCGAAGCACTAGGCATTTCCACCCAAAAACTCCTGATTTCGGAAACAGCCCATGTCACGATGCCTTACCATCGGTTAATTGATCAGGCATCCGAAGAGCGACGCGGCAATCACAAAATCGGCACCACCGGTCGCGGGATTGGCCCCACTTATGCTGATAAATCAGAGCGCATTGGCATTCGGATCTTGGATTTGATGAACCCCGAATCCCTGCGAAAACAGCTAAACTGGACGATTAACTATAAAAACGTCATTATTGAAAAGCTTTATAACTTGCCGCCTTTAGACCCGGCAGTCGTGATCGATCAGTACTTAGAGTATGCTGAAAGGTTACGTCCCCATGTTGTGGATTGCTCGTTGAAGATTTACGATGCGATTCAAGAACGACGCAATATTTTGTTTGAAGGCGCTCAAGGGACGCTGTTAGATTTAGATCACGGGACCTATCCCTACGTCACCTCTTCTAATCCAGTTGCCGGTGGGGCTTGTGTGGGTGCCGGTGTGGGGCCGACCATGATCGATCGCGTGATTGGGGTAGCAAAAGCCTACACTACGCGTGTGGGGGAAGGGCCATTTCCCACAGAACTCCATGGAGAGCTTGGAGATACATTGTGCGATCGCGGGGCTGAATTTGGTACCACCACCGGTCGTCGCCGTCGCTGTGGCTGGTTCGATGCTGTCATTGGCCGCTATGCTGTCCGCATTAATGGCATTGATTGTCTAGCCATTACCAAACTCGACGTTCTCGACACCCTGGAAGAAATCAAAGTTTGCGTTGCCTACGAAATTGACGGTAAACGCTGCGAGAATTTTCCTAGCAGCTCTCGTCGGTTCTCGCGATGTCAACCCATCTACCAAACCATGCCGGGATGGCAACAATCCACCGAAGATTGTAGGACATTGGAAGATTTACCCAAGCAAGCACTGGATTATCTCAAATTCCTGGCGGAATTAATGGAAGTACCCATTGCCCTAGTCTCCTTGGGAGCTAGCCGCGACCAAACAATTATCGTAGAAGACCCGATTCACGGCCCCAAACGGGCGCTGTTGTATGCTAACGGCTCACCCGTATCGTTGGGAGTCTAAAGATTTTGGAGGTTGAATGTTGGAGGTTGGATGAAACTCTAACCCATAATTCTCGCCTCGACCCTCTAAAATCTAAGATCGGGCTGTGGCTCACTCTTGAAAACCTATAAAAGCTAAAAGCTACTCAGATGGAAGTTTCAGTTGAATGTCAAAAGCGACCAGAAGGCAGCAAGCCAGGAGCCTTGCGTCGTTCGGGTTTAATCCCTGCGGTTCTCTACGGACATAAAGGGACAGAATCCGTTTCACTCACCTTACCAGCCAAAACCGCAGAAACTCTGCTCAAAAAGGCTACGGTTAACAACACTCTTGTTCAGGTCAATATTCCTGACATTTCCTGGAATGGTAAAGCTCTCCTGCGGGAAGTGCAAACTCATCCTTGGAAAAGAAGTCAAGTCTACCACCTCAGCTTTTTCTCCGTAGCTTCTCAAGACAGCCTGGAAGTAACCGTGCCATTGCACTTTCTGGGACAGGCCGCAGGGCTCAAATTAGGAGGAATCCTCGATCCTGTGATTACAGAAATTCAGGTACAGTGTGCCCCAGGCGACATCCCCGAATCGATCGATGTTGATGTTTCTAATCTAGAGATTGGAGATAGTCTGCATGTTAGCGATCTCGTTCTGCCAGAGGGCATCACACCAATGCTTGAACCCGAAACCACTATTGTCATCGTGGGGGGTTACGCTGGCTCACAAGAAGAAACCGAAGAAGCTTCTGAAGCGACTTGAGGCTTATCCTCAGGAGTTTAGGAAGACCAGGGACAATTGTCCCTGGCTTTTTTGTATGAAAGAATGCCCCATCCAAGAAAGTTCATCTCTTCCCCTCACAAAAAACCCAAACTTTGATATCTTTCCCCTGCTGAAAGCACGGGGGCTTTACACATCACGACTCGTAAACGAAGCCTACGCAAAAAAATGACACAGACATCTGTTCCTGCCTTGATTGAGCAAATGATGCAAGCAGGGTTCTATCCTCACCCGGTAACAGAACCGATTCAATTGATACAAACCCATGTTTCCTACGTGTTTCTGACCGGTGATTATGCTTATAAAGTTAAGAAACCTGTAAATTTTGGCTTCTTAGATTTCTCTACTTTGGCACAACGGCAGCATTTCTGTTTAGAAGAATTGCGGATGAATCAGCCAATTGCGCCGGAGATTTATCTGGAGGTTTTGCCCATTGTTGAAATCGATGGCAAGTTGGTTTTGGGGGATGCGGGTCAAGCGGTAGAATATGCGCTAAAAATGTGCCAATTTCCCCAAGAAGCACTGTTTATCACGATGTTTGAGCAGGGGCAGTTGACAGAAACCCATATGGAAGAATTAGGGCGAATTGTTGCCCAATTCCATGCCAAAGCTGAAACGAATGATTACATTCGCTCCTTTGGGGAAGTCTCTAAAATTCGCGAGGCATTTGACGAGAATTATCAGCAAACGGAAAAGTATATCGGTGGGCCTCAAACGCAACAGCAATATGAGGAAACGAAAAACTTTAGCGATACGTTTTTTTTACAACAGCCGACCTTATTGGCAACACGTCGAGAGAATAATCGGATTCGGGAATGTCATGGGGATTTGCATCTGAGAAATATTTGCTTTTGGCATGACAAAATTCAATTGTTTGACCGCATTGAATTTAATGAACCATTCCGCTTTGTTGATGTGATGTATGATGTGGCGTTTGCCGTGATGGATTTAGAAGCACGGGGGCGTAAAGACTTAGGAAATGCGTTTTTAAATACCTATATTGAGCAAACTGGCGACTGGGAAGGATTACAAGTTTTACCGTTGTACTTAAGTCGGCAGGCGTATGTTAGAGCGAAGGTAACTTCTTTTTTACTCGATGACCCTGGTGTTCCGCAAGATGCCAAGCAAGAGGCGGCAAAAGTCGCGTCAGATTATTATCGACAGGCGTGGGAGTATACGAAAACGAATCAGGGGCAGTTGATTTTGATGTCGGGGTTGTCGGGTTCGGGTAAATCGACGGTAGCGCGACATTTAGCACGGCGCTTAGGGGCGATTCACCTCCGTTCAGATGCAGTACGCAAACACCTCGCGGGGATTCCCTTGGAACAGAAAGGGGGAGATGAGCTTTATACGAATGAAATGAGCGAGAAGACTTACGGACGCTTATTGGAATTAGGTTTGATGTTGGCAAACGCGGGCTTTCCGGTGATTTTAGATGCAAAATACGATCGCATGGCGTTACGACAAGAGGCTATTGCTCAAGCCAATACCCAGAATTTGCCCCTAAAGATTATCCAGTGTACGGCAGGAGAGGAAATTTTGCGCGATCGCCTCTCCTCTCGCACGGGCGATGTTTCCGATGCTACCGCTGATTTACTGACTCAACAGTTAGCGACGGCTGAACCCTTTACGGACGCGGAACAATCTCTCGTCACCCCGATAGATACAACCCAAGATTGGGCATCACTGCTGCCAGGAATCCTGAGTTAGGTTTTGAGTACATCGATACCCACACCCTCAAGGGTGGGGCTACACAAACGAAGCCGTAGCTTAGCCGGCTTGAAACTCTTAAGCCTGTCCAGACTGGCTTTGTTCGTTTAGCCGCGACTTGAGTCGTTAGGGGTTTTTACTCGATGTTCTATGAGCGCAGTTCATCCAATTTGGCACGCACCACCTGGATATCTTGCCACATCAGCCATTTAGGGCTACCTTGTTCTCGTGAAGGATTTCGCAGCAGGTAAGCCGGGTGAAGAATGGGCATACATAAACGCCCTTCCCACTCCATCCAAGTGCCGCGAATTTTGGTGATACCCCGCTTGTCACCCGTCACTCCTTTTACCGCTGTCGCACCTGTTAAAAGAATAATCTTCGGATCTACCAGACGAATTTGTTCTAATAAATAAGGCTTACAAGCGGCGATTTCATCCGGAGTCGGCACTCGGTTACCCGGTGGGCGGCATTTGACGACATTACAGATATACACATCCTGCTCAGTGTCGAGCTTTACAGACTCTAGAATTTTCTCTAATAGTTGTCCGGCTTTCCCGACAAACGGCAGACCGGTTTCATCTTCATTTTGACCCGGCCCTTCCCCGATAATCATGATCGGGGCTTGGGGATTGCCCCGCCCAACAACGGCGTGAGTGCGGGTAGCTCCTAAGTCGCATCGATGACAACCGTTGCAGTGTTGTGCTAAAGGCACCATTGAGTCGTAAGTGCCAGGAGGAATCGGAATTTTGGCATTTGCGGGAATTAGTTTGTATTGAGAGTCACTCGGCGTTGAGTCATGAAAGGTTGACTCATCAAATAGGCTTAATTGTTCTTCGCTGGACATGAATTTCAAGGTTTCGGATCAGGGCAGAATGCACACAGGTACACAGGGTTAGGAGAGCAGGAAGCCTTCTAAATTTTAAATGGGATTCACGCTCGCAACGGGGTGAAAATGAAGTGGCGATATTTTTTGTCAAGAATCACCCCTTCAGTACAGGGCAGATAAAGCAAAATCAGTCATTATGGGGGCAAGCAAGCTGTGCTTTTAAGCGCCGGAGGAAACCATGTCGTCTGCCCCGCTATTTAGCGATCGCGCCGATGCAGGAGAGCAGCTAGCAGAGTCGCTTCTCATTCAAATCAATCATCTGCGGGAAGCTGGCATTTCGGCTGCACCCATTGTATATGCACTCCCTCGCGGTGGCCTTCCTGTAGCAGCCCCCGTAGCCCGTAAACTTAATTGTCCTCTGGATATTGTGGTGGCTAAAAAAATTACAATGCCCCCAAATCCAGAATTAGCGATTGGTGCGGTGACTCCAGAAGGAGATGTTCTTTGGTTACGCCAAAAGCGATGGGGCAAAAGAAATGATCGCTTGTTACAAACGGCTGTCTATCAAGCTCAAGAAAAAGCCCAAGCTCAGCTCCAGCAGTTTTCTCCAGGGCGTCCTCTGGTCAATCCCCAAGGCACTTTGGCACTTTTAATTGATGATGGCATTGCGACGGGAATGACGATGGCAGCAGCAACCCAAGCCTTGAGAACGAAACAGCCAACACAAATTTGGCTTTGTGCGCCGGTAGCGCCAGCAGGACTCATGAATTGGTTGCAAAAGTGGTGCGATCGCGTTGTTGTGCTACAAACACCCAAGCAATTTTTGAGTGTTAGCCGCTTTTACGAACAATTTCCTCAGGTTGAATCCGAGGACGCCCTGAGTTATTTGCACAACCATAATCACCCTCTGATCACGGAAAACTAGACCTCTTCGTCCGCAAGGGCTAGCCAAACCTGCAATGCTGAATTATTCTAATCAGTAGCTCTAACCTTGGTAAACTGTATTGGTTTTGAGCAAACATAGGGTAACGACCCTCTCAAAACAAGCGTTAATTAGCAATGAGATATTGTCAATTGTGGTGGCGCTCTTTAATTTTTTCCATCCAGTACGACCCACCGGGGTTTGTTGAGTACTTGATGATGTCATTTGCTCTGGGTTTGGGCATGAAGTGGTTTTTTTCACCGGAATGGCCTTACCTAGTACTGAGTTCCAGCTTTGTGATCGGGGCTGCCCTATCCATGTTGGTACGAGAGTTGCTCATGCCTTCGTCCCGAAAGCCAATGGTATTGGCGTCCATCCTTTTGTTATTGGCTTATAGCTTTTCTAGCTTTGTTTATCTAGTTAGAAATTACGGACTACTCAATAGCCCTTAACGGATTAGCTATCGGTGTTGCAGGGCTATGCATGGGACTGATGCAGAATTAAGCGATTTCCCGCTGGGTCGTAAGCATAAATTTCAAGGCCGTGAGAGGCTGTCATTATTTCTCCGGGTGGTGGGTATCCGATGCGGGTTAAATGAGCGATCGCATCCTCTAAATTATCCACTTCTAAACACAAGCTCATGCCGCTTAGCATAGAATTGACAAATTCTTCCTGGTGCGTTGGTTGAGGCTGAAAGATGCCCAAGCGCAACCCAGTCAGATGAAACTCAGCATAGACATTGGGAATGTAGGGTTTGGGTTCTTGAGCGAGCAACTGGCGATAAAACCAAACCAGAGTCTCGGCGTCAGCGGCGGCTAAGGTAACAAAGGCGTCGGTGTATTGAAAAAGCATAAGGATTGTATATTAAAGCCAGAGTCACTCAGGAAAGAAGAAGCTCGATACTCCCCGCAATTCCTTACAATAAATTGTGAGACTTATTTTAAAGAGCGAACAGCCTGAGTATGGCCAAAACCGTTGCCGATGTCATGAGCCGTGACCCCATCATGGTCAAGCCGCAAACGCCGATCAAAGAGGCCATTAAAATTCTTGCAGAACAGCGCATCAGTGGTTTGCCGGTGGTGGATGACGCAGGCAGTTTGGTGGGCGTGATTTCTGAAACGGATTTGTTGTGGCAGGAGACAGGAGTTGAGCCGCCAGTCTACATTATGTTTCTTGATAGTGTGATTTTTTTAGAAAATCCCGCTCGTCACGAGCAAGAACTCCATAAAGCGCTGGGGCAAACTGTTGGAGAAGTGATGAGTACGAATCCCGTTACGGTGGAATCGGCTCAACCCTTACGGAAGGCGGCAAAGCTGATGCAGGAAAAGTCAATCCGGCGATTGCCGGTGGTTAATGATCAGGGTAAGGTCATTGGTATTCTCACGCCTGGGGATATTGTGCGGGCGATGGCGGCGGAGTTTAATGACTGAGTCAAATACTCTCCGTGTGGCACTGAGGACACAATTCCTGGTTTAATGCAGAGAAAGGGCAGCAGTCAATTGGGGCTTTGACCCAGTGGTGACTGTTGCCCTATTCCATCACTAATGAAGCAATAATAAACAAATACCAATGAGCGTTACTCGTGAGTCTGTTCAAGAGCTGCTGAGTTCTCAGGATTTTGGTCAGCGTATAAGTGGAGTCAATCAGTTACGCCAACTCGAACCGGCTGTAGCCTTTGAGTTAATTCAGCCGATTGTGACGGATGCCAATACTCGTGTCCGATATGCAGCAGTCAGTCAGTTGGATACCCTAGGGAATCAAGATTTACAAGCGACGTTAACCCTATTACGCGATCGCTTACTCAATGACTCGGAACCGGATGTGCAAGCGGCGGCGGCTGATGCGTTGGGTGCACTCAAGCTGACAGAAGCCTATGAAGATATTCAGCGGCTTTATCATCAAACCTCTGAATGGTTGGTGCAGTTTAGTATTATTGCCGCATTGGGGGAAATGGGCGATCCGCGTTCTTTTGAGTTATTGCAGG
The DNA here is from genome assembly GCA_039962225.1 of Microcoleus sp. AS-A8. NCBI lineage: Bacteria > Bacillati > Cyanobacteriota > Cyanophyceae > Oscillatoriales > Microcoleaceae > Microcoleus > Microcoleus sp. AS-A8. The sequence goes on from JAMPKV010000001.1 coordinate 185,581, forward strand.
AAGCGCTTAATTCTGAAACCAGCCTAGTGCAAACGGCGGCGATTAGTGCCTTGGGAGAGTTAGGCGATGGGCGTGCCGTATCGTTGTTGATTCCTTTTGCCACGAATTCAGATTGGCAGATTCGTTTTCGCGTCGCGCAGGCGCTAAGTCGGCTGGGAGGTGCAGAGGCACACTCTACGCTGGAAACTTTGGCGAAGGATGAGAACCAGCAAGTGGCGAAGGAAGCGCAGGCGTCTGTGTCGTTGGGTTGACGGGCGAGTTGACTCTCAATTGGACTGAGGACAAAGGAAAATGGAAAACAGTTTAAAGTAACTTACACTCCGAGTGTGGACTGTTTTTGATTATCCGTAGCCTTTGCTCTAGATAACGGTAATCAAGCTAAACAAAGGTGGGGGAAGTGAGCGTCGCTTGCCTCCCCCACCCTGATGATGAGCAACTCAAAAGCTTGAACGTTTTTACTTATCACCCACTTGAGGTTAAAAAAGATGGTGAGTAGACCGAAAACTTTGGCCTATGGTGTAACGTAAAAATTCAAGTATTTGTTTAAGAGTCAATACATTCGAGAAAACTTTCCTTTTTACCGACATGCCGTAGCTTGCCTTGAAGAAGTAAACGGTGAAATCCTAGTAAATAACCTCCAAATTTTTCGATGCCATTGTTGACACAGATTAATCCTCCTTCCCTCCCCATCCGAGCTGGTATTGTTGGTACCGGATATGCGGCGCAGCGACGGGCTGAAGCTTTGCAGGCTGATACGCGATCGCATTTAGTGGCTGTCAGCGGTCATACCCCCGAAAATACCCAAGAATTTGCGAAAAACTACAACGCCTCAGTTGTCGATTCCTGGACAGACTTAGTGCTGCATCCTGAGGTGGACTTGGTCGTGATTTGTACGATTAATCTCGATCATGGGATGATTGTCCGGGCTGCCCTCAATGCCGGAAAGCACGTTGTTGTCGAATATCCCCTCTCCCTAGACCCTAAAGAAGCGGAGTCGCTCATTGCCCTGGCACAAGCCAAAGACAAACTCCTGCATGTCGAACATATTGAACTTTTGGGCGGTATGCATGAAGCGTTGCGGCAGTTCTTGCCCCAAATTGGTAATCCCTTTTATGCTCGTTACGTCACCCTATCACCGGCTCATCCTGCACCCAAGCGCTGGACATACCATCCAGAACTTTTTGGCTTTCCCTTCAGTGCTGCACTCTCGCGGATTCATCGCTTCACAGACTTGTTTGGCAAGGTGGCGTCTGTTAGCTGTCAATCGCGGTTTTGGTATGCCGATGAATATTTTACGGCTTGTTTATGTACAACCCAACTGTGCTTTGCCAGCGAATTAATTGTCGAAGTGACCTATGGAAAAGGAGAAACATTCTGGCATACACAACGCAACTTTGAGGTACATGGAGACCAAGGAACGCTGCTGTTTGAGGGCGATCGCGGAATGCTGATTCGCGGAGAAGAAAAGACACCGATTGAAGTGGCGGGGCGTCGCGGTTTGTTTGCCAAAGATACAAGTTTGGTATTAGATTACTTGCTCGAAGGAAAGCCTTTATACGTGTCTCCCGCTGCTAGTTGTTATGCCCTCAAAGTGGCAGATGCGGCGCGTCAATCCGCAGAAATGGGAGAGGAAATTATTCTTGAAGGCTAACATTTTAGTTGGAACGCATAAGCCTCTACCATCTCAATTTCAGCACTACCCGACTGAATTTTGAAAATTACCAAATCTAATTTAATCAAGGCGGAAAGTTGGGTTAGCTTGTTCTGAAGAGATAGAACTCGAATCAGGATATCTATTCTATATGTGGTTAATGATAGGTGATACGTTTTGAAGGATGAGATAGGAGGCGATCAGCCTATGAGTATGCTAGGAATACGCAAATGCTCGCTTTGAATCGCTCAGGCGAGTAGTGATCGTCTCCACCCCTCCTTCTGAAGTAACTAGGATTAAACATCAATTCAGCATCAAAATATCAGACGGAATTTACAGATATTATTGATCCAAATTGAACTGTACTTCCACTCTCTCAGGGCCATTTAATGGCTGATTATTAAGAGGTTGATGCTGTTCCCAAGGAACAGGATTAACTGAGGAGTAAAGGGGTCTATTACCCACCAATTGTACATCCTCATTTATTGGCCATACGGTTCCATTGCGCTCGATAAAATTGTTATTATTCCCCACCGGACTAAATGAAGTCGTTGAAGAATCGTCTAAAAAAAAGTTGTTTAAGTCATTACCTATTGTTCTGCTTCTAATACCGTTCAGGGACTCACCCGATAAGGTAACGCTTGCACTATCTGTGTTTGAGACTACGGCTGACTGTGCATGAACTGAGCTAGCTAACCCTGTACTCACGGCCAAAAGTCCCAGGACTGTAAAAATTCTGTGCTTCATGGACTTACTCCTAAGTAGAACTCCTTACTTTGTATGGTTGTAAAATTGGGTAAGGTTTACCTCTATCCCAGGAGGATGTAATAAACAATCGACTATCTTCTATTGGATAGATTTTTCAGGATTTGAGCGATGGGGAAGTCTCTATCTGTTGAATCTGAACTTCTTTTGAGATGACTGGCGATATAGGCTGTTGAACAAAATAGAGCGATCGCTCTTAGGTGGGGCAACTTCCAAAGGTAATCGAATAGTGAACGTGCTACCTTGGCCTAAGACGCTTTGTACTTGTAGGCTACCCTGGTGTGCTTGAACAATTGCTTTTGCGATCGCTAAGCCCAATCCCGATCCACCAGTGTTACGGGAGCGATCGCTATTCACCCGATAGAAGCGATCGAAAATCTGCGTTTGCTCAGAAGGTGCAATGCCAATACCTGTATCCTGGATCTGAATCAAAGCTTGATCGTCGCTGCGATCTAAGGCAACTGTTACCTGACCCCCAGCAGGGGTGTATTGGATGGCATTGATAATTAAGTTAGAGACTAAGCGATAAAGCTGCTCCTCATCACCGATAACGTTCAGTGGGTTATGTACCCGTACCGAAGATGTCAGCGTCACCGATTTGGAGAGTGCCAACGCTGCAAATTCCTCTACTAAATCGCTGACAATATCATTCAGGCAACAAAGCTGGCGTCGCCGTGCCAAAGCTTGTTGTTCCAGACGAGCCAATAGCAACAAATCGGCAACTAGCTGAATCAGCCGCCGATTCTGACGCCCTATCGTGTCTAGTATGTCCTGCACCTCTTTTTCATCCAACTGAGGCACCGAACGTGCTGATTCCACCGTCGCCTGTGTCGCCGCTAGAGGTGTCCGCAACTCGTGGGCAGCATCCGCTGTAAACTGTTGAATCTGCTTGTAGGATTGGTAGATGGGTTGCATCGCTAACGCGGCTAACCACCAACTGGAGACGCCTACCAGAATCAATGTAGTTGGCAATCCCAAGATCAAAATCCATTTCACATTATTAAGGTAGTCGTTGAAGTCTTTGAGACTCCGCCCTACTTGAAAGTACCCCCAATCGCGATTGTTGCGGGTATGCAGCGATAGAGAAATTTGGTGATAAACGTTGCCTTTGCTATCTTTTAGGGTTTGCCAGCGTTCTTTGTTTAACACTTGGGGCAGTCCCTCTGGATGAACACCCGCTATGGCAATCAATCGTCCTGAAGTATCGAAGAAGCGGACATAGTAGTTGCCTTGGTTAACGGCGCTAAGAATGTGGCGAGAGGAACTCGACTGCGCTGTCATACAGCTAGCTCCTCGATGACAAAGATTTGGTACAAGCTCCTCTACAATCGGCTCCAGGCGTCCGGGTTGGTTCAATTTCAGTTCAATACTGTCATGCAGCGTCCCCGCTACAGATTCTAACTCGCGGTCTACTGCTACCTTATGGGCATGAGCGATCGCTTCATAGACACCGAGTCCAGACATGCTCAAAATTAAACCCATGACTCCTGCATACCACAGAGCCAATCGCCAGCGAGTTCGGTTAAACAGTTTATTTTGATTCATGAGTTGGATTGAAGCGATACCCCATGCCATGTAACGTTTCAATCAAATCAGGGCAGCCAAAAGACGCCAGCTTGCGTCGCAACAGACGCACTTGAGCCGCCACCACATTACTAATCGGTTCTGCACCCACTTCCCATAGGTGGTTGCGAATCTGGTCACTGCTAAGGATGTAGTTGGGGTGTTTCATAAAGTACTCCAGCAGTTGGAATTCCTTAGTGGTTAGGGGAATAACCTGCTGTTCGCCCAAATTGTTTTGAAAACAAACGGTTCGGGTGCTGTAATCTAGGGTAAGACTGCCAACCGTCAATTGTTGGGGTTGAAGTTGGGGCGATCGCCTCTGCAATGCCCTCAATCGTGCCAGCAATTCCGCCATACCAAACGGCTTTACCAGATAGTCATCCGCACCAGCATCTAACCCAGCTACCTTATCTTCCATTTGGTCTTTGGCTGTGAGCATCAAAATTGGTAAAGGATTGCGTTGCGATCGCACTCGCTTGCACAGCTCTAATCCTGACAGTCCTGGTAGTAACCAGTCGAAGATAGCCAGTGTATATTGCGTTTGTGGGTCTTCCAGATAGTTCCAGGCTTCAGTCCCATCTTGAACCCAATCAACCACATACTTTTCCTGGTTCAAAATTCGCTTGATAGCAGCGCCTAAATCGGGTTCATCTTCGACTAACAAAACTCTCATAACAAGCAGCTATTTAGCGGTAGGTTTGAATTCGAGCTAAACGAGTGGGATTTCTGCTGAATATTTCACAATTTTGTATTCATGTAGTGGGGAACACATCAAAGCGTCTTGTCTGCACCAGCGTTTTATCGCCTTTTTCGGTTTGCGATCGCTCTTTACTGGCTACGGGGTGTACGGAAAGGCAATCCTTGGATTTTCGAGGTGCGATCGCGTTTTACTATCTGTTGTTCCTATTCTCAATCTCAGCGATGGGTAGCAACAAAGTATCCTCAATCTGCGCTCGTACTTCACTAGTTACTTGACAACTGATATTCAAGCGATCTATCAGGTACTTATTGAACTCGTAATAACGCTTAAGCGCGTTCTTAAGGTGCTGGCTCAACTTCCCATCCTGACCGACCTTGAAATCTGGAATCCTCACAGCTCTTAATTGCTCAATCCATACTTGGTATTCTTTTTGCCACCACTCATCAAATCTTTCCCTATCTTCATCTGGGTTCGGAACTTGAGCCTGGATTTGTTGCAGGGTTTGACTTAGTTCAGGCTCAATGTTAAATGTAAAGACACGGGCAAGGACAACATCAAGGTCAACTTCAAAAGCTAAGTCAAGGACATTAGTAGATTGTTTACGGGCGAGGGCAGCGGCACGTGGAAAAGAACCAGCAGAATGATAGAGGCGGGAAAGAGAATTAGGATTAGTATGGACACGGGAAAGAGAAAGACCAAGGACACGAACAAGAGCAAGGTAAAAAGCACGAACAGTTACAGGTTTGTAAGGAGACTGAACTGAACGAGATTTTTGGCTTATCCACTGGATAACTTGTTGCAACTCGGCGTCTTTTGCCGTGATTAAATCGATTTGTTGTTTCAATAAAAGCAGCGTATCACCATTCCAATTCAGCTCACCTGCTAGCAAATATACTTCGCGCCAACGTTTCTCCGTCAGCAGACTTTTTATTATTTCTGAATTAGAACTAGCCACAATTGCTCTAGCAGTGAAATACTCTTGAAACGTCAGGTGAGAGAAGGAGTAAATTCCCATTGATCGCTCAACCAGCAACCCGTGTTGAGCCTCAATTGCTTTCAGGACAGTTGTGCTATCCTCTCGTAATTCATCTAGATCGATTTGGCTATCGGGTAAGGTGCGGAGATAGTTCGCGATGAGTTGCTGGATTTTGTCTTGATCAAAAAAGTACTCCCCTTGCTCAAAGGTGATAGCTGCAACCTGACTCAGTAGCTTGTGCTTACGTGGCACACTCAAATTTCGATAAATCTCATCCCGTTGAATGCCTCTTGCTTCATCCCATCTAACCAACAGAATATCTATTCCCTGCTCATACAGCTTAGTTCGGCTGGAAGGAAAGTCTGCTGCTTCCTGAAAAAATAAGCAAGTCAAACTTAGAAGAATCGGTGTGACTGCCAGTTCTCGGATTTGCTTATTCTCTGGAAGCTGAAGCTTCTCCATAAACTGAGATGCCTTTTCTTGCCCCTCTTCCTCAGAATTATTTGCAACCGCCACAAACCACTTTTGTGCAAAGGCTTCGATTTGCTCAGAGTTAAAATCTGCAACCTGAACATCAGTGAATCCATCAAAACCGCATGATTGGGCAGCAATACGGCAAGTGATTACGAGCTGATTTTGGTAAAATTTTTCAGCAAACCGACGAATTTCTTTCAGTACTTTCCTGAAGTGAGCTTGTGGTACTTCATCTAAGCCATCCAGCAACATTAAGGCTCTGCCGTATTTTAGTAAGGTTTCCAACTCCTCATAGGAGACACCACAGCTTTCCAGGTCTTGGCTGATGTTGTTGAATAGATTGAAATCACCAGCATCACTAGCATCCTCAGCAAAATCTTTCAGTCTCATAAAAATCGGGAGCCTATCAGCGAGAAACTGACCTTTGTTGCACTCAATGGCTAGATGCTTCAAAAAGGTAGTTTTCCCAGAGCCTGGTTTACCCAGCATCATCAGCTTAGAGTAAGTACTCGCTGCCTCCTGTGCTGGTACTCGTTTCTGAAGAACCTTACCCAAGCCAAAGCGGTCAAATTCTTCTGTATCTGGGTTTAAGACTTGCGGTAACTGAGACATCTCCACTGGTATGTAATTGGTGGGCTTCTCCAAAATGTTGACATCAACGTAAAGGTGATTCACCTCTATTGGTTGGGGAATATTCAACATTCGCAAAGTGCCACACTGGTATTGGATTTTGTCGTGAGAGCGTCGCCTCACCTCTCGCACTAGGGCATTGATATCAAAGCTGTGATCTGGATTTGTTTCTACCTCTGGTTCGTTAGGTTGCCTTGCAACAATCTCGTCCCATTCTAGGTTTAGTCTTTCGCAGATTTGGTAAAAATACTTGCGGTCAATACGCTCACCTGCAAAAAATTTGTTGACTGGCTGCCGACTCATTCCTAACTCTTCTGCCAGAGCCTTCTGATTCAAGGAGTGGTAACTCAAAGCTGTTTTGGCTTTTTCAATGCCCTTGGTCGATGCTTTTAGTGAACGTCCAGTCATAGCCCAATCGTTAAATTTGAGACTATCTTAACTGGCTAGATTTAAAGTCATACGCTAACTCATCCACTCATTCATAAAGTCATTCCCTCTCAGTCCTTTACTCAGTCTTGTTCTCAGCCACTAGGGAGCGAAGCTAGGGATGAAGTGATTTAGAAGATAGGAGGCTTTAGACATGGCAAACATGACACCTAAAGCAAGGCGCAACAAAAAAGAAAGACTCATCGCTATGTACGGACCCTACTGTTGCTATTGTGGCAAGTACCTGAGAAGAAGGGAAATGACCTTGGAGCATTTAATTGCTAAACGCGATGGTGGCTCCAATGCTATTGAAAACTTGCGAATTGCCTGCTATTACTGCAACCATTCCCGTCATAACAACATTTAGCTCCTACTTGCACCAGGAGGAGCTAGTGATTAAAACTAAAACGACCGTCTACCTTTTTTCCATCAATATCTGAAGTAATTTTCACCTGATACTGACCCGTTGCTTTTTCTGCTAACAGAGCAGCGTAGTGTTTCCCCGCAGCATCATAGGGAAGGTATAAAGATTTCTGCGTACCGTCAGGCAACTGAACTTGAGCTGTTACTTTAGCGTTCGGTATGGCTTCGTGATTGTCCCCTTTTTGCAAATAAAAATCTAAATGAGTTCCGTTATTTTCCTTCACTGGGACAAACTCTAAGTGATAGGGGCCTGACTCAACAACTTGACCCCCTTTTAGAGGTTTTGCGGCATGACCAGATGACTCAGTTTTAGCTGCATCAGTTGGTTGTGCAGTTGATTCGGCTGGTTGGGTACTTGTTGGGCTGTTATCTGAGTTTGGGGATTGGTTGTTGTTACCACATGCTCCTAAAAAAATCAGGCTTGCACTGCCTAGAACCATTAAGACAGACTTGATATATTTCATACTTTTTACTCCTGAATAAAACAACTGCAACTCCACAAGAATTTCTGGCACCCACATCAATTGAAAACAAACACTGCACAAATAATCGCGATAAAATTAATTCTCAAAGACAGCCTCGACTGCCCTCCCCTTGTCAGAAACTGGTGGTGTTTGCTTGGGTACTAAAAATATCCTAAACTTGGCGTACAACGCGGGTAACACTATTAGCGTTAATGCTGTAGAAGTAAATAACCCACCCAAGACGACGATTGCAAGAGGTTGTAAAATTTCCTTCCCCGGCCCCCCCTCTACTACTAAAGGTGCCAAACCTAAAGCTGAGGTTAAAGCGGTCATTAAAATGGCATTGAGCCGTTCCATTGAACCTTTAACTATTGTTTCTTTAAAAGGCATTCCTTCCGCAAACTTAGTGTTGTAGTTATCCACTAATAGCAACCCATTTCGGGTAGCTACACCAAATAGGGTAACAAAGCCAACTAAGGAAGCCACAGAAATTACCCCACCCGTCAAAGCCACAGAAACGATGCCCCCTACCAATCCGATTGGTAAGTTAATCATAATCATCGCTGTTGAAGGGATGGACTTGACCGAGAGGTACATTAAAACTGTAATGACGATAAATGCGATCGCGCTAAATACCAGGATATTCTGTGACGCTCGTTGCTCGGCTTCAAATTGACCCCCATACTGGATAAAGTAACCAAAAGGCAACTGAACTTGTTGCTTGACTTTGGCTTGAATGTCATTCACAACCGAGCGCAAATCTCTCCCTTTAGCATTAGCTGACACCACAATCAAACGGGAAACATTCTCGCGGTTAATCGTATTGGGTCCCGTACCGTATTGAACGGTAGCGACTTGAGCCAGAGGAATTTTATTACCCGTAGGAGTATCGACCAATAAGTTCTGAATCGTCTCCAGATTATTCCGGGCTTCCGGCTTCAGCCAGACAACCAAGTCAAATGTTTGTTGCCCTTCTAAAACTTGGGACACCACTTGCCCATTCAGAGACGTTTCAATAATTTCCGATAATTCTCCTACGTTAAGAGCGTATCGACCAGCAGCTTGGCGATTGAACTTGATTTGAATCTGTTGAATGGGTACTTGAGGTTCGAGTTGCAAGTCCACAATTCCCTCAACCGTTTTCATTTGCTCCTCAACTTTTGCCCCAATTTGACGGAGTTGCTCTAAGTCAGAACCAAAGATTTTGACAGCAATCTGACTCCTCACCCCAGACAAAACCTCATCCATTCGGTGAGAGATAAACCCACCGATATTGGGTGCTACTCCGGGTAATTTGGCAAATTCTTCTCGCAGCGCTTCCAGCGTTTTTGCCCGGTCTTCCATTCCCTCTTCACTAATACCCATATCGATGTGCGCGAGGTTTACTCCCGCCGCATCGCTGTCTCCTGGAGCGCGTCCAGAACGCACCTGAACGTATTCAAATCTAGGGTCTTTTTTTAGAGCATCTTCAATAGCAAACCCCGCACTATTTGTTGCCTCAAGAGACACGCCGGGATAGAGGAGTATGGTATTGACCAACGTTTGCTCTTGAAACTCAGGTAGAAATGCTCGTCCGAAGGAGGGCAGAATAATTAATGCTGCCACCATTGCCGCACTGGCTAGACCGAGGATAATTGCCGAATGACGCATCGAAAACTCTAAAAAGAAGCCATAAATACGCTTGGCATACCTCGGCAACCAAGGCTCTTTTGCCTGCATACGTTTGCTAGGCAGTAAGATGGCACACAACGCCGGAGATACGAGCAGTGATTCTAGACTAGAAATCACAACAACCACGAGATAGGTAATCCCCATCGGCGAAAAAATCCGACCTTCCACTCCGGGCAATGTAAAAATTGGCGAGAATACGACGATACCAATTACTGTCGCTCCAATTAAAGAGTCGCGTACTTCATTGCTGCCATCAAAAATGACGTCCATTATGGGACGAGGGTGAGGAGAGAGTTTATTTTCTCTCAAGTTGCGGTAGGTGTTTTCGGCATAGACAATGGCATCATCAATGGCTGTACCAATTGCCACGGATAGCCCGCCCAACGTCATCGTATTTAGCCCCAGTCCCATCCAATGCATGAATAACAGTGCGAATAGCCAGGTTAGAAAGAAATCCAGCAAAACTACAGCAAGCGTTCGCCAATTCATCAAAAAAGGGATGAGGATAACAGCAACAATAATGCTGCCTTCAATTAACGCTGACCTGACATTTGCAACAGAAGATTCAATATATTCTTCCTGACGAAACGTGACGGTAACTTTAATATCTTTGGGAAGCGCTTGTTGAACCTCTTTCATCGCCGCTTCCACCGCCCTCGTCACGGTGGGGGTGTCAGCACTGGGTTGTCTGTTCACCAACACGACAACAGCTTTCTGACCGTTTAAACTACCATCACCCCGCTTGATAGCCGCACCAATTTCTACGTCTGCCACATCAGCAATTCGGACGGGCGTTCCCTTGCGCGAAGTAATTGTAGAGTACTTCAAATCTTCCAGTCCTTCAATTCGTCCCACTCCCCGAATTAAAGTTTCTTTATCGGGGGTGATTAAATAGCCGCCAGGAGCGTTAACGTTAGCTGCTTGTACGGCTTCGGTGACATCTTGCAAAGAGACATCAAAGGCTTTCAACTTAGCCGGATCGACTAAGACTTGATACTGCCTCACATCACCGCCATACGCCACCACTTGAGCTACACCGGAGACTGCTAAGAGGCGGTTGGTTACTTGCCAGTCAATGATGCGCCGCACTTCCATTAAGGGAGTGGTTTCGGAGGTAAAGGCATAGGTAAGGATGGTGCCAACGGGAGAGGTTGTCGGAGAAAGTTGCGGGGTTTCTGCTGCTTCAGGCAGCTTGCTAGCCGCTTGCTGCAATCGCTCTGTCACCAATTGGCGAGCTTGATAGATGTCGGTTCCCCAATCAAAGATAACTTTGACAACAGAAAGCCCTACAGCCGAGGAGGAACGTACTGCTGTTACTCCTGGGGTTCCGTTAATTGCACTCTCAATGGGTAACGTCACTAGAGACTCGACTTCTTCGGGTGCAAGTCCGGGTGCTTCCGTCTGAATTTCGACTTGGGGAGGTGCAAACGGCGGGAAGACATCCAGTTGCATCTGGGGAATGACGTAAATCGTCCACAGGGTAATGATGACGGTAGCGATAACGACTAGCCATCTGCGATCGATTACCCATCTGAGAATGGTGCTGAACATCTGTCAAAGATTAGGTGTCAGTGCTGAGAACTCCCTTTTACATAATTGACATAGCCGAATGAAATCAGGATGAAATTGGCTGGCACCAGATATCAAGTTGGGCAATGGCTGGTCATTTCCGAATGCGATCGCAGTTTCTATGGTGTCTAGAATCGAACATGACTGGCTTGGCGATCGGCAAACTCAGCTAGGCAATCGCCTTCCAGATAAGGTAGGGTTTATTAACTGATGCAGATATAGGTTCTATGCAGGTTGAGATAACGATTAAGAACTACCGATGCTTTTCGGACTCTAAGCCAGCTCATATCATTTTACGAAAAGGCTTTACTGCATTCATCGGAGTTAATAACTCAGGTAAATCCTCTCTACTCAAGTTTTTCTACGAATTTCGTTCTCTCTTTCAGCTTCTATCATCTCCTAACAACAATAATTTTATTGAAGCACTACGGGGAAACCCCCAATCTTTCAATTTTGCAAGTTCAGTCCTAGATATTGAAGAAGTATTCAACAATACAAATAATCGTAATCTTGAGATACAGCTCCGGTTTGTAGATATTGATTTGGTAATAGAGGATAATGCTCCTCCGATTCTTGAAAAAATAGTAGTTACAATTCCGAGAGCAACCAATACTTACTTTGCAGAATTATTTATAAAAAACAAAAAAATGGTAATTTTTCCCGACGGTAATGAACCGAATTTATACAGACTAGTACTAATTAAAAAAGACAATATTTTCCTCTATTATGAAGACACTCCAGAAGTAAATCTATATCCTCTCTTTAAAGCCAGCAAGGATATATCTGAAGCCCTCTATATTGGTCCGTTTAGAAATGCTCTTGAACTTGTAACCAATACAGATTATAATTCTGAACAATTAATTTTTGGCGACTACTTTGATATCAAGGTTGGACGAGCTTTCATTCGGAATTGGCGAGCCTTCAAGTCAGGAAGAGTAAAGAAAAACAGTGATGTTGCTTATGGGCTAACAGAAGATATTAGACGAATTTTTGGATTCAAGTCTCTTGAAATTAACACTTCAGATGACAACCGAACGCTCCAGCTCTTCATCAATGGAAAGAGCTATACGCTTTTAGAACTCGGTTCGGGGCTTGCTCAGTTCATCCTCGTTCTAGCCAATGCTGCCATCAAGCAGCCATGCTACATCTTAATTGATGAACCAGAACTTAATCTTCATCCCTCGCTTCAGCTTGATTTCCTGACGACGCTTGGTTCTTATGCTGGTGAGGGCGTTCTCTTTGCTACGCATAATATTGGGCTGGCGAGAGCAAGTGCGGAGTTAATCTACTCAATCCGCAAAGATGCTGAGGGGGAGAGCGAAGTCAGGAAGCTCGAAGCAACTCCACGCTTATCGGAATTTCTTGGAGAACTCAGCTTCTCTGGCTACAGAGAACTTGGCTTCGATAAGATTCTACTGGTTGAAGGTTCAACAGAAGTCAAATTGATTCAGCAATTCCTTCGTAAGTATGGGAAGGATCATCAGATCGTACTTTTACCCTTAGGCGGTACCCAGCTTATCAAGGAATCATCCGAAGCAGAACTTGAGGAAATCAAGCGCATTTGTGAGAACGTCTCGGCGCTGATTGACAGTGAGCGCACTGCTCCAGAAGCTGAACTAGAGCCAAGAATAGCAGGGTTTGTGGAAACGTGTAACAAAGTTAATATAGACTGCTATGTTCTTGAGCGTAGAGCTATTGAGAACTACTTCTCAGATAGAGCAATAAAGCAGGTCATGGGAAACAAATATAAAGCACTCGAACCCTATGAAGCACTTAAGAAAAAAGCTCAGAATGGATGGGACAAGGCAGAGAATTGGCGGATAGCCCAAGAAATGACTCGCGAAGAGCTGGAAGGAACAGACCTTGGCGAATTTCTCAAACGGCTATGTGATTGAAGTAGCATCTTTAAATAGGTCGAATTCAAGTACCTTTCCCTTTCTGGAGTAACAGAGATTGCACACCTTCTCCAAACAAAAATCTACTCCCCACATCTTGATAGTCTTGTCCTGACTACTCCTGGTAGGGTTTTCTCATCCCAATTGAAAGCAAGGTAATTCAGGCTAGGGGAGCGATCGCATCTAACTATCTCCTTCACTTCATCAAAGGGAGAACCCTTTAGAATTCGAGTGAGAGGCAACTTGAATCCTATGCCTCAAACCGTTACCCTGCAAATTCCAGAGCTACTCTACCAACGGTTGGTAAATACTGCCCGTGCTACCAACCGCCCCCTAGAGGAAATCATGCTCTACGCCCTGAAAGTAGGCAGTCCACCAGACTGGGATAACGTACCCGATGAGTTTCAGATTGACCTAGCTGCCTTGGACAGAATAGAAGATGAGGCATTGTGGAAAATCGCTCAAAGTCGAAAGACTGTAGCCGATATAGAGCGGTACAATATCCTACTTGCTCGCAATCAAGAGGGTACCCTGACGGATGCCGAACGAGCAGAACTAACAGCACTGCGAACCGAGGCTGACTGCTTCATGCTGCGGAAGGCACAAGCAGCAGCACTACTTCATTGACGCGAAACCACGTATCTCTACGCTAATTTTGGAGTGTCTACTCTTTGTGTAAGACCAATAATTTGAAAGTCCCGGTCAATCCTTTTGCAATTCTGCCTCCATCGGAGTCTCTTTGACCAGGGAATCTTCTTTTAAAGCCTCTTCCTTTTTCTGCAAATACAGCTTATTTATCTCCTCCTGCCTTGAGCTATCGAAAACTTTCCGCGCCTCGGCAAAAAGCTCTACCTCTTCTTCTTTCAAGTGGTGAGTCAGTAAGTCTTTAAGCGCCTTGACTTTAGCTTTCCATTGTGATTGGGTAACATCAAGAGTATTTAACTCGACCAAAAGTTGATTGGAAAGCCTGTGTTCTTCAATTCCCTCTCTCACTTCAGACTCTAGATGCTCTATAGGCAGAAGAATTTCATAGACAATTTCTTCTTCTGCGACAGTGTGAGAGTGGAGCGTTTTTTTTAGCTCCTCCAAACACTCCTGTTTCTCAACCTTTGCATCATCAGGTAAATCAAGTATTTTGGTGAGTTGGTTTCTCAAAAGATCGTGTTCATCTTTTAACGTTTCAAAAATTGCCATAATTGCAGTCCTCTCATCAGTAGTTTTTGCGTCACAGTTTCGGCAGGTACAAGGCTACCATCATAGATTCATTCCAAGCTTCTCCAATTAGGTTGAGATAGTTGGCTCGAAAGACATCACAGGAGATTTATTAAAATCGCAACAACCAAAAGGTATAGTTTTTGAGGAATTTCTTACCCTCTACAAGCAAAAACCCTACTCGACTCCCCATACCTTAATTGTCTTATCCTGACTGCCACTAACTAAGAGTTTGTCTATGCCCACTGAAAACAAGGCGATTCATTCTGGGAGTTGCGATCGCCACCGTTACTGCTACTGTTTGACCAGTGAAGCCAATAGCGGTATTCCAAAGTTCCGATTGTGGTGGAGTGAGAGGAAATATCAGGGTTGAGTTACGACAACGCTTGTAAATATTTAGCGGAACAATATCCAGCAGAGTTGGCAAACTGGTTGCTTTCAGTTCAGTTGCAAAACATTCAAGTACTGAACAGTTGGAAGCGTTGGGCATAGCCCTGTTGGATTTTTCCGAAGTAGCTAATTTAGTTGCTTGGTTGGAGCAGCAAGAGGTGAGCGATTAATGATGATGATTGTTGTCAGAGTGATGGCGATCACTTTCAGCCAGAACAGGCAATTCACAAAACTTCCCCCTGTATGATTCTGATAATTCCGCTTTTCCATTGGGGGATGTAGCACCGTTGCTGGTATTGTAAACAAGTGCGTTGGATGCCGATGTCATCTGAGGTTTGGTACGACGCCCCAACCAGAAGGAACCAATTGCGATCGCGGCGACCCCTCCCCCAGCAGGAATAACCAACCACCAAGGCAACTGAGAGCCAATCTTACTCGAATTAGTCGCTTGGGATGGTGCGGGTGCAGCGCCCTTCGCCTCTGGTTTGTTGCTACCCCCACGCAAAGATTGGGCATACAGTTGAGGTGCACGTTGAGTAACGACCAAATCTCCCTCGAATAGACCCGTTTTTGCCTCAACCATGTCCCCGGAGGTTTGACCTAAAGTGACTTCAACGGGTAAGTAAGCATTGCCATTTTGCACATAGACCCGTTTTTTGCCATTCGCATCAACCACCGCTGAGCTAGGAATGGCTAAAATAGCTGTTGCTGTCCGGTCTGTGAGTACTTCAAGTTCGGCAAACATCCCCGGTTTTAGCGCTCCGTCGGGGTTGTCCAGTTCGGCTTTCACTGGCACCACTCGCGTTTCGCCTTCCACCACTGAGCCAATAACCGTAATCCGTCCGCTGAAACTACGATTAGGTAGACTGGCAATTTTTGCGATCGCCCTTGGCGCTACCCCTTGGGTAATCGCACGTTGCCCCGTCTTTACCTTATCCAAATCTTTCTCATAGATATTCGCCGTGGCAAAAACCCGACTATCATTCACAATCGTCATCAGCTTGCCACCTGCATCCTCGAAGGCTTGACCGAGGGTAACTTCGCGATCGCTAACTGTACCAGAAATAGGAGCCGTCACCGTCACCAGTCCTTTCTCATTCGCACCAGTTCCCAGTTGAGCTAGGCGAGTCTGATAGGCGGTTTCACTCAGGCGAAGGTGGGATTGAGCCGCCTCAACAGCCGCTTGGGCGCGTTTGAGTTGAGCTTCAGCTTCCAAAACTTCCCGGCGACTGCTGGCTTTAACGAGTTGAGCTTGCCCTTCTCTTAGGTGAGCTTCCGATTCCAGCATCTGGCGTCGCGGCAACGCTCCTGCACTCGCCAACTCCTTATCTCGGTCATACTTTTCTTGAGCGACCTTAACTTCAGTGTTAGCTTGTTGAATGTCTGCGGCTGCAATTTGACGCTGTTGCTCTAAATTTGCTCTAGCTAGGTTTAAATCCGCTTGCGCTTTTTGCAAATCGGCTTGAGCCTCCGCCTGTTTTTCCTGGGAATTGACGCGCAGTTCCACTAAGTCTGGTGCGGCTAAAACAGCGACGGGTTGACCTGCTTTGACAGCAGCACCCGGTTCCACCAAAAGCTCAACAACTTTCCCTGGAATTGGTGCCGTCACCTCTACTTTTTTATTCGGCAGAGTTTCAATCTGCCCGGTGGTTTTAATCCCAATAGCTAGCGGCTGACGTTTGACAGGCTCCACTTTAATTCCCAACCGCTTGGAGGTTTCAGCATCAACTTGAACCGAGTCAGCCGTTTGACTGGTTTCATCTGCATGTTGAAATTCATCTCCGTGTCCGGCGTGGGCTAAAACAACGCTAGGAGCAGATAGTAAGACAAGGCTCAAGATTGCTCCAGAAACGCAACGGAGCGGCACAGGCGGTTGGGAACGGCTAGAGGGACGCATGATTGGGAATGTCCTTAACTACCGAGGGAACTCCAGGAGGAGCAAAACAAAGGCATTTAACCCAAGTATTTGTCTATCAAAAAGGAGTGGCTCACCTATGTACACCTCTCCATTAATAGGGTTATTTAAATCGCAGAATCGTCAATATGATTGGAGGAGAAAGTGTTTATCTTTTAATTGATCTGCGTATCCCTTTAAGGATGAGGTGTACTAAGAACACTCCTACAAGGAGCAGTGCAGAATCTACACTCTCTAATCAGTCTTACAGAGAGAAATGAAATCAAGATGAAATTGCTCTATCCAATTACTGCTTGTACCAAGCTTGTCGCCACTGCTTCATTTGGTCAATTTCTTTTTCTTGTGAAGTTAGAATTTCTTGAGCCAATTTCTTCATTTCCGGGCGCTTAGACTTCGTGAGTACATCTTTAGCCATGACAAGCGCACCTTCATGGTGAGGAATCATGGCATTGAGGAAGCGCAAATCAAACTCGGCATCGGCTGCTCCTAAGTCACCCTTCATCATCATCGCCTGGATTTGTTCGGGAGACATCGCCATCATGTGATTCATCTGGGCGTGCCAAGCCATTGGTTTACTGTCTGCTTTGGGATACCACGCTTTTCGCCACTGTTTCATTTGGTTGATCTCGCGCTTCTGGGCGGCGATGATGTTCTGAGCCAGCTTTTTCATCTCCGGGCGCTGGGACTTTGCCAACACTTCTTGAGCCATTTCAACAGCTCCTTGATGATGCGGAATCATCGCATCGACAAATCGCAGGTCAAAGTCAGCATCAGCAGGGCCTAAATCCATAGACATATCATGATCCATGCCACTGCCATGATTCATGCTGCCGCCATGCATCGTATCTTGCTTATCACTGGTTTGTGTTGCAGGGGTATTTTGGGCTTGGCTTTGATTTCCAGAGGTAGTAGAACCGCTCTGAGCCGCATTGGAACAGGCTGTGAGAATCCCGGATAGGGAAGAAATCGCGACAAAGCTCAATGCCAAAAAGCTAGTTCTGACTGAAATTGGTTGCATCAATTTGATACCCATCTAAGACAAATTTCGGGAATTTCTTTCTACAAGTATGAACTCTCTAGCTGGGTGGAGAGTCAAGTCTAATGTTGTGGGTGTTTTTGGTTTGGCGATCGCGCCAGTGAATTTACCCGTAGCACGTTCAGCAGTACTTACTAAGAGCATTCCACACATCCATGAAATCTGGATGAAATTTCTTCCCGGTGTTACGAGTCGTTTGAAGGGAACGTAATTGTTCCCTAGGGGAACCACCACTTACCTCTTGATCTGCCTAACTTTCCAGAGGGCCAAGGTCGTCTGGTAGTTCATCAACGGAGCATTGCAGTATTTTGAGCAAGGCTTTGAACTGGCGAATCGTCAGCTTAGGCTCTGCTCTGCCGACCTCCCAATTGCTGACCGTTTGCACCGTCACGGCCAGAGCATCTGCTATTTGCTTTTGAGTTAAATCGCGGTTTTTCCGTAACTGCAACAGCGCAGATGATTGCTCTTGTGTTCCTGTCATCTCAATCTCAATCAGCCCACCTAAATCAATTTGTCTAAATTGGTTTGACAAAATTACCTAAATCGATTTAGATGAGATAGACACCTTAATTAGCTCAGGCAAGCAAAAAAGCGACCTTTTCCAAATAAGTTGCCCTCTGACATGCCTGCCCTTTCCCTAGTGTCTCACTATAAAGCCATTTCCAGGCACTTGTAAGCAGTCGGCGTTTACTAGACGTTGAGGCTGGTCAGGTGTCACATTTTTATCCTGCAAAAAGGCAATCGTCATCAAGAGAGCGATCGCTGTCTATTCAACCTGCAAAAAATACCCAAGGAGTGCATTATGAGCTAGAAACACCAACTTTCTCCCTGGTGCATCATTCGCCATCAGCAAAACTTGCAAAACCTCATCGTTGCCCGTTTTCGCCGCCGCAGCGATGCTGATGCACATCTGCAACTTCTCAAGCGCCTCATCCCAACGGTACCCTTCAGCATCATTTTCGACATAACCCTAGAAAGCACCGACCCCTTACAAGACAATCTAAAATCTAAAATCCAATGACTGCTCTATTTCGCCGTATCCAACCTGCCCAAAGATTCCGCATCAACAAGCGCCAAATCGCGAAATTTTTGAAAATCCCGGAATCAGTAATTGTCAAAATCGAATCCTGGCTCTACGTTTTGTTTGTTCATCGTGCAGACAAAGGAGGACGATTCATCAGTTATCGCCAAATGGAACAGTGGAAAAATGCCTGCGATTGTCAGATGCAAAAATGCTCCAATTGGGAACAGTTAAAACACTTGTGGAATGCCATTCAACGCGACCACGCAAAACACAGCGAACAATACGACGATTCCGTTCTGCCTTTTCTACAAAAAATCTCCATACAATACCAAGCATTGCTCTTCAAAGACGCACCCTCCGACCAAAAAAATTCGCCAACAAACCTGATAAATTAAATTAATCCAACGAAGCTTTAACCTTCCCATCTGGGCTAAAAGCTACGTAAATGTTGGTATTCCCTCCGCCCTCTCTTGGAGAAACAAACGCGCTACCAGGCAGGGGCAATTTTGTCTGATCGATGTAGTCTCCTGCGGCATTACTCAAAGGTCTAATTCGTTGAACCGTCCCATCAGAATTAATTGACACACTATACTCTAGAGTCTGCTTTAAACCAGCAGGTGATTGCCAACCTTTTTTGAAGTAATTTTTGACCTCTACCACTGGAGAATTCTCGCCAGGATTGAGATTGTTATTCGCTGTTACTGGAGAGGCTTCTTGATGATTACCCTGCCCAGCACAGGGGGGTTCTACTGAAGGTAAAATTGGCGGCAAGGTTGGCGGTACAACGGGGTCGCGTCCAGATAGGGAAGGTTCATTGCTCAATGCAGGTTTCGGACTGGGTATTTGGTTTGTGGAGGGGTTAACGGTGAGAGGCTGGTCTAAACTCGTTTGTGAGGGATTGAGAGTAAGAGGCTGTTTGGCGAGTCCCTGTTGTGGAGATAACTGGGGTGTGGTGGTATCGGGGAGTGGCACCGCTTCTGGGGATGCAGAAATCGGCACCTCAAGCGGAGGTATCGGCAGCGTTTGGGAGGAATTTTTCGTACTCTCTGGTTGCTGCTCTTTTTGAGGGGGTGAAGGTTCGTAAAACGCCATAACAGTTATGGCGATCGCAACTACAGAAAATACAGTCCATTTCACTCCTTGAGCCAGGATTTTCCCCATAGGCACGCGAGGGGCTGGGCTAGAAGGCTGAGGTAAATGCTGATACTTGTTTTTCTCTATATTTTGAGTTAATTGCCCTCTTTTTTTGACCTGAAAGTCGGGTTTGTCGTTACTCAGAGATTTGGCAAGGTGCTCACGATTCAACTCAATTACATTGCAGGATTTTTCCTCGAATTCAAGTGAATTGTTTTGGGTAAAAGGTCGGTTATCCAATCGGTGTTTCATGGTTTTACCTAAGAGTGGAGCAACAGTGTTCACTGATTTAAGGACGTGCCTGCTTGGGGGGAGAACTGAATGAGTCTCCACGGCGAGAATCAGGTGAGGAAATTGGCTCGTTAACCTCTTCCAAAGAGGCTTTAATCTTCCCATCGGGGCTAAATTCTAGGTTGATGCCCGTCTTCCCTCCTTCTTCAGCCGGAGTCACAAGCTGGCTACCCGGCAAGGGAATATTCGTGCGCTCAATATACTGTGTGGCAGCATTATTCAAAGGAAGAATTTGTTGAATGGTGCCATCTGCATTGAGCACAAGACTGTACTGTAAAGACTCATTCAAGCCAGAAGGAGCTTTCCAGCCTTTTTTAAAGTAGTTTCTCACTTCTGCCATGATGGCGTTCTTATTCGTGCCGCTATTCTTCTGTGCTGTTCCAGTCGAAGTGGCTTTTTCATCGGGAACCGAACTTAAAGAGGATGGGATTGGCACCGGTGAGGGAGATAGCAACTCAGGCGGAATAACAGGAAGACTGGTGTTAGAGTCAGTTCCTTTGGGACTGTTCCGATTGGGTATCGCTCCAGGAGATGGGATAACTGGGAGAAGTGGATCTAAACCTTTTGCCGGGGGACTGGGGAGTACAGAGCCTGGGAGAGGGACTGTAGGCAGGGGTGAGGGATTCGTCGCGAGAGGGTCTTTTCCCAGCCCGTCTAGGGGCGGGGATAATTGGGGTAAGGGATATAGAGGGGATGGCAATAGCTCATCCGGTAATGGAGTGTTCGGCAAATTTAGAGGAGGCGTCGGCACAGTTGAGAGGGGATTTTCCGCCAGCGATGAGGGTGGCTTGTCGATTGAAGGTACAGGCTCTCTCATCAACGCCAAGGCTACGCCGACCACCACCACAGCAAATGCTGCGAATTTAGCTTCTTGAGGAATTTTCTCCCACAACGATTTCATCTTTTCGCCCTCATCAATATTGTGCCTAAGCCGAAATATTAGGGTTGCCGCGCCTGACAATGCAACATTACTTTTGGACAATCCCTAAGTTCCCAAATAACGCCTCAAGAAACTTTCCAAAGATTCTAGCTTTAAGTTGTAAACTGACTCCAGCTTAGCAATCTCTTCTGATGTGCAGAAAAATTCATTGGCTAGCAATGTCCGCAACGTACCCAAGCCCTTTCGGGTTTGAGGATTAACAAAACCTAGAGCATTTCTGAGGCCATCAAACACGAACAAGGGTGGATTAATAATCATCGGCTCGCGGTTAAAGATGCGGCTAAAAATGCGAGGGATATCTTCCCGCTTCAGAACATCTGGCCCCCCTACAGCAAAGATTTGATTCCGTGCCCCTTCTACCGTAATAGAATCAACAGCCATCTGCGCCAAATCGTCCGTACTCACAATTGAAGTTCGGTTTTTGCCATCACCATTGAGTAGATAAATCCCCGTTTGCCGAAATTGTTCTGCCAGGGGAATAAGGTTCGATGCCAACCCGGAAGGACGCAAGATGGTATAATTCAGCCCACTTGCTTCCAAGTACTTTTCCACGGCTCGCTTGGCTTTGAAGACTGGGGCATCTTCATAACCGCGATCGCTTCCCAATACCGAGATAAACACAAAGTGCTGCACACCCTGTTCTTTGGCTTGGTCAATCAGCTCGATATTGGCTCGGTAGTCTAAGGTTTGGGCACTGCCGGTTCCAGAACCATGAGTACTAATGATATACTGAACCCCCTTGCAGGCTTTCTGGATATCTTTTTCCTCCCCCAAGTCACCGATAAACAGTTCAGCACCCCGGCTTTCTAGCTCTCCATAGCGAGAAGTAAGGCGGACAAAGGCTCGTACTGGTAGCTCTCGCTCCCGCAAGAGGCGCACGACGCGGCGTCCGATTTGTCCTGTGGCTCCAGTGACTAAGTACATGAAAAAACACCTCGTTGGTAGCGAACGGCTCTCTTCTAGTGTATTTTTCAGGAGTAAGTATTTCTACCCTAAAACTCAACAATGACTGGAGTATGGTCACTGGGTTGCTCAAGTTGCCTGGGCGCTTTATCAATGGTGCAACTGATAGCCCGATCATAGAGGTTGGGGGTGAGGTAGTGATGGTCAATCCGCCAACCGCGATCGCGGCTGAAGGCACGGGTACGATAATCCCACCAAGTAAAATGACCTGCCTCTGCGGTAAATTTGCGAAAGGCATCGGCTAACCCCACCTCTAAAACATCCCGTAAGGCTTGGCGTTCCGTAGGGGAAGCCATAATGTCGAGATCTCTACCTTTGGGGTCGTGGATATCCCGGTCGTCTGGGGCAATGTTAAAGTCTCCACAGACACAAAGCTCATTGGGCTGTTTCTCTAACAAGGCTTTCAGGTATTCCTGTAGCACCTTGAGCCAACGAAGTTTGTAATGGTATTTATCGCTTCCCACTGCCGAACCATTCGGCACATAGAGATTCACAATGCGAACATTTCCGACGATACCCGTGATCACTCGTTTTTGTTCATCTAAATCTCCGACTACCTCGACACCTAACACGGGAGCAAACCCCATGCTAATGTCCGAGACGGGGGTTTGACTGAGGAGAGCAACGCCATTGTAGGATTTTTGCCCAGAAACGTAGAGGTGGTAGCCGAGGTTTTCCAAGGGCGATCGCGGAAAATCAGCATCCACCACTTTCGTTTCTTGCAGGCAAAGCACATCGACGGGGTTAGCTTGCAACCAATCCACCACCTGTCCCAGGCGAGTGCGAATTGAGTTGACGTTCCAAGTAGCGATTTTCATGAGGCTGGCAAACCGAAATTCTGTAGGGGCACTTGGTTCGCACTAGGCTTCGCAAACGCCCCTACAAGAGCATATACAATCCTGTTCCTCCAACAACGGCTTCAGCGTCTGGGGAACCTAAATCTTGCAATTCAAATCCCCAGCTTTTTGGGTAAAGCGGAGATTTTCGCCGTAGTCTACCGGGCAATCAATCACCGTCGGAACATCTTGAGCCAGCGCTTCTTTCAAAGTTGGAATCAACTCTGCCGCCGAATTAACCCGATATCCTTTTAACCCCATACTTTCCGCAAATTTGACAAAATCCGGATTGCCAAAGCGGATGAATGCGGAGTCGCCAAAGTGATTTTGTTGCTTCCACTCAATCAAGCCATAACCACCATCATTGAAAATCAGCGTTACGAATGGCGTTCCTACCCTCAATGCTGTCTCCAATTCCTGACAGTTCATCATAAATCCGCCATCACCCGTGACGGCAACAACGTTCCGTTCCGGATATACCAGTTTAGCCCCTATTGCTCCTGGCAGGGCAATTCCCATGGCGGCAAAGCCATTGGAGATGATACAAGTGTTGGGGCGATCGCAATGATACTGACGCGCCATCCACATCTTATGAGCACCGACATCAGAAATCACGATATCATCAGGCCCCATCACCTGCCGCAGGTCATAAATTACTTTTTGCGGCTTGATTGGGAAACCTTCGTCGTTCGCATACAACTCGTAGTCGGCTCGAATATCCGCCCGTAATTCCACGGCATAGGATATGGTTTTGCCTTCCCGATCCGCCTGTTTCATAATTTCAGCGAGCGAATCAGAAATATCTCCGACCACTTCCACTAAGGGAATATAGCTGCTATCAATTTCTGCGGGGGACATGCCAATATGAATGATCGGAATCTTGCCTTCTGGATTCCACTTCTTAGGCGAATATTCAACTAAATCGTAACCCACAGCAATGATTAAATCGGCTTGATCAAAAGCACAACTCACATGGTCGCGTTGTTGTAATCCGACCGTCCATAGCGCTAAGGGATGAGTATAAGGAATCACACCTTTGCCCATAAAACTGTTCACAACGGGAATATTCATCCGAGTTGCAAATTCCGTTAGCGCTTCACTCGCACCGGCCCGAATGGCTCCATTCCCCACAAGAATCAGGGGATTTTTCGCCTTAGAAATAGCCACAGCCGCTTTACCGATACTGCGAAAAGAGGCATAGGTTTTTTCTCGCTCATCTTTAGCCAGAGGTTGACCGACTACTGGCATAGCGGCAATGTTTTCCGGCAAGTCGATGTGAACCGCTCCCGGTTTTTCGCTCTGAGCAATTTTAAACGCCTTGCGGACAATTTCTGCTGTATTACTAGGGCGAACAATCTGGGCATTCCATTTAGTTACAGGAGCGAACATCGCCACCAAATCTAAGTATTGGTGGGATTCAATGTGCATTCGGTCGGTTCCTACCTGACCGGTGATAGCCACCAATGGTGCTCCATCTAAGTTGGCATCCGCAACACCTGTCATTAAGTTAGTTGCGCCTGGGCCCAGCGTAGAAAGGCAAACTCCAGCCTTTCCTGTCAAGCGTCCATAAAGGTCTGCCATAAAGGCGGCACCCTGTTCATGACGGGTTGTAATGAATTTAATTGAAGAATGTTTGAGCGCCTCTAGAACGTGGAGATTCTCTTCGCCCGGAAGTCCAAAAACATATTCGACTCCTTCATTTTCCAGGCAACGGACCAACAGTTCAGCGGTGTTTATTTCGCCCATTTCACTTTTCCTAGTATTTAGTTGATTTTTGGCTAAGAAGATTGGAATTTGAGGGAAGCTCTTAGCGTTGAGAGACTAAACTTTGATGCTTTCTAGGAGCGTAATGTAATACACCCGTAAAACTCAAGGTATTCTTAAGAATTAAGACCCATGTTTACTTAATCCAAACTGTTTTAATGTTGACAAATTCATGGATGCCTTGAATGCCGAGTTCGCGTCCATAACCGGAGCGTTTGATGCCACCAAACGGTAAACGGGGATCGGATTTGACTAAGCCATTGATAAAGACAGCACCCGCTTCAACCTCGTCAATCAGGCGTTGGGCTTCTTGTTCATCGGTTGTCCAGGCACTAGCTCCCAGTCCAAAGGGGGATGCATTGGCTCTAGCGATCGCGGCATCAATATCCGGCACTCGAAACAGTAACGCCACTGGCCCAAAAAATTCCTCTTCGTCTGCTGGCGTCCCTGGTGGGAAGTCACTCAAAATCGTGGGTGGATAAAAATTGCCGGGGCGATCGGCGAGGAAATGTCCGCCTGTAACGACTTTTGACCCTTTTTCAATGCAAACTTGCACGAGTTCGTCTAAATCTTTGAGAATCCCAGGCGTCGCTAAGGGGCCAACATCTGTATTCTCATCCATGGGGTCACCGATTTTTAACGCCTGAAATTTCTCCATCAGGCGTCGCTCAAATTCATCGGCAATCGCATCCACGACAATAAATCGTTTCGCCGCAATGCAAGATTGACCGGTATTGAGCATCCGCGCTGTAACAGCCGTTGTCACCGCTGCTTCTAGATCGGCACTTTCTAGGACAATAAAGGGGTCACTTCCACCCAGTTCCAAAACGGTTTTCTTAATTTGCTTACCCGCTGTTGCGGCTAGACTCGCTCCTGCCGCTTCACTCCCCGTTAAGGTTGCCGCTTTGACTCGCGCATCATTAATAATCGATGCCACTTGGTCTGCACCAACCAATAAGGTTTGAAACGCGCCTTCCGGAAATCCGGCTTCTCGGAAGATTTGTTCGATCGCTAAAGCGCATTGCGGTACATTAGATGCGTGTTTAAGTAACCCAACATTGCCCGCCATCAGGGCGGGGGCGGCGAAGCGGAAGACCTGCCAAAAGGGGAAATTCCAAGGCATTACCGCGAGAATTAGCCCCAAAGGTTGGTAACGCACAAAGCTCTTACTGGCGTCCGTCGATACGGCAACGTCAGCGAGAAAGTCCGCCGCGTGTTCGGCGTAGTAGCGGCAAACTAAGGCGCATTTTTCGGTTTCAGCGATCGCACTTTTCAGGGTTTTCCCCATTTCAGTGGTCATGATCTTACCGAAGCTGACCTTGTCTCGCTCCAAAATCTGGGCGGCTTTATTCAGCCATTCGGCTCGTTGTTGCATTGACGTTTTGCGATATTGCTCAAACGTCTGTTGTGCTAGTGCTAGTTTTTCTGCAATGGACTCAGCGCTCTCGGCCTCAAATGTTTTGATGGTCTCCCCGGTTGCTGGGTTAATCGTGGCGATACCCATAAGCTTGTTCTCCAACCCCAAAGTAGATGGGTATATGTGTTGTTTTCCTTGTTTTCTTAGTCTAATGCCACCCTCACTTTCCATCCGTCAATGATGTAGATTGCTTTACAGTTTCTTTTCTTTGTTGAGGAGTGGATAGCGGATGATGCTGATACTGTAAATTTTTCCCAAAAAACTATAATCAATGACTTCATTAAACGTGGCAAATCTTAAATAAATATTTATTTTCTTTGAGATCTACACTAGAATGAAGAAGCAATTCTCTAGCTAGCTTGAGAAGATTTTTCCTGACAAATTTAGAGCAAAGACTTAACAACCTAGCGGTTCCCCACCGAATCAGCCAATCAAAAGCGCCACACCGCCGCTTTAAGAGTGCTCCTTACCACTCTGATGGCTAGCAGTAATATGACCGTCGTAGCTCTTCCCCTAAGGACAACATGGATGACTTGGATTTTTGCCCCTGTTGTGAACTCACGTATGGCGGTGCTAGTGATAATCCACGCTCTATCGCCAGCAAGCCGCTCATTTTAGTCGTTGATGATGATGAAGACAATTTGTTGCTGTTGGCTTACACGCTGGAACCGTTAGGCTTTGGTTTACTCACCGCATCTGATGGTGTAACAGCTCTACGAAAAGCGCACGCTTATCAGCCGAATTTAATTTTGCTGGATATTCTCATGCCTTACATGAATGGTATGGAGGTAGTCATTCAACTCAGGAAAGACGCAAAAATGAGGACGGTTCCTGTCATTGCTGTGACCGCCTTAGCCCGAAAAGAAGACAGAGAACGTCTTCTTTTCGCAGGGTTTAATGACTACCTGAGCAAGCCCTATATGATCGAAGAAATTGAAGCCTTAGTCCGGCATTATCTCCCCTTGCCCGTTTCTATTTCTTGAGCTTGGGAACTGCTTCAGGATTCCGAACTTCTGGTGTAACCTCTAAAACAGCGATGATGCCAGTGCGACCGGTCTCTAGGGTAGCATCGCTGAGAAGGTCCAGGACAGAGACACCGAGTACTTCCTCAATCAAGGCTTTTAGGCCGGGTTTGATGGCCTCATCCAATTCTGAACGAACTTGTTGCGCTAAGTCAGCTTGACCCCTATCCGCTAGGAGTTGTTCGGGTGGAGTAATCGAGTCTTCAATAATCAAGGCCAGCTTTTCATCAAAGATTTGACAAGTCACTTTCCCCGGCTGATGCCCTAACTGGTCGCGATACAAAGCCTGGAGTCGCTGTGAAAGCAGGCGTTCTAACTGCCCTCGGGTAGGCTTGGAAGACTCCTGTGTCATAGGGGGGTTTTGTTGAAGAATAAAATGATCTAAAGGCATATTTTAAAGATTATTCAACAGTTTTTGCGATATTGTCCTAGTCGGTCTAGAATATTGACAATTTCCTGGATTTATGCGGTTAAGACGACTACTGCTTTCATGGTACACATCATCTAGGCAAGGGCGTCGATATATTTACCCAAAAAACGAAATTATTCATAAATTTGGGTTTTAATTTTTATATTGGGGTATTTACTCCTAGAATAAGGCTAAAGATTGGTGTTCTATTGACAAATCTCAATAAAGCATCATTTATCATAGAAAATCAGCGCCGATTCAATACAAGCCAGTCTGTACTAAACGCCGCCGAGCCGATTGGGGATTGCCTTGTCCACTTTGCTGCTGAGGATTGTATCGGGAAGAGTCAACTTCCCACCAGAAGAACATGGTTATGAAAGTGGATATGGAATGTTCTCTTGGCAGCGATGATCAGGCCGTTGCCCAACAGCCATTAGTTTTAGTCGTAGATGATAATGAAGATAATTTATCATTGCTCGCTTTCTTGGTCGAGCAACTCGATTGCCAAATTCTGACGGCTGTAGATGGTAAGACGGCGTTGGATTTAGTGGAAAGTCACCAACCATCCCTAATCTTACTCGATATGATGCTGCCGGATTTAGACGGATTGGAAGTCTTATCTCGCATCAGGCAGAACCCTGTGAAGGCTAAGATTCCGGTGATTGCCGTGACAGCGATGGCACGACAACAAGACCGAGAGCGCATTTTATCAGCAGGCTGCAATGAATACGTGACTAAGCCTTACAACGTTGATGAAATAGACGCATTGATGCGACGTTATCTGGGCCAATAAGGTTGAGGGTTTGTCGGATACGTAACGCCAGAGCAACGCATCAAGGTTGCTCGCATAACAGGCATGGGTGGATGATGGCTAGTTAATCGGCGCTACTCTAACTGAGGATAAATCAAGATTTTGTAAGTATCCGGCGTTGGGGCGATCGCACGTTCAACCGCATCGGCTAAATTTTGCAGAGGGTAGCGATCGCTAATTAGGGCGTCCACATCAATGCGTCGGTTGAAGACAATATCCGTAGCTAAGGACTGAATGCGATAAGAAGAACTATAACTCCCCATCAGATCGATTTCCCGGCGATAGAGGATATTGGGATTAATGGGAATTTCCACCTCGTCGGGAAATTCAGCAAAAAATACAATTTTGCCGCCTTTGCGGGTACAGTCTAAGGCTTGGAAAAACGCTTTCTCACTGGGAACAGCGAGTAGGGTTGTATCCACACCCATACCCTCGGTGAGAGCGAAGATTTTAGCTTGTAAGTCGGGATCACGCGCATCAAAAGCCGCCTCAGCCCCCACCGCCTGGGCTTTCTCAATCCGGGCAGGGATGAGGTCAGTGGCGATCGCTTTTGCTCCAAAGTACTTCACCAACATAATAAACATCAGTCCAATCGGACCCGCCCCAGTGACCAAAATGGTTTGACCGGGGTTAACCTGGGCTTTTTTCACCGCCTTAAGACAGCAGTTTGTGGGTTCGACAAAACTCGCTTGTTCAAAACTGACTCCCTCTGGGATCGGAATTAACCCCCCATTGCGGACGATATGTCCCGGAACTTTGACATAGTCGGCAAAGCCGCCACCGCTAGGCACAAACCCTGCTGTTGTAGAGATATTTTTATAAACGTCGCACATCGAGAAATTGTCATTGAGGCAGTAGCCGCAGCGCATACAAGGGATATGGTGCATCACCACAACCCGTTGCCCCACCTGCCAACCGGTAACCTCGTCTCCGACAGCAGCAATCACACCCGCCGTTTCATGTCCGTAGATGCGCGGAGGCTCATATAGGGGATAACGAATTTTTTTGATATCCGACTGACAAAGTCCCACTACTCGCACCTGCACCAGCACCTCATCGGCGTGAAGTTCGGGAACAGGCACCTCTTCGTAACTCAGTTGATTAACCCCTCGGAATACTTGCGCCTTCATGCACTCCTCCTATTTGCCTAGCAATTTTAGCTTTTTTCGCCCAAAGCCCCTCACCCTATCGTTACTCCCATGGCTGTCGGCAGGAATAGGTGGGTTGCTTGTGTCGTTCCTGCCAATCGGGAACGCTGGCATCCCCATCCTCGCTCAAGCTGTGGTCAGCGTAAGCAGGGTGGGGAGAATATCTATCACTCCAGTCCCTTAAAATAGACCAGCCCTCTAGTTGGTTGGCACCACAAACACAGGAATCTGACGCTCTGGCGTAGCAGGAGACGACGGCTCTGGAGCGCTCGGAACCCCGATTGATGGAACCGTTGAGTCATCTCCAGGCTTGGTAAAAATCAACTCCCGCTCAGGAGGGGTTGATGGTGCAGGTGGAGGCGTGGAAAGGGCAGGTTGAGAACTCGGTAGAGGTCGAGGTGGCGTATTCGACTGGGAAGCTACCGGAGCTGATGAATCAGTCGTCAGGTAGATATGGCCTAATGACTTTCCTTGATAGGTTCTTCTCGTAAACCGCCAACCTGGGTTGAGAATGATCTTGGCAAAACCGTTCGTCATGCCCTTCGTGCTGCCAATTTCAACTTCTGCTGCACTGCGATTGACACGGGGTGTCCCAAGTAGCACCAATTCCCCATTACGCTCAACGATTCTGAGAATATAGTCTAAACCGAGGTCTTCACCACTCATGCGGAGCGAATAGCCATTACTATCGGTGCTACGCCCACAAATCCCTGTAAAGTCAAAGTTTAGGAGTAGAGGATCGACACTAACCGGGTTGCTGCCAGTTTCACTCCAGCAAGGTCGGCGATTTGAAAGTTGTTCAATAATCAGTAGTTGATGCTTGTTGTCGCCGTAGGGAGCTGCGACAGCAATGAAATTATTGCCGTTAACTTCTGCGTCGTCAAAAGTCGCGGCGGTTGTCGGACTCAAAGTACCGATGGAAAGCAAGGAAGCGACAGCTAGCCCAGCGACTCGCAGCCATTGTGAAATGTTCATGATTCACACGCATTCGCTAATTTGTGCACTGTAAGTAGACGCTCATTCCTCAAAATTAGATTCCTGATGAGTAAAGTTGAGCTTAGACATTTATATATCACTGAGTTGAGGTCACCTCTTGCCAGAATTGCTCTTTATGGGCTTGACTGAAAATGTAAGAACAGTCTCATCCACACCTTTGAGCATCAGGGGACGGAACTTGGTAATTTCACTGTCGTCCAACCAGTCAGCGACGTTGGCTGAGACGAGAATTGAGTTGGGTTCAGCCGCTTCTTGTAGCCGCGAAGCAATGTTAACCGAAGGCCCAATCGCTGTATAGTCTGAGCGTTCCTTGCCTCCGAACATTCCCACAACCGCCGTTCCTTGGTGAATGCCACAACGGAATCTCACAGGAGGTGGCCCATCTTTCCCAACAATCCCCTGTTCTTCCCATCGCTGGTTGAGCTGTTCTAGGGAACGCAACATGTGCCGTGCTGTTGCGACGGCTCTTCGTACTTGCTCTTGTGGTGCGAGTACCTCCGGAGCGCCAAAAATGGCTAAAATTCCATCACCCATAAACTTATCAACCGTACCGCCATTCTCAAAAACAGCCTGAGTCATGGCAGCAAGGTACTCGTTGAGCAACTCGGCTACACGGCGCGATCGCAAGGTATTTGATAGCTGAGTAAAGCCTACAATGTCACTGAACAAGGTTGTAATCAAGGTTTGCTCTGGACTTAAATCTAGCTCTAGTTCGCCCTTGGCCGCCCTCTGAACCATTGCCGGGGGCAAAAAGCGCCTCAGTACGGACTCTGTCAGATACGTATTCAATTCCAGCACCCGTTGCTCATTCGCCTTGAGTGCCAGTAAATTCCGTACTTCTGCTAATAATTCCCGATCATTAAACGGCTTCGAGAGATAAGCATCGGCTCCTTGTTCAGTTCCTTCTATTCGGGTCGCTTCATCCGCTTTCGCCGTGAGCAAAATAATCGGTGTCCCTTTCAACTCTGGAGTGTCGCGAATCATCCGAATCATATCCAAACCCGATACCTCCGGCATCATCAAATCCGCCACAATCAGCTGGGGACGGTACTCCTGAGCGACCTTGAACCCTTCTGCTCCGTTGCGAGCTATCTGAATTTGATAGCCCTCCTGCCTTAGAATGCGGGACACATAGGCGCGTAAATCTGAATTATCGTCTACCACCAAGACTTTGGATGGGGGAGAAGCAGGCACTCCCGTCACCTTGATCTGAGGTTCCCCAGTTCCCTGTTCTTCTTCCTCTACGGGCAATTCGATTTCTAAGTCGGCTAATTCCACCGATGCCCGACTTACCTGCATTTCTGTGGGCACTTCCAGTACTTGCTCAACGGGTAGGTGAGATGTCCCCGTTTGGAGCCACACGGTGAAGGTTGTGCCTTCTGAATAAACCGACTCTACAGAAATTTGACCTCCATGCAGTTCCACCAGTTCTTTCACCAAAGCCAGCCCCAAACCGCTGCCCTCATAACTGCGATTGACTGACCCTTCTGCCTGTCGGAACCGCTCAAACAAATGGGGCACTTGCTCCTTCTTAATGCCAATGCCCGTGTCGCTAATCTGCAACCGGACATGGTCTCCTGCTGGTTCTACGTTGATGGTAATATTCCCCCCAGCGTCGGTAAACTTCATGGCATTAGATAGGAGGTTATAAAGCACCTTATCAAATTTTTCTAAATCTACATAAACCGGAGTGCAGCGTGTTAGCTGGGTTGAGAGACGGATGTTCTTTTTATCGCAGTAAGGCCGAAACGCTTCGACAATTTGGCTGACAAACTGGACTAAGTTACAGGGACGGAAACTGGCTTGCATCCGACCGGCATCCAGTCGATGTAGATCGAGGAGTTGATTGACTAAGCGCAATAATCGTCGAGAATTACGTAGGGCAATCCCACATTGTTCGTAAGGTAAATCCTGTTTCCGCTCAATTACCGATTCCAGCGGCCCAATCATCAGGGTTAGGGGCGTGCGGAATTCGTGGGAAATATTTTGGAAAAACTCGGTCTTCTGTCGGTCTAATTCCATTAACCGCTCAGCTTGCTGCCGTGTTTTCTGATAGAGTCGCGACTGCTGAACGGCGATCGCGGCTTGTGCCGCCACGGCCTGAGCTAAATTGATTTCTGAGGGTAGCCAATGGCGAGGGCGGTAGGTGTGGCGCAAGGTAATACTGCCAATAATTGTGCCGGATGGTTGTCCTGACACTCTTGGCGTTGTTTGGCTGTCGCTCACGCTAGCGTTACTGCTGGCGCTATCAGCCAATAAGGGTACCACCAGAAGTGCGCGTGCGGGTTGGCGAAAGGGGAGATCAAACCCTTTCATCTCTGGGTTCGCCGCCAAATCATCGATCGCGACTGGCTGTTGGGTGTTCACTAGCTGTTGCAGCACCGGATTCCCAGAAATGGGGACAAGGGATTGGGGCAACTGATGAGCCACAAAGCCAGAGTTGGAGGATTGATTGATCAAGGATGTAGTGGAATTGTCCTTGTCCTGAGATTCCACCGCTTGAGCCGATTTACCATCATACAAGCCTACACATTGGACAAATTCATCCTCTTCTCTCCACAGCGATAAAGTACAGCCATCCACCTTGATCGCTTGTCCTAATTGTTGAGTAATTGCCGTGAAAATTTCTTGGGGGTCTAGGGTTGAACGGATGGCGTTGGTGATCGTGTTCACTAGAGCTTGCTGGGTTGCCAGTGCCCGCACTTGTTCGTAAGCGCGTGCCTGGGAAAGCGCCAACGCCGCTTGGTCGGCAACCATCACCACCAACTGAATTTCGTCATCTTGCCAATAGTAAGGCTGCTCACATTGATGCAGAGCCAGAACTGCGACTAACTCTTGTTGACTAATCAGGGGTACGACCAAGGTTGAGCGAATGTTGGTTTGTTGATAGGCGATCGCTCGTTGTCGAATTTCTGCACTCTCACCCAGGAAGCGCTCATCCGTTAACACATCATTAATCACTGCAACCTCGCGGGTTTCCCACACGGTTTGTTCCAACAAGGAGGGGTAAGAGGAGGATTGGCCTAAAGAGGGGCTAGGGGAAGAGGATGACGGGGAGATGGGCAGACGCGGTGACGCGAACAACGCAGAATCACCCATTACGCTCTCTCCGGCCCCAATTTCTGAATCCGTGGATATGGGTTCGGGCTTCTTAGGCGTGATTTCTTCAGACCTAGCAGAGCCATTCAGCCCGGCCTCTGTTCCGGAGCGTAGCGACCCTTGCTCTTTTTGATACACAAACCATTCATCGACCAACCGGCCATCCTGAAAGGGACGTAGAAGGCAAATATCGACCTCCAGCAGATGCCCTACGGATTCGACAATCCTTTGCAGGATTTGCTGTAGAGGAGAATCACCCTCCTGCCCAAACTGGGCGTTGCGAATCGTATTGGTAACGGTATTCAGGAGAGATTCCCGGCGCAGTGCCCGACACAGTTCTCTGGTGCGAACCTTCAAGACATTGTGGGTATCCATCGCCTGCCGCACAACTGCCTTGAGGTCATCAGAATTCCAAGGTTTTGTGACAAATTTGAAGACTTTACCTGCGTTGATCGCCTCTACAAGGTCTTCCACATCCGTGTAGCCGGTCAAGATAATCCGGATGATATCCGGGTATCGGGTAGCAGTGAGGCTGAGAAACTCAGTGCCGCTCATCAGGGGCATACGCTGATCGGAGATGATCACCGCGATATCCCCTTCATGAGCCAAAATCTCTAGTGCGGCAGGCCCATTGTCTGCCCTCAAGACTTTGTATTCTCGATGGAAAGTCCGGTAAAGCAAGTCAAGATTGTCTGGCTCGTCGTCAACAACCAGAAGTTTGGGCTTACTTGTTTCTTGGGATTTCATGCACCGCTCTCCTGCTGCCAAGGCTTGTCGGGTAAAAAAAGTCTGCACAGTGTTCACAGATTCTTCTCTTGAGAGGGGTGGCTCGTTCGTTGGGCGATCGGGGCTAAATTGATCCATCCTAATTTTGAGGCGAGTTGTTGCCTGCCTACAAAGAAAGAGACCCTCCGGAGTTAACGTTATGGTTGTGGTGCACCCCAATCGATTTTAATTTTTGTTTTCTAGTATGGTTGTATCCTTTGAAAAGAAGAACAGAGGTTATCCACTCAAAAATTTGTTTCTAACGCTTGGCGGTTTCATCCTCTGCCGAGCCACTGAGGTCGCGGTGACAAACCTGGATCTAGTTAAGCTAGTCCTGGAAATCGGCGGTTAGAAACATACCTTGATGATGCAAGGCTCATCCGGATAGGGGTCTGTTGATTACGTCGGGGCGCAGCTAGGGGCTTTGCCTTGACTGCTATTGCTCGATGCACTACTTGTACAATACTATCCTTCCCTAAACTAGAAACGCTCTTGTCTGTGTTCCTGTGTGGGAATCTCTAGTTTCCCCAGGCAGAAATAACTGACCGCCCATATCTCCCACTCCCGCATCCTCATCCTCACGCTCTTCTCTGGTATTCTCAGGCTCCATTCCCCCCTGACCCCATAAATTGGCACCCGAAAACTACAACAGTTGTTGTACAATCGCCTGACAGACTTCTGTTTGATCTAAGACATGTAAATTTTTGATAATTTGTTCATATTGAACGTTTTTAGCTGTTTTTTGCCCAAACTATTTTTGTGGTTGTGAACCCCTGCTTCTCCTTCTTGACGCCCTATGAGCCAGCCCCTACCAGTCAGGATGCCGTTACGACTGGTGTATCGCACTTTACGATCCGCACCGCTCAAGTTCGGGATCTGACCACTCTGGCAGAAATTTTAACTGACAGCTTTCATCCTCGGACTGGGGTGATCCGTTGGGCTTACCCCATGCTCCGATTGGGGATTTACGAAGATTTGCGAAATCGGTTGCGAACGAACTCGCCCCATTATGTTTGTTTGGTTGCTGTTGCCAATGGGGCTAAGGTTGCGGATTCGGGTGAAGTTCTAGCAGGAACTGTGGAGATTGCGCTGCGTTCTCCACCATCTTGGCAAGCTCATGCCTCTCAATATCCTTATATTTCTAATCTGGCTGTCAGAAAATCGTATCGCCGCCTGGGAGTTGCTCGACAATTACTCCTTGCCTGTGAACAAACGTCTCTAGAATGGGGGTTTCCAGACCTCTACCTTCATGTGCTAGAAAACAATCACCAGGCACGGCAGCTTTATCTCAAGGCTGGATATCAACTGCGCCAGGTTGAGCCGAGTTACAGTGCATGGCTGTTTGGGCAACCTAAACGCCTGTTCTTACATAAACACATTGATCTGAGTGGAACGAGCTGAAGCTCCAGCAGAAGGCTAGTATAACAGTTCTGTGACAAGAATGATTAAATGTTAATATTTTTAAAAATTTATCGGCTCTGTTCTCATCTATGATCTCCTGACTGCAATCTTTCCTGTACCCAACCGGCATGCCATAAAATGGAGTTACAAAGTTAACGAGCAACAAACAATCCTGATCGGAGTTTGTTTGATAGGGTAATTAAAAACAGATGGTAAAGTGAATTTTTCTGCTAGTGTATCCTCAAGAACTTATACCAATTGAGTTTGTCGGTCGTGCTTTCGGTCTGGGTGCCTCCCTGCTCAGAGAAATTAAGCAATACAAGTTGAGATGGAGAGCGATAACAAACAGCGTTGCCAGACAGCTCTTTACGAAGAGGAGGTGCTTGCCCGCCGGATAGGTTTCGCCGACTCTCAAGGCTATAGTGGCATGGATCAGTTTCAAGACTCACAGGCATTGGCAGTCCTCAAGCAGTTGCATGATAAGCAACTGCTAATTGTTAATAGTCGGCGTCGGAATGGCTTAATTCTGTATAAGCGCTATCACGCCGAATTTGCTGGACCCGGATCGGCAGTAGGTGGGCTATTCGATTTGGATTGCCAGCGAGTACTGCTAGTGGGTAATTTTTCGTTGGTTTATCCGGAAACGGCTGATGAGCGGCAACGCGCTTATGCGCTTCGGCGACAGTGGATTCGGCTCACTCGACAAATTACCGACAATCCTGTGCCGGCACAACGTGCTCAGATGATTCTTAATCAGTTTGAACAGTACTTTGATTCGGAGACTCTTGCGAAGTTGCCGGACGAAGCCTTTGCTCTTTTGGTAGGCGTCTTGCCCCATACTATTCGCAATGTGCGGAATATTGCGGATCGGGAGTTCTGAATGTCAGTTCCTTAGAGGTTAAGTTTTTATCCTTAATTTGTATCCCATCTGTTTATGGGTGGGATGAATTCATACTTTATTTAACTATTTTTTGAGTTGCCAAAGTTGGAGTTCGCTGGGTTCAATTGACTCGACTTTGCTGTTGTAGTCTCTTTCGAGTCCAGATTTTAAGGCAGGAGAAGGGTTAAAAACAAAAATATCACTGAACCCCTGAGGAATTTGGGGTATATTCGGTTCTGATACTAATTGAAGCTGCACTTTGGGATTGAGTAGATAGCTCATTGATAAGAGTTCACCGAAATTAGCATGATAGTAACTGGTAATGAGTAAGGGACGATTTGTTTGATTAATAATCGTCGCGGCTTGAACATGAGTATCACTAGGTTTTTTGTTCCACCATACTTGAGACTGGGAATAGACCACACAGGATATAATGCCAGCAGAAATTAGGAGCAGCATCACAGATTGCCAGAGCTTTTGTTGTAGCGAGCTAACTGAAGCAATTTTATGACCGAGAAGGTAAGCGACAGTTAACAAAATGGCTAAAAAACAAGGGACAAGATATCGAGGCACGCTGGATCTCAGTCCACCTGAGAGCAGATCGGGAATCAATAATGCCAGGAAGGGCACCCCAATCATGGTTGAAATAAATAGGTAAATCTTTGGAGAGGTTTGACGATACAGAAAATAGAACGCATAGATGACTAAAATTAAAATAATTAAGACGGGAGGAATTAGGTAAATTGCCGGAGCGCTGGCATCAAGGTTGATATCAAAGAAAACCCGGCTAATGTTGCCCACCCAACTTTTGATTAAACGGGATAAAGGGACTTTAGTGCCAGACCAAGCTGTTGATGCCTGGGCTTTTGTT
The DNA here is from genome assembly GCA_039962225.1 of Microcoleus sp. AS-A8. NCBI lineage: Bacteria > Bacillati > Cyanobacteriota > Cyanophyceae > Oscillatoriales > Microcoleaceae > Microcoleus > Microcoleus sp. AS-A8. The sequence goes on from JAMPKV010000001.1 coordinate 223,112, forward strand.
AAACTATTAAAAGTTAGTGCAAGCCAAGGGGTGAATGCTAAAACTCCTGCTAATGAAGCTAGAAGATAAGAGGCAATCGTCTTGTTCCATCGCAAGCCCGTGACTATGACCACATAAAGCCCATGTCCAATAGCTGTGAGTAGAATTAAGGGAAGACTATAAAGCCCCAATGCCAAAGTTATGGCATAAATTATCCAACTTCCTATAGTCTTCAACCGCATGGCTCTTAGAAGGGAAGCGCTTGATAGGAGGATAGTTACCATCAATAGACTATACCCTCGTGCTTCCTGAGCAAAGACGACGTACACGGGTGAGATTGAACTTAGGGCGATCGCAACCCATCCCACTAGGGACGATTCAAATAATTCGATGCATAGCCAATAGATACTGGGAAATACGAGCAGGCTAATTACGGCAGATACACTCCTGATGACTGCCACAGAATTGCCAAACCAATGCATCCAAAAGCGCGCCAATATATAATAGACGGGCGGATGTTGAGGGTCTTCTATAATCAAGGTGCGAAGAGTATCGTTTAAGCTAATTTCTGGTGTTGGATACTGATATTTCAGTAAATCTCGAACACCAACGATACCCCCGTTAAAGATTAGTTGCCGCACGTCTTCCCCAGTGTAACCAGCCAAATGTAATGAGGTAATCGTTTCATCATGCCAGTAAACCTTAAGGCCCAGATTGGTGAAGCGAAAGAATACACCCAGTACTAACAAAACGATGATTAAAATTCGTAACCCAGTGGGAGGAAGCGCCCAGTGCGGTGTTAATGTGATTTTCATGGTTTACTTGGTAGTGCAAAATCTGAGCCTGAGCGATATACCCTATGATTCCTGATACAAATACATAGGTTTTAATGTTGTACTAATTTCCACAACCTGCTTTCTGGGTTTCCATCGAGCGGCTCTATTTTAGTTCTATAATCTTTCTCAATTCCTGATTGCAAGGCATTAGAGGGAGCCATAAAAAAGATATTACTAAACTCCTGGGGAATCTGAGTCACCGTATTTTTAGGAATAAACTTAAACTTTACTTCTGAATTTAACAGATAACTTAAAGAAATTAGATTAAAAACATTATAACGAGGTGGGACAGAATCAATTTCTTGAATGACCAACGGATTACTGGTTTGATTGATGATTTGAGCGAGTTGTCGATTATCGGTATCCGTGAGATTGTTCCACCAAGTTTGGGATTGAGAAATAATTACACAAGAGATAACACCACTTGTGAGTAGTGCCAGCAGAATCAGCTTCCAGAATTGATGTAATCTGTTGGAGGAAATAGTAGGGTTAATTTTAGACCCCAACAAATAAGAAACTGATAGCTGAATTCCTAGGTAAGCAGGAATCATATATCTGCCTGTAACAGATGTACGTCTTCCTAAAATCAAATCCGGTATGATGATGACTAATGAAGTAAAGCCAATTAACAAAAAGATAAACAACCAAGCTCTTTTAGGAGAAGAACGACCTAGGAAGTAAAGAGAATAGATAACTAAGGCAGTGATAACTAAGATACTTAGGCTGGGGAAAACTAAACTATGCCAGGGTACTGCAAAAGGCGAACCGGAAGAAAATCCCGTATCAATAAAATTACGGCTTAGATTACCTAACCAACTTTTGAGAAAATATAATAACGGGGTTTTGGTGTCTTGAGCTGCTGTCATGGTTAAGGCTTGCTTGTAGTTGGTTAGAATCACGACAATCCAAGGAGAAAAAGCGATGATTCCTACTATCGAGCTGAGGAAATAACCTTTTAACGTTTTACTCCAACGACCCTGGTTAATAACCAAGAGATAGATAGCCTGGGCAATGGCAACTAAGACAAAAAATAAGTGAGAATAAACACCCACTGCTACTGTTGCTGCGTAAAGTCCCCAACTCCGCCAACTATTGATGCGTATGGCTCGTAGAAGCGAAGCACTAGACAGCAAAATCGCCACTGTCCACAAGCTGTATTGCCGTGCTTCTTGGGCGTACACTAATTGAAAAGGGGAAATGGCTAGCAACATGCAGGCTAACCCTCCTACCAGCGACGATTCAAATAACTCTAAGCACAGCCAATAGATGCAAGGAAACGCCAGCACACTTAGGAAGGCGGAAAAACTTCGGATTGCCACTACTGAATCGCCAAACATTTGCGCCCAAAAACGCACCAATATGAAATAGAGGGGGGCTAGTTGAGGTTCTTCGGTGGCTAAACCTTTAACTGTATCAACGATGCTTTTTTCTGGATTGATACGTTGATATTGGTGTAAGTCTTGAAGGCGAAGGATTTGACCTTCGAGAAGTTGCTGTGCGACTTCTGATTCTGTGTAGCCAGAAATTCGTAAAGAGGTATAGGTTTCATCCATCCAGTAAATTTTTCGGTCAAGATTAACAAACCGAAAAAATAGACCCAGGACTAAGATGATGATGATTAAAAAGCGTAACCAAGTTGGAGGGAGCACCCCGATATGGAGCAATTTACGTCTCATGGATGAAACCTGAGTTCGATAGCCAAAGCCACATTTTGCACTCAGGAAAGGGAATTTTCAATGTCCCAGGGAGTGAAGAGGGTTAGCTTACGATAGCACTTCGCACTGCTGTAAGCAGATGGCGTAATGGTCTGACGGATCACCTGAGCGTGATACTAACGCGCTCAGAAGTACTATAACGAAACTCAGAGTTTTGCGATAGCGAAAGCCTTGTGGGACTTGCTAGTGTCCAAGCACTACTGTGGGGGGTAATCGTCCCTGTTGTTAGTTATTGGGGAGGATGAGGCGTCAGTCCCTCAGCTCTAAACCAGAGTAATGACTGTAACCTCTGGCGGACACAAGAAGCGTCCTGGCGCGTAACTGCCCAAACCTCGATTGATATAAAGCTGATTGTTCCCCACTTGATGTAGTCCTTGGCACCATTCCCAATGCTTGACCACTCTGGTACAGGCTCTCATGAACGGAATCCAGCGCTGCATTGGTTTGGGAATATGGGGCTGGAGCTTTTCCAGCAATACGGGTCCGGGTCCAATTCCTGGAATCACAACCTGACCCCCATGGGTATGACCCGACAACTGCAAATCAACTCGCCATTGCTGCAATAACTCAGCCGTGTCAGGGTTGTGAGACAAAACAATGCGGGGCGTCTTTGGGTCAAGTTGATTCATGACGGGTGCGGGATTGAACTCACGCGACCAGAGATCGGCGAATCCCACGACAGGTAATTCTGACCCTAAAGGATAGGCGATCTCATTCCACAACACTCGCACTCCAATGCTCGTGAGGGCGTCTGTCACTTGGGCTTTTGAGCGACGGTAGTGAAGGTCGTGGTTACCGAGTACCGCATAGATACCTACGCGACTTTGCAGATGCTTTAGCCGTTGCACGAGTTGGTAGATGGGGTTCGGGTCATCCGTGACGTAGTCGCCCGTTAACAAGATTAAATCGGGTTCAGCTTGGTTACAGGCTTCAATGGCTTGAGCCAGTAAGTCTTCCGATAGCCGCACGCCATCGTAGTGCAAATCCGAAAGCTGTACGAGTTTTGTGCCTTTTAATGACGCCGGTAAATCGGCGATCGCAATTTCCACCGTTTCCACCCTTAAAGGGCCTGAAAATACCCAGTTCATATCGCTGACTTTCCCTTCCCTCAGAAACGCGCTTCCAGCATAGCTTAGAGACCTCAGTCCACAGGGAGTATCAGTAAGTTAGGTAGACCGAGTATTACAACTCCCTGACACTGGTGCTTTTCTTGACATTACAGATCGTTGGAAAACTCACAACATTGTGAATGGGGGTCTACCGGTGACCAGCCAAAGCTGGGAGCCATGGTGCTATCTGCAAAGCCAAGAGTGCGAAACTAGCGCTTGCTCGTATCGCTATATCTTTATACAACCCTTTGTCTCTATTTCAGGAATTTTTCAGCGTATGGGGTTATAACCCAAAGACATATCGGCTGTACTTTTTGGGCAAAAATTTACAACCTAAATAAATCAAGCCGTAACATATCCCCAAATCGATCACGAAAATCACCAAAAAAGAAGCTAAGGTTCCAGTCCCTAATAATTGAAATACTCTAAAAAAAACTTTCCAAATAATAGGTTGATGAATGAGATAAATGGCGAAAGAATATTCCGATACTCTTTTAAAAATCTGATTGACTCCAAATGGCAAAAAAATCGTCTTATGGAAGGATATAATCAGGAGAAAAAAAGCGACAGAATAAAGTTGTGAAGATATGCGCCAATAGGAAATAGCCGTTTCAAGCCTTGCTCCTGTTATTCCGGCTTGAGTATTAATAGGAACTGATAAATTTGAACCATCAATGACGTAAAATTCAACGATACTAAAAATTAGAAAAATACAGGTTAATAGAGATAAAGGGAGTCTAAATTTTTGAATAGTTTTTTTAGTATTTTCATAATTTCTTCCTAAGAATAAACCGAACACAAAATAAAAAGACCAAGCCGCTACTGAGCGATACATTAAATCGATTATAGGGAAATAATGAATTTGGAATAGATAATAATACAAATAAATTGTGATTAAAATCTGAAGACCCAGAGAAATCATCAACAATTTTGTGTAACTCCAAATTCTTAGCCTGGATAAGAGCCACCACAAAACATAAAATTGGATAATCAAAACCACAAAGTAATAAGAACCTACCGCCGAACCCGTCAATAAATCTTTGATTAATGAAAATAAATTGAACCTTCTTTCACCTAAAGCAATGTCAAAAAAATAAAAAAATAAAGACCAAAAAAGATAAGGAGGAATTATCCTAAATAGTCTTTTTTTTAAAACCAAATTTGGATTTTGTTGATTATCAATCTTATATGTCAAGAAAAAACCACTAATAATTAGAAATACGGGAACACAAAATCGTTGAGCCAAATGAGTGATAACAAATAGATAATACATAAAAATCCCCTGATGGGCATATAAGTCCAAGGGGGCTGTAATATGAATAATGACGACTCCTATTATGGCCAAACTTCTAAGTAAATCGAACTCTGGTAATCTAGTCGGTATTGTTTGGTTTGTAGGACTCATTTTCTGTGGCACCCATAGGGTTAATCGGGATTTTTAACCTAACGGAGTTGGATAGAAGTATAAACGATCTGGTTTCCGGAAACAGAGTATATCATGCTCAGTAAGGCCGGTATAGCGCCAGAGGAACGGATGGCTCGACGTCGAAGGATACTGCTGCTTCTGTTACAAATGAGGATTGACTAACATGAATGCCCCCACATTGAACAGGCAAGAGGCAATTATTGGGCAATGTTACCCAGTTTCCTGCGATTTTATCGTCAACCCGACAAGCTGGGTGATGTGATCTTCTGGTTGCCTCAATAACTCAGTGACTTTGTGAACCACTCAAGACCTTTTTTAATCTAAAATCGCAACATTTTGGTTAACCTGTGAATCCAATCAGGCAATAATTATGAACGAACTTATTTTAAGCAGCCCTCTGATTCTCTTTTTGATTGTAGCGATTGCCATCCTTTACTTCTTCATAATTTTTCATTATGCAGGCAGAAATAAAAAACTGACCAAGACGATAGAAATGTTGTTTTTTGGAATGTTGTTGATCAGTATAGCGGGGTCAACGGGAGCCACCCTTAGCCCCTTTGATAAATTACATCCTAGAGCTTTGATGCTGATCACAACCACCATCCCTACTATCGCGGGTCAAGTTGGATTTTATAGCATTATTTTTTGTATTATAGTTTCCCGGCTGCGTTATACATTAAGAAATTATATTATGGTTTTAGCAGACATTTTTGTTAAAGCTCCTTTTTTCAGTTTGTTTTTGCTTTTAGCGACCCTATCTGTATTTTGGTCAAATGATATAAATCTCACCCTCAAAACAGTTTTAGTTTTATTAGAGGTGACAATTTTTGCTATTTATTTTGGCAAGCAGTATTCTTGGACAGAACTCTATCGATTTTGGCGATGGGTCAACATTATTTTAGTCATTATTTGTGTTTTTTATGCGATTAAAGAGAATCAAAGTGATTGGCATGGGGTCTTAGGTCACAAAAACCAATTCTCTTTTTTCATGGCTCAAACAGCCGTTTTGTGGTTAATGCATGCTTTTTATGATCCTAAGCAACGTCGCCTGTCTCTTGCATTCGTTGTTCTATCATTTATTGCATTGATTAACGGTAACAGTGGAGCCAGTAAAGTCTTAACGGTAGTGTTACTAAGTTTGTGGGGATACTTTGGTTTTGTAAAAAGACTGAAGGTTCAATGGGCTTTTGTTTCGGTCATTCTTTTTATGATAGTAAGTATTTGCGTGTCCATTGTTGTTACAGAAAATTTAAAATTTATTGTCGTAGATACTCTGAATAAAGATATGACATTAACAGGAAGAACCGATTTTTGGCCGATTATTGTAGATAAAATAAACCAACGTCCAATTTTGGGTTACGGATTATCAGGTTTTTGGCAACCGTGGCGAGGAGCCGACAACCCAGGAGGTGACATTATCGTTGCTAAAACGCAATTTCAACCAGCGCATTCTCACAATGGATTTTTGGATTTGGGTCTTGAATTGGGTTGGTTAGGCGTGGCTTTGTTTGCGTGCTCATTTGTTAATAATGTAGCCAAATCGGTCGTTTATTTAGGTAAAGCTCCTTTACCGGAAGCGGGTTTGCCGCTTTTACTGTTAACGTATAATTTGATGACAAATTTGACTGAAACAGGTCTGGTAGGAATTACCAGTATTTGGTTTTGGTATGTGGTAACTACTGTTCGATTAACCTTGGATACCTCCGGAAAAGGCGATAGTCTAACTAAGCGAACTGTGTACTCTGAGAGTTTACCGTTAAGGAGTTGAATAAAGTTTATAGAACTTGAGAGCGATTTTTTTTACCGCTTTCGTTAATACCTGAATAGTCAGTTTTTAAATGCAATTTAATTAAAATCGGAAACGTTTGATGCTAAACAAGCTCTCTGCCGTTAGGCAAAAGATCACCCCTAATCTGCGTAAGGTTATTGGGAATACGGGTTGGCTGTTTACAGAAAAGATTGTGCAGATGTTTCTGGGTCTGCTGGTTGGACTTTGGATCGCTCGTTATCTTGGCCCAGAAAAATTCGGTCGCTTTAATTACGCTATTGCCATTGTTGGGCTATTTGTTCCGTTTGCCAAATTAGGGTTAGATAATATTGTCATTCGTAACCTGGCTCGCGATATATCGCATAAAAACGAAACTCTGGGCACAGCTTTTATCCTCAAATTGATTGCCAGCATTGTAACGTTTTTCGTTACCTTCGGAGTCATTTTTTTTTCTACCTCTAGTAGCAGTCCTAACTATCAAGAAACTCTCTGGTTGGTAGGCATTGTTGCAACTGGAACGATTGTTCAATCATTTGACATCATTGATTACTGGTTTCAATCGCAAGTTCAGTCAAAATATTCAGTTTGGGCGAGGAATGCCGCTTATGTAATCATCAATGGCATCAAAATTGTATTAATTCAGATGAAAGCGCCACTCGTCGCTTTTGCGATCGCGATGGTTGTAGAGTATATTTTGAGCGCGATCGGGATGCTCATTGCTTATCGGTTGACGGGGAATCTAATTAAGGCATGGCAAGTTAGTTTTAGGTATGCCAAATCATTACTCAAAGATAGCTGGCCCCTAATTCTCTCCGGAATCGTCATTATGATTTATATGCGGATTGACCAAGTCATGCTAGGTCAGATGGTAGGGGATGAATCCGTTGGTATTTATTCGGCAGCCGTCAAAATATCAGAGTTATGGTATTTTGTTCCCGGTGCGATCGTGAACTCAGTGTTTCCCATCATTGTACAAGCCAAAGAAATCAGTGAGGAAGTTTATTACAAACGGCTACAACAACTTTTTACGACGGTGTCAGCCTTAGCTTATGTTGTTGCAATTCCGGTTACGTTTTTATCGACCAAAATTGTTACGCTGCTTTACGGCAACAATTATGTAGAAGCAGGGGCAATCTTAAATATACATATTTGGGCAGGCTTGTTTGTGTCTTTAGGGGTGGCTAGAGAAACCTGGATTACCACAGAGGGGTTAATGAAGTTTTCCGCCGCAACAGCCGCCGCAGGTGCAGTTGTGAATATCGTGTTAAACTATTTTTTCATCCCCTACTACGGAGGATTAGGAGCCGCGATCGCAACCGTCATTAGCCAAATCATTTCGGCTTACGCTGTTGGTGCATTTTATTCCCCAACTCGAAAAATATTCCTTCACCAAACCAAAGGGATTCTACTGCTTGGATTGTTGGGAATGTAATCATTGATATAAATCTAAACCGTAAAATTACACTCGTTGTTAAAAAGTAGGAGACTGGCCGGCAGAGCGTCAAAAAATACAGGAAACTGATATATATGTATTGATATTAAATTCCAGAAACTCTTACCCTGAAACTGCAACTGTTTTTATTTAATTCAAGCTCATTCTGCTCAAATATATAAAATTATATAAAGCTTCATTCGCAGATGAAAACCCCTGTTGTCTTGATTATCTTCAATCGCCCCCATCATACAGAAAAAGTATTCGAGGTCATTCGCCAAGTTCAACCAGCCCAACTTTTAGTCATTGCCGATGGCCCTCGTCCTAACCGACCTGAAGATAAAGAAAAGTGCGCTTCGGCTCGTGCAATTATTGATCGCGTAGACTGGAAATGCCAAGTTTTCAAAAATTACTCTGATATTAACTTAGGTTGCGATCCCCGAATTATCGATGGATTAAATTGGGTGTTTGACACTGTTGAAGAAGCAATTATCTTGGAAGATGATTGCATTCCTCATCCTACTTTTTTTACCTATTGTGAAGAATTGCTAGACCGATATCGCCACGATCAAAGAGTCATGAATATATCGGGGCAAAATGTCCTATTTGGACGCAAAAGAACAGAGTACAGTTACTATTTTTCTCGTTTTACCCTTTGCTGGGGATGGGCAACTTGGAGACGTTCATGGCAGTACTTCGATGTTGGCCTTAAACTCTGGCCTGAAGTTCAAGACAAAAGATTGATGAAAGATATATTAGAAGACCCTTATGCTGTCAAAGTTTGGGAAAGAACAGCTCAGATGTTATATGATGGACGTTTAACAGGATGGGATTTTAAATGGATGTTTTCCTGTTGGCTCCAAAATGGGTTATGTATTATTTCTGATAGAAATTTGGTCACTAATATTGGGTATGGTGCAGAAGCAACTCACATCCATGATGAAAAAGATCCCTATATTAAAATGGCAATAGAAGCCATGGATTTTCCTTTAAAACATCCACCTTTTATCCTGCGAGACTTAGAGGCTGATAAATTTACCCAAAGAACGTTGTTTGATTACGACCCAAACATCTTCAAGAAAGTTCAAAATAAAATCAAGAAGGTATTAAAGCTCTAAGCTCAGTAGGATATCTAGTCTAGGACTAAAATAAATTCAATAAATATCAGGTTAGACAAAAGATTAACTAAAATTTAAATATTTATTCTTCCTTAAGATAGATGTGTTAAAAGCAGAATAACGATTAAATGTCAAAAACATCAATTGATGAATAAAGTATTGAAAAATCTCCAGGGTGACCTTATGAGCCAGCCGAAAGAGTATTATGACGACAATGGATATTACATCTTTCAAAAGCTTATTCCAGAAAGTCTTATTGATCAGCTTTTAGACATATATAAATCACAAATCCTGAACTCGAATAGCTATTTTTTTAGACAATCCAGCAACCGCTGGGAAAGAAACCAAGTGAATGAGTTTGGATATTGTGAAGAATCTTTTTTGAATGTTCACGATTACCCAAACCATCCAGAGTTTGATGAAACCATTAAACAAATTTTTTGCTCCCCACAAGTTAGAGACGCGCTGACTCAACTCACCAATAGTCCAGAGCATAACTTGATGCAGTCCATGTTGTTCGATCTGAACGCGGCTACACCGGCTCATCAGGACTGGTACTATTTAGACTCTATGCCGAGCGGTCATCTGCTAGCTGGATGGTTTGCCTTAGAAGACATCCACGAAGAAGCTGGTAGATTCTACGTTTTGCCCAAATCTCATCGAGTTGAACTCGACTTAACGGCTGATGAAAAAGCTTCAAATAGTCCTTATATGAGAAAATTGAAGCAATATGTAGAGCTTCATCAAAACGAAATTTATGCTCCTGCCTTGAAAAAAGGAGATGTACTATTTTGGAATTCTGGAACAGTTCATGGTTCCTTCCCAACCTCAAATCCCCAATATTCCCGAAAATCCCTAACCGCTCATTATCTCCCCAGCCAGTATCCAAGCGGTAGTCGCTATGCGGAAAAGCCGAGTATTATCGACTATGAAGTGTATCAAGGAATGCAGTATCGATTAGTTCCTTCGCACCAGAAATATTATTCACCAACCGCAAAATTGAGAACGGATGTGTGGCAGTATGTATGGAATCGGCCCAAATTGGCGCGAGTGGCTCAAGCAGTTAAAAAAACGATGGGCAGAGCTTAAGATTAGGCGTGAGGAGTCAGGTTTTAAGAGAGGATCTTCAACGGTTTGTTATCGACAAACTGTGTAGAATGCCTCCCTTGAAAATAAGGCGTTACGCTCAGTAATATGTTTAGATGAAAGTTTTACATCTGAGTGAATCTGACGATGGAGGGGCAGGACGGGCAACGTTACGGTTGCACCAGGGTTTACAGCGTTTGGGTGTAGAATCTCAAATTCTAGTGCAATTGAAATATAGTGATGAGCCATCTGTATTTTCCCCTCAAACGACTCTCACAAAGGCTAACGCTAAGCTAAAACTACCTGAACGTTTAGATGCTTTACCCTTAAAATTTTATCGTCAGCGCAATGCGGCAGATTTTTCCCTGCAATGGCTTCCAGATGGCATCATCTCAAAAGTAGCCAAACTCTCTCCAGATGTCGTTAACTTACACTGGGTTTGTCATGGCTACTTATCTATTGAATCCATTGCAAAATTTAAGAAACCCATCGTGTGGACACTGCATGATATGTGGGCGTTTACAGGTGGGTGTCACTACTCTCAAGAATGCGATCGCTATATCAATTCCTGTGGTGCTTGTCCTCAACTGAGTAGTAGTAAAAACGGTGATATTTCCCGCTGGGTATGGCAGCGAAAATTTAAAGCTTGGCAGGATTTAAACTTAACCATTGTGACTCCTAGTACCTGGCTAGGCAAGTGCGCGAGTTCGAGTTCTCTGTTTAAAGATGTTCGCGTGGAAGTCATTCCGAATGGACTGGATACTCAGCAGTACAAACCCATCCCGCAACAGGTAGCACGAGAAGTCCTGAATTTGCCTCAAGATAAACAACTTATATTATTTGGGGCGATGTATCCCAATAGCGATCGCCGCAAGGGATTTCACTTCCTTCAGCAAGCCTTACAAAGTATCAAAAAATCCGAATGGCATGACTCAATAGAAGTGGTAATTTTCGGTGCCGCTCGGCCCAAAGAACCCATTGATTTAGGATTACCTTGCCATTATTTAGGTAAACTGAACGATGATATTTCCTTAGCCGTTGTTTATTCTGCCGCCAATGTATTTGTGGCTCCTTCCACTCAAGATAACTTGCCAAATACAGTCATGGAAGCACTCGCCTGTGGTACCCCTTGCGTTGCCTTCAATATTGGCGGGATGCCGGATATGATCGAACATCAACACAATGGCTATCTCGCTCAAACCTTTGATAGCGAAGATTTGGCTAGAGGTATTATTTGGATATTAGAGAATCAAGAAACGAACCGCCTTCGACATCGCGCCCGTCAAAAAGCTGAAAAAGAATTTACTCTAGAACTTCAAGCTCGTCGCTACGAGTCTCTTTATCTGGAAAGAAGCTAGGGACTCATAACTGCCGAAGTAGAAAACTCTTGGCATTACCCATTACCCATTACCCATTACCCATTACTCATTACTCATTACCAGAAATTAGCTAATTTAAATCACTTAAAACGTTTCTGCTCACTCTGATAACGCAGCAATTCCCCAACCAATGCAACAGTGCCCGATAACAAAATCAGAATCACACTCAAAGCGTTGATATCGGGTTTAACACCGGTTCGGATGCGACTAAAAATTTCCATCGGTAAAGTCGTTGCCCCCGTACCTGCCGTAAAGCTGGCAATGAGAAAGTCGTCCATACTGAGGACAAAGGCGATGAGACAACCACTGACAATGGCTGGCATCAATTCCGGCAATAAAACCTTGATAAAGGCTTGAAACGGTGTTGCCCCTAAATCCAGAGCTGCTTCTTCCAGGTGAGGGTCAAGACCAGAAATTCGGGCAGAGACATTAACTGCAATATAAGCAATACAAAATACCACATGAGCGGCGACAATCGTCCACAAACTCAGGGGTACAGCAATCACGGCGAGAAAGACAAGAGTGGCTACAGCGATCGCAATATCAGGGACAATCAGGGGTAGGTAAGAGATACCCCGGTACAACATCTTTCCTGGAAAGCGATAGCGGGCTAAACCTACCGCCATGAACGTCCCCAGCACCGCAGAAATACCAACGGCTAAGAGTGCCACCGTCAGGCTATTTTGCAATGCCGTGAGGATGCGCGAGTCATCAAATAGCTTGGTATACCACTTCAGGGTAAATCCCTTCCAATTCGCGCTATAAGCCGAATCATTGAAGCTATAAAACGTGAGTACCAGGATAGGCAGGTACATATAAAAAAACATCAACGCCGAGAAAACGGCCTGCCAGGAAACGTTGAGTTTAGATTTAGATAGCAGCATATCGACAGGGATATCCTCCTCCTGTGGATACGAGAGTTTGTCTGTCATTAAGCCGTCCCTATTACCTGTATGCGATCGCGGAGTACTTAAGCATTTAAGAGGACGTTATACCGTTTTCCCAAGTTTTTGCAACAGATCTAGTAAAAATTCCCCCTTTAATCAGGAGGGCTGGGGTGTTTTTTCAAACTCATCCGAGAACGTTGTATCTGGGCAGATCCCCCTAAATCCCCCTTAAAAAGGGGGACTTTAAGAGTTTTCTCCCCCCTTAATAAGCGGAGCGACCGGAGCCGAAGGTGAGGATGAGGAGGGCTGGGGGGGTCGATGTGTAGCACAACAAACGTGAAATGGTATCATCCATCGCTCAAGCCATACTCCCGCCGCAGAGCCTCCAACTCCTCTGGAGTAAAGGGATTTTCCCCCGCCTTTAGGACTTCGACCCAACGCTCTCGTCGCTGCTTCTCCTTTTCTCTTTTATCAAAATAACCACTATCCAAGACTGCCTGAAAATCCTCTTTTGCCCCAGCTAGGTCGCCTGTCAGCGCTCTGGCAAGTCCCCGATTGTCTTGATAGTATTTACGGTCAGGTTCTAGTTTCACTGCTTCGTCACCTGCGAAGAGAACCTTCGAGGCATGACCGTGCAAGCAGCCATAATGACAGAGGGTATTCCAAGACTGGGCAGAAATCTGCAACTTGGGGTCAAGGGTTTGGGCTTTCTCGTAAGCCTGGATGGCGTCTTCTACCTTACCCTCTTGTACCCAACTCATGCCCTGACTCAAGGAAACAGCAGCCTGAAAAGCCTGCTGTTGTGCCAATTCTGAAGGGACGCGAACGGCTTCGTGCAGTCCTATAGCATTTCCCCACTTAGTTTCATTGTCCCATTGAAGTGCTTCGAGGTCGGCTTTGAAGAGGAAGGCTCTGCTGAGGTTGGCTTGGCTGAGGTTGGCTTGGCTGAGGTTGGCTGTGATGAGGTTGGCTTGGCTGAGGTTGGCTGTGATGAGGTTGGCTTGGCTGAGGTCGGCTTGGTAGAGGTCAGCTTTGATGAGGTTGGCTTGGCTGAGGTCGGCTTGGCTGAGGTTGGCTTGGCTGAGGTTGGCTGTGATGAGGTTGGCTTGGCTGAGGTCGGCTAGGTTAAGGTTGGCTCGGCTGAGGTTGGCTTTGTAGAATTTGGCTTGATAGAAGTTGGCTTGGTAGAGGTCAGCTTTGATGAGGAATGCTCCTCTGAAGAAACTTCCTAGAATTATGCTAGGGACAAAGGCACCTAAGCACTGACTATAGCTCATTATCTGGAGCAAGCGTTCAGGATCGAACTCGTCTGTGTCAGGCTGACCGCAAGGGTGGAAGTTGATTTGATCTTTCAGCTTATCCTGGGTTTGGGCATAGCGATGCAACTCTAGGAGCAAGATTAAAACGTTGAACCCGGCAAATATATCAACCGTGCGCTGCCCGAGTTCCCCAATCCCATATTTTTGCAGTTGTCTGAATTTTTTGAGCGGTAGGTTTTCGGCGGCTGGGTCTAATGCTTCAATAAACTTCCCCTTACACCAATCCAGATAAAACTCCTCAAGTCGATCAAACAGCACCTCCCAGTCCACATCACCCTGCTTCAGCAGAGCCATCAGGTACTCTACAATCTCCGGTGTTAGCTCACCAAAGCCCAATAGGTCATAAATTTCCCAGTTCAGTTTCTCAGTGGAGACAGTATAAGTTTTGCCGCGTTTGCTCCTCTTCTCCGTCCACTCTTCTAGACTTTCCTGCAAGCGCTGAGCACACAAAAACTCACCAAAGCTTTTATGATAAAACTCCACCTTGGGGTCGCCCTGTTTGTCTGACTCTGCCGCCGATTTGAGGTAAAACGCAGCGAGAGCATTCTTTAGGGCGTCGTCTTGCGATTGCTTCCGTGCCGCTTCCAGCCATGTCTTGGCATCCTCGTCTTTTTGCCCCAGACGCTCCTCAATCATGGTAATGGATGCATGTTCTCCCCCGGATTGCACCACACACAACCCTGCCTCTGTTAAGATGCTGCGAAACACGTCCGGGTCAGCAATCTTCTCATTCAAATCGTCCCCAGTCGAGTCGGTTCGCTGCTTGGTTAACACCCAGTTGATTGTCTCCTCATAAATCTTGATTTTGACTTCTTCTGGGCTAGCTTGCTGGAACATCTCGACCCGCAGATGTCCCTCCCGGTGCATTTTCGCTAGCAGATACAGCAAGAGCGGTTCTTGTGCCAGAGTTCGCACCTGCTTGGGACAACTATCATCCTGCAAAAACCCTTGAAACTTCTGTGCAGCGTCAATTCCTACCAGCGTTTCCCACTTACCAAACCACTGCTGTTGAATCTCTGGCTGCATGGGGATAATTTCCACCCGTTCTAGATTGGATGGCATTGACCCAATCCCATACAGAGCCATCGGTCTGCCTGTAATTAGTATCCGATGTCCGCGATCGCTTACTGTGGCACAATTACGCTGAAATGAATCCACTTGGTCGAGAAAATGCTTTAGCTCATTCTTCGCTCCCCGTTCCAGCAACAACTCATCAAACCCATCTAGCAAAAACAAAAAGCGGGTATTCCGATCTGTCAACCAGTCCTTTTCCTTCGTAAAGCGGGTACCAACGGCAGCTTCTAAGGTCTGGTCAAAATTAGTCGGGTCAAAGGCGCTAATATCTCGTAAGCGGATGAGAATCGGTGTCCAAATCGGGTGCAAGTCCCGTCGCACCAGTTCAGCAAACATCCGACAAAACACACTTTTGCCGCGTCCTGGCCCCCCCTGGATAAACAACACCTGCCTTTTCTTGTCGGAATCTTGCAGCAATTCCACTGCCCATTGCTCAATATTTTTCGCCTCTGCGTCGTCCTTAACCCGACTGTCCTTATCGACAGGTTTCACTTGCAGAGGCACGTAAACATCCTCAAACCCAAAGGATTCCTCAAACACTTTCTCCTTGGGTTTCTCAGCAATCTTCTTCAAGTAATCATCAATGCTGTGGTAGACTTCCAAATCTCCCAGCCACGCATCCCCATACAGTCGAGCTAACTGCTTAACCGACTCTCCCGCCTCTGCAAACGCCTCCTTCATATAGCGGTGGGTGCTACGAGAGACTCGCTCTGTGACAATCTCAGCCTCACGCTGGGCGAGTCCTGCATCCTGAAAACGAGCAGTAAGGACGGGGTTAAACGCCTGCGCCAGCTTCGACTCATGGAAGCAAACCAGTACTTCCTTTGCCTCCCGCTCATTCAGTTCAAAATCATTGCCTTCCAATTTCTTACCCAAGGCTTTAATTTGCTTGGATACGTCCTCGGATGCCGGTTTGTTGAGTAACTTATTTTTAATCGTCTGATTGTCCGGTGAGTTGAGAAACTCCGACAAACTCTTCAGGTAAGCGGCTTGACCGATTAATACAACACACTCTGCTAAAGTCGGTTCCTTGTGCGTCTGCTCTAGAACAAACTTGAGCATTCCCGCCGCCACTGGAACAAACGGTAATGCCGTTCCTGCCACCTGCACGAGAGGAGAGTTCAACACATCGAGAAGGGAAGACATACTCTCGACTAAAGGCGCTAATTCTGTGGCAGTTTTCTTTTCATTTAGCGCTTTCGCCAGTTCCAACAACGCTTTAGTCGCATCTACCCCACCCTTAACTGCTTCAGTTCCATCGGACCATTTAATCTCGGTGTTGAGAACTGTCCAAATCTTCTTCCAAACCATTGGCACCTTCCCAGGTTATGCAGACGCGACGTTAGCAAGAGTGAATTTTCTGCCAATCTAGCACGTCTCTTTTAGAGAAAGTCCGACACGCTGAAGGGTGCGGCTACCTGAACCAAGTATGCCTACGCGGACTCAATAAGAAGCTCAAAACCTGTTTAACGCTGTGATGCCGCATCCCGATCGCCATATTTAATCAAAAGTGCGATCGCCATACTCACCGTCACAATTAACAACATACTCAAGGCTGAACCAAACCCCCAGTTGGGTGTTGGCCCCAAAAATTGGTTATAAATCAAACGGGCACCCGTCATACTTGATGCCCCACCCAGTAATTCTGGATCGACAAAATCCCCCAAACCACTAATAAATACCAGCAAAGAACCTGCCGCAATTCCTGGCAATGTTTGCGGTACAGTCACCTTCCAAAATGTTTGAATCGGATTGGCTCCCAAATCGGCTGAAGCTTCTAGTAAACGCTTGTCTAACTTCTCCAACGAAGCATATAAAATTAACACCATGTAGGGCAAATAACTATAAGCCATACCAATTAACACCGCTGGCCATTCGTTCAAAATGTTCCACGGGAAAAGCTGTAAAAGCGGTAGAGTGGGTAAACTTAAATTCTCTAATACAAGATTGAGACTATGCAGTAACTGATTCAAACCGCTCAGTAGCGGATTGAGGAAAGGCGATAACGGTTCCAATAAAAACGTATTGAGTACCCCTGTAGGACGCAAAATTGTAATCCAGGCATAGGAACGCAATAGTGAAGAAGTCCACAACGGTAAGATAAACCCCAAAAGCAGTAAATTTCGCCAGCGCTGGGGGGTCATCTGAGCAATCCAGTAGGCGACAGGAAATCCCAAAATCAGACAAATGAGGGTGCTACCAACCGCAAAAAAGAGCGATCGCGCCATTACCAACAAATTCGTTGAACTAAATACTTTGAGATAGTTGTCAACTCCCGAAGGATTGACCACCATCCCCGGTTTGATGTTGGGTACAAAACTCAACTCAAGAATCACCAACGTTGGCAGCACCAACAACAGAAATAACCAAATTCCCGCCGGACTAAGCAATACAAAAGGTTCCACCCACTTTCCTTGTGGGCGTTTTTTTTCCGGCAAAAGCATCGGTTCTGCACCATCCATTGCACCAGACTTAGGTAAAGAGGGGGGAGTAATGTTAGTAGACACAGGTAATTACAGGGATGAAGGAAGAAAAAGTTGAAAATTTGGTAAAAATCTAAATCATAAAGAATGAAAAATTTAGGATAAATTCTCAGGTTACAGAGGTCATCTATTGTTCTATTTTAAACTTTCTACTTCATCTTATTTTCGTCTGCCTTATAATTCACTGAAATTGAACTCCAAAAACTCTGCGACCCTCTGCAACCTCTGCCTTAAAAACATATTCTGATCCAACGGATGCGCTCTCCTACTTTCTTAAGCGCTTGTTAATCTAGTCCAGTATCCATCATAAACACCACTAATTGACTCTTGAACCGGTACAATACTTTCACAAGTTTTTAGCGTTGCTTTTGGTGGAAAAAGACTTGGGTTTGATTTAACTTCAGCCGGCAACAAATTAAAAGCCTTTTCATTGGGTGTAGCAAAACTCAATCGCTTACAAACTTCAGCCGCCACATCCGGTTGCAACATAAAGTTAATCCAAGCGTAAGCACCCTCAACATTAGGCGCACTTTTGGGAATCACCAAAGTATCCATCCACAGAGAAGAGCCACTTTTAGGCACGACATACTCCAAGCTTTCATTCTCTTCCATGATTTCATTAGCATCAGCCGAATAGCACATGGCTACGAGTAAATCGCCACTTAAAACTTGAGGTCGCCAAGCATCAGAAGTAAATGAAGCGAGGTTTGATTTTAATTCCATTAGCTTTTGATAAGCTTGTTGGATGTGTTGAGGATCGGTTGAGTTATAGGAGTAACCCAACATTTTCAACGTCGCTCCCATCACCTCGCGAACATCATTGAGCAATGTCATCCGCTTAGAGAGTTGCTGTTGATTTTCCCACAGATAAGACCAATCTTCGGGTGCCTGCTTTAACTTCTTTTTGTTGTAAATTAAACCCGTTGTGCCCCAGCTTACAGGTACACTGTACTGGTTGCCTGGGTCGGAAACAGGATTGCGGAACTGGGGAAATAGCTGATCTAATCCCGTGATGCGAGAGACGTCGAGTTGAGTTAATAGCCCCATCTCTGACATTTTCGACACCATATAATCAGACGGATAGATAATGCTATAACCACCGCCACCGCCTGCCTGAAGTCGGGCAAGCATTGCCTCATTAGAATCAAAGACATCGGCTACAGCTCGGAAACCCGTTTCTTTTTCAAAACGTTTGAGCAAATCCTGATCCGTATAGCCTGCCCAAGTGTAAATGTATACATCCTTTGATGCTTTTGTAGAACCTTGACCCGTAGCTGTCGGACGCACCTCAGCCAGCGTCCAGCCACAGCCAGAAAGCGCCGTACTACTTAGCGTTGCCGAGGCGGCTAACTTTAAGAATTGACGCCGATTAGGACGTTTGAGGAATGTATCTTGATCGGGGGTAGGCACAGTTGAAAAAGTTGAAGGTTTTAATGGTTTAAGGTGAAGGTTTTAAGGTTTTAAGTTGAAGGGTTTTAGAGGGTTAGAATTTTCAATTTGTCAACTTTCAACCTGCCAACGTTCAACCCATTTCTTAGCAGTAGCGCACGGATTGCTCTAAAGCAAGAGGTTCGCCGGTTTGGGCGTCGGTGTTGTGACAGGCGAACATGGCTTTGGGGGATAGCTTTTCAAATTCCAAGTCATCTCCATTACCTTTGAGAATGTAACCCCGCAGTTCTTTAATCGGTAACTGAGTGAATTCATCGATTTCTTCCGTGAAAGAGCGCAAAATCAACGAACCCGAAGGATTGCAGTCCCATAAAAGTTTGGAGATGAATAATTCTTTGATGCCCCAGTCGTCGCCATAGGTGACTTGCGACCCTTGGCGCGTTAGGGTGATCACCATGGGTTCGCTGTTACTATCGAGGAACGTGACAATCGCGCTAGAGAAGCAGTAGGACTCCAACTCGTGTAAAAACGAACTCATCCCCATCACCGACATGACCTCACTCCTCCAACGCGAGACAATCAGCAGGAGCCCAACGGGCGTAAACTGGAGTGTTAGTATCGGGTAATTTATGAGTAACGTTGGGTAGCCTGACGGTTAAGCGATCGCCACTCTCCAACTCCACCACATAATGCACATGAGTTCCCAAGTACATCACATGCTGGAGATAACCTTCAAAGCAATTGATGGTTGACTCTGGGGGAGACAGAGACAGACGAATTTTTTCAGGCCGTATACTGACTACCATTTCTTGTGTCTGCGTCGCCGCAGGGCTGGGCGGCTTCGATTGCACAACAATCTTCAGACCCGTTGGGGTGAGAATCTGAAGCGAAGAGGCGTCTGAAGATTCTATGCGCCCCTTAAATAAATTGGTATCTCCAATAAAATCGGCCACAAAGGTCGTGCGGGGACGTTCGTAGATTTCTGTCGGGGGACCCACTTGCTCAAGTTTTCCACCGCGCATCACCGCAATCCGGTCAGACAGGCTCAACGCTTCCTCTTGGTCATGGGTCACCATAATAAACGTTAACCCTGACTCTTGATGCAGATTCGACAGTTCGACCTGCATTTCCTTACGCAATTTTAAATCCAACGCCCCCAAGGGTTCATCCAACAACAACACAGCCGGTCGATTCACCAAAGCTCGTGCTAACGCCACCCGTTGCTGTTGCCCTCCAGACAGTTGCCCTGGAAACCGATTTGCGTAAGCCTCCATTTTCACTTGTTTGAGCGCTTGTTTCACCCGCTCTTCAACTTCCGCGCTTTTGAGCTTTTTCAACCGCAGACCAAAGGCGATATTTTCCGACACTCTTAAGTGATTGAACAGAGCATAGCTTTGAAAGACCGTGTTCACCGGGCGTCGGTGGGGAGGGACATGATTCATCGGCTGCCCCTGAATCAACACCTCTCCTGCTGAGGGCGTCTCAAAGCCAGCCACCAAGCGTAGGGTTGTCGTCTTACCGCAACCCGATGGGCCGAGGATACTAAAAAATTCTCCCCGGTGAATCTGCAAGTCCACACCCCGGACAGCCGTCTCTCCAGCAAAAACTTTGAACACCTTGCGGAGTTCAACATCAAGCTCAGTCGCAGTATCCGGAGCGCGTTGTTCTTTAACGGAAGTTTGAGACATAGTGATTAGTTCAACAGCGGCGATGCCCAATTTTGAGGGCGAGTCTGTCTGTTTGGTTAAGCGTCGTTTCCCTACCTGGGATTATTTTATCTGTCTACTCGACGGTCTTGATGTATTACGATGACCAACTCATGCTTCGCTGGCGTCACGTTCCGCTAGTTGCTGTGGAAATACTCCACTCACGCTATCACTAAAATTCGGGTCGCCCCCTTGCCTTAACTAAAAAAACACGTATCCTCAGTTGAGGGTTGAGCCGTTTCTCCTAGCTGGGGACATCCTGCTCAATCCTCAACCCGGTCAAAACTTGTTTGGACTCCATCCTGTACGATTTCTGCTATGACTGTTAATCAGCCTCCCTCCCTAGGGCGTCAACCTACCCCCCGCACTGTTGGGCGTAATTACCAATCTATCTTTGTCATGCTGTTCGTGAGCATCTTCCTCGTCGGAGGCATGGGCGCTCGCTTAGTCTATTTGCAGTTGCTGGAGGGAACTCGCAACCAACAGTTGGCTGAAAATAACCGGATTCGTCTGATTCCCAAGCAACCTGTGCGGGGCAATATTTTTGACCGTAAGGGTCGAGTGTTGGCTAGCAGCCGCTTGTCTCACGCGGTGTATATTTGGCCTGTTGCGCGCAAGAAGGCAGAATGGCCTGAAACCCTTAAACTCGTCTCCAAGATTTTGAATATCCCAGAAGGTGAGATTCAAAAACGTTTGGAAAAAGCCGGCTATAACTCCCCCTCCCTCCTGCGGATTGCCCGTGGCATCAGTCCGGCTCAGATCACAGCCATGGAAGAATACGGTAACCAACTCGAAGGGGTCGAGGTAGATATTGAAGCGGTGCGGGATTACCCCAACAATCAGTTGGCGGCTCACGTCCTCGGTTACACCGGGGAACTCAACGATGAAGAACTCGCCAAGCGTAAATCTGAAAACTACCGCATGGGCGATATTGTCGGTAAAATGGGCGTCGAAGAAGCCTTTGAGAGCCAGCTCCGGGGTGAATGGGGAGGTCAGCAGGTTGAGGTGGATGGTGCTGGTCATGTCCTGAGGGTTTTGGGTCAGAAACAAGCTAAATCTGGTAAGGATGTGCAGTTAACCCTGGATTTAGATGTGCAGAAAGCCGCAGAAAAGGCTTTAGGTGAGCAAAAAGGCGCAATTGTGGCTCTCAACCCCAATACCGGTGCTGTTTTAGCGATGGTCAGCCGTCCCACCTTTGACCCCAACATTTTCTCGACACGGATTACCGCTGCCACCTGGAAGCAACTGCAAGGCAAAGGCAATCCCTTTGTGAACCGCTCGATGCGTGGCTTTCCGCCCGCGAGTACCTTTAAAGTCGTCACGGCAACCGCCGGGATGGAAACGGGCAAATTCGCTCCCAACACCATCCTCCCCACTTATGCGGCGCTGCAAGTGGGCGGAACGGCGTTTGGGGAGTGGAACCATGCAGGCTTT
Source organism: Microcoleus sp. AS-A8 (assembly GCA_039962225.1). Lineage (NCBI taxonomy): Bacteria > Bacillati > Cyanobacteriota > Cyanophyceae > Oscillatoriales > Microcoleaceae > Microcoleus > Microcoleus sp. AS-A8. Next base: position 245,252 of record JAMPKV010000001.1, read on the forward strand.
GGTTCCATCGGTTTTGTCAGAGCTTTGGCGATGAGCAGTAATACCTTCTTTGGTCAGATTGGTCGAGGTGCAGGCGGCCCAGCCCTGATTGAGTGGGCGCGTAAGTATGGCTTTGGTCAAAAAACCGGAATTGAGCTATCGGAAGAAGCCCAAGGTTTAGTTGCCGATGCAGCCTGGAAACAGAAGGTTTATAAATGGGACTGGACAGTTGGTGATACGGTCAATATGTCTATCGGTCAGGGATTTACCCAGGCAACGCCTCTACAAGTGGCGGTGATGTTTGCGGCACCGGCCAATGGTGGTTATCGGATTAAACCTCACTTACTCAAGGACAATGAGGAGTCAAAAAGCTGGCGCAAGTCACTCAACATCAAACCCGCTACCCTCAAGGTGATACGTCAGGGTTTGCGAGAAGTGGTGGCGGCAGGAACGGGTAAGGCGTTGAACGTCCCCGAACTCCCGCCCTCGGCTGGAAAAAGTGGTACAGCGGAAGCGCCTCCCGGAAAGTCTCATGCCTGGTTTGGAGCCTATGCGCCTGCGGATAAACCAGAGATTGTGGTACTGGCGTTTGCCGAACATTCTGGGGGTGGCGGCGGTTCGGTAGCAGGACCGATGGTGCGCCAAGTGCTGGAGGCTTACTTTAAGCACAACAATCCGGGCTTAATCCCCAAACCGAAGTCAGAGGCCCCGACTTCTAAACCTAAACCAGCAGCTCGTAACTAATACCCAGGGTAATGGGAAATTGATCAGACACCCCTCAAAAACCCTGATTACCCGCCCATTACCCATTCCCCATTGACCACCTAAAAACAGAAAGTTACATAAATAGCACAAAAAAGTCACAAGAAACAATACAATAGGTGAAAATTTAAACGGACTCCTGCCGGGAAAATTTTCTGATATGTCTGTCTTTCAGCCTTCTTCCGGGGGACGTCAGCCGACTCCCCGCACTGTTGGGCGTAATTACCAATCCATCTTTGTCATGCTGTTCGTGAGCGCTTTCCTGATAGGAGGAATGGGCAGCCGTTTAGCTTACTTACAGTTGATTCAAGGAGCGCGTAACCAACAACTAGCAGAAAGTAACCGGATTCGTCTGATTCCCAAGCAACCGGTGCGGGGCAATATTTTTGACCGTAAAGGTCGCGTGTTGGCCAGCAGTCGCTTGTCTTATGCGGTTTATCTATGGCCGATCGCACTGAAGAAGGGGGACTGGCCTGGAACCCGCCAACGCCTCTCGAAGACGTTGAATATTCCAGAAGCCGATATTCAAAAACGCGTAGAACGAGCAGGCTTTAACTCGCCTTCTCTCATCCGGATCGAACGGGACATCAGTCCTGCCCAGATTACAGCGCTAGCAGAGTACAGCAACCAACTCGAAGGGGTAGAGGTAGATATTGAAGCGGTGCGGAACTACCCCAACGGCGATTTGGCAGCTCACGTATTGGGTTACACGGGGGAACTCAACGATGAAGAACTCGCCAAGCGTAAATCGGAAGGCTATCGCATGGGCGATATTGTCGGTCAAATGGGCGTCGAGCAGGCCTATGAGGATAAACTGCGAGGTGAATGGGGGGGGCAGCAGGTTGAGGTGGATGGCGCGGGTCAGGTCTTGAGGGTTTTGGGGCAGAAAAAAGCTAAACCCGGTAAGGATGTGCAGTTAACTCTGGATTTGAAGGTGCAGAAGGCAGCGGAAGCCGCTTTAGGGAATCGCAAGGGGGCAATTGTCGCCCTCGATCCTAACACGGGTGCTGTTTTGGCGATGGTTAGCCGTCCCACGTTTGACCCCAACATTTTCTCGACTCGGATTACCTCAGCCACCTGGAAGCAACTACAAGGCAAAGGCAACCCCTTTGTCAACCGCTCGATGCGCGGCTTTCCTCCCGCCAGTACCTTTAAAATTGTCACGGCAACTGCTGGGATGGAATCGGGCAAATACTCTCCCAGCACCATCCTTCCGACTTATGCGGCGCTACAAGTGGGCAATACCGCCTTTGGGGAGTGGAACAAGGCAGGCTTTGGTTCCATCGGATTTGTCAGGGCTTTGGCGATGAGCAGTAACACCTTCTTTGGTCAGATTGGTCGAGGTGCAGGCGGCCCAACACTGATTGAGTGGTCACGCAAGTATGGCTTTGGTCAAAAAACCGGAATTGAGCTATCGGAAGAAGCCGAGGGGTTAGTGGCGGATGAAGCCTGGAAACAGAAGGTTTATAAATGGGAATGGACGGTTGGCGATACGGTCAATATGTCTATCGGTCAGGGCTTTACTCAGGCAACCCCCCTACAAGTAGCCGTGATGTTTGCTGTGCCAGCGAATGGCGGTTATCGGGTGAAACCGCACTTACTCAAGGACAATGAGGAGTCAAAAAGCTGGCGCAAGTCCCTCAACATCAAACCGCCTACCATCAAGGTGATACGTCAGGGCTTGCGAGAAGTGGTGGCATCTGGAACTGGCAAGGCTTTGGATGTGCCACACCTGCCACCCACTGCGGGGAAAAGTGGGACAGCAGAGGCTCCTCCGGGTAAGCCACATGCTTGGTTTGGAGCTTACGCGCCTGCGGATAAACCAGAGATTGTAGTGGTGGCCTTTGTTGAACATTCCGCCGCCGGCGGTGGGGGTAAGGTCGCAGGGCCGATGACACTCCAAGTTCTAGAAGCTTATTTTAATAAAAAGCCACCTCAACCCACTAAAGATAAGCAAAAGCGGCCTAATTGAGGAACAGATTTGGGCGACACGGCGACAGTGAAGATAGGTGTCTTAGTGCATAAACTGGAGGAAAACTAACGCTGGGTTCTTGCAGGCTGTCCTTACTTAGCGTAGCTGCCATAACTGTTAGGTACAGGTCAATCCCAAATTCATTGCCTCAGCATCTCCTTGTGATCAGGAAGCAGCTATGTGTAATAAGGGACGTTAGAATGTGGGTTAAAAAAGAGCTGGGGCATCGCTCAACTTTTTAACTAACATCGTTGCTCCTGTTGCTACTTTTGGGGGAGTCCAATTTCCCCGGTTCTGACAATAGCTGACTGAAGAAGGATAAAGGATGAAAGAAGAAATAATGGGATGTAAGCCCTCGCCTTTTAACGCGAGAGAAAAATAAAAGCGAAGCATCCTTGTTTCAATCCCTAAATTTATTTACGGAGTTCCGTTCATCCTTCATACTTCAGCCTTCAGTTGACTTTATGAGGCATCTGTTGATTGTCGATAATAAAGCTGCCAGGGTGTGTCTGTCCGATCAGCCTTTTTGAACAAGCCGATTAAACAGTCTCAACTCTACATGGACGACGACATCCTTAAACCCATTCAGAGCAAGGCATTGGTTCGGGTATTGGGCACAGACCAGCCGCTGCCCAAAACACCAGAGGTTCGAGCTGTTGAGCTTTTGCCACGACAGTTGACGGACGCCGCAATTGCTCCAGAGGCATGGCAAGCCATCGATAAGCGAGAGGAGCGAGAGAACCCAGTGAAGCTGGAAGACCTCGATCACTATCTGGAAAAGGCTCCCCAGTTATTGCAGGCGCTCTGTGTGGCGGCGGCTACTGGCGATAGCCAAAAATTGAAGGATGCTGCTCATTCCTTGAAGTCAAGGAGTGCTACAGTGGGCGTCCCAATACTTTACCAGTTTTGCCAGGATTTGGAAGATATCAGCAGGGGGGGCACTACTGTGACGGCACCCAACTTGGTGTCTCGCTTAAAGGCTGAGTATGAAAGGGTTGAGGCAATGTTACAGGCCCAACGACAGCGAGCGATATCAAGAATGAACCCAGTTTCTCTCCCCGAAGCCCCATCGGTCATTCTGGTCGTGGATGACGACCCCTCAATGCGCCAAGTGTTACGCCGAGTGATGGAAAAAGATGGCTATCAGGTGGTCGAGGCGACGAATGGTGAACAAGGCTTAGAAGTTTACAAACGCCTTAAACCGCAACTGATCTTGTTAGATGCGCTGATGCCCGTAATGGACGGCTTTGCTTGCTGTACCCATCTGCAAACGCTAATCAATGACCCTGTATCCGAGGAGGAGGCTTTTATCAATGTTGATTGCCTCAACGGTGCGTCCCGAACGCCTGTGCTGATGATTACCGGACTCGACGATCAAGCGTCTGTAGACCGGGCTTTTGCCGTTGGAGCCACCGATTATGTCACGAAGCCGATTCATTTTGCCGTGCTGCGTCAGCGGGTACGCCGACTCATCCAGCAATCTCAGCTTTATCAAAAACTACAGATAGCTAATCGGGAGTTGCAGCGTCTGGCGTCTCTCGACGGACTGACAGGGGTAGCCAACCGACGCCGATTTGATGAATACATGGACATAGAATGGCAGCGCATGGCGAAGGAAAATTTGCCCTTATCTCTGATACTTTGCGATATCGACTTTTTTAAGAAATATAACGATACCTACGGTCATCAAGCCGGGGATGCCTGTTTACGTCAGGTTGCCGATGCCCTACGTTTTTGTGCAAAGCGTTCTGTGGATTTAGTAGCTCGGTATGGGGGCGAAGAATTTGCCGTGATTCTGCCGAACATCAAAGTATCGGCGGCGGCTCAAGTGGCGGAGGAAATGCGGAGTGTTGTTAACGCTTTACAAATTCCCCATGTTCAATCAGGGGTGAGTCAGCATGTCACGCTCAGTCTCGGCATTGCCTGTATTGACCCGACGCCGAGTACTTCCCCCGCCATGCTCATTGCCGCTGCTGATGCGGCTTTATATCAGGCTAAAGCCGCAGGACGCAATCGCTGGTTTACCCAGATTCCAGCGTCCTGATTGGCTTCAAAACTGAACAAAAAGGTCAATCAGCATGGTGCTACCTTGAGGAAATAGGAACTTCTTTGCCTAACAAAATCTAGGCGATTGCTCCTGTGGGGCACAGGCGATCGCGCTTCGTGCCTTGCCTGAGGCAATCAACCGAAGGATAAGCCTCTGATCCCCCATCCGTTTCGATAACCCCCTTATTCCCCTCATACGAGGATGGGGCCGGAGCTCATACGAGGAGGGGGGAGTGGGGCAGAGATTGTTTAGACGCTTCAAAAAGAGGTCTACAAGTCGGATTTAGTATGATAACCTCTTAGCCCGCTTGAAGCGGGTGGAATTTTGCTATTTGTAATTGTTTGACTAACAGCCGCCTTGAAATCACATGTAGTAGATGGGCATCTTGCCCATTCCACAAGAGTTTCAAAAATTCAGTTAGGCCAAATTAAATACCTATTCGATTATCTAAGTTCCAGCTTCCCCCAGAGGATGAGGTAAAAAACTTTCATGATTTGCTGTGAGCGTAACTCATGGAAGGTCTTACACTTGATTTCTGTGACTGACGCCACCTTGTTTGGATGTAGACGGCCTCTTCAATTCCTACTTCCAAAGATACATATTGCCGTATCTCAGTTTAATTATTGATTTAAATTAACTGACTTGTGCCAGTTAAAAAAGAGTCCACTTTTTCAATTTGCCAACGACTTAAAGTGATAAGAAAACGACCCAAAATACTCTTATTTTTCAAGCTCAATCGTTATTTCACTTTATTATAGATGGCCTTTCAATAAATCGTCTATAATAAGCGATTTTTCCGGAATTTAAAGGATGATTTTTCCCGAAAAAAATTTTGCAGTTTGTTGGAACTTTTGGATTCTTCCTAACGACTTGGATAATAACAACGCAACGATACACTCACTCCTGGATGAAAGGAACTATGAAACTCACACTTAAGTCAATTGTCACCTTTGCCGCATTAGCTGTTACCGTAATCGCTCCTACGTTACTTTCTGCGGGTCAAGCCTCAGCCGACCCCGTTAAAGGCACAAAGGCTGACTACATCGGTGCTGGTGTATCAGCAGGTGTCACCAATGGGGGTAGTGCAACAGGTGGAGACGCTGCAACCTTCGGTGGCAATATTCAAGGCCGTTTAACAACTCAAAAGGCACCCGTTTCTGTACGTGGCGCTGTCCTATTCAGCGATGATACTAGCGCTATCATGCCAATAGTTACCTATGATGTTCCTGTCGCTAAGAACACCAATGTTTATGTTGGTGGTGGATATTCTTTCGTTGAAAAAACAGGAGAGGCGACACCTCTGGGTAACAAGAATGCTCCCGTTGTGACCGTTGGTGCAGAATCACAGATAGGTAAAAATCTAGTTATCTATGGTGACACCAAGTGGGGTGTTGATGCTTACCAAAATAGCCCTGCTGATGCTGTCAGTTTCCAAGCTGGTGCTGGCTTGAAATTCTAAGTCAGTTCTTCCTGTTGAATCATTAGCTGTTTTAGGTTAACCCAGTAAGCGCACTCTTCACTTAGCAAAAAAGTTTTCAGACAGGCTTAACTAGCCTGTCTATTCTATTTGAGGGTTAAACCGTGAGCTTTATCACTGATAACGGATGATCTGGCTCATCGCTAACCTCTCTCTTCAGCTACTAATCGATAATATTCAACCAGCCTCGACGGGAGGCATGGACCAATCGCTTAATCAGACGATTTTGTTGGGAATTAAGTGCAGAATTTTGACTGATCGACTGGAGTTGATGTAACTGAGTCCGAGAAATTTGGCGCGAACAAAGAGACTCGCTATATATTTCTTCAAGAATTGAAGGGAAGTGATAGAAAGCGTGCATCATTAGAATTCAAAAAATCAAAGTGTTAAAAAATGTAATAACGAAGGCTTTTAGAATACCTCCTATTATCTATTTTTATTTAATCAACGTCTTATTCCATCCGGGAGATTTCTCCAGGTAGACCTGGGAAATCAAAGATTAACTTTTGTATTTAGGTATTTTTGACTAGGTCGCTCAGAGGTGACCCTAGAAGATTCTCTGGCTGAGGTTGATGACACTCGAAACGGTTATATAAACCTGTCAAGAAACAGCGCCTTCCCCCTAGATGAACCTGATGAGAGTGTGGGCAAGGAAAAGCTGAATACTTTGAGGATGGGCGATTGCACTCGATTCCTTGACCTAAAGTTGATGAAGCGATCGCAAAGGATTTGCACTCTTAATCGTGAGGGGTTACTCTAGCAATGTGCGTTAAAGAACGTATAAACTAACGCTGGCGTAGATTTTAGGATTTCTCAAGCTAAGCGGAGATTCATAAAAGATAAGATTAAGATAGATTATTTACCGTAATCCCGCCCGATTAACCGGAATAAAATTCATCCGTTCTGACTGGTAGCTCCAATGGTTAACACTCCGACTTCCCCCTCAGTGCAAAAACGATCTAAAAATGAAGAACTCAAAGAACGCAGCAACTACTTACGTGAACCAGTAGCTACTGAGCTGTTGCAAGATACCACGCGCTTCACAGAAGATGCCATTCAAATTCTCAAGTTTCACGGCTCTTACCAGCAGGACAACCGGGATAATCGAGCCAAGGGTCAGGAAAAAGACTATCAGTTCATGCTGCGTACCCGTAGTCCAGGTGGGTTCATTCCCCCAGAGCTGTATCTGACCCTCGATCGCCTATCCCAAGAATATGGCAACCAGACCCTAAGAGCGACGACTCGCCAAGGCTTTCAAATTCACGGCATTCTCAAGAAGAATCTTAAAACCGTATTCGCCTCAATTATCCGCAACATGGGGTCAACCTTGGGGGCTTGTGGTGACCTAAACCGCAATATCATGGCTCCCCCTGCACCGTATAAAAATCGACCCGAATATCAGTATGCCTGGGAATATGCCAATCATATTGCCGACTTGCTGACGCCTCAGACGGGCGCTTATTACGAGCTTTGGCTGGATGGCGAAAAGGTAATCAGTGCCGAGGAAGCGCCAGAAGTGAAGGCGGCGCGGGAACGCAATATCAACGGAACCAACCTCCCCGATCCAGAGGAACCGATTTACGGGCAACATTACATGCCCCGGAAGTTTAAGATTGCGGTGACGGTACCGGGGGATAACTCGATTGACCTCTACACTCAAGATGTCAGTCTAGTCGTCATTACCAATAAAAAGGGAAAACTAGAGGGATTCAATGTTCTGGCTGGTGGCGGTTTAGGACGCACTCACAATAAAGAAGATACGTTTGTGCGGATGGCGGACGCAATTGGCTATGTGTCGAAGGAGGATGTCTACGACTTAGTCAAGGCGATTGTAGCCACGCAACGGGATTATGGTGATCGCGCCAATCGTCGTCACTCCCGCATGAAATACCTCCTCCATGATTGGGGTGTGGAGAAGTTCACCGCCAAAGTTGAGGAATACTTCGGCAAGAAGATTGCCCCCTACAAGCCACTGCCCGCGTTCAAATACGAAGATTACCTGGGATGGAACGAGCAGGGAGATGGCAAGCTATTTTTGGGAATTTCCATTGATAATGGTCGGGTGAAAGATGAAGGCACCTTCCGTCTCAAATCAGCGCTACGAGAAATTGTTCAGCAATATTCCCTACCCATGCGGCTGACGGCAAGTCACAATATCATCCTTTATGACATTGAACCCTCCCAGCAATTGGCGATCGAGCAGCTTCTGGAGCAACATGGCATCCAAATTTCTCCAGAAGAGATTGAACCCTTAGTCCGTTATTCCATGGCGTGCCCAGCCCTCCCGACATGCGGGTTAGCCATTACGGAGTCAGAACGAGCGATTCCGGGTATCATCGAGCGAATTCGAGCGCTTTTAGACAAAGTGGGTTTAGAAAACGAGCATTTTGTCGTGCGGATGACCGGTTGCCCCAATGGTTGTGCTCGCCCTTATATGGCAGAGTTAGGTTTTGTCGGTAGTGCGCCGGAGAGTTATCAAGTGTGGCTGGGAGGTTCACCCGATCAGACACGGCTGGCACAAGCCTATGTGGATCGGATGCCCATTCATGAGTTGGAATTGTTCTTAGAGCCGATTTTCGTCTTCTTTAAGAAAGAGCGTAAACCGGGGGAAAAGTTCGGAGATTTTTGCGATCGCGTCGGTTTTGAGGCCATCCGCCAGTTTACGGTTGAGTATGAGTCTCCCAAGCTCGATTCTCAATCGGATACGGGCTTAGTTAATGAAGTCATTATGCTAGAACCCTCGGCAGTAGCTGTTGCGATGGGAAAAACACGCTATCGGGTTGGTGTGCGGGATGAACTCTACAAGCGTCTCAAGGATACAGCTACCAAGCAAGGCAAGACGATGACTGAGCTAGCAGCCGAAGCGTTGGAAGCTTACTTAAAGGACATTTAACAGCTTTTGTCGGAATAGACAAAGAGTGGTGCTGTCACGGAGTTGAACCTCAGTGGCAGCTTTTTTTAACGGCAAAGTCTATGAGGTTTTCGGTCATTGCCAGAAAAAAGGCAGTAGATTCCTCCTCTACTGCCTCTTGTACTACTCCTAGTAACTAACTCTCAGCCCAAACCCATAACTAATCCCTAAAACAATGCCTCTGCATTAGTAATAGTTTTCCTGATCTGCCGGGTCGCCGTAGGGGTCTTCGCTAGCGGGGCGAACATCTCCGAATTGCCCGTAGTTACCATCTGCTGGGTCACCGTAGGGGTCTTCGCTTGCAGGGCGAACATCGCCGAATTGCCCGGAGTCGCCATACCCGCCTGGGTCACCGTAGGGGTCTTCGCTTGCAGGACGGACGTCGCCGAATTGCCCGGAGTCGCCATACCCGCCTGGGTCACCGTAGGGGTCTTCACTGGCAGGACGGACATCACCGTAGGAACCGTAAGCTGCTGGGTCACCGTAGGGGTCTTCACTGGCGGGACGGACATCACCGTAGGAACCGTAATCTCCCGGATCACCATAGGGGTCTTCACTGGCGGGGCGAGCCTGCTGATAGTAGTCACCCTCTTCCCGAACTTGCCCTTCATCTCCAGTGACCGCGTCTATTACCTTTTTGAAAAATCCATCCACCATAATAAATCTCCGTTTTTATTTCGTTGTCGCCGTTGAACTTTTCTCGTTTTTGGCGTCGCTGATCTCAAAAATTGGTGTTAGCCAGAATTGAATTACTGTGCTCCTGATGGAACTAGATCTGTTAAGTCGCGACCAGTGGGTCGATTGTTATATCCTTGGAAATCCCGGTATTGCTGTGCTTCAGACTCTGGGACTTGGATTCCACCCGGCGGCGGTGTTACCCAGTGAACACGCTTTTGGGCATCGCGATAGTAAACACGCCCATTCTTAGAAAGGTAGTACTGGCCCTGTGCGCCCTGCTCTTGCTTGTTTTTGTGTCGGTTATAGAGGTAGTAAAGTGCAGCCGCTCCAGCTAAGATAGCCACTTTTTGCCCGGTTGATATTCCTTTTTTGGCCTGGGGTGAGTTGCCAGGAGCTGGATAGGTTTGTGCCCCACTCCTGCTCTCATCAACGGGTGGCGGTGGTGCCGTCCTTGTTTCACTGGCGCAACCCGCAAAGAAAGGTACTCCTAGTAAGGCTGAAAGCAACAGCGCTGTTGGACGTAAATATTTTCGCGGTTTTGGATAGATAGAGTTCATGGGAACTGATCGCCCTGTTAGAGACTGTCTATGGGGGAATTTACGAACCAGCGCTGTGCCCAAATTTTGTTAGCTTTTCCGGCAAAACAGGTTCTACAAAATTCGCTGAAAGTAGTTTATTTTGTAGAGATTTTCCAACAGCACTGAAAATTATTTAACTTCAATCATTTTTATTAAATTCATTAATTATTTCATCTAGCTATAGATAGAAATTCTATTTATAAATTATTTCTCTGGGAGTAGAAGCCTCTTAAACCGAATGCCTAAAAATTTAACGACTTTTAATTCAATGCAACATAGGAGGGACAGGCTAATATCCTGCCCCTCCTCATGACGGATGAAAGTTTTGCACACTCAATCACCGATAAAACCTAAGTCAGAAATCCTGGCTTAAAAATCTTAAAGTCAACCTTGCTCCTGACTCCTAGATTTTTCTCGAAGTGAGCTTGAACTTCATTGATCTGTGGAAGAGATTAACGGTTCATCTTGTCCGTACCCTGAGGTCTAACCCCATTGCCGGGAAAGCCTTCACCGGTCGTGGAACCCCCACTATTGGTGTTAGAACCCCCCTGAGAAGGAGTTTCATTGGGGGCGTTACCGCCTGAATTATTTGAATTTTGATTCATGTTGCTATCTACACCCTGAGGTCTGACCCCAGTTCCAGGATAGCCTTCACCTGTCGTTGAAGGTGAATTAGTTGTAGAGGAACGTCCCTGAGGTGTCATTCTATATTGGGAGTTATTTCCACCATTAATACTCATGCGGGAACGTGCACAATAGAAGCCTCCCCCGGCAGTAGCATTGCCTTCGTAGCCTCCACAAGTGTTATTGACTCCATCTCCAGACATACCCTGGGCCATGAGTTGCCCATCTGTCATCGTAGAGTCAGTTTGGCTATTGACATTATTCAGAGGTTGATTTGTATCAGCCGTATTAGGACTCAGTTGTGCGAATCCGGGAAGGCTCAAGCAAACACTGGCACTAGCAACGCCTACCAGGCTCAAAATTTTTGTAATGGGATTTTTATGATACTGTCCGCTCATGGATATCTCCTTAGTTTTAGGCAAAAATTAGCCTGAACGTTTCTGCCTTTTCGTAGAATTTGAACAAGTGTTGATTAAAGGGTGGAAACTCAGAGCAGCGCTCTGAATTCAGGATGAAGAGGTCGATTTCTTGAAACCTCTTATCTTCTTCTCCAGATTAGCTGCGTCGGTTTGGCAAAGCGTCCATCCAGGGAGTTATCTAAAGTTCCATTAAATTGTTCCTCAAGATACAGAAAATCTTTCTGCAAAAAGATAGAGAGTCGGCGATGAATCACCAACACTTGAGAACCTCAATAAAGGTTTACTGCTCAACCCTATTCGGTCGGTTCGAGCCGCAATCGTTGTAATTGTTGTTGTAAAAACTTTCCCCATTCAGCGGCGAGGGGAACTTCTGTAAAAGGAACTTTGATAGAGGCAGCGGGTTCAGGAAGAAGAAATTCAAGAGCGATCGCACGACCTTTTTGTGGGGCTTTGTCCAAGTCCGCCCTCTGCTGATCCACTAGCAAGTGAATGGCTTGCACATCCTGAAGCGAGAAGGTTTCTAACTCAACAGGCCCTTGGCGTGTGGGTTTTCCCCAAGTTAAATCACTCCCTTTTTGACCCAGCACGGCATAAATATCGTACTTTGCCCGCTCAAACTGAGACGCCCAGTGGCGATAGGCTTCGACTTTCTGATATTCGTTCCAACCTGACCAAGCCAGCCAGATAAATGCTGCGAGTAAAGGTAACCAGAGTAAACCGCGTTCCATCTTGGGCTATTTTTTCCACCCTGTAGCAACAGTAATGACACTACTCTTTAGCCTACCCTTGATTGGCACTTTCGCCTCTAGCCAATCAGCGTTAAACATAATGCAACATCAGCTCCCACACGGAGGCACATGAGCTATGGTAGTGGTTAAACTGGCGCGACAGCGGACGGGTTGCCATGAGAAAGTTTTTGATAGCGTGTTTGTTTATATTGGGGCTGCTTTTTGCCCCATTTAACTTTAAGGGTTTAGCGAATCAGGGGGAGTTTGAGTCGATTGTGCTGGACTTCCGGGAAGATGTGCCAGCGGCTGAGATTGACGCGAAAGTCAATTTACTGGCTGCCCAGTACGGACTGGAACCTCGCCTGAATAGTGAATTTTCAGCTCCTGACCATGTATATATTGCCAGAGGCGATCGCAAAACCATCGCCCAACTGAAAAAGTTAGGCTTGGGCAAGTTCACGGAATTTATTGAACCGAACTATATCTATAAAATCTCCGAGGTGCCCAACGACCCCGACTACGGTCAGCAGTGGAACCTGCGGCAGATCAACGTTGAATCGGCGTGGGACGATACAAAGGGCAGTGGTGTCACAGTTGCAGTCATTGACACCGGCATTAGCCCTGTCCCCGATTTGAAAGATACAAAGTTTGTCAACGGCTACGACTTCGTCAACGATCGAGCCGAGGCATTCGATGACAATGGTCATGGTACCCACGTTGCTGGAACGGTGGCTCAATCTACCAACAACAATTATGGCGTTGCCGGGATTGCTTACGAAGCGACTCTAATGCCGTTAAAAGTATTGAGTGGAGGTGGCGGCGGTACAGTAGCGGATATCGCCGAATCGATTCGCTTTGCCGCTGACAACGGTGCCGATGTCATTAATATGAGTCTCGGTGGCGGCGGTGAAAGCCAGTTGATGAAAGAAGCGATCGACTACGCCCACCAAAAAGGAGTTGTCATCATCGCCGCGGCTGGTAATTCCAATGACAATTCAGCCTCTTACCCCGCCCGCTATCCTCATGTTATCGGCGTTTCCGCGCTGGATTCCGCTGGTACCAAAGCCCCCTACTCCAACTTTGGCGCAGGTGTGGATATCTCAGCACCCGGTGGCAGTGAAGTCGGTAAGATTTTACAAGAAACCATCGACCCACAAACCGGTGAACCCATTTTCGCTGGCTTCCAAGGAACCAGTATGGCCTCTCCCCACGTTGCCGGGGTGGCAGCCTTAATCAAAGCGGCTGGGATCAAAGAACCGGATGAAATTGCCGATATCTTGACAAAATCGGCACGAGTCATCCAACAAGACCCCCTCAATCACTTTGGTGCCGGCCATCTCGATGCTGCCGCTGCTGTGAAGTTGGCAATCAAAGGACAAATCACTTTCAAGGACTTCTTCCGCTGGTTACGGGATAACGGTTATCTCAATCCTCGTTTCTGGATTGACGGTGGAACGGTGATGTTACTGCCTAAAATCGCGATGGTTCTGGGTTCTTATCTGCTGGCTTGGTTCCTGCGGAATTACTTACCGATCTGGAGTTTGTCACTCACCACTGGCCTAGTGGCGGGGAGTTCTGGATTGTTTGTCCTGCGTGGTCTTTATATCTTCGACCTGCCGCAGTGGCCGTTCCGAGTGATGGGCAGTTCCATTCCCGAACTGGGTAGCGCTATTCAAGGTAGCAGTATGCTCAACCCCATTTTTGCCAGTGTGCTGATTCCGTTTATCTTACTCGCGTTGCTACTCGGACATCAGCAATGGAAGTGGGTGGCGATTGGGTCTGCCCTCGGTGTCGCGAGTTGTTTGGCGGTGAGTGCAGTAATGTCACCCAGCCTATTATGGTTGGGTAGCGGCGTTGTGGCTCGCGTCTTCCTCGTTGCCAATGCCCTCCTGTGCTTCGGACTTGCTTATCTAGCCTCGAAAGGAGAAATGAAAACGGCATGAGTATTAATGTAAAAGGTGTTATCGAACGCAAAGGACTAGGGCCAGGAACTTGGGCACTGGTGACAGATTCCGGGGAAACTTATGAACTCAAGGATGCCCCAGATGAGTTAAAGAAATCTGACCTTAAGGTCAAGGTTGAAGGACAGGTACGAGATGATGTAATGACCTTCGCCATGATTGGCCCGGTTCTGGAAGTCAAGTCCTTTAAGGTACTCGATTAGTCGAGAGAGTCGGGGCACGACCGATTTTCGACAGTAATCTTGTGCTAACAAAGTTAATCAGAAACACGGTACTCGCTCACGCCAGTGTGAAAACCCGCCTACCCAGCCATTGTTGGGTGGGCGGGTTTTTTAATGGCAAAAGGCACCGGAGTTCATACGAGACGAGGAGGCAGAAGGCAGAAGGCAGAAGGCAGAAGGGAAAAGGGAAAAGGGAAAAGGGAAAAGATTGATTGGTCAAGGTTTCAGTATTTTGCTTTGTCCTAATCACCTTGGCGACTGCTATAGCCGTATGGATGAAGGTGATTAGGAGATTTGCATAAGCCCTCAAGTTGTGAGAGATATTGATTCATCAGCTAATCACGTTTGAGCTAGATGAGGTAGGACTAATTTGATGCATCCCCGTCTATACGGCTTTAGCCTTGCTACAGTCACTCTGCTTGTTTCTCTCGCCTCTCCCCTTTACGGGCAATCAAGCCAGTCTGCCTTATCAGAAACTTCAATCAAAATTCCAGAGGATTTAGCACAAGTACCAAGCGCTCAAGACCGAAACATTCAAGCAGAGCAACTGTTACAACAAGGAATTCAGCAGTTTCGTGGCGGTCAGTTTCGAGAAGCGTTACAGACGTATCAAAAAGCCCTGATAATTTATCAACAACTAGGCGATTCTGCCCGCTCTTTAGAAGCAGAAACCCTGAATAACATCGGGGCTGTTTACATCCATTTGAGCCAATATGCCAAAGCGCTGGAAACGTTGCAACAAGCGCTGGTTATTCAGAAAGAAATCAAAGACCGCCAGGGCGAAGGGGAAACACTTAATAATATTGGAGAAACTTACTTTGATCTACGTCAATATCCCAAAGCGTTAGAAATATTTCAGCAAGCGCTGGCGATTCGTAAAGAAGTAAAAGACCGCACGGGTGAAGGAGAAACGCTCAATAACATCGGCGCAGTTTATACAGGTTTGAATCAATATCCCAAAGCACTGGAAACCTTACAGCAAGCCTTGGCAATTCGTCGGCAGGCAGGCGATACCTTCAGAGAAGGAGAATCTCTTGCCAGGATGGGATGGGTTTACAACGGTTTGGGTGAACCGTCCCGTGCTTTAGAGTCTTTAGAGCAAGCCTTAGCTGTTAATAAAAAAGTTGGTAATCGCTTTTGGGAAAGCGTGACGATTCTTGAGACTGGATTCGTTTATAGCTCACAAGGAAAGTATTCTCAATCGCTGGCGCTGTACCCGCAAGCTTTGGCGATGTTCCAAGACATGGGTTATCGCCAGGGTGAAGGGCTTGCCTTGTTGGGCATTGGCATAGACTACAACTTTCAACAAAACTATCCTCAAGCGCTGGAATCTTTAAGCCAAGCTTTGGCAATTTTCAGGGAAGTTAAGAATCGATTGGAAGAGAAGAACACTCTAGCCAGTCTGGGATGGGTTTACCATGCTCAAAAAGACTATGCCAAAGCAATTGAGTTTTTCGGGCAGAGTTTGACCCTGGCACGAGAACTTAAAGACCGTCAGGAAGAAGGGCAACTTCTCAACAACATAGGATGGTCTTACTACTGGCTAGAAGACTACCCCAAGGCAATTGACTCCTACCAGCAGAGTTTGGTCATTGCACGAGAAGTTCAGAATCGTGATTTAGAAGCGAATACGCTTAACCGTATCGCGATGGCTTACTACTGGATGAAAGACCATAACAAAGCCATCGAAGCTTATCAGCAGAGTTTGACTGTTGCACGAGAAACTAACAACCAACAGTTAGAAAGACCAATTTTGATGAATCTAGGAGAGGTCTACCATGCCCTAGAAGACTATACCAAGGCTATTGAGTACTACCAACAGAGTTTAGCGATCGCACGAGAACTGAAAAACCCTCAAGGGGAAGCACAAGCTCTTAAAAGCATAGGAATGTCTTACTACTGGCTAGAAGATTACTCCAAAGCCATTGACTCCTATCAGCAGAGTTTGGTCATTGTACGACAAGTTCAGAATCGTGCTTTAGAAGCAAGTATCCTTAACAGTCTTGGGGATGCTTACTACTGGATGAAAGACTACTCCAAGGCGGTTGAGGTCTATCAACAAAGTTTGACAATTGCACGAGCAATCCAGAATCAACGGTTAGAACAAGAAGTTCTGGTGAATCTGGGAAATACTTACCAGGCCCAACGAGACTATAGCAAAGCGATCGAGTCTTTCCAGCAAAGTTTGACCCTGGCACGACAACGGCAAAACCGCCAAGGAGAACGGCTATCTCTGTCCGGTCTGGGATTGGCTTACCAAGCCCAAAAAGACTATAACAAAGCCATTGAGTTGTACCAGCAGGCTTTGACCCTGGCACGGGAACTTCAAAACCGCCAGGGAGAGTGGCTGATGCTCACCAATCTGGGATGGACTTATCATGATCTGGGGGACTATGCCAAGGCGGTAGATTATCACACACAGAGCTTACGGATTGCCAATGAGATGGGCGATCCCAAAGGCAAGCAGCTGGCTCTGTTCAACATGGGATTTGGACACTATTGGCTGAATGACTATGCCCAGGCGATCGATTACTATGAGCAGAGCTTAGCCCTCTCACGAGAGCTTAAAAGACGCCCTGACGAAGCAAACACTTTATTTCAGTTGGGAGAGGTTTACTCTTACATCGGCGACAATAACAAGGCAATTGATTACTACGAGCAGAGTTTAGCCCTCTCCAGAGAAATCGGCGAACGCGCTGGGGAAGGAAATGCTTTGTACACTCTAGGAAATGCTTATAGGAGTCTGGAGAAGTATACCAAGGCCAGAGACTACTACCAACAGGGTTTAGTCATCTCACGGGACATCGGCAATCGCAACGCCGAGGGAAATGCTCTGAGTGGTTTGGGATCGATTTACTCTGACCAAGGAGACTATGCTCAGGCTATAGAGTACTACCAACAAAGTTTAGCTCTCTACAAGGAGATAGGTAATCGCTATAACCAGGGGGTATCTCTCAACAAGTTGGGACGGTCTTACTTGAACTTGGGTGACTCTGCCAAAGCTATAGAGTATTACAAGCAGGCTTTAGCTATCTCCCAGAAAAGTGGCGAACTCTATGGTGAAGGAAATACTTTATCCGAGATCGGAGTGGCTTATTTTAGGTCTGGCAATCTCGTAGAAGCAGAAAACAGTCTCCGCGCTGGAATTGAGGCTTTGGAATCTATAAGGGAAAAATTGGGCAACAAAGACGAGTTTAAAGTGTCGCTTTTTGACATGCAATCTGGTATATACCGTGTTTTGCAAAACGTCCTTATCGCCCAAAATCAACCCGAAGAAGCCTTAGAAATTGCTGAACGCGGGAGAGCCAGAGCTTTTGTGGAGTTACTGGCTAGTAGGTTACAGGTTGAAGGTTCAGCCCAACCTTCTAACTTTCAACCCCCTACCATCGAGCAGATTAAACAAATTGCCAAAACGCAAAACGCCACACTCGTTGAATATTCGATTATTCAGGATCAGGTTAAAACTCAAGGAAAATACGGGGAAAAGCTATTTATTTGGGTAGTCAAACCCACAGGAGAGATTGCCTTCCGCTCGGTTGAGCTCACACCCCTACTGGAAAAACTGAATTATTCATCTTTAAAAGAGCTGGTGGCTAGCAGCCGTGCCTTCATCTGTGGCAATGAGTGTCGCGGTGGTCTTGTCGCGGTACAGACCGCTGAGTCTGCCAAAGGAGAGGGATTGCAGCAACTCCATCAAATCTTAATTGAACCCATTGCCGACCTCCTACCGACTAACGTAGAAGACCACGTCATTTTCATCCCACAAACATCTTTGTTCCTCGTTCCCTTCCCGGCACTCCAAGATGCTTCAGGAAAGTACCTGATTGAAAAACATACTATCCTCACGGCTCCCTCAATTCAGGTATTGGATTTAACGCAACAGCAGCGCCAACAGGTAGAGGCAAGGCATAGCGTGCCTTTACAGAAAAATCAGGCCCTAGTGCTGGGGAATCCTACCATGCCCAGCGTACCGCCCAAAATTGGAGAACCTCCCCAGCCATTGCCGCCGCTACCGGGTGCCGAACAAGAAGCGATCGCAGTGGCTAGTATCCTAAATACACAAGCCATTACGGGTAAGCAAGGAACCAAATCAACTATTGTGGCAAAAATGCCTTCTGCCCGAATCATTCACCTCGCCACCCATGGCATTTTAGATGATATTCGAGGATTGGGAAGTGCGATAGCCTTGGCTCCAGACCCTTCCGCCTCCCCCATCCCAACTGCGTCTGGCAACGCTATCACTAAAGCGCAGACCCCACTGGCGGCATCCGCCCCAACTCCGGTAGGGACAGGGGGGGTTAATGGCCTTCTCTCCGCTGAAGAAATCCTTGATTTAAAATTAAATGCTGAATTAGTCGTCTTGAGTGCCTGCGACACCGGCAGGGGTCGCGTTACCGGGGATGGCGTGATTGGACTGTCTCGCGCCTTAATTAGTGCGGGTGTACCCAGTGTGATTGTATCCCTATGGGCAGTCCCCGATGCCCCTACAGCCTCCTTGATGACTCATTTTTATCAAAATCTGCAAAAATACCCCGACAAAGCCCAAGCCTTACGCCAAGCCATGCTCACAACCCTAAAACAACATCCCCACCCCAAAAATTGGGCGTCATTCACCCTGATCGGAGAAGCCGAATAGGCCACTTGACAAAGTGCGCTCAGACACCTTGGTCTTTGCGCCCTACAATAGTGAACGAGGTATTAGGCCAAAAACTAATCTGAAGTATAAAGGGTGAAGTATGAAGTATGAAGTACAAAGACGTCTTGGATTAGAAACCCCTACCTACAAGCCTTGTTGGGTCGTTCTTGACAGGCCGGGAGCGTCAAACTCCCTTGAAGTCGGATGAAATAGGACGTTCTTGCTTCATCCTTGAGCCTTAATCACCGTTTTAAGTTTAATCCCTCAGTTCTTACTTCCCACTTAAAAAAAAATCCCCGACTCAAACCGGTGAGCCAGGGAACGTCAATCAGGGTGCATCTACCATTCCACTCTTCCGAGATGAGCGGTAGTTATCCGGAAAAAGTTGGGAAACTTTCAGGCAATTGAAGGTATCTAAGAATAGATAGGGGTATTGCATCCTCCAGCCTTTTCACGATTCAGCTAAATGCCCTCGAATTTAAGCAGGATTGACTCAGTAGCAGTGGCACAGGAATTTCACATCTCTGTGACTCCCTTAGGAGAAGACGAGTATTTGGTGCGAATTGAACGCGTCGCCCCAGGAGTCCCCTTGGCAGAAGAGCAAGTCCACTGGCCAGTGGAGCATTGGTTAACTCAGGCGCGTCAACTGATGAATGACCCACTCTTGGGCTTGTTGCAGGGCGGTGGGGCGTTGACTGAAGATGTCTTTTTCTTGTCGGAATGGGATGAACCCGCCAATGCATCCACGCGAAATCTGGTTGAGCTAGGCCAGGAACTCTACAATGCTCTGTTTCAAGGTAGCTTGAGAGATAGCTGGATGATGGCGCAAGCGATCGCCCAAAATCAACGTCAGGTTTTGCGGCTGCGTCTAGGATTGAAAGGAACACGCTTACCTCGTTTGCCTTGGGAAGTGATGCACGCGGGCGATCGCCCCCTAGCCACTGGCATCGATGTCGCCTTTTCCCGGTACCAATTGAGTCCAGGACTGTGGAACCCGAACCAGAGGTTCCTCTGTTCACCGAATCAACCCCTGAAAATTCTCATGGTGATTTCGGGTCCGAGTGACCAGGACATGTTGGAACTGGCACAAGAAGCGAGTCACCTACAAGAAGAACTCCAAAGACGGACTCCCAATGGCCCTCCTGCAATTCAACTGACGGTTCTGGAACAACCGGGACGGGAACAACTCACTCAAGCGCTGGAACAAGGTCAATATCAAGTTTTCCATTACGCGGGTCACAGTAATTTAGGTGACTCCGGCGGAGATGTTTACCTAGTCAGTAACAGAACCGGTCTCACAGAAACCCTGAACGGCGACGATTTAGCGGGATTGCTGGTCAATAATGGTGTCCAACTGGCAGTGTTTAACTCCTGTCGCGGTGCCTATACAGCCACATCCAAGGCTGTAGAGAATGGAAAAGAGCGGAATCTGGCAGAAGCGCTGGTGAAACGAGGGATTCCTGGGGTTTTAGCCATGGCGGAGCGGATTCCGGATGAGGTGGCTCTGACCCTGACACGGCTGCTTTACCGCAATCTCAATCAAGGCTATCCCATTGATCTGAGCCTGAGTCGAGCAAGGCAGGGATTGATTTCTGCTTACGGGTCAAACCAGTTGTATTGGGCACTCCCGGTTCTCTATCTCCATCCAGAGTTTGATGGTTTCCTGTCGAATGACACCCAAGAGAAACGGGAAGAACTGTTTGTGATCTCCGAACTTCCTGACCCGCCCTTGGTGCCGAAAGCGGAGGATATCATCTTTACCCGCTCTGCCAGACCCCCCCTGCCCCCAGATGATGAGGATGAGCTAGACAGCTTTTTCCAGGATTTAAATGCTTCAGACGATCCAGACGCGGAAGACCCGGCGGACTTTATTCGGGGTTTGCTCAATCAGATAGAGCCGTCGTCTCCGCCGAACAGTGAAGTGGCACGACCGAATATTGACACGGAACATGGGTCGAGAAATCGCTCAGAGGCGGCGAGTTGGGAATTATCGGCCCATGCCTCTGACTCCACACCGGCTTCACACAGGGAATCCATCAGCGCGTCTTCTGGGGCAACTGGCACATCATCTCCTCAACCGGATACTCGTACCAGCACCACCCAAGTGGTTGAACACACACCCTCTAAGAATTTAAATCGCGGGTGGCAAAAGTTACGTGCGATTCCAAGGGTGTGGCTCCTGATCGGGGCGATGGGAGCCTTAGCGATCGCCTTATTAGGCTTTTTGGCTCTCCAAAGCCGTAATCCCAAAATCGGGGATGTGACTCAGCAAAACCCCTCCATTCCCACTCTACCCACCACCGAGGGGACGAATAATGTAGCAAAACTTGACACCCCCAAAGTGACAGCGCTGGCGATCGAACAATTCAGTCAGGGAAATATCGCGCCAGGACTTACGGCTGTAGAGGAATTACTGAATCGAGAAGCTTTGCCACCAGCGGAAGCGGCTTTGGGGGCTGTTCCCATAGCGAAACTCGATGACCCCGCGGTGTCTTTCTTAAGGGGACGTCTCGCATGGCAGTCGCTCAAAAAAGAACAAAACGGAACAGGGAGCAAAAACTACGATCTAAGCGATGCCCGAAAATATTGGGAGATGGCTCGCAAAGGTCAGCCCAAGTCTGTTCCTTACCTGAGCGCCCTAGGATTTGCCTACTATACGGAAGGCAATTATGGTCGCGCCAACAATGCCTGGTTTGAGGCGCTGCAAGTGATAACCGCCTCACAATCTGGGGGCAATGTGGCACCAGGCACTCCGAACCGAGAAACCCTGAATATCTATGCTGGGTTGGCTTTGGGACTGCGGCAAGAGGCTCAAAAGCAGCCAGCGGCTCAACGGGCTAGTCTGTTGAGCAAATCCCTGAATATGCGCCAATATGTGATGAGTA
Organism: Microcoleus sp. AS-A8; assembly: GCA_039962225.1. Taxonomy (NCBI): domain Bacteria; kingdom Bacillati; phylum Cyanobacteriota; class Cyanophyceae; order Oscillatoriales; family Microcoleaceae; genus Microcoleus; species Microcoleus sp. AS-A8. The sequence continues at coordinate 267,130 of JAMPKV010000001.1, forward strand.
ATGACCCGGTGAATTTTCAACCCGATGCCCTGAGCAAAAATTGGCTGTGGACGGAAAAAGCGATTCAAGATTGGCGATCGCTTTTAGCGGCAAAGTAGCCATGACTTCAAGAGTTGAGCGTCACAAGGCATTAGCTTATCAACGGCTAAGGCCGATTCCGGCTACTGACTGAACTATTTATCACGCATCAGCGAAGAAAGAGTGTATCGCTTGCGTAAATCCATCATCTCAGCCAGACTCTCCTTGCCCCCATCGAGAGGATGGCTCTGTTCGGGTGGCAATACGGTGATCTGAGCCAGAGAACGAGCATTGGTGACGATTGACTTGTTCACAACCTGGGAGTTGGGTTTTGAACTCACTGGCTGTGGCGGCTTAGGAACGGAACGACTCTTTGGGGGTGGATTCCGCCGTCTTTTGCGGATTGTTCCCACGGGTTTTAACCGTCTTGAATTTTGATAACTCTCAGCAGAGTATTTCAGGAGTTGAGTCAGCAACAAAGACCCGCCTGCACATCCCAGGGCAATTGCACCCAACAGCGACAGGGGTAAATCTTGTTTAGGCGTGGATTCCTCAACACTCGTAAAAGGGACTGGTTCTGGTGTCGAGTCTTTTTGCGTCGTTACAGGAGTGGGTTCTGGGGTCGAGGGTTTCCAGATCTTGAAATTACGAGGTTTTGCCGTAACCTTCTCAAACGTCGTGTGAGGAGGTAATGGTCGAGACCCCCCTTCCTCCATTGGCCCTGGGTTAAACAGACCTAACGTTGCCAGTCCGGCTAGAAAGACGAGCACTACCCACAGTCCACCGCAAAAGGCAAACGGATGTTTGTAGAGCAACTGCTTGAACGCCTGTAAACGGTGTTGCAGTTCAGACGGATTACTAGATATGTTGAGCATCGACGCCCTTAACGGTCAGGATAATCTTGAGACATGGGTGAAGCGAAGCTAACGCTAAAGCGTAGTGTTCGCATTGTTACAAGGTATAAGTCACCATGCTGTCGGAATTTTAGCATGGCTTTCCTGTTTAGCCACTTGTTCATTTTTCAACGCGATGGGATTTCAGTGCCAAAAGCGATGACGCTTGTTTTGACAACGACTTCCTAAAACAGCCAGTTTACCATCGTTACGGCTGATAGACCCAAGGCTGAATTCCTTAGGTAAATTTTACCCAGCGATTTGAAACTAACCCCATTTTAAAATGCAAAATCTAAAATTCTTTGATCGCTAACAAATGCGCTAGAGTGGCGACAAGAGACAGTTATTGGTAGGGGACTCAAGAGAATGGGGGTAAAGTTGACGCCCAAAGCAGGCAACACACTAGAAGAGAGCGCCAACGAGGAGCAAACGCAGCTCAAAATTAAAGCCACTGCTGGTGTTGAACCCAATCCGTCCCATCAGTTATCTCCTACGAAATCCTGGGCAATCGAGGATAGTGAGAAGCTTTATCGCATTCAGGGATGGGGAGAGCCCTACTTTTCAATTAACGCGGCGGGTCATGTTACGGTTTCCCCCAAAGGCGATCGCGGCGGTTCTCTGGATTTATTTGAACTCGTGGAGTCCCTGCGACAACGAAATCTGGGGTTACCCCTGTTAATTCGCTTTTCGGATATCTTGGAAGACCGGATCGAGCGGTTGAATGCTTGTTTCGCCAAAGCGATCGCTCGTTACAAGTACCCCGGCACCTACCAAGGCGTCTTTCCCGTCAAATGTAACCAGCAACGGCATCTGGTTGAAGATTTGGTGCGATTTGGTCAACCGTATCAATTCGGTCTAGAAGCGGGTTCTAAACCGGAACTGATGATTGCCCTAGCAACCTTGAAGACGCCTAATTCCTTGCTGATTTGTAATGGTTACAAAGACCAGGAATATATAGAAACCGCTCTATTAGCGATACGTATTGGCCACAAACCCGTGATTGTTCTTGAACAACTCGAAGAAGTGCCGTTGGTGATCGAGGCAGCACGGCGGTTAGGAATCGAACCCATCCTGGGAGTTCGAGCCAAACTCACGACAAAAGGCACGGGACGTTGGGGAGAATCCACTGGCGATCGCGCTAAATTTGGGCTGACACTTCCTGAAATCTTGAGTTGTGTTGAACAACTTCGTGCAGCAGGGATACTCCATTCATTGCAATTGCTGCATTTCCATATTGGCTCTCAAATCTCTGCCATTGGTGTGATTAAAGATGCCATCCGAGAAGCTAGTCAGATTTACGTTGAACTGAGCGCCTTGGGTGCTAATATGCACTACCTTGATGTCGGCGGCGGTTTAGCGATCGACTACGACGGTTCCAAAACCAATTTCTATGCCTCGAAAAACTACAACATGCAAAATTATGCCAATGACATTGTGGCCGAGGTCAAGGAAGCATGTGAGGCACGTCAGTTAGCTGTACCCGTTTTAGTGAGTGAGAGTGGTCGAGCGATCGCCTCCCATCAATCGGTTCTCGTCTTCGATGTTCTGGGCACGAGCGATGTTCCATCCGAAACACCTGTGCCGTTGCAGGAAAAAGAACATCTGATTATTCGCAACCTGTGGGAAACCTACAGTAACATCAACGTCGAGAATTACCAGGAAGCCTATCACGACGCCCTTCAGTTTCTAGAAGAAGCGAAAAGCTTGTTTAGTCTGGGTTATCTCACCCTCACCCAGCGGGCTAGAGCAGAGCAACTCTACTGGGTATGCTGCCATAAGATTCTGGAAATTGCCAGGACTCAGGATTATGTTCCGGATGACTTGGAAGACTTGGAAAAAACGATGGCGTCGATTTACTACGTCAACCTCTCCGTCTTTCAATCCGTACCCGATTCCTGGGCGATTGACCAACTGTTCCCGATTCTGCCCATCCATCGACTCAATGAAGAACCGACGCGCCGAGGGATTTTAGCGGATCTCACTTGTGACAGTGATGGCAAAATTGCCAAATTTATTGACCTGCGGGATGTCAAATCGGTGTTGGAATTACACCCTCTTAGAGAAGTAGGGGAGAGGGATTCATCTCCCATCCCAAATTCCCCCAATCCCCATTCCCCAATCGCCAATCGCCAATCCAAAGAACCTTACTACTTGGGTTTATTTCTAGCCGGTGCCTACCAAGAGATTATGGGCAACCTACATAATCTTTTTGGTGACACCAACGCCGTCCACATCCACTTAACCCCTAGGGGGTACGAAATAGAACATGTGGTGAAAGGCGACACCATGAAAGAGGTTTTGGGTTACGTGCAGTACGATGCCGAAGACTTGGTAGAAAGTATCCGCCGTAGCACCGAGCAAGCCCTGCAAGAGAACCGGATTACCCTGGAAGAATCTCAACTGTTGCTACAAAACTATGAGAAGAGTCTGAGCCGATACACTTATTTGAATTGTTAACTCACTTCAAATCACCTCAAAAGTAATCGACATTGCCGCCATCTGGCTGGTATCCACACCCTTAACGCCTTGACTTGGCTCTCCCAAGTTGGAGCTTCGACTGCTACGAGTTCCCGTGTCAAGGTCATCGAGAAAATTGCCAATCACCTCCGTGGGTTCATTGGGAGTCAATGGCCCTCTGGTGCTTCTATCCCGTGTGGCAACTTCCCGTAAGCCTTGAAGCGCCTTGCTCATGGGGGTAGCACTGGCGATAATTAACACTTCTGCGACTCCTTTCGGTTCTTGAGCCACCAGGGCAAAATTATCACCCTTGCTGGGGTCAGGAATCTGTACCGTCTGCCCCGCTTTGACTCGCATCACATCGTCGGTTGCACTCCATTGGTTGGGGAAGATTACCGAGATCTCACCCGTTGGATCGATCACGAGGATGCTGATATAGAGTTCGCGAGATTCCTTGTTGTCAATGCGAAACTGCACCCGTGTTCCTAGGGGTAACTTGCTGGCATCAGCAGGCAGGGGTTGAGTGGGTCGATTGGGGAAAGACTCTTGACCCACAGCCCCTCGAACGGTGAAAGCGGTAGCGAGAACTTGCTTTTGATCTTCTCGATTCATCGCTGCCGTTACGTTCAGGCGGGATGAATCGGAATTGAGAGTGAGTTTTACAAGATGGGCGGCTAGCAAGGATTTAAGCTTGGCTTGGAGGCGATTAGTGGCAGCGCTGATGGATTCACCCGCCGTACCGAAGGAGTCAGGAATTAACTCTAGTCCGGGAGTGAATAAGCCAACACTGCCAACTGGAGGCAGTTTTGTGACTCTCTGTTGTTGCAACTGTCGGGAATAAGCATCGGTCATGCGCCCGAAGATGTAATGCACTTCCTTTTGTTGCAGGGGTATGGCTTCAATACGCCGAATGGATTGCAGAGCTTGTTTGGCGGCTGTGGCGTCGTTGCCCAGGGAGGGGTCAAGGCCAATGCACAAGCTGACATTGTTGGCAACCCCTCGCACTTGTTCCTGCAAAAACGCTCCCGGTTGAGCTTTGCCCAACAGTTTGCCCTGGCCCATTAATGTTTGTGCTTGGCGTGATTCCAAAATGACTTGTCCTTGGGGGTTGCCTTGGGGATCGATAATGGAGAAAATTGCTCCTTGATCAAAGGCTTGCAGACTTTTGGGGTTAAGGCCGCCCAACCACACTTGAGCGCGATCGCCTTCTACCCCCACAATCACGGCTTCTGCCGGTGGCGTCTGTTGCTCAACAAAGTACATGTTGCGCTGCTTATAGTCGCTGTTCAGCTTGACTTCGACTAAGGGTTCTTGCTCTGTAAATGACGTTTTTTTAGTACTCCGAGCCACATTCGCCACTATGCCACCGAGTGCCTCATTCCTGGTTTGCTGCCACAGATATTGGGTCATGACATAGGTAAAGGCACCGGCATAAATATCGTGGAAGGCTGCATCGGCGGCCAGTTGGTCGGGTTTGGTCGAGGCAATCACCACGCCTTTCGCCACCCCTTGGCGGCGGAGTCGCTTAAAGTCCTCTGGTGAAAGATTCACCATAGACAGCAACCGCTGCTGATATTCTCGTTCAGTATTGGCGATTTGAAGTTGATCGCCGCCTCTGAGCGATCGCACTTGGAGATTTCCTCTCGTGCCGCCCCCGGAGTGGCAGCTATCGAGGACGACGGTGACATTTTCTGTTTTCAGGGCGTACATCAACAGAAACAAGGTATGCCCCATGATATCTTCCACAACATCTCCTGACCCACGAGTGCCCGTGGCGGCGGCACTATCGACAGGCACAAAGGTACTGTTGAGACAATTGGACGCATCACAATCCGGGTCACGCACTTGGGAACCATGTCCGGAGAAGTGATACACCACCACATCCCCAGGTTGGGCTTGCTTAATCAGGTGTTCCTCAAAGGCTGTGAGGATGCCTTGACGCGTGGCCTGTTTATCCGTCAGGGTGAGAATGTTTTTGGGATTAAAACCAAAGCGGTTGATCAGGAGTTGTCGCTGCATATCGACATCGGTGATACATCCCCGCAAAGCACTATATTCACCAGTTTCGGGATATTCATTAATCCCCACGAGCAAAGCCAGTTTACGCGGTGTCCCTTGAGCCAGAACACGACCGTAGCGATCGCCTGCTCTTTGAAGATCCAGTTGGCTGAAACCTAGAGTCGCAAGCAGCGAAGCCGTAGATTGCAAAAAGTGACGACGTTTGATGCGAGGCATATGTTAACCGCTTTAAAACAGAGAACCAGAATCAGAACACACAAGCCAATGCTTTGAGCAGGCATCGCTATGGCACAAACAGTATGAGTCCACACGATGTTAACCCCTAGACAGATTTTATCGTTTCAAACAATCAGTCTCCAGTGGTATTGTGACAGCACCCTTGATTCAAGCCGTCTGTTCAAGAAAGTTGTTCGATTATTGCTAGACGTTAATGATGCTAAATTTTCGTAAATTATCGGTTCCCTTCCGAAAATTCAATGGTAATTTTTAAATAGGCACAACGAAGTCAAAGAACCTTCGTATTAAACCTAGGATTCGAGCCTGTGCCGAGCCTGCTCCAATCCAGCGCTGCTCCTCAAGAGAAGACACCTAAAAAAATCTGGTCGTGTCCGCCGCGCTTTGAATTTCTCATTGATTGTGCTAACGGGCTGGACATTTCGCCAAGGTTTAGGTCTTTTGTAACAGAATTTAGGTGTCAAGCCAACTTAGGGTAGTGGCGTTATTGAGTCCACCACTAGTTGATGCAAATCTATTGTCTTTCTTTCCTGTTTTATCGTTAATTAACTCGATTCTGACTGGTAATTCTTACTGTATCAACCCGCCCCTAGTAGGCGGGTTCGGTGTTTTTTAGGGCCTGAGCAATTTGGCTCATTTCACGGCTGTTTTTTATGGGTAATGTCCTCCATTAAAAGAATCACGCCTTGTTGCTGATTCGTAATAATCAGGGGTGTGCAGATCACCCGGCAATGGATGGATTGGCCGCGACGGTTAACCGCCTCTAATACAATCTCTTGGTAATCTGATGCTCCATTTTGACAGGCGCGGACGGGTTCCCTGAGTTGCTCTACGGGCAAACCCAAATCCAAATCAAAGAAAAAATATCCTTCAGCCTCATTACTGGGGATTCCCCATAAATTGACGGCTTCACCGTTCCAAAGTTGAACAGAAAGGCGGTTGCTTAAAACGACCATTCCCATCTGTAGACTGGTGAGAATGGATTCCAAAAAGGCGTTGACGCACTTAAATTCGTCGGTACGAGCGCGCAGTTCGTCATTCGTGGCTTGGAGTTCCTCGTTAGAAGATTGGATCTCCTCGTTCATTGTCTCCAATTCTTCATTGGTACTCTGGAGTTCTTCGTTGGTGGTTTCTAGTTCTTCGTTGGTACTTTGGAGTTCTTCGTTAGTGGTTTCTAGTTCTTCGTTGGCAGTCTGGAGTTCTTCATAAGCGGTTTCCACTTCCTGAGTAGAACGCAAAAGTTTCTGTTGCAACTGGTAGTAGCGCGTTTCATCCTGGAACACCACTAACACGCCCAAGAGTTCACCCTGGCTATCCATTAAAGGGATAATGTCAATGTCTAACCAGATGGAATTACTCTCGCCCACCTTCGAGAATTCCACATTATTGATCTGGAGGGGGCGGCGTTCGCTATAAGCTTTCTGGATGAGCGATCGCAGTTCAGCAGGTTGATAGGAGAGTTCTAAATCCTGTAGAGGGCGTTCCAGATCGGCGTTGGTGAGATTCAACAAAATGCGAGCTTGTCGGTTGGCGATGGCTAGCTTACCGTGCATATCCATCACGATTTGGGCGACGGATAGACTCTCGAAAGCTTCATCCCGCAAACGCATATTTCTCATCACATGGTTAGCGACCTCGGTGTTGCCCGCTTCTACAAGAACTAATCGACGATCGCGCAGTGACACCTGGGAGAGTTTGGCAAAAATTCGATGCTTGAGGTTAACCGGTGTAAAGAGATTGGCATGAGTTAGCAGCATCTCCGCCTTGCCGACAAATAGAAATCCCCTGTCTTTGAGAGCGAAGTGAAAACGGGCGAGGACGCGTGCTTGAGTCTCCGTATTGAAATACATCAGGGTATTGCGGCAAATCAGCAAATCCAGATGACCGATGGGAGCATCCTGAACCAAGTTGTTGCGACCAAAAATCACGCATCGGCGCAAATCAGCGCGGAACGTGTAGGCGTTGCGTGTGGAGTCGAAGTATTTATCGCGCAGAGGTTGAGGAAGATTTCCTAATTGTCTGGCGGTATAGGAGGCGAGGCGACCATAACTAACAGCGTCTTCATCTAAATCCGTGGCGTAGATTTTCACCCGCGATCGGAATGCCTCTTCTCCAAGAATTTCCGCGAGAATTATGGCAATTGTATAGGCTTCCTCACCGGAAGCACAGCCAGCCGTCCAAACGCGAATTAGCTCATTGTCTGGCTTCATTTCCAGAATTTGGGGAATTACCTCTTGAGCGAGATAGTTCCAGGCGGGTAAATCCCGGAAAAACGTAGTGACGTTCAACAGTAGAGCATCAAATAGATAGTTGAACTCAAGTGGGTTTGCCTCCAGGTAATCCAGATAGTCCGTAAACGACTCTGCTCCTACGAGTTGCATCCGCTTTTTCGTCAAGCGCATCAGTGACGGACGCTTATAGCCTGTAAAGTCGAAACCGCGAGTGCGCTTGAGATAGTTTAGTAATGCCTCAAAGGTTGGATCGTCTAGATTGATACTCATCCCTCCTGGTTTTCGAGCTGTCCATACACCACTAATTGGGTAATAGCCTTTCCAATTTTATCCAATGGTAAAACCCAATCAACGCAGCCGGTGGCAATGGCAGCCGCAGGCATTCCCCACACTTTCGATGTCGCTTGATCTTGTGCAATCACCTTCCCACCCATTTTTTTGATGGTTTGGACTCCTGTGGAGCCATCCCCATCGCCTCCAGTTAAGACGACTGCGATCGCCCGTTGTTGGTAGTGTTGTGCCACCGACTCGAATAATATCTCCGCCGCAGGGCGCACAAAATGCACTTTTTCCGTTTGGGAAAGGGAAAGACTGCCATCCGCATTCACTAACAGGTGATAATCGGGTGGGGCAATAAACACCTTACCAGGACTCAGGTGACCTCCTTCCTCCGCCTGCTTGACTTGCAGGGAAGTACGGCGGTTGAGGATTTCAGCTAATAGGCTGGGATACCGAGGGGACAGATGTTGTACGACCACAATTGGAACAGGAAAGTCAGGCGCTAGGGCAGATAGAACCTGAGTCAAGGCATTTAGTCCATCTGCTGAGGAGGTTAGTGCAACAAGATCAAAGGCGGGAGAGGTAGGGCTTTGCGCTGAAGAGATTTGGCTATCACTTTGATGAGATTTTTCGGGATTGGTAATCACTGTATTTTATTATCTTTATTTTCAAGAGGGGTTATTATTTGAATTAACCTTTTGTAGCTGTTGAACAAGGTCAAACGATTTTTTTAGCTCTCGCTCTGGCAATCTTTTATACCAACCCTCTTTACAAAAACAACCCTCTTTAAGTAGAGCCAGCCACAGCTTAGGGGTGCTAGGGTTAATGGGCAATAAAGAAACAAAGATATTACATTTCAAACCCCGCCCTTTCTGGGTAGGGTTTTTCATTGGCGTTCCAACTTGGGAGTGGGGGAGTAGGGAAGAACGTTTTTCGGACTACTCCTAAAAACGAGAGAGACACTTCTGTCGCGCTGCACTCAGCGAGTTCTCCCCCAGGGGGCGTTAGGGGGATGGTAAAAGATGTGGGTTTAATGTCAAGATTGGGTCTAGAGAAAAATCACATCCTATTTCTTGGCAATCAGAAAACACATCCATGTCTGAATACACCTTTAAAAAACCTAACTTTCGTCGAGAAATTCGCTTAGGGCTGGTTGTTTATGGTGGGGTTTCACTCGCCATTTACATGAATGGAGTCTGTCGGGAATTTTATAATGCTGTACGTGGGCGGGGTATTTATAAACTGATTAAAGCCCTTACAGATTCGGATATTGTTGTCGATATTATATCGGGAACCTCCGCTGGCGGCATTAATGGTGTTCTTCTCAGTTATGCTTTGGCAAACAGCGATTTAAAAGAAGTGGTTGATTTTGCTAACTTTGCTGATATTTGGCGGGAAAGTGGCGATATTCTTCAACTTCTGCGGGAACCGAGTTCTAGCCAGACAAAAGTTGAGTCTGTTTTAAATGGCGAAGGTTATTATCAAAACCAGCTCAAAGAAGCGTTTGAAAAGGGCTATAACAATAAGCATTCTGCTCCTCAAGGAGAATGGGTATCCGATTTTAATGAACTTGATTTATTTATTACAGGCACAGATATTTTTGGGCGAATTTATAAAACCTTTGATGACACGGGAAGGGTGATTGAAATTAAAGACCATCGGGCGGTTTTTCAGCTCAAACATCGTCGGGGGAGAAAGGAGCCTTTTAATCTCAAAAGAAATCAAGATTTGATTCCGATTTTCCCCGAAGAAACTTGCCAATCTTTGGCTAAACTTTGTAGAATTACTTCTTGTTTTCCCGTAGCTTTTCCTGTAGTTGATGTGGAACTAAAGGGCAACAATAAAATCGATCAAAAATTAGTGGAGTGGGGTCAACTCGATAATCGGGAGTTTGTTGAGAATCTCCAAGGTCAAGGACATCAATTATACTTCGTAGATGGCGGTGTATTGGATAATCGTCCTTTTAGTTACACGATTAAGGAGATGTACTATCGCACCATCAACCGTCCTGTTGATCGCAAATTATTTTATATCGATCCAAGTCCAGATCGGTTCATTGATCAGGATGGTTTCAAGAATATAGGTAAGCCCAATACTTTACAGATTATCCAAGATTCTTTAATTGGAATACCCATGTATGAAAGTATTGGGAATGATTTAGAAGCGATCAAAACGCATAATGAGAAAGTCAGGCGTTACAAGATTCTTCTTGCCGATACAGAGGCTCCCACGGATTCAACAACGGCAACGTTAGAGGCGAGCGATATTAAAGAGACGATTTATCTGCGAAGTCGTCTGATTAGCTTGCGCGATCGCGTCCTACCTCTAGTATTGAGAATGGATCAGGACTTTAGAATTGATTCGCAAAAACAAGCCTACTTAGAAAAAGCCGCCAATGTATTAGCAGAGCCGATTACGAGAGAGAAAGAAAAGGGAAAACGAGATAAAATTCGCCAAGCTTTTGAGAAACAAATTCGGAACTTAGATGTTGAATACAGCTTAAGAAAGCACTTCTATCTTATCCAAATCCTTTGTCAACGCCTGGAAACGGAATCTAATTTAGTCGAATATCAAAAACTTCGTTATTTATCCGAAAGTGTATCGCGCCAAATTAAACTTTTGGAAGTGATTCGCGAAGCCTTAAATCAGTTATTAAGCAATCCGATAGTCAGTGATTGTTTTTATGAATTACTGGCACAACCCAAGCTGGATAATCAGATGCGGGGTCATTTCTATGAGCGCTTGCTACGACTTCACCGCTTTTTACTAGATGCTGTTGGCTTAGAGAATTTTTTACCGGATGAAGGCTCAGATTTAGGAGAAATACCAGCCAATATTTTCCAAAGTTTACCGTTGAAGGCTAGAGAGCCATTTTATCATGAATGGTTATCTCAAACCCTAATTTCTGGCATTTTGTTGCAATTTAAACAAAAAATTAATAAACTGCAAAGCCCACAAGAGATTGAAGAAAAGATTTGGAAAAATCCTGCCTTTAATTATGACAACCAAGAAAATGAGTATTTTGAAACGATTTTACGCAAAGTCGAACTTGCATCAGAAGCTTTAATTGAAACAAGCCAGCTAAGTGCCTCGGAAGAAATTCTCCCTTATTTTAAACAATTTAGAAATTTGGATAAAGTCGTTTATCCCTTTGAATATCTCATGAATTTGAAGGAAAAAGAACTCATTGAAACCATTCGGATTAGTCCTAACGATGCCAGCATGGGATTAGGAGAAGGGAAAACGCTAGAAGATAAATTAGCAGGAGATACCTTATTTGCTTTTGGTGGATTTTTTAAGAAATCTTGGCGTTCTAATGATATCCTCTGGGGACGGCTAGATGGACTCAATCGGATTTTGGAAGCGCTGTTAACACCTGAATCCGTGAAAAAGTTTCCAGAATTTTTGGAACGTCAGGGTAACTGTCGCAGAGGGACACCAGAGTTTGAAGCCTTTACAGATAATTATTTAGAATTTTTGCTAAATGAGTCCTTACCGAATATCCTCGAAACCGAACGAACCCAAATTATTAGCTATCTTAGGAAACTATCGTACCCAGAAAAACTGACAGAGCAACAACTTAAATTGACGATTGAGCGATTACTCAGTACTTTGGTACTGGAAGGCCATCGCGAAATTGTAAACACCGATTTAACGAACGTTCTCCAAGATGAAATTGCCGAACAACTTAATTGGAACAGACAGCGACTTCAACCTAATAATTCAGCTAAAAATCGAGGTAAATCAACTAACATTGAAGAGGAAGAAAGACCTCAATATCATCCAGTACCCGGGTACTTTGATCGCAACGTGAGTGCGCTAGCGGCTTCCAGATTAGCCGAGGAAGCAATTACCCATTTATCCCAGGGGAATAGCGAGAGGTTTTTCCGGGAAAAATACAATGTGGGTCAAGAGACTGTGTTGGATAGTATTCCGCGCATTATCTTGGCCAATATTTCAACCCAGTTCGCTCTAATTTTGAGAAATATTGTCTTAACGACATTAGGTAAGCGTTCCTCAATCTTACGCAAAAGCCTTACCTATAATATTTTCGATAAATCGTTACAACTCTTCTATGGATGGCTACAATTTACAGGCCCCTTAGCCGTTCGAACTTCTAAGTATCGACCGATTTTCTTACTCCTTCAGCTCATCTTACTCCTGATTGCGATCGCGGGTGTAGTAATTGTTATTTGGCAATCTTCGGTTTGGCTCATGATTGTGCTTAGTGCAACACTGCTGTTTTGGTTGCTGGAGATTATGCGGAAATCATCATCTCGCAGACGTTAGCGATCGCGCTGAGACGTTATTGCTCAATTCCAGATTCAAAAAGCTGATGACTCTTCCTCTCGGTTAGCCAATAAGTCATCATTTTCCCTTTGCCCTTAACCTCAATCACACCCCGTTCTTCAAATAAAAATTTATCTTGCAAACGCTCTTTTGTCACAGCCGTAACTTGAATTTTTCCTGGTAATCCCAATGATTCCATCCGGGAGGCAACATTCACGGCATCCCCCCACAAGTCATAGCTAAATTTTTTGATGCCAATCACACCCGCGACGACCGGCCCCGTATTAATGCCGATGCGAATTTGGAAGGATTCACCTTGTTGGGTTTGGAACTTTCCAATGGCTTGTTGCATATCCAAAGCCATTTGAGCGATCGCTTCTGCATGATGATCCGTTGCTACAGGCAAGCCGCCAGCCACCATGTAGGCATCACCAATGGTTTTAATTTTTTCAACCCCGTGTTTTTCTGCTAATTGGTCAAAAACAGAAAATATTTGATTTAACAAATTCAGCAGTTCTAAAGGAGCCAGTTGAGCGGCTAGGGGAGTAAAGCCGACAATATCAGCAAATAAAATAGTGGCTTCAGTAAATTGTTGAGCCAATGAACCTTCAAACTGTTTCAATTGGTCTGCAATCGGCTTGGGCAAAATATTCAGTAATAGCCGTTCTGATTTGTGTTGTTCCAATCGTAGGGCTTGTTCGGCTCTGATGCGATCGCTAATATCCGATTGAATCCCCACAAAATGAGTAAGGTTATTATCCTCATCATAAATCGGTGAAATCGTTAATTCATTCCAAAAGGGGGTTCCATCCTTCCGGTAATTAAGTAGAGTAACCGTGCAGTGTTCTCCGGCTTTAATCGCCGCACGGAGTTGTGCCACAGCGGGCTGACTGGTTTCTTTGCCTTGCAAAAAACGACAGTTATAACCGAGTACCTCAGCGGCAGAGTAACCGGTGATTTGCTCAAAGGCAGGATTCACATAAATCAGAGGCATACCCGGTAATCGAGTATCGGCAATCACAATCCCCACGCGGCTAGCCGCAATCGCCTGATCTCGTAGCTTCACCGATTGCTGTAACCTTGTGCGATACGCGCCACTGCCTCCCCAATTGCTTTCTGTAACATCTTGAGCGATGCCATGGCTTAAGCCGTTTTCATAGGAGGATAAGCGCCAGGATAGCCAGCGATAGCTGCCATCTCGGCAACGGTAGCGATTTTTCAGTTGGATCGGAGTATGGCTTGCGTTGAGGGTATGGCATTGATACTCCATCTCAACCGTGAAGGCAACATCGTCGGGATGGACAAAATCTAACCAAGGACGTGAGTACAATTCATCTAGCGTCCAGCCTAAGGTCGTTTGCCAAACACAGTTGAGCTCCCGGAAATAACCATCCTTGCCACGGATACACAACAAATCTAGAGAAAGATTAAAAAAAGCTTGGAGAGAAGCCTCCCTAGTGATTAGGTTTGGCTCACTCTCCTCACACGAAGGATTCATCTGATGTTTCCAGGGAAAGATTTACGTCGGTTGTTGCACCCTCAACCGGAATTTCCTGTTTGATTCCTATTATTGCATTTTCTTAAGATGTCTGGAAATTTGACGCCAATCTGATCTAGCTCTCATCGAGTCAGTGCGTTCAAGAAGCGCTGGAGATTCGTCAGGAACCCAGGTTTTTTAAGGGTTGGTGTTGTTTCACCTTCACCCGTATCGCTACTACCCATGGCTTTGGCCAGGATTTGATCTAGAGCTTCTCCGGCAGGTCTTTGAGGCTCTTCTGCAATCAGCTGGTACTCATCATCGATTTCTAGCCAAACTTGCCAGAGTCCAGGGTATGAGCGCAAGATAGCCGCCGGATCGATAGGTCGGAGGTAGTAACAAGGCTCGATGGTGCTGAGGAACCGCTCACGCAACTTACGTGCCGCCATGCCAATCCCAATCGTATAGATATCTTCTAACTGGGGGTTGAGCAAAACACAGGGGCGATCACCGGCCAGATTGCAAAGGATTTCCACTTGAGCCACTTCCACCGCCGAAGGCGCAACCAGCAAGAACGCCTTGTCCTCGGCCTGGATTTTGTTTTCGATAGGTGAGCGGGAAGTCCCGACATCACTGATTTTAAAGGGTACCTCACCCCAATCCCGACGAGCCAGAGCCGCTGCACCGGTATCGGGAAACAAGACTTTTAACCCTGAGCCATACTCCTCAAACAACGGAATAAATTGTTGTGCGATCGACTGAGCTTGGAGGGCAATTTCTGGAAATACCAGTTCCACTTGCAACCGGGTACGACCGTCATTTAAAGCGGATTGAGTAGCCTCTTTGGCTTGGGCGATGGCTTCTTCAAGACTTTTAGGAAGCTCTGCCATAATCGTTTTTTTTCTTCATTGTTAAATTTGCTACTAAAAGTAGTATCACCTGCAATGGCTAAATAGCCAACAAGTGAGCAAGGGTTTGATTTATAACCGTCAATGATTCACTGATTGTTAAAATTTGTTACTGTTTAAATATTGACCGCCATCCAGTCCCTCCAATTAACCCGGATATGTGGATTACAACCCTTGATCGGTATGATTTTCTCCCTCGCTTTTTTCGATTGGCGAGCGTCAATATTTTGTCTAATCTCATGGTGCCTCTGGCTGGTTTAACCAGTGTGGCATTCTTAGGTCATTTAGGGGATATTCGTCATCTAGCTGGGGTCACTCTGTCCACAGTTTTATTTAACTATATCTACCGAACTTTGGGTTTTTTGCGAATGAGTACCACGGGCATGACAGCCCAAGCGGTAGGACGTGAAGATGAGGAGGGAGTATTACTCACGGGTTTACGGAATGGAATATTGGCTCTGGGGCTGGGTATCACGATTTTAATTTTGCAGTACCCCCTGCAAGAGATTGGATTTGCCCTACTGAGCGCCACATCAGATGTTAAAGCTTCAGGGCAAGCTTATTATGATGCCCGGATTTGGGCCGCACCAGCGACTCTACTGAATTTTGTACTCATCGGTTGGTTTCTGGGACGTGAACAAAGCGGCAAAGTTTTGGTCTTATCGGCTGTTGGAAATGCCGCTAATATCATGCTGGATTACCTATTGATTGTTCGGTTGGGGTGGGAAAGCGCGGGAGCAGGTTTTGCCACAGCGATTAGTCAATATTTGATGTTGCTAATCGGGATAATTTTCCTTTGTCGAGAAGTTCGCTGGAAAGAGATACAAGCCGTATCGGGACAACTGTTTGATTTATCGACATTGAAAGAGACCTTGACCCTTAATAGAGATATCTTTATCCGAACTTTTGCTTTTCTCTCTACCTTTTCCATCTTTACTAACTTAAGTTCAGGGATGGGAACAATGACGCTAACCGAAAATGCTTTGCTTTTACAGGTCGTAACTCTAGCCATCTACTTTATTGATGGATTAGCCTTCGCCACGGAAAGCTTATCAGGCATTTTTTGCGGTAAAGAAGATCATGCTCAGCTCACGTCCCTCGTTGGCATTTCTGGGGGAACCGCTCTGATTTTGGGTCTGAGTCTGGCTCTTGTATTTGTTTTATTTCCAGAACCTTTATTTGGATTGTTAACGAATCACTCAGAAGTGATTGATAGTATGGGGCATTATGTTTCTTGGTTACTGCCCCTTTTAGGATTTGGTTCGATTGCTTTTATCCTAGATGGGTATTTTTTGGGCTTAGCAGAGGGGCCAACGATTCGTAGTGCGGCCTTAACCGCTACTTTGTTGGGGTTTGCTCCCAGCGCGATCGCAGCTTGGTTGTTCCACAGTAGTCACTTATTGTGGTTAGCAATGTCCTTGTTTATGGTAGCCAGAGTTGTTACTCTTGGGGTGCAGCTACCCAGGACGCTTAAGGGTTAATTAATCGTTAGGGAGGAGGACTTATTGGCTTCACCCCATTCAGTTTCTAAGGCTTTTGGGAAAGTTCCACTCCGTGTCATCCTCGTAGTACCGTTTATCCTACAAATACTCGGAGCTGTGGGACTTGTGGGGTGGCTTTCTTTACGCAACGGACAGCAAGCGATCAACGATGTTACCACCCAACTCCGGCGCGAAATTACTGCCCGTATCCAACAGCATTTGCATAACTACTTAGCCACACCTGTTCTGATTAATCAAATCAACACCGATGCCATTCGTCTCGGCCAGTTGGATGTCAAGGATTTCCAATTACTTGAGCGTCACTTTTTTTGGCAAACGCGAAGATTCCCTTCAGTCGGTTACATCTACTTCGGTAGTAAGCAGGGAGAATTCATCGGTGTTGAACGGCTCGACAATGGCACCTTAGAGATTCAAGTCTCAGATAAAACCACCAACGGAGAGGGACATCGATATAGCAGCAATGGTCAGGGAAATCGCACTAATTTTTTAAAAATTACCTCAAAAAATTACGACGCTAGAAAGCGACCTTGGTACAAAAACGCCGCAAACAAAGGTCAACCGACTTGGAATCAAATTTATCCATTTTTTTCGGAACCCAAACTTGCGATCAGTGCGTCCCAACCCATCTACAACAAAAACGGTGTGCTTGATGGTGTCATAGCCAGCGATCTCGTCGTCTCGCAAGTCAGTGATTTTCTGCATACCTTAAAAATTGGAAAAAGAGGACAAACTTTTATCATTGAACGCTCTGGGATGCTGGTTGCCAGTTCTACTCCAGAACCTCCTTTTATCATCCATAAAGGGGCAACACAACGCATCAAAGCGCTCGATAGTCCCAATCGATTAACTCAATCAACCGCCAAACATTTGACTTCCTATTTTGGCAGCCTCACTCATATTGCTACAAGCCAGCAGTTAGCTTTTGCAATCAACGGCGAACAGCAATTCGTACAAGTAACACCCATCGCTGAAACTTATGGTCTGGATTGGCTCATTGTAGTGGTTGTTCCAGAGTCAGACTTTATGGAGCGGATCAATGCTAATACCCGCACGACTATCTTACTCTGTTTAGCCGCCTTAGGTTTGGCAACCCTAATTGGAGTCATAACATCTCGTTGGATTGTTCAACCTATCCTACGTCTTTCTAGAGCTGCCGATGCTCTATCACAAGGGCAATGGAACAATACAGTAAAAGCTGGGCGCTCCTATGAATTAAGGGTTTTAGCCAATGCTTTTAACAGTATGGCAAGTCAGTTACAAGCCTCATTTACAACCCTAGAGTCTAAAAATGCTGAATTACAGGAATTAGATAAGCTTAAAGATGAGTTTTTAGCCAATACTTCTCACGAACTCCGTACCCCATTGAATGGCATTATTGGCATTGCCGAATCCCTGCTTGATGGGGCTGCTGGACCCTTACCCCCACAGGCGATCGCTAATCTTGGCCTAATTACCTCTAGTGGCAGGAGATTGTCTAATTTAGTCAATGATATCCTGGATTTATCGAAGCTAAAACATAAAAACATTGAGTTACAAATTAAGCCCGTAGGCGTGCGAGAGATTGCCGATGTAGTCCTAACGCTTTCCCAACCTTTGCTGGATCAAAAACCCTTACAATTGATTAACTCTATCAGTTCCGAACTTCCCCTGATAGAAGCAGATGAAAATCGTTTACAACAGATTTTTTACAACTTAATCGGAAATGCTATTAAATTTACAGATTCGGGCACGATAGATATAAGAGCAGAAGTGATTAGCGGTCAGAATTCAGCAGCCACAAATGAAGAGTTAATCACAACGAATAACCAACAACTGGAACCTACTCATAGACAGATTTCTATTACCGTTGCTGATACAGGTATTGGCATCCCATCTGATAAATTGGATAAAATTTTTGAATCTTTTGAACAAGCCGATGGTTCTACGAGTAGAGAATACAGTGGCACGGGCTTAGGTTTGGCTATTACTAAGCAACTAGTAGAGTTGCACGGTGGCTCTATTCTGGTTTCATCAAAAATTGGAGAAGGTTCCCAGTTTACTTTTACATTGCCAGTTTCTCAAAATCAACTAGAGATAACCTCAGAAATTTCTCCAATTCGATCAGTAGCACCCATCTTAAAATTAATGGACGAACCACTGATTAAGGTTGAAATGTTAGCCGCAGAAACTGGCGAGTTTAAAATCCTCATTGTCGATGATGAACCCATCAACCTTCAGGTTTTAGTTAATAATCTTTCTTTGGAACACTATGCTATTACTCAAGCCACAAGTGGGATAGAAGCCTTAGCCATTATTGAACGTGGCTTCCAACCAGACTTAATCTTACTCGATGTCATGATGCCCCGCATGACGGGCTATGAAGTCTGTAAGAAAATCCGCGAGAAATTTTTGGCGATTGAACTTCCCATTGTGATGTTGACGGCAAAAAATCAAACGTCCGATCTTGTGGAGGGCTTTATTGCTGGTGCGAATGATTATTTAACTAAACCTTTTTCTAAAAATGAATTATTAGCGCGGATTAAAACGCATATTCGCCTTGCCAAAATCAATGCTGCTTATGGTCGCTTCGTTCCCCATGACTTTCTTCGATTCTTGGGGCACGAAAGTATTGTGGATGTTAAATTGGGCGATCATATTCAGAAAGACATGACAATTCTGTTTTCTGATATTCGTGACTTTACTACCCTTTCAGAAGGAATGAATCCTCAAGAAAACTTTAATTTTATTAATAGTTACCTGAGTCGAGTTAGTCCCGTCATTCGCGCTCACAAGGGTTTTATTGATAAATATATTGGGGATGCCATTATGGCTTTATTTCCGGAGTCAGTTAATGATGCTGTCTCTGGTGCTATTGCGATGCAAAAACAAGTGCTTCTTTACAATCAGCATCGGCAAAAACTGGGTTATCTGCCCATCACGATTGGCATTGGATTACATACGGGAAGTTTAATGTTAGGCACCATCGGAGAACAAGAGCGGATGGAAAGCACCGTGATTGCTGATGCGGTTAATCTCGCCTCGCGTTTGGAAGGGTTAACCAAGCTTTATGGCTCAGGGATTCTCATTAGTAGACAAACTCTCTGTTATCTTGATGAGCCACAAAACTACAGCTATCGGTTTGTGGATCGAGTTAGGGTGAAAGGAAAACAAAAACCTGTAGCCGTCTTTGAAATCTATGATGGGGATGAGGAACTGTTTTTACAGTTAAAGACACAAACGAAGAGTCGCTTTGAACAAGCCGTTTTTCTATATTTTCAGCAACAATTTGCTCAAGCTCAACAAATCTTTCAGGAGATTTTAGAAATCAATTCTCAAGATAAAACTGCAATGCTTTACGTCAAACGCTGTGAGAAATATCAAAAGTATGGAGTGCCGGAGGAATGGGAAGGGGTTGAAGTTTTGAGTAAAAAGTAATGGGTAATTGGAAAAGTTGTTAGTTACTCCTAATTCAACAAACTACGAAGAGAGCAACTAACAACTAATGTCTTTTATTCCCCATTGCTAATCGATTAAATTCAACACCTAGCACAAGTTAGTTTTGGCATGAGTCTAGCTAACACTTGCTTGAGTACCATTGCTGTCCAGTCCACATCAGCTTCCGTCGTATCTCGCCCTAAGGTGAGGCGGATACTTCCCAGAGCAATGGCGTCACTGTAGCCCATTGCCTTGAGGATAGGACTGGGGCTGAGTTTGCCACTATGACAAGCAGAACCGGAACTGATGCCAATTCCAGCGAGGTTTAGCTGGCGCACGAGGGTTTTGCCGGTCACTGTTTTCCCATCACCCAGGACCGAGAAGCTGACATGATGAGGTAAGCGATGAAGGCGGGAACCCGTGGGTATCAGGTTTGGGCTATCACTCAATTGGTCAAAAAGGCGATCGCGCAACCGCATCAATCGAGGCGTTTCCGTAGCCATTTCCGCCGCCGCGAGTTCGGCAGCGACGCCAAAACCTGCAATCATCGGCACAGCCTGCGTACCCGATCGCAGTTGCAATTCTTGTCCCCCACCCAACATCACTGGCACTAACTCGACGCCACGACGAATATACAACGCCCCCGCCCCTTGCGGGCCATAAAACTTATGGCTCGACATGGATAATAAATCCACCGGCAGTTCCTTGACATCGATCGCTAAACGTCCAGCCACCTGAACCGCATCGGTGTGAAATAGAACGCCCTTTTGGTGAGCTATATGACCGAGGGTATGTATCGGTTGCAGCGTGCCAACTTCGCTTTGACCGTAGATGATGGAAACCAACACCGTATTGGGTTGCAGGGCGTCTTCCAAATCTCTGGGGTTCACGCGTCCGTATGTGTCCACAGGCAACCGTGTCACTTCCCAACCCCACTGTTCCAGCAATCCCACGGGTTCTGCCACTGCCGAATGCTCAACGCTGGAAATAATCATGTGCTGTGGCTTTCGATACGTTCTCGCCACCCCCATAATCGCCAGGTTATTCGCCTCCGTACCCCCAGAGGTGAAAATCATCGACTCTGCCGGTGCATTAATCAGCCCAGCCACCTGCATTCTCGCCTGTTCCACAGCGGTTGCGGCGCGCTGCCCCCACTCGTGCAAGCTGGATGGATTGCCCCACTGTTGGGTGAGGACATTCTGCATGGTAGCAATGACTTCTGGACGCGGCGGTGTTGTGGCGCTGTAGTCTAGATAAATTTGCATGGTCTTTCAGCCAATGGGCTATCTATTCTCCCAGGATATAGTCTTGATGCCACCCCTTAAGATTATTGTGCTTATTTGACATCCTCCTCGGTCTGAAGGCGCGAGGATTCCTAAGCCTCACGACTTAGGTTTCTGCTTCTTTCCCTTACGGGTTTTTCGCAACTGCCCTTTGGAGACTCATGTCTATCAGGTCTTATGTTCGCTCCACAGACTATCACCGCAAGCCCTGCGGCAAGAATATTGTTTGCGGCATTGATGTCCCGGTCATGGTGTGTTCCACATTCTGGACAATCCCATTCCCTCTGATCAAGCGGCAACTTATCAACAACGTGACCGCAGTTTCCACAGCGCTTAGAGCTAGGAAACCAGCGGTCAATTTTTATCAGTGTCCGACCGTACCACTGACACTTGTATTCCAATTGACGAACTAACTCAGACCAGCTGGCATCGGCTATGGCTTGTGCAAGTTTGCGGTTGGTCATCATGTTCTTCACAGCTAAATCCTCAACAGCAATCGTTTGGTTTTCACGTACCAGTCGAGTTGTTAGCTTGTGAAGGAAATCTGTTCGGGTCTCGGCAACTTTGGCGTGGATGCGAGCGACTTGTTGCCTTGCTTTGTGTGTGTTGTTCGAGCCTTTAACTTTTCGAGACAGTGCTTTTTGTGCCTGTCTCAATTTGTATCTCAAACGTTTGAAGTGCTTGGGATTAGTAATCTTCTCCCCATCACTCGTTGCAATCAAGGAGGCGATTCCAGCGTCAATCCCTACAGCTTTATCAAGCTGAGGAAATGCCTTGACGCTATGGTCTTCGACCAACAGGGAGACGAACCAGCGCCCTGAGGCATCCAATTTTACTGTGACAGTAGAAGGCTCACAGTTTTCCGGAAGAGTGCGACTCCAGCGGATAGGCAAAGGGTCATTGCACTTTGCCAGCCACAACTGGCTGTGTTTCCACCTAAAAGCAGAACGGGTGAACTCAGCACTACCACCACTTCTCTTCTTCTTAAAGTTAGGGTATTTGGCACGTCCTGCCCAGAAGTTAGTGAACGCCTTTTGTAGGTTTCTCAATCCCTGCTGGAGTGGGACACAGCTAACTTCGTTGAGGAATTGCAGGTCTTCCTGCTTTTTCCATGCCGTTAGCATGGCGGATGTCTGTTTGTAGTCAATCCGCTCTTGTCTTTCGTACCACCCCTCGGTACGACTATTCAACGCTTTGTTGTAGACTAAACGAACGCAACCCAGCGTGCGGCGCAAGAGTTGTTCTTGTTCCGTCGTCGGGTAAAAGCGGTATCGGTAGGCGCGTTGAGTCATGCTTCACATTCTAGTACGCTCCCTGTAAAGCCGTCCTGGAAGGACCCGGAGCTTTAGTGAGGAGTTTCTACCCATTCTTTTGATGAAGATTAATGTTTGTCTGTAAACCCGATGCCTGTTTCTCTAACAACTATCAGGAATTGGCTAACAGCCTGGTTTATCCACGTTGTAATCTTCGTGAGACAAGACTGCGTGGGGTGTTAACAGGCTACCGTGGTCATGGCAGATCATTCGGTAGTTCCGGGTAACGGGAATACTAATAATCCAACGGTTGTGGCGGAGCCGCTTTCCCCCATACTCTCTATAGTTATTGCGACTCTGGAGGCCAGCGATAATGATCCGGGCTTTAACCACCACATGAGCCGGAAGATTTTTTAAATCGATCGGGTCTTCAGCAAAGGTGGATTCCCATTCCTGTTTTTGTTGTCTTTTTTCTTCCCGTACTCTATGGTGTTGCTCACATCGGTGGCAGGATTGACCATACCCCTTATGACCACACAGAAAGGTCTTTTTTCTTCTTGACATATAACGTTATAGGGGGTCTCGCCCCACAACTTCGCAATGATGCTACGGTGTGAGCAATTCCTCGAATTAAGTTAATAAATTAAGGGGCGAACATTAGTCCGCTTGAAATTTATGTTAGTTCAACAGTGACAATGTTTTGACTGTTGTTATCGGAAAACAGGGAACACTAATTTAATACCGCTGTTATATTCTTGGATCAGAAAAACCCTTGCATTTACTGTCTCAAACTCTCTGCCGTCTGGGGGTAACCTTCTTTCTATCGCTGACTGTGTCGGCTTGTCAGCGAGTTCAGTCCCAGCTTCCTCGCAAAGCTCCCCTACCTCAAGACCTTTTTGTTCAAGTGTACTTTAATCATGCCTCCTCAGGTGAATATACAGAGCCTTATCGGCAGGTAACTCGACCGGGAGATGACTTAGAGCAACAAATTGTAGATGCGATCGCCACCGCTCAATCTACCGTAGATATCGCCGTTCAAGAGTTGCGTTTACCCAAAATCGCCCAAGCTTTGGTTAAACGTCACCAAGCTGGGGTCAAAGTCAAAGTCATTCTGGAAAATACCTACAATCGCCCTTGGAGTGACTTCAGTGCCGCTGAAGTCGCCAAACTTCCTGCACGAGAACGCGATCGCTACAAGGAGGGAGTGAAATTAATCGACCGGAATGGGGATAATCAGCTCACTGCGGATGAGATTAACCAATGGGATGCGATCGCCATTTTACGAAAAGCCCAAGTCCCCATCCTTGACGATACCGCTGATGGTTCCAAAGGCAGTGGCTTGATGCACCATAAGTTTGTTGTCATTGATGGACGCACCCTGATTGTCACCTCCGCTAATTTCACAACCAGTGATATGCATGGAGACTTGACAGCATCACAGACTCGTGGTAATGCTAATAACCTGTTAAAAATCGAAGATTCCCAGTTAGCCGATCTATTTACCCAAGAATTTAACATCATGTGGGGCGATGGCCCCGCAGGGAAGCCCGATAGTCGGTTTGGCGTCAAAAAGCCCTTTCGCCCAGCGCAGCCAGTCAAACTGGGAACCACCACCGTTACCGTGCAGTTTTCCCCAACGTCTGCCACCCAGCCTTGGAGTCAGACGAGTAATGGCTTAATTGGTCAAACCCTGAGTACGGCGACTAAAACCGTTGATTTAGCCTTATTTGTCTTCTCCGAACAGTCCCTCGCTAACCTCCTGGAAACCCACCATCAACAGGGCGTTCAGATACGAGGGTTAATTGACCCCGGTTTTGCCTATCGCTATTACAGTGAGGCGCTGGATATGCTGGGAGTCTCTTTAGCCAACAAGTGTGAATACGAAGTCAATAATCGTCCTTGGCAAAGTCCCATTGCCACCGTGGGCATCCCCCAGTTACCCAAGGGGGATGTCTTACATCACAAATTTGGTGTTGTAGATGGGCAAAGGGTGATTACCGGTTCTCACAACTGGTCAGAGGCGGCGAATACCCACAATGATGAGACATTATTGGTGATTCAAAGTCCGATGGTTGCCGCCCATTTTGAACGTGAGTTTGGACGCCTCTATGCTAGAGCGGTGCTGGGAGTTCCGTTGGCAGTTCAGCAGAAGATTCAGGCACAGAAGCAAGAATGTCCTCAAATCACTCAGGCGAAAGAGAAGAATGTGCCAACAACTGGAGAGTTGGTTAATCTGAATACCGCAACGCTGGAGGAATTAGTGACGTTGCCGGGAGTTGGCCCCAAACTGGCACAGCAAATCATTGCCGCACGACAGCAGAAGCCGTTTACTTCTTTAGAAGACTTTGATCGGGTATCAGGAGTTGGGCCAAATTTGCTACAAAAATTAGATGGACGGGTGACTTGGTAAATCTGAGATGTTGCACCATTCTCTGTCAGCGCCTCTCACCCGCTGGTAACCCTATTGTGGCAATTGAATCTTTGGTGTAAATAAGCTTTGTAATCGCTGCAACTGAGCACCGAATAGATACAGTAAATCCCCTTTGCCCAACAGGTAAGCCGCTTCTGTTTGTTTGCCGCCTAAGATAATCGCGGAATCAGCTTCGCTTGCGGTACGCAGAGCAACTCGTCCAGGTAAGTTAGAGCGGATAATGGGAGTAACAACCCCTGCTTCTGGGCGTTGGGTGGCAATAATTAAGTGAATACCAGCCGCTCTTGCCATTGCTCCCAAGCGTTTAATGCTCAGTTCCAAAGCGTTGCGAACTTCTTTTTCTGCCATGAAGTCGGCATATTCATCAAAGATGCAAACAATGCGCGGAATGGGTGGCTTTTGTCGTTGAATCAGTTGCTGGTTGTAGGCATCTAGATGGGGGCACTTCGCTGCTTCAAACCAGCGATAACGCTGCTCCATATCTGAGACTAATTGTTCCATGAGTGCGATCGCATCTTCGCTATCTTTGACAACTGGCGACAGCAACCAGGGCATCTGTTCAAATTCTGGGAAAGTAACTCGTTTTGGATCGACGAGAGCAATTTTGAGCTGTTGGGGGGAATGACGGTACAGAAGGGAGAGGAGGAGCGATCGCAAAAATTCACTTTTGCCGCTACCTGTTGTACCACCCACCAAAAAGTGACAAGTATTTGGATCGGATAAATCCGCCTCTACCAATTTTCCATCCAAATCCACCCCGATCGCAATTTTCACGGGTGCCGTAGGGGGTAGGGGCGACGCATGCGTCGCCCCTACGTAATTCTCGAAGCTAGCAACTTGTCGATCCGGGCGAGGTAAATCAACACTGACATACCCAGCTTGAGGTGCAATCAGAGGAGGGTTCGCTATTCCCAACTGCACTTGTAAATCAGCAGACAACCTCAACAGAGAACTAATTTTTACCCCAGGATTTGGTTTAAGTTTCACTCGAATAAAAGCTGGCCCAACAGCTGCTCCTTGATACTCAACACCAATATTGAAAGACTCAAGGGTAGTCACTAAGTCTTTACCAATAGCATCAGCATCAGGATTTGGCTTGTCCTCTATTGTAGGGTGGGCATCTTGCCCGCCCCCGGAAACTGGATGTTGCTGACTATCTCTTGTGGGATGGGCATCTTGCCCGCCCTCCACAATTGGCAGGCGTCTCGCCTGCCCCACAAGAGGTTCTACCTTTGTAGATTGTGGGGGTTGAGAAATGACTTGAGAAGTGATGGCTGTGGATACAATTGATTCACCCGCAGTAACATCAAAATAAGTTTGGCACTTTTTCCGCTGAGGGCAAATATCACACAATAAATCTGGGTGAGGTGTGGGTGACGGCGGATTGGGTTGTGGTGGTTCCCAGTCAACCCATTGGCGCATCTGCTGTAATTTCTGAGGAATTAGCTGATGAACTGTGTTTTCTAGTTCGTCCCAAGTAAAGCTAATCTCGTCCCAGTTGGGCAAAACACTATAAACCGCTGAATCTATGGGTACTCCCAGCTTTTCCCGCAACATATAGCTGTAGAGGGCAGCTTGAGCGAGTTGGGCTGACTTGTCTGGAGACTGATAAGTTTTATATTCCACCACACAGAGGCGGTGGTTTTCAAAGTCATACACCACGCTGTCAAATCTTCCCTGCACCAATTGGTGTGTACCATTGGGCAATTGGAAGTGATGCTTAACGGTAGGTTTAAGGGCGATTAACGTTTTGCTAATGACATCAGATGCACTGCAATAGCGCCGATTTCGCACGAGTAATTCAGCCCAGCGCCGGACGAGTCCTTTTAATCCTTCCCAAAGTTGATAAAGTGCGGTTGCTTTCCCTGGATCGGTTTTGACGGTTGCTTGCAGGTGGGGGAAAAAGGATAATTCATAGAAGAGTTGTTGTAGCTGTTGAGCGATCGCCTCTACATTGAGTTGGTCAGCTTCTGGCTCAAACAACGCTTGGAACCTGGGTTCCTGCTTGGCAATAAAGGCAAAATGGTCAGCTAATTGATGAAATTGGGTACCAATTTTAGGGGGATTTCCAGGTGGGAAAAACATCATCTTTCCACCTAAGCGATGTCCCAGATAAAACAAGCGCGGACACTCAAAGGCAACTCGGACTTTGGTAACGCTGAAGGATGTCGGTTCAGATTTCTGAGTTAGCTGTTTTGAGTCGCTAGCTTCTATATCTATATCAAAAATCTTACTCACAGCATCAGGCTGAATTCTTTCTAATAAACAACGATGCACTTGAGCCAGATAGACTGTATCCATCTTGGCATACTTAATCTGTTTTTCGGTAAGAGGTCGCTGTCCCCAGTCGCTTTGCTGTTCCCCTTTATCCACTTCGGAGAAGTTGCAAAGTTCTACTGCTAGGGTTTTGAGTTGCTTGTTCGATACGTTCAGGCGATCGGAGCGGTGCCTTCTGGTCAATTTGTTGACCATTTTAAAAGTACAACTTATATTTTTTACTTGCTCTTTACCTCCTAGATACCTCACATCGAAACTAGCATTGTGAAAAACTTTTTCAATCGCTGGATTAGCCATGATTTGGTTCACAAAATAGGCTACCAAGTCAGGTTTATCCAACACATCCAGGATGTAAGCAGCATTACCCGTTAAGTCATTAGGGTCAGCCAACACCTGAATTAGAGATAGTCTTGGGTTGGGAGTCTGCCAGTCAGCCACCTCTGTATCTAGCCAAAGGATTTTAGAAGAGGCAAGTGGAGTGATGAGTGATCGGATGTCGGCAGGTTCTGTCAGGTAGGGCATTGGCTAAGATAACAAATTTTTAGGATAAATTACCTTTTAGGTACTAGACAAATTAATTGGGCTTCTGGTTTGGCACTAGGGTCAAGAATTTGAATTTGCTTTTCCTGGCACAGTTGCTGAATCAAATCTTCGATTTGAGGTTCACTTACCTTGATAAACTGACTGCGAATATTTTTAATTAAAGCCTGTTTTCCCATGAAATGCTGAGTTTTAATTAGATTTAATAAAAACTCCTTGGCTTCCATTAATTCCTTTTTTAGCTGAACTACCTCGACAACTGTCGGCTTACCAGGTTCTTTTTTACCGCTTGTACTTGGAGGATTTACATCAGTATCATTAGTTTGTTCAACTACACCCAAATCTTGTAATAGTGGACAATCCTGTAAAACCTGAGACTCACGGATGATGTCTTGTAATTTCTTAAAACCGAGGGTTTTACCTCCAATAACTAAGTCTCCCTCACGAGCATCTTTAACTAAACCGTAATATGTGGCTAGGTCATGAACAGATTTGAGATTGGGTTTGATGCGATGATGGCGGGAACCTGTGAAAATTTCTGTATACCGTCTGTAACCTTTATTCTTTGAGCTACCCAACCCTTCTGCACGAATTAGACGCAGGTTTAAGGAGGGATTTTTTTTAACTTCTTTCCCACAAGCTTCTATTACATGAAAAAAAGTAGTCATATTACTATCTTCCGTCCAGACTACTCCTAACTGTTCAGATTTACCAGGCAATTTATAGCCAAGTGAATAACTAGCAAACTTGGTTTTGGTAAAAAGCGGAGTCTTTATGCTCTCCACTTGCAAAGTAGCTAAAGCTTCTTGCAGCATCTGAATGAGTTCCGGTGAGGATAGGTAACGAACTTTCGTAATTCGCTGCTGAACCTTAGTGAATTCCTCACGCCATTTTAATTTAAAAGCTGCAAGAAGTTCTGAATGGCCATTTGTTGTTGTAGGAGCAATGGGTGGAATAAATGGTGGATTCTTACCTGCAAATAACCAGCTTTTGTATGCCTGAAATATATCTCGCCCTAGAATCAGAGAATTTCTAGGATTAGTTTTTCCACCCGGAAATTCATCTTCTAGATATTGGCGCTTTAGAGGCTCAATGTCAGAAGGTGGTTGAGGATTTGCTTGATGGTGTAGAGAGTAAAGACGAGATGCTAAAAGTGATTCTGCTTGCTCTAAATTGATTAGCCCTAGAGAGACTTGGCGCTCTACACGAGGCTTATCACTCTGGTCAATTCTGCTCTTGTACTGTTTCCAGATATCTGTATTGATACTGATAATGACAAGAAAGTTCTTGTCCTCGTCATGAATTTTGGTATTGATGTCGAACAAGGCTTGCAGATTGATCGAGCCGTCTGGAAGGCGAGCAATACTGTTTAGTTGGTCGAAGCACAGCACGATTGGTCGGGTATCAACAGCAATTCTGCTAAAATTAGCCAATATCTCTCGTGCTGCTTCTTCTGTATCAATAGACCTTCTTAAATGTAAAGCTTGCAGAGACTCTTCACTTAAGTCATCTCCTCGCAACCACTCGCAAGCTATGGGATACAGTTCTGGATTAGTAAGGTCGTGCAGCACTCCAAAAAACTTGTCAGCATTATAGATACTTGCTTGTCGATATGTACCCCTGAGTTGGTTAATAAAATTTTGTCGATCACTTCGCAACAAATCAAAGACATCATGCTTCGTGATTTTATCTATTATGCTGCGTTGTCTTAAGGCAGATAAAACATTATTGAGCCAAAGCAGCAACTGAGAATCTTCCTGCCCATCAGGAATTTGTACTAAGCTATCCACGGTGTAGCGCAAAATGTGCCGCCAGATGTGGTCACTTTGGGGAAATGGAGGGATATAGGCGAAAAATGCTTTATGGTTGAACGCCTTTTTGAGCCTACCCAACAGATAAGTCTTGCCAGAACCCGGATCGCCATCAAGCATCAATGTGCGTGTGTGATGATCGTGGGCAACTTGATCGAGTGTTGCTTCTATTGTGGCGATCGCTTCTTGATGGATAGAGTCAACCGTGGGTTCTGGCTGTTGCTGCTCGTGCCAAAAGTTGACAGATCGAATGTTATCAAAGGGGTTAGTACTTCTTAGAATAATTTCATTGATGGATGCCATGCTGCTGATACCTTTGAGGCGTTGCTAAGTTTAGAGTGTGAATAGTCCGAAGCGTCATTTTTAGTTCGCCGTAACTTTAATGAAAAATAGTGAACATCCGGAACGCTGATTGATTCCGGCGTTGACTTGCTCGTCAGTGTACTCTTGAGCGTGTACAAGCGCCCTTAGCTCAATTTGGTCATTCTTTTGCAGGCGATACAGTGTCTGATCTAAGTCTTCCCTTGACAAGCCAGGTTGTAACTTTTGTCGGAGATGAAAAATGGGCAAATAATTATCTGTTCCCAGTTCCTGGTCTAATTTCTGGATAATTTGTAAAATTTCTTCATCGCTAAGATTGTCTGTCGGTTCAACGAGCAATTCTCCATTGGTAGGCAGTGGAGGAGACACTCGATCTGGCTTCACTTGCAGAGATTTGCGTAAAAAGCTCAGGTAATTGTTCAGCATGTCCAAGTTGAGAACGAGGTTAGTGCCTTTGGCAGTGTATTCATCCCGTAGGTACTCCTGTCCGTGCTTCGAGAGCCAAACTTCTTTGACTTTAGTCTCTAGCTCAATCAGACCCCTGTCTGCCAGACGCTGGATAATTGCCCCTCGTTCCGCAGCCGGGACACCCGTCTTTCCAGGAGAAATTTTTTCCTTTTCACTTGCCCGAAGCACCTTGAGTTCTTGGTCTGTAACTGGTAACTCAGTTGAGTCTGACTTCAGCAGTGCTTTACCTGGAGGAGCAATCTTGAGCTTGGTCACTTCGTAAGAACACTCTACCAAATCACGAGTCAGCAGTTTGCGACAAATCCGTTCTCGCTCAGTGGCTGACGTTTTAGAATTTGGCGTAATCTTGGATAAAGGTGCCCGATAATCGGGAAAACCCAACAACTTCAAGAGAAACTTCAGCTCAATCGTATCCATCTGCCTACCCTCACCTAATTCGCGACGACAACTTAAAAGCCACAGGAGTTCCCAAAACCCAACCTGTCGTTATTGTTACGACAAATGGCAAAAAATAACCTCCGAGAATCTACGGAAGTTTACCGTTGCACTCGCCGCAACTCCTAAACCCCTGCCCTTGCTACCCTAGCAAATTTGATTTCAACGTCACAAAAAACAACGGAGCACCCATCTCCTGAACAATCCCCGCATCAATTTGCTCTGAACTAAAAGCATAGGCATTTGCAGCCTGTAATTCACTCAGCTCAATCTTCTCCAGCCGTTCTAGGCGGTAGAGCGACTCGTCTAATTCTTCCCTAGATAAAAGTGGATATAACTTCTCGCGCAAATGACAAATTGGCACACCAGTATCTGGCACCAATTGATGTTCTAATTCCTGAATTGTGAGTAAAATTTTTTCATCGTTTACGATCTGCGTCTTCATAGACGACGGCGAAATCTCCTGGAACGATTTCCGCAAAAATTGAACATAATTACTCAGTAGTTCAGGACTGAGAACAGAACAACTTTCGCTGGGGTTATACTCATATTGCAGATATTCCTGCCCTCGTTCTGTTAAGCCGACTTCTTTAATTTTCTTGTGCTTTGGTTTTACCTCGATTAAACCCCGATCTGCCAAGCTTTGAATCACAACCTGTTGCTCCTCAACAGGAATGCCAGTTTCTTTGGGAGTAATCCTTCCCTTAACACTTGCCCGAAGTACCTTGCGTTCCTGCTTCGTTAAAGGTAATTCATCGGAGTCTTGCTTGAGAAGAAATTTGCCGGGAGGGGCAATTTTAAACTTACTAATTTTATAAGAACAAACCAGCAATCCGCGCTCGCACAGCTTGCGACAAATCTCTTCTCGCTCAACCTCTGACGGTGTAGAATTAAGCTCAATTTTAGATAAGGGTGCCCTATAATCCTCAAATCCCAACAACTTTAAAATGAATTTCAGCTCAATCGTCTCCATATAACTCCCTTAGTTCAGACAATTTTGGATTTTGGATACAGTGATTTTAAAAGTTTCCCCGTTGACCATTTAGAAAATTCAATGGTTGAAGGAATAAAGCAAAGAAAAACGCTATCATAAAACCGCAACAACCCTCTCTGAATCCCAGTAGCCTAGGAATCCTAAAAAGTGCGACTTGTTTTACCAGGGTTAGGCGCTGACTTGTAATCCGAAACTACCGGATTGCTCCAATCACCAGACTCTATCTAATATCTAATTCTGACCAAAATTTAGAAAATAGCTTCTGATAAACTACAGATTTCTGTTCAGCCCAAAGAGGGATGATTAATTCAGGTTGCTTACCATATCTCTAACCCACCGTTTCTCGTACACGCTCTGAATAGTCTTTGGAACGAATCTGACGAAACCCCTTAAAAGCGATTTGCCGTAAACTTACTGGTAAATAAGACAAAATTAGACCCAGCCTTGCCTTGCGAGAACGTCCTAATAGTTGAGTTGATTCTCGCAAAATGCGGCGTCCCTCTAAAGTCTCTCCCTTTTCAATTAATCTTAACCCTAGAATTTGCTGCGTTCCAGCCAATTTATATAAACGATGTATCTCTAATTCCTGATCGGAAAATTTATAACTACCGATGCAAAAAACTTTAGCCGATAAAAAATGAAGAGCTTGTCTTAAGCTCGTCTGTTGACCATGTAGGCGATATTCCATGAGAAACTCTGGCAAAAAATATCCCTGCTTGCCAGCTAGTGCCAAGCGCACTAGTAAATCGAAATCCTCACATCCATCTGCCTCCGGACGCAAATAATTAACCTCTTCCAAGCAAGCTCGACGAAACAGCGTCGAACCCACTTGCAAGCTTTGGTATTGAAATGTTTGTCTAATCAAGTCAGGAATAATCCCTTCCTTGAGCTGGTCTTTTTTCCATTTAGCAGAATTCTCACTTGTTGCTGATTCAACTCTCTCGCTCTTTTGATTAATAATCCAGTGATTCGTACACACAAAGTCTACATGCGGTTCCGCTTCTAAAACAGCAATCGTTTTTTCTAAAAACTCCGGCGTGAGTCCATCATCATCATCAAGTTTAATAAAATAAGTTCCACAAGCTACATCAAACCCAGAACGCATGTTTCTACTCCGCCCAATATTATTAGGGTGCTGGATATAGCAAATCCGAGAATCCTTAAACTGGCTCACTACCTCTGAAGTGTTATCGGTAGAACCATCATCACAAATGATCAGCTCAAAATTTGTATAAGTTTGGTTTAAAACACTAGTAATAGAATAAACCAGATAATCGGCACGATTATAAGTAGGAATACAAACACTTACTTTGGGCATATTTTCGTCCACTTGAATAATATTTAACTTGAATTATATGACTCCTGGAAATTAAATTTAGTCAAACTCAATAAGAAATAACCTAATAAATTAGAATGTCTATCTGAAAATTATAAAAAATCTTTGCATAAAAAATCCTGATGAATTTCCCCTAAGCTGATTGAGGTATTAAGCTGATTTGTATTTAGCTGGATATATAATACAAAAAATGTTTTAACAAGTTTCAATCAAGCTTTGAACAATTTTTCATGAAGAATACCTTAATTAATTATTGTCTCTCCTGCACTGGAAAGTAGTATTCCCTGAACCCAACTCGTTGCAATTTTTTACTGAACCTCACACTATATGAAAATTCTCATGCTTTCTTCCACTTTTCCCTATCCGCCAATGCGAGGGGGAACTCAGGTGAGAACATTTAACTTACTCAAATACTTGAGCGAGCGTCATGCCATCACCTTGATTACTCAACACTCTGAAGATGTCGAACCCAAGGAAGAGGAAGAACTGCAAAATTGGGTCGAAAAGCTGCTGATTTTCCCAAAACCCCAACTCTCGGAGGCTGAGACTGGACTTCTGGGAAAAATGCAGCGCTTCAGAGCGTTTTTGGAACAGGGAACACCTCCAAGTGTGCTACACCACTACTCCACTGACATACAGCAATGGGTAGATGAGGCCATACAAGCTGGGGAGTTTGAAGTTATTACCTGTGAACATAGTGTGAATGAAATTTATGTGCGGCCCGAATGGCAATCCCAATTGCGAACGGTAGTCAATATTCATAGTTCTGTGTATGGGACGTGCCGCCACCTGCTGGAAACGAAAACATCAGAAAATCAACTGAGAGACCAGTTGAATTTACCGCTGCTACGTCGCTATGAGGAGCGATATTGTGCTAAGTTCACTGACATTGTGGTGACCACGCCGGAGGATCGGCGTCAGATAACCGCGCTCGATCCGGAGGGTCAGATTGCTGTGATTCCTAATGGTGTCGATCTTACGCTGTACCCTAAGCGCGTCTGTGACCCCGGAGGACACAGACTTGTATTCTGTGGCTCAATGGATAATCGCCCAAACATTGATGCGGCACGTTTTTTTAGCTTGGAGGTGTTTCCAGAAATTTTGCAACGGCATCCAGAAGCAACCCTGGAAATAGTGGGAGGGAATCCGGTGCCGGAAGTATTGGAGTTAACACAAAGTCCTGGCATTACCGTAACGGGTCGTGTACTTTCAATGGTGGATTATTTACATAAGGCAACTGTTTGTGTAGTGCCGATGCGGACGGGGTTTGGAATCAAAAATAAAACGTTAGAGGCAATGGCAGCAGGAACACCAGTTGTAGGAAGCGATCGCGCTTTGGAAGGACTATCAGTAGATGGCGGAGAAGTCCCTTTGAGAGCCTTGCGAGCGAATGAGCCAACCGAGTATGTCTATGCTGTTAGCCGCTTATTGGAAAACCGCCAATTGCGAAAACAACTTTCCGAGAACGCTCGATCGCTGATTGAAAAAAAATACACATGGGAACGTGCTGGTAAACTCTATGAACAGGTGTTATCCGGGCGTCGGGATTAGAGGATAGGAGCCGAAGTAAAAATAGCGATGAAAACGCCTCAAGATTCACCACAGCGCCAGCCACCCGTCAGAAATACCCGACGGGTCAAAAAGCCATTAGCAAAGTCCGTGGGTTCTAACCAGCCACTCCTAGGCGGTCAGTCCAACACTCACTCATCCCAACGAGTGAACCCACAACCCTTGCAGCCCAAGTCACGATTGCAGGGTTGCCTTGTGACCTTAGGTTCACTCGCTCTTTTACTCACTGCCAGTGGTGTGATTGTTGGCGGCATGTGGCTAGGCGTTCTGTTAATGGTCAACCCTAATGCCGTCGTTGGGCTTAATCAATATTTACCCAAGTGGACTCGGATTCCCGTTTCTGCCGCCTCACCCCCAAAAACCCTGGAAGCGATTCAGGAAGAGGTTCGCAAAAGTGACTTAATTCCAGGAGAGGCACTATTCCTCTCTAAAAATGGCATCGATGACGGTTCGACAGCGCTGTTGTTACCCATCTTGAAATCTCCACCCGCTTGCCAACTCGATTGCGAACAGATTGTTGAACTGAGAGTCTACCAACCCACCCAGCCAGGATATTATCAACTGGCGACTCAGCTTGAGATTGCAGGCCCCGAAGAGTATTTTGTGCTTTCTTCCCTCCTCAATACCCAAGCTGAGCAGACGAGTGAATCCCGTTCTCTACCCCTAACCAAAATCAGTCGCTTTGATGACAAAGCCCCCGAACCGGGTTTCTGGTTCAATCTCTCCAATCAAAGGCTGGGTGGTGACACACCCATGACATACGGACAGGTGGTTCACTACAATCCCGATCAAATGCACCTGAGTGTGATGTTGCAATGGACAACGCCGAACGAACAGACTGCCTCTTGGCAGCAAGTTACCGGAGATGCTAAATCGGAATTCGTCGTCAATCAGACGGTGGGTTTAGAACCCCGCTTCAAGGTTTACCAGCTTCGTCCGCGCAATTTTGTGCCCAACCCCATCGTTCTGGAAGAAATTTCTTTAATCCAACCCGCTTTAGATACTCCAGTCTTTCGCAATGCCTTGTTACTAGCGCGTCATGGGTTGTGGTCGCCTGCCTTGCAATTGTTGCAATCCCAGAAGAAAAACAATGGGTCAGCTACCGCCCAAGCGCAAATGGATGTGATTCAATTGCACGCACAGGTGACGCAAGCCCAAGCCAAGCAAGCCTGGGCAAATCCAAGCGCTTCAATTATGGCGAATTTAATCGATGGTCGCTGGGCAGATGCTCTGCTCATCTTCCAGTCCTTCGTTCCAGGGGTGCAGGCACAAGATATTGTCACATTATTACAAACCGATTCCGGTGAATTGTTGGATCGGGTGGAGACGGCGCTCAAGGTGAATCCCGATAGCATTGAAGTCAAAGCCTGGGGAGCCTTGATTGTGGCGGTCAAGCAAGGACGATTAAAAGCGATCGCCTGGTTAGGGCAATTCTCTCAAAATTCTAAAACTAAACCTGTCAACTATTCCTCCATCAACGAATTACTCGACCGTCTTGATACTTTCTTGGGAAAAACGCTTCCCTCCAGCCGTCATGCGAGTCGCATTATTGGCACTGCACAACCTGTATTAAATGTCAATCCTGCGGATTGGCTGCAACCGGGAGATTTGAACGGAGGGCAGGGAGTACAGGAGCAAGTTTTGCCGAATGCCACAACAACTCCAGGGCAACGTACCGATACCCCGGATGGGCAAAATCCTGCTACGTTATCACCCACTCCTCCCTTCGCCCAACCGTCCCCAAGCCTACAGCTAGAGCCGCTGCAAGTCTGGTATCAGGTGCAGGTAAGCGCTTTCCACGATGGGACGCGCTGGTGGCAAGCTCCATTTTCCAATTGGCTTTTGCCCAACTCCGTCAGTGCCAAGCAGATGTGGAATTATCTAGGTTTAGAGATGGATTCCCAAATTCAGATTACGGTTTGGAATGCCGAGGGACGCCAAGAAGCCACAATGGCGACGGTGAAAGCGGTTTCCTTTCAGGGAGGTG
This sequence comes from Microcoleus sp. AS-A8, assembly GCA_039962225.1. Lineage (NCBI taxonomy): Bacteria > Bacillati > Cyanobacteriota > Cyanophyceae > Oscillatoriales > Microcoleaceae > Microcoleus > Microcoleus sp. AS-A8. The sequence continues at coordinate 303,557 of JAMPKV010000001.1, forward strand.
TGCTTCAGCTTTTGGCTGCGGGTGATGTCTTACCCACGTTCAAAACCGCTGACGCAGCGGTGAAAAGTAGCCTTCTCGCCTACACAGATGCTGCCCTGGAATGGATAGAACCGTCGTCCGTCACCTTATCCAGCCTCAACCAAGTACAGCCCGAATGGGTATCGGCACTCCTCCCCACACTCAGGCGTGAGTTAGTCAATAGCGGTCATCTCAAGTCTGGCGCACTACCGAGTGATGCGTTACTACTCAAGGAAATGGGGCAATGGTCGGTTCAACTCGTTGAGTTAACAGGCAACAACAAGCCAGACGCCGTGTTTACTTTATACGAAGACCGGATATTTGGAGCCTTGAAGCGGCAAAATGACAATCGCTTGGTCGAGAATAAGGAGATCTATAAGCCCCGGACTCTAATTTTCGGGGACGACGGACTCTTACTTTACAGTGAATTTTCCCAAGATGCTAATACCTCACTCACAGCGTTCGCAGACTTAGGAGATGGTACTCCTGGAGCTTTAATCCTTCATGGTAATAGCCGCTACAGTTTGAAGCGTTGGTCATCTGAAAACCAGCGTTTCGAGTAACCCATTCCCGCCCCCCACCCTATGGGTTACGAACACAGCGATCGCTTGTTTTACTCTAATAGGTTCAGATGGCTAGCGATCGCGCTGTGTTTTTAGGCAAAATTCACCTGAACAATCACATCGTTATAGTCCCTATCGCCGCCGCCAGATAAATCCTCAAAACCAAAAGTGTTATCCCCCAATAAGCGGATGTGGTCAACGCCATCCGCATTAGCCCCGAAAAAGGGAAAATAGACAGCGGGGTCATTACTAGAATTTCCATCCACGAGTGCATCCGGTCTGCCATTGGCAATCAAAAATGGTGCATAGATCAATCCACCCTCTAACTGTGCGGTGAACGTTGCCGTCGATTGGTTAGCAACAGTCAGGTCTAAGTTTTGTACCCGTTGTTGAATCGCAGCTTGTGCATACCCCCCCTCGCCGGGACGAACATCAGCAGTACCATTCCCATCCGTATCAATTCCGCCATTGACATCCACAACTCGATAAAAACCGACAAAATTGTCAAAAGCCGCCTCTCGGTTCACGACAAACTGAGCTTGTAATCCTGCTGTCTGGTTCCGTAAATCAATGACTTCGTGTTGCGACTCCCCTTGTAAAGTCACACCCACTTTTAAAGGCTCAATGGTAGGTTGGATGGTCATCACTAAATCATTGAAATCTTGATCACCCCCACCCGACATATCTTCCCAGCGCTGGATAAACACCCCATTGCCCTGGTCTGACAATTGAAGATGGTCAAACCCATCGCTATTGGCTGAAGTAAACGAGAAGAAAACATTGGAAGGTGTTCGCCCAGCCGTTAAGTCAGCTAGTACCGTATCGGTGGTGCTGTTTTGTACGAAGTAAAACCCTAAGCGTTCGTTGGAGTTAAAGTTCAATACACGAGTTTGATCAGCTACCCCAAACCCATTTGGTAAGTTTGGAGGGGTAGACAAAATTACCTTTCCTTGGCTGAGTGCAGCTTGCAAATACCCAGCCGTTCCTGGAGCAATACCATTGACTGTACCTTGGTCATCATCAACGACAAAAACTCCAACTTCATTGACAAACGCCGCGCTATTTTCATTGAGAGTAAATAGGAGCTGGTTTGGTCCTGTAGAACCACCAATCGTGACAAAATCGTTTGGGTTGTTGCTGGGGTTTGGTGGAGTTGTTGGTGTAGTTGTTGGTGTGTCAATGGCTGCCGTTACTGCGATCGCTGCCGTCTCGGTATCCGTACTAAAGGGTGTTGCCCCACCAGTGCCAATGGTCGTAATATTCGCTGTACTACCGTTAGTTCCCAAAGTTTGATCCCAGGCACGGAAGGTAATTCCTGTCGCCACGTTACCGTTGAAGTTAGCATTGGGGACAAAGCGGATTCTCGTATTCGCGTCTGAGACCAGCAACCGCGCCGCGTTTTCCGAGGGAGTGCCGAACGGTGTCCAATTAGCGCCGCCATCAGTAGAAAACTGCCAAGTGCCGTTGGTATTATCTACCGCCATGACGGCAATGCCTTGCAAGGCTCCAGGGTCTGGGTCGGTAATGGGGTTACCTGGGGAACCACTGGCAAGGATTGCAGACACCAGGGTACCTGTATTGTTGGTGTCATTTTGAGCAATAGTCGTTAAAATAGTAGATCCAGTGTTATTCAGCACGGGTGCCGTGTTGGGGCGGATTTTGCTTAAGAAGACATCGCGGTTACCGCCACCGTAAGTAGTTTGGTAGGCACCTGGGGTGGAAAAGTTTGTAGAACCCGTTTGACCCGTGACATAGGCGTTTCCTGCGTTGTCCACAGCAATATAAAAGGCTTCGTCATAGCCATTCCCACCCAGGTAGGTGTTGTAAAACACTACCCCGTTGGGGTTCAGCATCGCGGCGAAGGCATCCTGAGTACCCCCCCCAAACGTTTGCACCGGGTTGACTGTTGGATAGTCAGTGGTAGATAGGGTCTCACCTGTGACGTAGGCGTTACCTGCACTATCCACAGCAAGGTAATCAGCTGAGTCACTTTGACTGCCACCAAGGTAAGTACTGTAAACTAAGGCACTACCAGCCGCATTCAGCTTGGCTACAAATGTGTCTCGGACACCGCCGAAGGTGGGTTGTGCCGCGTTCACGGCGGGCAGGTTAGTAGACTCAGTGTCGCCTGCAATGTAGATATTGCCTGCACTATCCACGGCGATGCTATCGCCCGAATCCAAACCATTGCCGCCGTAGTAGCTGCTGTAAACTAATTGAGCGGCGGGCGTGGCAGCGCCAACATTCAGCTTTACCACAAACGCATCCCGAACACCGCCGAAGGTGGGTTGCAGCGCTCCCGCTGTGATGGTAAAAGGGGTAGGTGAGTTAGGAGCCGAATCCGTGTCGCCGGTGAGGTAAACAAGACCTGCACTATCTACCTGAATATCATTGCCAGAGTCAAATTGGCTGCCCCCTAAGTAAGTGCCGTAAAGTAATCCACCATTAGGGTTGAGTTGTGTTACAAAGCCATCGGTATTACCGTTATTATTGGCTTGAAATGCATTAGCTGTAGAGAAAGCGGCAACGCCCAACGATTCGGTTAGACCGGTGATGTAGGCATTGCCTGCACCATCTAGAGCGAGTTTGAAGGCTCCGTCATTGCCCGTCCCGCCCAAATAGGTACTGTAGATTAAGGCATTGCCAGCCGCGTTGAGTTTCAGGGCGAAGGCATCGGCTAAGCCCCCGCCAAAAGTAGCTTGCACGGCGTTAACTGTAGGAAACGCCGCAGCTGCTAGAATGCTGGGGGAGGTGGTGACGCCAGTGAGATAGATATTGCCTGCGCTATCCAAGGTAATATCACCCGCAACATCTGAGCCAGCACCACCGATGAACGTACTGTAGAGGACTGCATTGCCCGCGGGGTTCAGCTTCGTTACAAATACATCTGTCGTGTTGGCCAAGCTGAAGGGATTGAGTGTGGGTTGCACCGCACCGGCCGTGACGGGAAAGTTAGTGGATGGGGTTGAGCCTGTCAAGTAAACACCTGTAGCATCCACCGCAATGCCATTGCCAACTTCATCAAAGCCGCCCGCAGCATTGCCGTTGCCGCCGAGGTAGGTGGAGTATTCCAGCACCGGGTCGATGACTAGGGTGTAGGCTGGGTTATATGTTCCTAAAGTGAATCCAACTTGGTTATTACCGAGTAAAGTGTAGGCTCCCTGTACGACCTGCCGCTGCCCATTGATCTCCTGGTAAATATAGGGTGCCTCCTCAATCAACTCCCCTAATGGAGTCTGCAAAACCAGCGCGCCATCGTCCCGTAGCTGGATACTTTCAACACCGCTGAAGTTCATCCGAATCTGCCCTGGATCAGCCCCAGGTGCAACGATAAACTCGCTCTTGAGTTCCCCTTCAGTGCCTTTAAAGACGCGATCGATTCCTGCGTAGACGTTTTGATACACCACGCCGCCATAAGTTGAAACGTTGGTATACCATTGGCTGGGGTCATTGCCTAAGAGAAAGTTGGCGACTCCGGGTAGAGGATTTAATCCTACAATTGAGGGATTAGGGTTGGCTCCTACCAATTGCGATCGCACCACTGAACTCACTATCTGGTCTTCAACTTGCTCAGTAGCACTTAAAATAATCTCTGAAGCGGTAAAGAAAATGGTATGACCCGCCCCCCTAACCTGGAATTGAACATCTGAGTTAGCTTGACCCGCATTGGCAATGAAGCTTAAAGGTAGCTGAGCAGAGGCGTTAACAGCGATTGGAGACTCTGTGGCTGGCATAATAACCTGACTTTTCCTGGTTCTGGCTAAGAGCCTACATGGGAACTCATCCATTAATCAACAAGCTTCGTAATGGCAAGACTCTGATGGCTTTCTCCCCTATTGGAAGAGTCTCGCTACACTGAAGAAAATAGCCCGCAAGGGACGCACGCGCTTTAAACCATGAGTGAACAACCGACCCGCATCTGTATTCTTGGAGGAGGCTTTGGGGGTCTCTATACTGCCCTGCGCTTGAGCCAGTTGCCGTGGGAAAAGCCCCAACGCCCGGAAATTATCCTCGTCGATCAAAATGATCGCTTTTTATTCACGCCGTTACTGTATGAACTCCTGACGGGCGAACTCCAAACCTGGGAAATTGCCCCACCCTATGAAGAACTGTTGGTCCACACAGGGGTGCGATTCACTCAAGCCGCCGTGGATGGAATTAATGTAGAGGAGCGGCAGGTACAACTGCATGATGGCCCGGAATTTGCTTACGATCGCTTGGTGTTGGCGATGGGCGGAGAAACTCCCCTGGATATGGCACCTGGGGTAACCGAATATGGACTTGGATTCCGCACCGTCGCGGATGCCTATCGTTTAGAAGAACGGCTGCGGATTTTGGAAGAGTCTGATCGAGATAAAATCCGAGTCGCGATTGTGGGTGCGGGTTACTCTGGTGTTGAGTTAGCTTGCAAACTGGCAGAACGACTTGGCGATCGCGGACGCCTGCGGTTGATTGAAATGAGTGATATGATTCTCAGAACCTCAACAGATTTTAATCGCGATGCGGCTCATAAAGCTTTAAATGACCGGAGCGTTTGGATTGATTTGGAAACATCCGTGGCGTCGATTGAGCCAGATGCGATGTCGCTGCTCTATAAAGCACAGGTAGATACCATTCCCGTCGATCTGGTGTTGTGGACTGTGGGAACAAGGGTTGCGCCAGTTGTGCGTGCACTCTCGCTCAAGCAAAGCCAGCGGGGTCAGTTGACGGTAACACCCACACTCCAAGCCATTGACCATCCTGAAATTTTTGCGTTGGGCGACCTCGCTGATTGCCAGGATGCCGAAGGTCAACAAGTCCCCAACACGGCGCAAGCGGCATTCCAACAAGCCGATTATACCGCCTGGAATATCTGGGCTTCCCTCACGGGTCGTCCTCTGCTTCCCTTCCGTTATCAGCACTTAGGGGAGATGATGACCTTGGGGACAGACAATGCCACATTCACCGGTCTGGGAATCAAGTTAGATGGCCCCCTAGCCTACCTGACTCGGCGTCTTGCCTATCTCTATCGGATGCCGACTTTAGACCACAAGCTAAAAGTTGGCTTGAACTGGATGGCGCAACCTTTACTGGAGATGTTATCGGGAAATTCTTAGTTGAAAGAACATGCAACAACCGAAAGTGATTTTTCTCGATGCCGTCGGTACGCTGTTCGGGGTTCGGGGGAGTGTGGGCGAGGTGTATAGTGCGATCGCGCAAAGGTATGGCGTTCAAGTCCCAATTGACCCATTGAACCAAGCCTTTGTCCAAGCTTTTGCCAACACCAACCCCCCAGTTTTTCCTGGATGTTACCCTGACGAGATTCCCCAGTGCGAATTTGAGTGGTGGCGCGTGATTGCCCAGCGCACGTTTCAACAAGTTGGCGTGCTTCACCAATTTGTTGATTTCGATGATTTTTTTGACCAACTCTACAATTACTTTGCCACGGCTGAACCTTGGTTTATCTATCCCGATGTGCTTCCGGCTTTGCAGGCGTGGCAACGGATTGGGATTGAGATGGGTATTGTGTCTAATTTTGATTCCCGTCTTGATTATGTATTAGACGCGCTGAACCTAAAGGAGTTTTTTACCTCTATCACCGTTTCTACCCAGGCGGGTGTCGCTAAACCTGACTCCCGAATTTTTTCCATTGCCTTACAAAAACATTTGTGTGAACCTCAGGAGGCATGGCATATTGGGGATAGCTTTACCCAAGACTTCCAGGGGGCTAAGGCCGCGGGCATCCGAGCCATTTTACTGGAACGCAAGAATCAGATGCTAGGAGCTTGACCTCCTCACCGCCGTGGAACGATGGTGATTCCCAAACCTCACGATTTGAGTTTCTGTTTCCTTCCCTTACGGGTTTTTCGCAACTGCCCTTCAGACTCATGCCTGTCAGGTCTTATGTTCGCTCCGCAGACTTTCACCGCTAATCCAGCGGCGAGAAGATTATGAGCGGCATTAATATCACCATCATGGTGCGTTCCGCATTCCGGACAATCCCACTCTCTGATATTAAGCGGCCTTTTAGTCTTTTATTCCCCATACCCGAATCGTATGATCCCAACTACTACTGACGAGGGGGTGTCCATCGGGCGTTATGGCAACAGTCGCAACAGCACCTTGATGTCCTGACAAGCTGTGCAGTTGTTTTCCGGTACTCAGATTCCACAGTTGAATGTTCTCATCCCGACTGCAACTGATTAGCGTTTGCCCATCGGGACTGAACACCAGACTATTGACTTCGTCCCAATGTCCAACCAGAGTGTTGATCAGTTCTCCTGTATCCAACTCCCATAGCTTGATGGTCTTATCCTGACTTCCACTTGCCAGTATCTTTCCATTAGGACTAATCGCCAGACATTTCACCCCGTCTGAATGTCCAGTTAGGATATTAGCTGGGGCTTTGACTTTCGGGAGTCGCCACACCTTAATCGTATGGTCAGCACTACCACTCACCAGGATTTTCCCATTCGGTGTCAAGGCGAGCGCTTTTACCCCAGCTTCATGTTCCTCTAAGTGGGCAATAAAGTTACGCGTCTCTAAATTCCACAGATGGATCGTACTGTCTTCACTGCCAGTAATCAGTATTTTCCCATTCCGGTTCATGGCAATACAGTTAATCGAATCAGAATGTCCCATGAAGCTATACATGAGTCCATCACCGATGCTTCGACTGGTGGGAGAAATCGAATGATAGTTACCTATGGTGCTGAGATTCCAAACTATCGCCGTCTTGTCCCGACCGCCACTGACCAGAGTTTGCCCATCTTGACTTAAACATAGGGCATAAATTGAATCCGTATGTTTGGTAAGAGTACGGAGAATTTTGCCAGTTCCCAGGTGCCGTAGTGTAATCATGCGATCATTGCCGCCACTGGCCATTATCTGCCCGTCGGGAGTAATCGCGATCGCATAAGTTGTCGATTTTACGGTGGAATATCGGTACAGGCATTGGAAGCGTTCGTAAGGATTATAATCCTGCAATGCTTGTATGACGATTGGCTCTTGAGAGCCTTGGAGTAACGAGTATGCCGTTCGCTGTACCTGCCAAGAAGGGTCTTTTAACGCCCCAATCACCAGTTCTAAGCCTTCAACGCCATAATTCAACGCCTCTTTGAGGGCATTCATTCGTTGCACAACATGGGACGGACTATCCCCAAGATGGCTTCGACTTAAGCGTTGCTTGACTCCTTGCAGTCCCCCCAAAATTGCCCCGTACAGGGGGGTTGGAGTTTGACCGCCAAGGACAACATCATAGGCTCTAGGCTGATTGCGATTGTAAGTCATCTCCGTTTGGAACTGGTACTATTACCAGTGTTAGCACTGCTCTGGAAATAACGCCGCTTTTCGCTGACACCTCTCAAACGCCCAGCGATCCTAGAACCCAGAATTTCACTGATTCAATGGATTCCAGGGAGCTAAATCACAAGGAAAGACAAAAATTTCTGCACCGTGAAGCAACGCCTGCTGGTAAAGCCGTATCGCCTCCGCCAAACTAGAAAAAGTAATAGGAACCCATTGGTTCTCATAAGCACAGATGACGACTTTGGCGGTTGTGTAGTCTTCTCTCGGTAGTGGATTAGACCAACGTGAAATCATGAGTGATGCCCCTTAATTTTTCTACATATATTCTTTATGACTGTCATACATAAGTATTACTCCCTGTCTAAAGGAATAAATCTAAAGAAGGATTTTTGTCGGTCTGTAGGCTTTGGCCTCTTAGGAAATTAGCTCACCATCACAAAGCATTAGAATCGTATTCAGAAACGCTTTTAATTCGGGACATACTACGGCAGCATCCCTAAGATTTTTGCCTTCTAATATGCGCTTTGCATCCCGTGGTTTAACATAGCTGTCTCGACATTTGCCCAATTCAAACATTTCTTTAATGTGTTTAGACGGCGGTTTATTATGATTGACCTGCTCAGGTTGAGCACCGGGAGCTGACTTATCATGCTTCTTAGCCAGCTTTTGAATAGTCGGCCAAAAAGGTAAAAGCCAAGCTTCAAAATCATACTGTGCGGCATGAGGATGAAATTTAGGGTTATCTCCTACCCATCCTCTCATTTGGTTTTTAGCATCTTCTGCATCCTCAAAATCCTTCTTCTTAGAGTCTGTGTAAACATCTGTAAGTGCTATCACAGCATCATAATTATTTATATCGAGATAATTTTCAACAACACGCCTGAGCTTGTCTTTTTTAGGAATGCGACCGTGGTACGGTTTAGGATCAAGTCTGGGCATCCGTTGTTCTAAGCGCGAACTCAGGAAACTCCGTAGACTGGGCATAAAAGCCATTTCTGTTTTCCCTTCAACTAAAATGGCGATCCTCATGAGCGCCCTCCTATCACATTCATTGCCCAAAGCTCGTCTAAGCTATAGTCCTCTAGCCATTTTTCTAAATTTAGGGAGTCAGCCCAAGTCATGGTTGCTAACCCATCTTCAGCATCACAAACCAACACTTCGTTGGGTTCCAAGAATCGGATCAGTCTATCTGAGTGGGTTGCTACAATCAGTTGAGTCCGTTGGGAAGCTTCTCGCATTAAATCAGCCAGCAGTTTCAACAACTCTGGATGTAAACTGACTTCTGGTTCATCAATCAGGGTTACAGCAGTCAAATCTCGACTTTGCAGGAGTGTTACTAACCAGAGAAATCGTAATGTTCCCTCAGATAGTTGGTGCATGTAAAGGGGCTTGGAGAAATTTTTGTCTTTCCAAGTCATTGCTAAAGTTCCTGCTGCCACTGGAGGAAAGCCTAATCGTTCAAAATCTGGAAAGGCAGCTGCAAGCGTATCTTCTACTATTTCAAACCGATCCCGATCTGTTTCCCGGAGGTAATACAGGCAAGAGACTAAATCCTCTCCATTGGAACCTGGCATTGTTGCAGGGCGCATGGATTGAGGCAGACGAACTGGACTTTTAGAAGCAACATTCAATGCCCCATAAAAGGTGCATGAAGCTAATCGCTTACGGAGATTCTCCGGCTCCTGGTACATTTTGGGAACTTGAGAAAGAGAAGTTTCAAATGGATTATGTTCCCAATTGGGGCGCAATAGCTTTTGATCTTCGGGACTGAAATACTTAACATCCAAACCACGAGAGTCAATGTGCTTGAAGGGTTCAACGGCATTAGGATTGTTTTTTTGGGTAAGTGTTTCTAGAGCAATTTCATATGACAAGCCTTTGGGAACAAGTTTAAGTTGGTAGTCTAGGGGTGCAAAACCTGGCACACTCATTGACAAGGAAATTGCGACACTATCTGCTTTGTCACGAGTCAATATCTCACTCAGACCACTCAAATCGGAAATCTTCGACTCTAAGTGGCCTGTCGCGGATGCTGCCAGGAGAGAGAATATCTCTAAAAGGGAAGTTTTACCGACACCATTAGCACCAATCATAACGGTTAGGGGTCGCATGTCGAATTGAACTGAAAATAAGCGACGGTACCCCTCAATGTTTATGTGTTCAAATGAGTTCATACTATTTCTTTGGCATGTCCATAACTACGGAAACGACTACAGCTACTGATTTCTACAATTCGTAAAATTTCATTCTCTAGTGTCTTATCCTCCTCTAGTGTAAATCTCTACTCTTGAACCTTTCCATCAGAGTTTTGGCAGCATACCATCATGTTTCAGGCTACTCGCCGACGTTTGGCTCTTTGGTACACCGCTGTAACGGCAGTGCTGCTGTTGCTGTTTGCCACGGGTTTTTATTTATATGTTCGTAGCACCCTAATTGAGCGGGTGGATGACACTCTCGAACATGTGGTAGAAGTGGTGGAGCGATCGCTCGTAATCGAACCTGTACGATTGTCCGACATTCCCTTTCGAGTTAACGTTGAAGCCAGTTTTCGAGATAACGCCGACGCCGCAGAAGATGACCACATTGACTTAGAGTGGTTTAGTCCTACGGGAGAGTTGTTATGGTCAACTCTATCCGAATCTCTGGAGATTTCCTTACACCCGAACGATACAGGCGAAACCGTACATTTATCCGCTGATCATCTGTTGCGACAGGTAACCAAACGGGTACAACTTGGGCGTTACGTTCTAGGCTATCTGCGAGTGAGCCATCCTTGGTTTGAGGTGACTAAGCCCATTCGCCAGCTCATTGTCGATCTCACCCTGGGTACAATTTTCATGGTAATGTCTGTTGCCGCGATCGGCTGGTTCCTTTCCGGACTGGCGATGAAGCCGGTGCGAGAATCTTACCAACGTCTGAAACAGTTTACAGCCGACGCCTCCCACGAGCTGAGAAATCCGATCGCGATGATTCAAACCAATGTGCAGGTTGCCCTCGCAGATCCGGACTTGGAATCTCCCCTACAACGCCACCAACTTAAGGTAGTGGAACGGTTAACTCAACGACTGGGACGTTTGGTGAATGACCTCCTATTTTTAGCACGCGTAGATAGTGGCATAGTACAACCCCAATGGCAACCTGTCCCTCTGGATGCTTTACTGATGGAGGTGATCGAAGAACAACAGTTACTGGCGGCGGAAAAGGGGATTTCCCTGTCCTTACATTTTGTTGAAGCACCCAGCGAAGAATTTGCAGGGGAGCACTGCGCTATATTTCCGGCTTTATCAGACGATGCCTTTACGCTCTTAGGAGATTGGGATCAGCTTGCTCGCTTGTTTACCAATCTGGTGAGTAACGCCCTACAATATACCGTTGCCTCTACCGAGAATCCCAGTGAGGCATCTGTTCAGGTGGAATTGCAACAGTTAGAACGTCCTAGCCATGTTGGGGGGCGAAACAGCCCATCCCTACTGCGAGTACAAGTACGCGATACGGGCATCGGCATCTCAGAATCAGCATTGCCCCAGCTTTTTGACCGTTTCTATCGAGTCGATCCCGCCAGAAAACATGATACGGCAGCCGGTTCGGGGTTAGGATTAGCGATCGCTAAAGCCATCATCGAGAATCACCACGGTCAAATTCAGGTCGAAAGTATTCTCAATCAAGGCACAACTGTTACAGTCACTTTCCCGGTTTCTAAGCTAGATACACAAAATTAACTTTCTAACATTATTGAGAGACAAAATTTTACAAAGAACTTCACCGACAAGTGACATGAACCCCTGGCTTAATCTCAGTTTAGATGCCAGAGGGAAAAAATTTGGAACACTTTGCTTGAGGGAGTTTCACTTCTTTGAAATATAGTCAAGCTCAACATAAATTAAATTAACAAAGGCTTAAAAATATACCTTTTGGGCTGCTTCTTATGACGGATGCAGGAGCAAGCAATCGCTTGTATGGTTTGGGTATGTAACTGAAACACAAGAAGCAGATTTAAATCTTTACTAAAACAGGAGTATGTCCCTTTGGCCGCCGCTATAGCTTAAAAAAATCCGTAAATTGATAAATGCCTTTTAGAGTTTGCCGTTTACCGTTGGGAAGTGCCCGAATCATAAATTTGAGCGTTGGGTAGAATCAAAATGTTATTAAATCAAGGAGAAAATAGATGACTTTCATGGAAACAGTCATGCGTAAGGGGCATTTAGAAAATGCCTTTGTGGCGAAAGATATCACGGAACTCGTGTTTCGTACAATGCGAGATTTGATGACAACAGAAGCCTCGGATCGGGTAGCCGTAGAACTCGAAGAGGAAAACGAAGTGGTACCCACAGAAGAATACAAACCATTACCCGACGAGGTAGGGGATTTATGGCGAGATACTGACCCGGTTGTGGGATTTCTCAGCCGCATTGAAGGACCGATGAAATTCGATTCTGATTCTTTTCTGTTCCGACTTCGTCAAGAAGCTCACTTACCGGAAGGAATAGATTTAGAAACCGTCATCTGTGCAGTTTTCAGTGCAACTAAACATGAATTGTCAGAAGAACGAATTGAAGAAATTGCCAGTTTCTTACCCGAAAAAATTAGAAACATGTGGAATCAGGCGTCTTAGAGCCTTAATGCCGCACTCATCAAGTGTCACATGAGGGAATTTTGGGTCATCGGTCATCGGTAAGGGGTAATGGGTAAAAGCAAGACTTTTGTAGTCTTTGTACAGATTATCCTTGGTGCCTCAGACAATCGCGTCCCTCGGCTTTAGCCTGATACAGAGCTTTATCCGCTGCCCCAATCAACTTTTGCGATGAAGCACACAGCCTGGGTATAGTAGTGGCAACCCCCAAACTGAGAGTGACGTACTTGCTCACGGGTGACTTGGCATGGGGAATTCTTAACCCTCGAACGCGCTGTCGAACCGTTTCAGCCACAAAAGCTGCACCTCTAGCATCTGTGTTCGGTAGAATTAGGGCAAATTCTTCTCCACCGTAACGAGCCACCAAATCAGGGGGACGCCTCACGCACTGACGGAGGACGGCGGCGACTTGTTGCAGACAAAAGTCTCCGGCGAGATGACCGTAGTTATCGTTGTAGAGCTTGAAATAATCGATATCACATAAAATTAGCGACAGGGGGCTTTGCTCCCGTGCTAACCGCCGCCACTCCTCGTGAAGATATTCATCAAACCGCCGTCGGTTCGCCACTTGGGTAAGACCATCAATACTAGCAAGGCGCTGTAGCTCTTGATTGGCGGCTTCTAGCTGTTCAAATAACGAGGATTGCTGAATCGCGATCGCTACCTGAGTCGCCAAGGATTTAAGCAAATCAATTTCAATCGGCTGCCATTGCCTAGAGCCGCTACAATGATGAGCAATTAACAGTCCCCATAAAGCAGGGTCTTTATCTCCCTCTGGACGTAGCCGTTCCCCTTCTCCTCCTCTCTTCTGGCTGCTCACTCCATATAAAATGGGTACCACAAGATTGGCTCTCACCTGTAACTGGCTGAGAAACTCGGCATAACAGGGTGTTAACCCGCTGGCCAAAATATCGACGATCGCCTGGATACGTCCTTGCTGGTAGGGTACGATTTGGTCGGCTCCAAAACAGGGGTCTTGAATCACCATATCTAAGGTGGCAAGATATTCAGGAGCGACAGACTCAACCACAACCGTTCCACTCCAGTCTGGATCAAAACGGTAAATGATCACCCGATCCGTGCGAAGAAACTGTCGCACTTCCTCGACAGTGGTGTTGAGAATCTCCCCCAGGTTCAGAGATTGACGAATGCGATCGCACATTCCCGCAATCAAAAGTTCTTGTTGGAGATGTTGCCGCAAGGTATTTTCTGCCTTCGCTCTCTCGGTAACGTCCCGAAAGCTCCAGACTCGACCAATAATTTGGAAACCACTGCGTTGCGGTTGGGTAAAGCATTCAATAATTCGACCATCCGTTAATTCCAGTACATCATCACCTTCCGCATTGGGTTGAGCGTAAAACTGATTGACTCTGTCTAAAAAACTTTCCGGTTCTTTCAATTGCTCCTGGAAAAATCTGAATCGCTCTTGCCTTTCGGGCACCATCAAAATTTCCTGTGAAAGCCCCCACATTTCCACAAATTTTTGGTTGAAACTCACAATTTGGCCGGCTGTACTGACCGCAACAATTCCGTCAGTTGTAGAGTTAAGAGTCGCATTGAGCAGAGAAACGGATTGCTTGAGTTCTTCCTGAGCTTGGCTTTGGGCGGTAATGTCTCGAATGGCTGTTACTTTTACGAGGCGTCCTTGATAAGGAATTGCTTTACTGCGAATTTCAGCAGGGAATGTTGACCCATCTTTCTTGAGACAGCACGTTTCATACATTTGCTCACTATTCGAAGCTGTCAGCTGGGGTACACAACTCCGATATTCAGGAGCCAAAAATTCGGCGAGATTTCTGCCAATCACTTCCCCAGGTTCGTAACCAAATAACTGAGTAAAGTTACTGTTTACTTGGCATAAATTGCCCTGATCGATAATCAAAATTGCCTCAAATGTGGCCTCAGACAAGCATCGAAATTGCTCCTCACTTTCCTGTAGTGCTTCCTGTGCCCGTTGGTGACTGAGAATTTCTGTTTGTAGTTGCTCGTTCGTTTGAATAATTTCGCGCGTCCCTTCTGCGACTAATTCCTCAAGGTGCTGTTGGTAATTTCTAAGTTGGGCTTCAACCGTAGAACGCCGAAGAATTTCCTTTTGCAATTTTTCATTCGTTGTTGTGAGTTCGGCAGTCCGTACTTCTACCAATCTCTCCAGGTCATCATGGTATTCACTCACCAGGAATTGGTGGTGCTGTCTCATTTGCTTTTGAGTCAGGATGTGATCACACGCTTCAATCGTTAGGGCAACCAGAGTGGCGATCGCGGTGACAAAATTTTCTTCGATTAACGTCCACTGGCGTTGTACACCAATGTGTTCATGACAAACAATGCCGACCATCTGACCATTGAGCCAAATGGGTGCATCCAAGAAGGAGGTAATACCGTTTGGCGTGAGATAGGACTCCAATAATTCCTGGCTCCTAGAATCAGTCTGGGCATCGTGTATGGCAAGAGGGCATTCACTGGCTAACGCTTGGAAATAAACCGGATAATGTTCCGCCACCAGTTCCATGCCCGATGTATGACATCCCCGGCTGTGTTCATACAAGTCCAGACACTTCATCCGTATGTCCTGTGTGCCTTGAACCTGCCTTGCCGTGCCTGACGATTCCCCCCGCTCCAAGAAAGCCTCATTGACCTGGGGAAAGAACCACATGGGTAGTCTTTGGCCTACAGCAATACCTTGATAGAGCCAAACGCTGACCCGTTCAACTTCCACAACATCGGCGACAACCTCAGTAATTTCCTGCAACGCCGCCTTTAAGTTGCCCCGGTCAATGGCCTGGCTTCTTGCCAGTGCCACCAGTGCCTGTGTCTGTCGGTTCAGGCGCTGTTTCAAGAGTTGCTTTTGCTGTTCAACAGCCTGGTGATGGGTCATATCTTCCCCGCCCGGGAAGAACATTAAGGAAATATCGGAAACCAAGGGCGAAGGGGTGTTGTCTGTGTTACTCACTCCTGTATCCTCACGTCTTGGGAAGAGCTGGGTGAAAAGCGAGTTCCTACTTTTTGGTAAGAAGCGATGTTAGTAGCGCACTAGGTTTTTTGATCACGGTACTCTGGGCTTAACGTTGGATACTGTTGCATCCGCTTTACGCCAACGCCTTTAAAAGCCCTGCGCTAGCATCACGCTAGGAGTAGAGTTGGCTACGCTTGGCTGAGCTACGTGTCATAAAGAGGGTATCGCGCTTTGACCTCAACAGAAACGGTACAACCGTGAGCATTCCCGCCACGCTCAGGGTGAAGTATACATATAAACTACCATCGTACCGAGTTTTATCCTCTTTGAGCGGCTCTCTCCTCTAGAGGTCGGGGCTGTCTTAGCTGCGGTATAGAAGAACGTAGCGTCTATTAGATCGGCTACTGCGTGCGGTTCGTCGAGGACGGCTCACAATGGTAAATGAACTTTCCTTTATGGCCTAACTGATGAGGAAGACTCAATTACTATCTGCGATTATCCTGGCTGGAGGGCAGAGTTCTCGTATGGGTCAAGACAAAGCTCTGATTTCTCTCCAGGGTGTTCCGTTGCTGCGACGGGTTTGTGAAGTCGCTCTCCAGTGTGCGAGTGAAGTCTATGTGGTTACCCCTTGGCCTGATCGCTACCAAGACATCTTACCCGATGCGTGTCGCTTACTACAGGAAGTTCCTTTACCCGGCAAAACCGAACCCCATGGCCCTCTCGTAGGATTTGCTCAAGGTCTGGCTCAAGTTAAAACAGATTGGGTACTCTTACTCGCCTGCGATTTACCCCAACTACAGGTCAACGTTTTACAAGAGTGGGCAACGCAGCTAGAAAAGACGGACAAAAATGTCATTGCTCTGCTGCCGCGACATGCTAAAGGTTGGGAACCGTTGTGTGGTTTTTACAGACGCCAGTGTCTGCCAATACTCTCTCAATTTATCAACGAGGGAGGACGCTCGTTTCAGTCTTGGTTAGCGCAACATCCCGTCCAAGAACTGATGATTCAGGATACCCAACTCTTATTTAATTGCAACACTCCAGCTGACTTAGAACGCTTAGCCTCCTATCAATAACACTGTTGAGCTGGCAGTTTCTAAAAAATGGGATTCTACCTATCAATACTATCTATTTCTTAAGAGTGAAGGGAATCCCTTCTGTAGAGTGAAGAGAATTGCTCAACAGGCTACTTACCCTTAAGACGAAGACTAGATCGAGGTAAGCGATCGCCAAACTCAGCAATGGTTTACCCTCTTGCCCAACAGGCAACACTAGAGCGTGTGTACATTTTTTCAGGTAGACGCGTATCGGCTTTTCACAGCCTCCCACTCCAGGTTCACAGAGCGCACACGCCAGCAGAAAGATTGAGTTTTTTCCATCAAAGTTTGCACATAGACCCTAGGCAAACGCCATGCCCACTATGGCGAACCAATTATTGAACGGACAGTTGAACGCGAAGGAGTAACAACCATGCTATTCAAAGACCGAAGGGCGGCAGGTCAACAACTGGCTGAGAAGCTAGCCGCCTATGCCAACCGCCCAAATGTTTTAGTGTTGGCGCTACCGAGAGGGGGTGTACCCGTCGCCTTTGAGGTTGCCCAAGCGCTTCATGTTCCCTTAGATGTTTTTCTGGTTCGCAAACTGGGTGTACCCGGTCAAGAAGAGTTGGCAATGGGGGCGCTGGCCTCTGGCGGTGTGCAAGTTCTCAATGACGAAGTGGTGCGATCGCTTCATCTGTCTGAAGCAACAATCCAGCAAGTGGCGACCCAAGAACAGCAAGAGCTAGAACGAAGAGAATGCCTTTATCGGGATGACCGTCCTGCCCCGGCTCTACAGGAATGCGCCGTTATTCTGATCGATGATGGTCTAGCCACGGGTGCAACCATGCGTGCAGCCGTCAAGGCGATTCGACAACAGCAACCGGCTCGGATTGTGGTTGCTGTACCGATTTCTTCACCAGAAACCTGCCAGGAATTGGCAGCGGAGGTAGACGAAATCATCTGCGCCATGACCCCCTCTCCTTTCCATAGCGTTGGTTACTGGTACAACAATTTTTCACAAACAACAGACCAAGAGGTTCGTGACTTACTCCAACAGGCAACAACGAGGACTCAACCTTCAGCCGTTGGGGTGGCTGAGCTGTAAAGCGTCAAAGGACGAGAACGATGTTAGATTCTACAAAAACGAATATAAGTGATGTCGTGCGTCAGGCGGCTGTGCCTCTGACTGGCGCAGTTGAAGATTATGACTCATTGATGGATTTAATTGGTGATGCTCGCTTTGTTCTGATGGGTGAGGCGTCTCACGGAACACACGAATTCTATGAACAACGAGCTGAAATTACTAAGCGGCTGATTCGGGAAAAAGGCTTTACGGCTGTGGCGGTTGAAGCAGATTGGCCGGATGCCTACCGTGTGAACCGCTATGTGCGGGGGATGAACGGTGATGCGACCAGTACCGAGGCTCTGGCTGGCTTCGATCGCTTCCCCACCTGGATGTGGCGTAATACAGTTGTGGTCAACTTCGTGGATTGGCTACGAGAATACAATCACTCATTGCCACCCAACGTTGCCAAGACAGGCTTTTATGGGCTTGACCTTTATAGCATGTATGAGTCCATCAAAGCTGTTCTGGGGTATCTCGACAAGATTGACCCGGAAGCCGCCCAGAGGGCAAGGTATCGCTATTCTTGCTTGGAACATTTTGGTGAAGACAGCCAATCTTATGGATATGCTGCCAGTTTGGGCTTGAGTTCATCCTGTGAAGAGGAAGCGATTAACCAGCTAATGGAATTGCAACGCCGCACGGCTGAGTTCTCGCAAGGGGATAGTCAGGTGGCAGAGGATGAGTTTTTCTATGCCCAGCAGAATGCACGGCTGGTGAAGAACGCTGAGGAATACTATCGTTCGATGTTTGGGGGGCGCGTGTCGTCGTGGAATTTGCGCGATCGCCACATGGCGGAAACTCTCGATCAGCTCGTTGCTCACTTGGATCGACACGAGAATCGTAGTAAAGTCGTTGTCTGGGCGCACAACTCCCACCTTGGGGATGCACGCGCAACGGATATGGGGGCGTCTGGAGAATTGAATGTCGGTCAACTGGTGCGTCAACAGTATGGTAACGATGCTGTATTAATCGGCTTCAGCACCTACACGGGGACTGTTACCGCCGCTTCGGATTGGGGGGCACCGCCAGAGCGCAAGCGTGTCCGTCCGGCGTTAGCAGGCAGTTATGAAGCCTTGTTTCATGCTACAGAGTTGGCACAATTCTTGTTGAATCTGCGGGATAACGATGAAGTTAGAGAGAGGCTGCGTCAGCGACGATTGGAACGTGCGATCGGTGTGATTTATCTTCCCCAAAGCGAGCGTATCAGCCACTACTTCAAGGCTCGTCTATCCGAGCAATTTGATGCAATGATCCACTTTGATGAAACACGAGCTTTAGAACCCCTAGAGCGCACGCCCCACTGGGAATCAGGCGAAGCACCGGAGACTTATCCTTTCGGTTTTTAGCAGTAAAGGTTGATATTTGCATCGCACAAGAAATCTCTACACTTGAAACCGGCTTTCTCAAACGATTGTTAGCTTACGCAGTAGGTAGACTCAGATCTGGCACCATTTTCAGTAAGCCCGAAAATCCGCCGTGGAATTAATTCCACGGCTCATAGTGAAAGTCCATTTCAATGGACTGAAATTCCTACTCAGTTTTCTGCGAGAACACTTGATCGATCAGACAGTGGTTTTAACCACTGGCGGGTTGTTGCCACTGGTGCAAGATGTAAGTAGACACAAATAAATGATGGTATGTAAACCAACGTTAAGAAACTAAAATCCTTTTCCCTTCTGCCTTCTGCCTTCTGTCCTCTGTCCTCACTCTCATCTCCGGTCTGCCTTGCCTCAACAGTAAATATTAATGCCGACCTACTTCTCCCAAGCTAGCTAAGATCAGCTATCGGGTAGAGGTATTGATGGCTCATTCACAATAAAGATAGGACACGAGCAATAGCGACTATCCAACCGAATGCAGCAATCCTCAGTTGATTCTTATCGATTTACTTGGTTTGATTGGTTTTGCCTCTGGTATCCTCCCGGTTGGCTGATTTTGTTCAACCGCCATTGGCAACACTATCATGCCGATCCGGATGGCTGGAATGGGTTGGAATATGCATTATTTTTGATTCCAGGGGGATTTTACCTGGCGCTGCTGCTGCGCTGGTTACGCTTGGGTTGCCGTTCACCTGGTTCATCGGTTGCTCAGTTCGATCCAAACTATCAGAACGCCTTCCGGGATGAGATTGTGGCACCGATTGTTCAGTATTATTTTCGTGCTGAATTACACCAGACGGAAAATCTGCCTCAAACTGAGCGATTGATGGTAGCCATGAATCATGCGGGGATGTGTTTTCCTTGGGACTTCATTACATTAGCTTATCTGTTAGGTCATACACGCGGTTGGGTTGTGCAACCCCTGGCAAGTGTTTCGTTATTTGAACATCCTTGGGTGATTTGGTGGTTACCTCCTGGATGGTCGCAGGTTTTAGGGGGTGTGCGAGCAGAACTGAATGAGTTTGAAGCGGCAATAACTCATAAAACAGTTTTACTTTATCCACCCGAAGGCGTACATGGCCCTGGGAAAGGTTGGTCGAAGCGCTATCAGTTGGAGACGTTTCATCCGAGTTTTATTCAACTGTGCGATCGCTACCGCCTTCCGATTCTGCCCGTAATTTGCCTCGGTAGTGAGTTGTTGCATCCTTGGGCGTTTAATGTCAAAAAATTAGCCAGACGAGTCTCCCTGCCCTTTCTGCCTATCTCACCGTTGATGTTTATCTTCTTACTGTTTCCATCAATGGGGGTTTGGGCAATGAGAACCCGCTTGAGTTATTACATTCAGCCTTTGTATGAATCTTGGACGGACGTAGCGTCAGATCAGACACTGAGGACTGAAACCTCTGAAGGTGGAACAGCGTTGAGAGTTCACCTAGGGCAATTGGCAGCACCACCGAGCATCAGGCGATCGCAAGCTTACCGAAACGCTCAACACTTGCGCGAAAAGCTGCAACATCAACTCTCCCGACTCTTAAGCCAAAAGTCCGATACCCCGTAATTAAACCCAAATTCCAATTTTGCTGGCTCAGGGAGCGGCACCTAAGGCGTTTAGCGTTGCCAACTGAGCTGCTGTTAGCCGTATTGTTGGGACAAAAGTACCATTGTTGATATCCCACGGGTGTTGGGGAGGGGATAGGTTTCTTGTTGGTAGTGGCGCAAAACAGCTTTAATATTTTGCTTCGAGACGGGTTCGCCGAAGGCTTGGGAGAGACTTCGCCACAGTTGGGAACCAACTTGTTTGATGTAGTCGTGTTGATAACCTAATTGCTCGGCAATCTCCTTGTAGGAGAGTCCAGCCCAAGTTTGCAGAAAGACTTCCGATTGAATGTCATTGAGTCTTTGTCTTTGGTGAGCAAAGCGTAAAAATGTATCGACGAAGGTGAGCGCTTCTTGTCCTGTCATTGCCAGTCATCTTGACGTAAGTCTTAAATTTACTGGGTTTTTCAGGCTGTAACACAGCAATACCTATAAAATTTACATCCTCCTTCTGGAGTATTTTATTTTTCTCACTGACAGTGCGATCGGGTGTGGTTTTGATTAGGCTTCAAGCCACTGCAAATTGAACATCGTTGAGTCCTGAGTCAGTTTGGAGACGCACTGACGGCTTCTAGCTGCTCTGACGATCTGACATTTTTACGACTTTTTATCTGACTTTTATCTGACTTTTTCCGACTGCCAAGGCGTATACCGAACAGTTAGCTTGGTTTCATCGTTATGGAAGAGATGAGGGTGAAAGATGCGTAAGCATTGCTTTCCGCAGGAATCGCTCTTTATCCGTAGCTTGAGATCTAGGGAATTTACCAATCTTTACAAAAAAAACTCACTTTTTCTCACCGACAGTGCGATTGAGGGTGAGTTATTCGTTGAATTCAGGCAAAGCTCAAAAAGCTACTAACTGTTCGGAGTTCAATCGCAAATGTGCAGGAGCAGTCAACGAAAAAGAGTATTAGCCTGCACAAGCGGTTCAACGTGAGCGCCCATCTCACAGATTGAACACAAGTTGTAAATTTTTAGGACTGATAAAAATGAGTAAACTTTTTAATCAACTGGTCAAAGCCTACGCAGAAACGATTATTGAATTTCCTCAACTTAAGGGGATTACTGTTGCTCAATGGCTCTTAGAATCTGGTCGAGGAACTAGCCGTCTCGCCACTGCACATCTTAATTTTGGTGGTTTGAAATGGCGCGATGGAATGGAAGAATTTGCTACGCCTGTAAAATACGAAGCTAGTGATGGTAAAGACGAATATTGCAAGTTTGAAAGCCTAGAAAAGTTTATTAAAGGCTACTGGCATTTTTTAGAGCGTTCTCCCTACGAAGGATGGCGTAATAATGTAAGTTCTGCGGAGGATTTTATTCGCTTCATTGCCCCCATTTATGCAGGGGATAGCAATTATGTTTCTAAGGTTTTAAATGTGTATGTTGAGGCAAAACGACTCTTCGCTGATGCCGAGCATATAAATCATCATCATCCCGGAACCGCAGAACCTGTTAGCAAACCACCGATCAAAGCTTTTATTCAAAGCCCCAATCATAGCAGTCGAGCGGGTGCTGATATTGATACAATTGTCGTTCACTATACAACCGCAGGGACTGTCTCTGGCACAATCGCACATTTTAAAAATCCTACATCACAAGTCTCTGCCCACTACGTTATTGATAAAAATGGCGACATCTATCAAATGGTAAAAGATTCCGATAAAGCTTGGCACGCTGCCAACGCCAATCGTACTACTATTGGGATTGAACACGTTGCTAAAGTAGGAGACCGATTAACAGAGATGCAGGAAAAATCATCCATCCACCTAATCAAGTGGTTGATGACAGAATATAAAATTCCCAAAGAAAATATCAAAGCTCATCAGCAGATTATCCCAACCAGTTGTCCAGGAAATATTTTTGGCGATGCTATTGACGATACGAACCTGCCAAAATTTAAGGCGTGGGTTGCCAAAAATTTCTCAAAGAAGGTAATGCGGACTCCAGAGCCATTAAGTCCATCTGGATTAGGACTTTATATTGTGCAACCAGGTGATACTCTTTCAGCTATAGCGGCTCGTCATGACATAACTTTGGATGCACTGAAAGCACTTAATTCTAGCATTCAAAATTTTAATCATATTTTTCCCGGTCAAAGAATCACTGTCGCACGGGTGGAGGGAGATGAGCATTTCATTTTCCCATCCAGTCGTCCCTTAAATCTCCCGATTACGATTGCTGAACATCAACTCAACTCTAGTAATTACCAAGAGTTTTCTCATCCACATCTAGGTAACATTACGATTACGGGTGGATATATGGAACCTCATGGTCATTCTGCTAAACCGGAAATAAAAGCTATCTTCTTGGATGGAACATCAAAAATCTTACCCAAATCTGAGCGCAATATTGGCATTGATTATGTAGCCTCTGACCGCAAAGTGAAAGCTTGGTACGGCGGAATTGTCACGAAACAAGGCAAAGAAGGTGGTTATGGACGACGAGTTCACATTCAACTTGACGTCACTTATGAATTTCAAGGCAAGAAATACCAAGTTTATCAGGCATTCGCTCACTTGCAAGCAATTTCGGTCAGTGTCGGACAAGTGGTAGGACAAGGTGGGCAAATTGGTATTATGGGAGGCTCAGGGGCTTCCTCAGATAATGACTATCCACTTCATGTGGACTTGAGTACGTACCTTTTTATCAATGGTAATTTGGTTCAACTAAATCCCCAAGCTTTGGATAAACAGTTAGCTTAAACTGCGCTTTTAGTGCGATCGCCAACATAAGCACAGGAGCAGGCGACCGCAGTGGGAAGGGGAAGGAGAAATTTTGAGATTGTCGCAAAAGCTCGATCTAAGGCTTGTTTAAAACGACAATTACTGCTTCCCCTTAGCTCAAAAACTGACTAATTGACAAATCTTTAGACCTTACAAAAGTAACTTAATATTTTCTCAAGACAGAGCAATTCCGAAATTCACATTGGGTTTCAAAACAACAAGAGCTTGAGGTTTCAGAATGAAAAAAGGTATTTGGCTTTTGCTAGTGCTGGCAGCGATAGCAATATGGTGGGTAAGCCCCGACGCTCTCTGGAAATATCTTTTCTTCCTGCGCGTACCTATTTTGATGGGATTAGTGTTAATTTTTTTTCCGGTACTCGCTCAGTATTGGTTGCCAGCCATGCTGAAGAATTTATTTGTACTTCGTGGCAGCGGGCAAATAACATTCGTTATTGTAAGCGCGGTTAGTGCTGGAATGTCAGTAGTTTTGGCTACTTCCATCATTCTACATAATGCAGCTGCTCGTTTTGCTGTACCAGTAGCGATAGATATTCCTAAATTCTGGCAATATGTGATGGCGATTGCCTTAAGTTCATATATTTGCCTTACAACGATTGTCCTCTCAAAAGAAAACTCCAAGACAAAGCTGCAAGGTAATGCAATATTGTGGAGTACAGTTGCAGGTGGAGGATTGAGTATTGGACTTTTGTTTCTTGTCGATTTAACAAGAAAATGGTTAGCCTCTAACGCTTACCTCAAAGAAATACTTGGTGGTATCGCCTCTTTAGCCAAACATGGAACAGCAGGCTATATCGAGCCTCAGAGCGGTGAGCTGACTTCGGGACATTTGGCAGCGCTCGCTTTTCTTGTAATTGGAACCGTTATTTACCTTGCTGTTGGTTTATTCTTTCATCCCAAATCAAAGTCACGCCGAGCCGAAGCCCCAGCTCTTTTATATGTGCTGCTGCTCATTTCGATAATTACACTGTTGTGTAGTGGTGCAACTTTCTATCTTGATTACTTTCGGGTTCCCCTCTTAATCCCATTTCTGGCTTACTCAGCTTTTACTTATTTTGCACTTGGCGTAGATCATCTTTTTGAACTCGATCCATTATCCGGAGATACTGGTGACAAGAAAGCAGTTGATGATAAGTCTAAAGATTTTGAACAAGTTCTAGCAAAACGTCTTGAACATCAAACAGGAGAACAAACTTTAGTAATTGTTTGTGCGAGTGGGGGTGGAATTCAAGCCGCAGGATGGACAGCTCAAGTGCTGAAAGGCTTACAGCAAGAGTTAGGAATAGGTTTCACCAAAGCAATAGGCTTGATTAGCGCTGTCTCAGGTGGATCGGTAGGGGCAATGTACTACCTAGATCGATTCAATACAGATGGTTTCTTAGAAGAATGCGAACAGAAAAGCTCTGAGAACATTAACAAAGGTAAGCAAAAAACTTATGAGAGAGCTACTAAGAATAGTTTTGATGCTGCTACCTCAGATACTTTAGATGCTGTTGGTTGGGGTTTCGCTTACCTAGATTTGTGGCGCTTCCTGGGATTTCCCTACCTTATTCGTCCTAAGTTCGATCGCGGTACAGCCGTTGAGACAGACTGGCAAGGGGAAATGAAAGATGGGCAAAAGGAAAGTAATAAATCAAAAACCCTAGGCACATGGCGCAAACAAATTTTTGATGGACAAATTCCCATTCCTGTATTCAATGCCACTTTAGTTGAAACGGGTGAGCGTTTTTTAATCACTCCCATGACTTTTGGCAAGGCTCCTGGGAAAAAATATATAGACTTCAATAGTCTTTTTGAAGGCTATGATATGAAGGTTGTCACGGCTGCAAGACTATCAGCAACATTTCCCTATGTCTCTCCAATCTGCCGTCATAATCGGAAGGAACAGGAACTAGCAGATAAGAAGTATCACTTTGCTGATGGTGGCTATTTCGATAACTCGGGTTTCGTAACTGCCGCAGAGTGGCTTGATGAACGACTTGATGAATGGCGAAAACCTGAGAGTTTAAATATCAGGCGGGTTCTTATTCTACAAATTAACGCCTTTCCTGAATCTCCTGCCAACGATAACGTACAAGGTAGTGGGGGCTGGTTTATGACAACATTAGGACCCTTACTGGCGATGTTTAAGGTACGAGATCCAGTCCTAGCCTCTCGAAATGCTAAGGAAGCAAAACTCCTTAAGGAACGATGGGAAAGATACAAAGATCGCCTAGAGGAAAATCCAGTAGATATCCAATACTTCCCTATTTTCTTTCCCTCTAAACAAGATGCTCCCGAATTTTACGATAAGAGAGGTCGCTACCAACCACCTTTGTCCTGGCGACTCACTGATGAAGAAAAGCAAGCTATCCAAGATGGCTGGACAGCAATAAAAGCAGGAAAAACCGTTCAAAAAATTAAAAAATTGTGGCATGAGACCTGGAAGATGTCAGTCCCTACAGACCAGGTCGCAGACGATTAATCACTTAATTTATGGGGCGATCGCACCTCGTCACCTCTTCACCCGAAAACAGCAGATGAGGGGTTGAGAAGCGATCGCCTTTACCCCTAGTTCGACAACTTGCAAATTTACAAACCTTACAAAAGTAACCCTATTATCATGGCAGAAGCACCCTTAGAGTTAGGCAAAGAATATCCAGCACAAGAAGAAGAAGCCCTGATTGAAAAAATATTGGCAATCAGTAAATTCTCGATGCAACAAAGACCTCATCCCCCCATGCTGAGAGATCAGCATCCCAAGAGTCACGGCTACGTTCAGGGGGAGTTCATCGTTGAAGAAGATATCCCTGCAAATATGAAAGTTGGGGTTTTTAAGGAATCTAAAACTTATCCGATCTGGATTCGTTTTTCTAATGGCGGGAGCGATCGCAATCCGGAGACTGGAGATTTTGTGCCTGATACAGTCGGTGATGTTCGCGGGATGGCTATCAAGCTGATGGATGTCGAAGGTGAAATGGTACTCCCTGATTCTGAGCATCAAGGAGAGCAAGATTTTATTCTCATGAATAATCCCACTTTCTTTATTCGTGATGTTCAGGGCTACATGGACTTTTTCCCTGTTGTCAAAGCGATGAGAGAGAAAAAAATTATTTTCAAACCAGGCGAACCGCCCGACGTACCCGCCGAACTACAAGAAAAATTTCAAGCCGTGGCTTACGCCTTCCCCATGCTTCAGAAAATTAGAGCAAAACTAACTACCAGTCCGTTAGAAATTCCCTACTGGAGTGCCACTCCCTACAAATTGGGCAATCAAGCCATAAAATTTTCTGTGGTTCCCCATGTCACGGGCGAAAGCTTCAATCCAGACAATGCTGCTGATAAAAGTAATTATCTGCGGGACGCAATGACCCAACATTTGGCTAGTCAAGATGCTTGTTTTGATTTTAAAATTCAACTGCAAAAAGATGCAGTCAAGATGCCCATTGAAGACCCAACAGTTGAGTGGGATGAGCAGGAATCTCCTTATGTCAAGGTAGCAACAATTAGAATTCCCGCGCAAAATTTTAACACCGAGGAACGCAAGTGCTTTGATGAAAAGCAATCGTTTTCTCCCTGGCATACTCTGCCAGAGCATCAACCCTTAGGAGGAGTTAATCGCGCTCGTAAGCGAATTTACGGGGAACTGGCTAAGTTCCGAAATGGCACAAATCAAAGTAATAGATAAGTTTAGCTGATTCAGGTATAGCCCTGTGGCTAGTGTCCGGAGCGCGATCGCTGATAGTATCCCTAAGATCAACTAATTAGATGCAACAATTTCAAGGGCTTGGTTTAAAGTTCGCGAGGCTTGTTCAGTTTGTCCGGTTGATGTTAACTCATGAGCGATCGCAGCCAACGTCGAGGCTTGATAGTATTTATTTTTCAAGCTTTGGGTGACTTGTATCGCTTTATCGAAATCTCCCGATTCAGCCAACAGTTGAGCGATGCTACGCAACAACAAGGCTTTAAAAGATTCATCTTTAATGTCTTGAGCCAGTTGCAAAGCTTGGTCGATTTTTCCCCTTATAGCCAACTCATTAGTGATGCTACGCAGCGCTGAGCTTTTGGAGGATTCAAGTGGCAGGGATTGGGCGACTTGTATAGCTTGATTGAGTTTTCCCGATGCAGCCAATTGTTGAGCGAGGCTATGTAACACTTGGGCTTTGGAGGATTCATCTTTAATGTCTTGAGCCAGTTGCAAAGCTTGGTCGATTTTTCCCGATGCAGCCAACTGTTGAGCGATGTTAAACAACGTTGCGCCTTGGGCGGATTCATCTTTAATGTTTTGAGTCAGTTGCAGGGCTTGCTCAATTTTTCCCGATGCAGCTAACTGTTCGGCGAGGCTACGCAACGCTGAGTCTTTGTGAGATTGATCTTGAATCTGTTGAGTCAGTTGCAGGGCTTGGTCGATTTTTCCCGATGAAGCCAACTTGGCAACAATGCTAACCAAGTCTAAGTTTTTGGAGGATTGATCTTGAATCTGTTGAGCCACTTCCAGAGCTTGGTCGAACTTTTCCGATGAAACTAAGCGATTAGCAATCCTAGATAACGCTGAGTCTTTGTAGGATTGAGCTTGAATCTGTTGAGTCAGTTGCAGGGCTTGCTCAATTTTTCCCGATGAAGCCAACTCGGCAACGATGCCATGCAATGTTGAGTCTTTTTCAGCTTGAGCGGGGATGGTTTGGGCGAGTTTTAGGGCTGGGTTAATTTTTCCCGATAAAAGCAACTGTTGAGCAATGCTAGACAACATTGAGGCTCTGGAGGATTCATCGGGTATGGTTTGGGTTATTTGTAGGGCTTGGTCGATTTTTCCCAATGCAGCCAGCAGAGAAACGATGCTAGATAACGCTGAATTTTTGGAAGATTTCTCTTGAATCTGTTGAGCCACTTGCAGAGCAAGAGTGGGGTCGAATTTTTCCGATGAAGTTAACTTGAAAACGATGCCAGACAACGCCACGTCTTTGGTAGATTCATCGTGGAAGGTTTGAGCCAATTGTACGGCTTGGTCGATTTTTCCTGATGAGATCAAGTAGTCAGCGATGCCATGCAAGGTTGATTTTTTGAAGGATTCATCTGGGATGGTTTGGGCAACCTGTAGGGCTTGGTCAATTTTTCCCGATAAAGCCAAGTGTCCAGTGATGCTAGACAACGCTTCACCTGTGGAGTACTCATCTTTAATCTTTTGAGCCAGTTGTAGGGCTTGGTTGATTTTTCCCGATGCAGCCAACTTGGAAGCGATGCCAGACAACGCCACGTCTTTGGTGGATTGCTCTTGAATCTGTTGAGCTAGTTGTAGGGCTTGGTTGATTTTTCCCGATGCAGCCAACTTGGAAGCGATCTCAGACAACACGATGTCTTTGGAGGATTCATCTGGGATAGTTTGAGCCACTTGCAGAGCTTGGTCAATTTTTCCCAATGAAATCAACTGGAAAGCGATCGCAAACAGTGCTTCGGCTTTTCCCGATTCATCTCTCCTCGCTTGGGCTACCTGTTCACCTTGTGCGGATGAAGCTTCCACTAGAACATCGGCTTGGACAATTTTACTTTCATCCCTTGTTGAAAGTTCAGCAGGATTTAAGGATGCACTCACCCCATGCTGAGGCGTCAGGACTGCAAATAGTGTAATCAGGGTGAGGAGGTAGGGTTGAGTTCCCATGGGAAGTTAATTGCATTGATGGCTGATTCAGCTATGTCTCTGAGCTTAGAGGACTTATGCACCAATTTAGCGATCGCCTGCCTCCTCACCTTATCCACTCTAATTAGCTGCTATGTTTCTCAGCTTAGAGGACTGATGCAACAATCTAGCTGTAGCTCTCGCTATCAGGCTATTAGCTTTACATGACAGGCACACAAGGCTAATTAGTTTCGACAATCTTAAGGGCTGGTTTGATGGCTTGAGACGCTAGTTCCGTTTGTCCCGCTTTTACCAAATCGTTCGCTAGCTGAGCCAACGTCCAAGCTTTTTCATTCTCATATGTGATAGTGTTTGCCATTTGTAAGGCTGGGTTATATTGTTTTGCTTCAGTTAACACCATCACTGTTTCAGAGAACCATCTATCGGGTATGGAATTGCGATCATCAATGGTAGAAACTACTTGCACGGCATCTGCTATTTTTCCAGCCTCAGCCAAATTAGTAGCTATGTAAACAAACGCCATAGCTTTATGAGTGCGATCCTTGATGGTAGAAGCCACCTCTTTGGCTCGGTCATATTGCCCAGCTTTAGCCAAGCTGTCAGTGATGCTACGCAATGCAAAAGCTTTATTGTCGCCATCCTTCATGGTAGAAGCTAACTGCAAGGCTCGGTCAAGTTGTCCGGATGAAGCAAAACTGATGGCAATTTTAGACAACATAGACTGGTGTTCCGTAGAGCCAACTTTAATCGTCTTTGCCATCTGCAAGACTTGCTCTAATTGTCTCGGCTCAGTCAAACTTTCGGCAAAACGAGCCAAGGCTAGGGGTTTAGCCGGGTTACTCTGGAGAGTATTTACTAGCTGCAAGGCACGGTCAAACTGTCCCGATGAAGCCAGACTGCTTGCGATCGCACCTAATGCATTAGCTTTATGGTAGCTATCGAGCTGATTTACCAGTTGCAAAGCTCGGTCGATTTGTCCCGATGAAGCCAACTTCTCAACGATGTCAACAAATGCCCCGTGTTTGTAACTTTTCGTGTCAGCGGTTGGTATGGTATTTGCTATTTTCAAGGCTTGCTCGTACTCACCCGCCTCAGCCAAGGTACTAGCCGTGTGACTCAATAGATTAACTTTGTTAGCGTCAAGCTTGATTGTATTTGCCACCTGTAAGGCTTGGTCTATTTGTCCTGCTTTAACCAAACTGGAAACTATTTTAGTTAAGACCCGTAATTTATTCAGGTCATCCTTGATGGTATCGTTAACCAGCTTCATGGCTTGGTCATGTTTTCCCGTCCTCGCCAAGTTCTCAGCTACGCCACCCAACGCAATAGCTTTCTCATCGGGATGTCGGATTGTATTGGCTAGCTGCAAGGCGCGATCGATTTGTCCTCCCTTAGCCAAACTGCTGGCTACCATAGCCAACGCCATGTCTTTGAAACCGCAATACTTCATCCTATCTACCAGCTCTAGGGCTTGATCGTATTGTCCTACCGCAGCCAAATACCAAGCTATGCTAATCAACGGTCGCTCTTTCATCACGATGTTGCGATCGCTCTCAGAGGAAATTTCCCCTGGCAAGGGTTGGCAGGCCGGTTGCGCGGCAGCTTGCTTAACATCTACCTGTGCTGAGGATGGGGATTTTGGATAAATTGAGGCGATACCGACTAGGGCACAGAGACTGACAAGTGCTAGGAAGACGTTTCGAGGTTGCATAGCATTCACTTGAAGTAGAAGGTTCAGTAATTTCCAGACAAGAGTGGGCTTGACACCCTTATGGGCGTACTATTTGATCAAATCCAACAATCTCAAAGGCTGGTTTGATGGCTTGAGAAGCTAATTCTGTTTGTCCCGCTTGTACCAACTTGTTCGCCAGCCAACCCAACGTCCAAGCTTTTTCATTCTCATCCCCCATCGCGTTTGCCATCTGTAAGGCTGAGTTGTATTGTTTTGCATCAGTTAACTGCATCACAATGTAATTGAGCCTTTCATCGGCTCTGGAAGAGCGATCCTCAATGGTAGAAACGACTTGCAAGGCATCTGCAACTCGTCCAGCCTCAGCCAATCTGGTAGCTATATAAACAAACGCCCCAGCTTTATGAGTGCCATCCTTGATGGTAGAAGCGACCTCTTTGGCACGGTCATATTGCCCAGCTTTAGCCAAACCGCTGACGATGTTACGCAACACCTCAGATTTATCCTTGTCACCTTTGACGGTAGCCGCTAGCTGCAAGGCACGGTCAAGTTGTCCGGCTCTAGCAAAACTGAAGCCAATGTGAGACAACATTAAACGCTGTCCCCCAGAGTCAGCTTTAATCGTCTTTGCCAGTTGCAAGACTTGCTCTAATTGTCTGGCATCAGTTAAAGTCTCAGCCAAACGAGCTAAGGCTACGGGTTTGGCAGACTCAATCTCGATAGTTTTTACTAGCTGCAAGCCACGGTCAAACTGTCCCGATGAAGCTAAGGTGCTAGCAATGCGACTCAATGCACTAGCTTTATACTCGCCATTGAGCTGATTTGCCACTTGCAAGCTACGGTCAAACTGTCCCGATGAAGCCAAGGTGCTAGCGATGTGACTCCATGCACTAGCTTTATAGACGCCATCGAGCCGATTTGCCACTTGCAAAGCACGGTCAAACTGTCCCGATGAAGCCAAGGTGCTAGCGATGTTAGCAAATGCCTGGTGTTGGGAAGTTTTCGCCTCATCGGTATTGGCTATGGTATTTGCTATTTGCAGAGCTTGCTCGTAGTTTCCCGCTTCAGCCAAGGTGTCAACGATACGAACCAAGGCAGCCCCTTTCATACCATTATTCTTGATTGAATTTGCCACTTGTAAGGCTCGATCGATTTGTCCCGCTTGAGCCAAACTGTAAACTGTATCGTACTCCCGTGCCCGCTCGAACTTGATACCGCAATTCTGCATCTTATCTAGCAGTTCTTGGGCTTGGTCATTCTGTCCTACCGCAGCCAAATACCCACCTAGGTTAACCAACGGTCGCTGTTTCATCAGGATGCGATCGCATTCAGAGGAAGTTTCCCCTGGCAAGGGTTGGCGAACTTGTTGCGCCGTAGCTTTCTTAACATCTACCTGTGCTGAGGATTGGGATTTTGGATAAATTGAGGCGATACCAACGAGAGTACAGAGGCTGACAACTGCCAGGAAGACGTTTCGAGGTCGCATAGCGTTCGCCTGAAGTAGGAGGTTCAGTATTTCTAGACAGGATTAACGGTATAGATGTTTCAGTCGTTAGCGTTTGGTGGAATTCAATCGCGTCCAGCCGGTTGTAAGCAGATAGCGCCCTTAAGATCGAAATACACAGAGTTTTCGGGCTTGGGGCATGAAACGCATCGTCTTGATTGCTGGGTTTGAATCGTTCAACGCTGACTTGTACCGCAAAGCGGCTCATCTGGCACAACAGCGCTGTCCTGAGTTGGATATTCGGGTTTTTAGCGAGCGCTCCCTCACCACCGAACCTGCTGCTGTTGAAGAAGCACTCAAAGACGCTGATGTCTTCTTCGGCAGTCTGATATTCGATTACGACCAAGTGCTGTGGCTGCGAGAACGAGTGCAACACATCCCCATTCGCCTCGTTTTCGAGTCTGCCCTCGAATTAATGAGTCTTACCCAAATCGGTGCGTTCAAAATTGGGGATAAGCCTAAGGGTATGCCCAAACCCGTTAAATTTATCCTCGACAAATTCAGCAATGGGCGAGAGGAAGATAAACTCGCCGGTTACATCAGCTTCTTAAAAGTTGGCCCCAAGCTACTCAAATACATCCCTGCCAAAAAAGTTCAAGACTTACGCAACTGGCTGATTATCTACGGATATTGGAATGCAGGCGGCGCGGATAACGTGGCGTCAATGTTTTGGACGCTAGCCGAAAAATACCTGGGGTTAAAAGTGGGAGAGATTCCCCCCCCTGTGGAAACTCCCAACATGGGATTGCTGCATCCTGACTATGCCAATTACTTTGAATCCCCTCGCCACTATCTGGAATGGTATCGCCAAGCCAAGCCAGAAACCTGGCATTTGCCGGTGGTGGGAATCTTGCTGTATCGCAAGCATGTTGTCACCAAGCAGCCTTATATTCCCCAACTGATTCGCCACTTTGAAAACGCGGGTTTGATTCCAGTGCCGATTTTTATTAATGGCGTGGAAGGGCATGTTGCCGTGCGAGATTGGATGACATCGACGCACGAAACCAGCCAACGCAAACTGGGTAATGTGGAAACACCCTCTCTTTCTCATGAGTCAGTCGAGGTAGATGCGATTGTTTCGACGATTGGCTTTCCCTTAGTCGGGGGGCCGGCGGGTTCGATGGAAGCAGGGCGTCAGGTGGAAGTCGCCAAGCGCATCCTCTCGGCTAAAAATGTGCCTTATTTCGTTGCCGCCCCCCTGTTGATTCAGGATATTCACTCTTGGACGCGCCAGGGAATTGGGGGGTTGCAAAGTGTTGTCTTATATGCATTGCCTGAATTAGATGGAGCAATCGACCCTGTACCTCTCGGTGGGTTGGTAGGAGAAGATATCTATCTGATTCCGGAACGGGTGAAGCGGTTAACCGGACGCCTTAAGCGCTGGATTGCCCTACGCAAGACATCACCGACTGAAAAGAAAATTGCGATTATTCTGTATGGCTTCCCACCTGGGTACGGGGCAACAGGGACAGCGGCTTTATTAAATGTACCGCGATCGCTCCTGAATTTGCTCCAGTCTCTCAAAGACCAAGGGTACAACGTTGGGGACTTACCGGAAGATGGGGAAGAACTAATTCGCTGGGTGAAACAAGCGGATGAGAACCCCTCCCCGATCCTCCCCGTACAAGGGGAGGGAGCAAGATTATTCCCCTCCGTTAACGGGGGGGTTAGGGGGGGTTCCACCGTTAATGCCCAAACTCTAGAAAAATGGCTGGGTTACCTCCTCACTACCCGAATCGAGAAGCAGTGGAAATCCCTTACAGGAACGGGTATTAAAACATATGGGGATGAATTACAAATTGGGGGCATTGAGTTAGGAAATATCTGGATTGGGGTGCAACCGCCCCTCGGTATTTCAGGTGATCCGATGCGGCTGATGTTTGAACGGGATATGACACCTCATCCTCAATATGCCGCATTCTATAAATGGTTACAGAATGACTTTAAGCCTGATGCTGTGGTTCACTTTGGAATGCACGGTACGGTTGAATGGTTACCGGGTTCTCCGTTAGGAAATACGGGCTATTCTTGGCCTGATATTCTCTTGGGAGATATGCCCCATCTTTATATTTATGCGGCTAATAATCCCTCCGAGTCAATTTTGGCGAAACGTCGGGGCTATGGGGTGCTGATTTCCCACAATGTACCACCTTATGGTCGGGCGGGATTGTATAAAGAATTAATGGCACTGCGGGATTTAATTTCGGAATATCGGGAAGATTCTGAGAAGAATTATGCCCTCAAAGAGGTAATTTGCAAGAAGATTGTGGACACGGGCTTAGAGGCAGATTGTCCGTTTGAGGAGGCGAAGAAGTTGGGGATGGCTTTTACGCCGGAGAATGCGCGGATGTTTAGCGTTCATGCTTTTAATGATTATTTGGTGAAGTTGTATGAGTATTTGCAGGTTGTAGAACAACGTCTGTTTTCATCGGGATTACATACTTTAGGTGAGGTACCAGATTCGGAAGGATTGACATCTTACCTGGAAGCTTATTTTGGAGAGGAGTTGTCACAAGAAGTGGTGGAGGCAATTGCGGAGGGAAGAATTGAACCACAGAGACACGGAGAACGTAGAGAAGTGGGTTTGGAGAGGTTAGAGGAGGGATTGAAGATTCGTGAGTTGTTGATGCAAACTAGCGATGAGTTGACGAATCTTTTACGAGGGTTGAATGGCGAGTATATTCCGCCTGCACCAGGGGGTGATTTGTTGCGCGATGGGTTGGGTGTATTGCCGACAGGGCGGAATATTCATGCGTTAGATCCCTATCGGATGCCATCCCCTGCGGCGTATGAACGGGGGAGAGAAATTGGACAAAAAATTATCACCCAGCACTTACAAGAACAGGGTGAGTATCCGGAAACAGTGGCGGTGATGTTGTGGGGATTGGATGCGATTAAAACGAAGGGGGAATCGCTGGGTATTCTGCTGGAATTAGTGGGAGCAGAACCCGTAAAAGAAGGGACGGGGAGAATTGTGCGGTATGAGTTGAAACCGTTGGCAGAGGTTGGGCATCCTCGGATTGATGTGTTAGCCAATCTTTCGGGTATTTTTCGAGATAGTTTTGTCAATATTATTGAATTGCTGGATGACTTATTCAAACGGGCAGCGGAAGCAGAGGAATCGGAGGAGCAGAATTTTATCCGCAAACATGCTTTGGCGTTGCGATCGCAAGGTATAAATAATGCCTCTGCGCGATTATTTTCTAACCCGACTGGGGATTTTGGTTCTCTGGTAAATGACCAAGTTGTAGATGGAAATTGGGAAAATGGCGATGAGTTAGGGAATACCTGGCAAAGCCGCAATTCCTTTAGTTACGGCAGACAAGATAAAGGACAAGCGCGTCCGGAAATTCTTAACCAACTGCTGAAAACCACCAATCGCATTGTGCAAGAAATTGACTCCGTGGAATATGGATTAACGGATATTCAGGAATACTATGCGAATACGGGAGGGTTGAAGAAGGCAGCGGAACAAAAACAAGGGAAAAAAGTTAGCGCTAGTTTTGTGGAAAGCTTCTCGAAAGACACCACACCCCGAAAATTAGAAGATTTGCTGCGTTTGGAATATCGCACAAAGTTATTGAATCCAAAATGGGCAGATGCGATGGCGAATCAAGGTTCTGGCGGTGCTTATGAAATCTCGCAACGGATGACAGCGTTAATAGGTTGGGGGGGTACGGTTGATTTTACCGATTCTTGGGTGTACGACCAAGCGGCGGATACTTATGCGTTAGATGCAGAGATGGCGAATAAGTTGCGAGAGGCAAATTCTGAGGCATTTCGGAATGTTGTAGGTAGGATGTTGGAGGCGCATGGGCGAGGATTTTGGCAACCGAGTGAAGAGAAGTTGCAAAAGTTGCAATCGTTGTATGAGTTGACGGATGAGGAATTGGAAGGGGTGAGGGTGTAGAAAACTATGGAAGTCTATACTGCCTAATAGTCGCTATACGGGCTAGCTTTGGGATATCAGGAAACTACTATGCAGCCAGAACAACAACAGCAATTTATCGAGGATTTTGGTGGACGTGCAAAAGACCATCTCTATACGATGGAACAATGTTTATTGAATCTACAAAAGACCAAAGAAATAGAGGTAGTCTATCAGATACTGCGTGCCATCCACTCGATTAATGAGGGGGCAGCAGTGGTTGGGTTAAGTAGTATTAATCAAACAGCTCATCGCTTCCAAAAAAATCTCGAAGCTTTAAGAGATTATCCAGTTGAATTTGATCAAAAACTTGAGTCGCTATTTCTGCAAATTGTTGATGCTTTGTATTTATTGGTGAATAAATTAGAGGAACCATTTGGACTGACTGAAAACGAGGCTAGTAAGATTATTTCGGATACAGAACCCGTATTTCAAGCTCTGAAGGCTCACTTAGATCTTCTAATCAATCCTCAGGTACCCTTTGCTGAAATAGAGCAAATATTTCCCCTCAAAAGTGCGGTACAAAACGCAGCTGATGAGTATAGCAAGCAAGCAGAGGTAATTATCGATGGTAGGGAAACCTTAATCCCAGAATCGATCCTGAAACAGTTACCCAGGTTGCTGACTCACTTGGTTAATAATGCCATTGCTCACGGAATAGAGTTACCCGAGGCGCGGCAGGCAGCAGGCAAATCGCCAGTGGGTCAGATTGTGCTTCGTGCCTTCCGCCAAGGTAACAAGATTGTGATTTCGTTTACTGATGATGGTGCTGGAATTGATGTGGAACGGGTGAAAGCTAAGGCGATTGAAAAGGAACTGATTAAAATTGATGAAGCTC
The DNA here is from genome assembly GCA_039962225.1 of Microcoleus sp. AS-A8. Taxonomy (NCBI): domain Bacteria; kingdom Bacillati; phylum Cyanobacteriota; class Cyanophyceae; order Oscillatoriales; family Microcoleaceae; genus Microcoleus; species Microcoleus sp. AS-A8. The sequence continues at coordinate 340,467 of JAMPKV010000001.1, forward strand.
AAAGTCTATCCACAATACAGGTGTATGAACTCCTCTACTGTCCCGATTTTAGTACTAAGGACGAGCGGGATTTGAGAGCAGGGCTAGGGTTTGGTTTAGATGTAATTCGCACAGAACTGACTAAACTAGGAGGGGTCATTAGCACCGATTCTAAATCAGGAAAAGGAACAAATTTTACTATTGTTTACCCTGAAAAAATTATTTAAAAATAATGGAAATGAATACTGATTAACCGCCTAGGCAAACGTTTGATGGCTCGATTATCTTTTTACTTAAACAACTGAGAAATGAGTACCCGAAGCAATTACAAGGTGTAACCTCTCTAGAGAAAGATTTTGAAACGAAGCAGCAAAACTACGTTGCGCTCGCACGCCGCTGATTCCGTTCGATCTTTTGATACTACCTCTACCTCGAAGGTATAATAATTGCTCCTCATCAAGTGGGGCAGATGGGGCAGGTGGAACAAAAATGCTGGAATTGAGCCGTATCCAGATAGAATCATCTTTGGAACTTCCTCACATCTATTCAGCGTCATTGAAAAAGTAAAGATTAGGTGAATATTCGTCTATGAAACAATATCTCGTAAGTCTTATATTCCTATTAGCTTTGTGGTTAACAGTAATAATTGTGAGTCCGAAGACGGGACGAACAGAATTGGTTAGTGATAACGAGTTTGGAGTACCCCATCAGTTATCCCCTAACTCCAGTAGCGATTCCAAAAATCTGGCTCCAGCTGTTCCATCCAGGTGTGCTCTACAGCCAGAACTCAATAAACAGACATGGAATCAATTCAGTGATATTGAGCTTCAGCCCATTACCCTTTCTCGCTTTAGGAAACTTGGCAGTGAAGTCAATCCATCTACAGGGGAACCTATGAATAGACAAGGTCTTTTAAGACTATTTAACAATTCTCCATCCCAACCCATCGAATCCGTTGCTGTAGCCCATCCAACAAACTATGGAGAACGTTTTCTGAATGACTTATATGGTAAACCTGCCCAATACGCTCCCATTGTTGTGATTCATGAAACCGTTGGTTCAGCTAGGAGTGCCATTAATTTATTCCAAACTCCACATCCACTGGATTCGCAACAAGTGAGCTATCACGCACTGATTAAACGCTCCGGTGAAATTGTTTATATTGTGCCTCCAGACATGAGAGCTTTTGGGGCGGGGAACTCGGTTTTTGAGGGAGAAAATAGACGAGAAACCGTAAAAACCAGTCCTGAACATCCTCCCTCAGTCAACAATTTTGCCTATCATGTATCTCTAGAAACACCAAGAGATGGCAATAATAATCGCCGACGACATAGTGGTTATACCAAGGCTCAATACCAATCACTGGCCTGGTTAATCGCCAAAACAGGAGTCCCTGATTACCGGATTACAACTCATAAAGCTGTAGATCGTTCCGGTCAAAGAGGCGATCCACGAAGCTTTAACAAAGAGAATTTTTTGAACTTACTACAGGCTCAGCCTAGGACGAAGGAGATTGTAATTGATTGCCAACCCCCCTTATAAACCTGATCAACGACTACCTTGGTAAAGATATTTGACTGCAACTTGGTATAGCTGTAGCCATAAGAGTTAGGACTTTCTTTAACGGCCCAAACGACCACATAGCAGTAAAAACCCTTCTGCCCTTTGCCCTGTGTCTTCTGCCTTTTGCTATATAAACAGAGAATCTCCGGTCAGCACTCTGTCTTGATTTACCAAGCCAATTTGTATCACCTAAAATCGAGTTTCATACTCAACCACCGCCCGACTATCGCCCGAAAAATCAGTTGAACCTCGCAGAAGCGTCTTCTCATTGACTCGATAACGCAGACCAAACTGAGCCGCTTGATCGGTCGTCAACTCTTTCGACACAGAAACCGAGAGATTACGACCGATGTCAACCCCAGCTTCAGCATTCAGTCCTAAAGCCGAGGATCGCCGTTTTTCATTTGTAATAATCGTGGGGGATAGACGAAACTCACTCAATCCCAAGGCGTCGCCGATAATATTTTGTACATTACCGAGCAATGCTGACCCTGCAAGGTTGACCAAACCCAGTGTGGTATCTCCTCGACCTAATGTATCAACAAAGCTACCCCCCAAGAGCGCCACGATTTCTGATTTGTTGCGGGATGGGGAACTAGTGAGTTCCAGATTATCCGTAAGCTGGCTGGCGGGGCCTTCCACCTTAGCCTGAATACGAACAGTTTGTAGGCTACCCACACCCGTCAGTGACGGAGCATCGTTAATCTCAGCGGATAGGGGGTCACTTGCAAGTCGCCGTTGCGTGCCTTCTGATACCGATGCCACGAGGCGCACATTGAGGATGGGGTCTAGTCCTTGCTTGCGTGTAAACTGGGCTGTATTTTCATAACCCCGTGCCAAGCGGAACTGGGTGGTAAAGAGATTGACTTGACCGCGCTTGATATCAATAGTCCCCTCCGGTTCGATGTTACCCAAAGAGCCATTCAGGGTGAGTGTACCATCGGCGAGGAAATTCAAGATGGGAGCTTTCGTAATTTGGACGTTTCTATCCAGCTTTAGCCTTAAGTTATCGAACTCAACGCGGTTCGATGAGGTAGAATCACCCCCAATCCCACCGCCACCACCGCCACCGCCACCACCAGTAGCTGCCGTTTGCTCAGCCAGGGACACATCTCCATTAAATAGGGTGACTTCACCCCCAATTTTAGGGTTGAGTGCCGTGCCAGCGATCGCGACGTTTCCTTGAACCCGACCCCGATAAAGTCCTTTCAGGTTTAATCCCAGTTCACCAATATCTATCGCAATGCGCTGGTCTTGAGAACCCCCCTGAGAAATCGGGAGAGCTCCCACTGCCGTTACACTACCCCCACTGTACTGACCCGTCAGCGTTTCAACAATCTCAATCGTATTAAAGTTGAACCCGACTTTACCCTTGACATTGGTTAGGGGATCGGGGAGTGCAGACGCTTGAATGGTGGCATTCTCGATATTCGCACTTCCCTGGGCAACCAGTTGTTCCGGTCGATTGGTCTGCTGATTCAAGATTCCAGAAACCTCAACTTGTACAGCACCTGTGCCATCCACCCAGCTCACTTGCCCCCCTGTAAACAGATTCAACAGGGCAATTCCATCATTTTGGACATTGATGTTGAGGTTGAGTTTGTCCGACGCCGGTGCGACAGTGGCAACCGGTAGCATAAAGGGAATACTACCGCCAATACTCAGGGGATTTTCCGACTCGGCAAGCAGGAGTTCGCTATTAAAGTTGAGACGGGCGTCGTTGTAACTAAAAGTACTCAGCGCTCTCTGAACATTAGTCTGGTTGAGCGTTGCATCAGCGAGGGTAATTACCCCTCTGGCTTGGGGATTTTTAATGCTACCGGAGAGTGTAGCGGTAGCGTTCAACAAACCGGTGAAGCCAACCAGATTGGGCGGTACGTTGGGAACTTTGGAAAGAACCGTTTGGAGTTGGTCAATTGGAATATTCTGTAATTGAAGCTGACCCGATTGTGCTTCGCCACCTATGGTTCCGGAATAGGAGATGAGACTGTTTCCGGATTGAATGCGTAGGGGTAACAGGGAAAGAACTCCATTTTCAAATCTCCCTTCACCCAGCACACTCACCTGGCTAATGTTGTAGGTATCCCATTTCCAATCTTGACCTTCAATATTAATTTGGGTGCTGATACCCGTAGCCAAAGAGCCATCTACAGTTACGGAACCCGTGAAGCGACCTTGGAGTTCGGCAATGTCGGGTAAGACAGATGAGGCTTCCCGTTGCTCACGTTGCTGTTCCTCCAATGCCTTGATTTCTGAAAGACGCCGTAGCTGAGTTTGCAGGGGTACATCGTCCAAGAGGATGGGTGTAACCAGAGTGCCGCCCTGAGAATTGAAGCTGAGATTCGCCGGGGTAACGTTAATCAGTTGAAACGCTTGCAAGGCGGCGACAACAACCGGGAGTTCTCCCTGCTTGACAGTAAGTTTAACGTTTTGGAATTGAGGGCCAGCCGCTGTCCGGGAAATTTTACCCGAAAGCAAGTATTCATTATCAAGGGGTTGGGAGGAGTCGCTGCGGCGGGCGTTAAAGATCGGGCCTGTGATCGCAATATTATTGAGAGAAACCTCGAACGTCTTCAGGTTAACATCCAAGCTGCCGGAGATGTCTCCTTTCAACGGTTGGGTCGCGATCGCAGGGGGTACAGGAGTAAACTCTTTGAGTAGGGCGATCGGGAATTTCTGGGTGCTTACTTGTAACACATCTCCTTGCCGCTGGCCTTGAGCAATCGTCTCACCCCGCTTAATATCAAACGAGACGGGTTGGTAGTCGGAGCCAAGTGCCACCGCAATTCGGTCATTGGCACCCGCCAGATTCAGGTTCAATCCCTGTCCTGCTGCTGTATTGACACTCCCCGTCAGTGGAGATTCAAACGCCAGACCCTCGACGGCAAAATCTCGCAGTGCGATCGTGCCATTCACATTGGGAGCCGTCACGCTGCCTGCAATGCGACCGTTAAAATCCGCTTGTCCCGCTACATTGGTCGCAGTGGGAAAATTGGCTGATAGTTGTTTTAAGTTCAAGTTGTTGGCTTGAACATTAAGATCGAACCCCTGAATCGCTTGTAAACCCTGATTGGCGAGGTTGACATTAACTACGCCATTGGCCTGAAATCCTTCTGCGGTCGCCTGTTGAATTTGCAACTGTTGCTGTTGACCGTTCCAATCAATCACAGCCGTGAGCGAACGATCAATTAAAGCAATCCCTTCACTAAAATTCACTTGCCCACGAGCCTGGATGGCATTGGGAGAAAGGGCGGCTAAAGAACCAGAGACATCCAATTGACCATTCAAGCGTCCTCGTAAATCCGGGGAGAAACTCGCTAAGGGGACATCGGCTGCCTCAACATTCGCCTGAAAACGTCCCTCACGAAGTTGCACATTAGAAGCATTGATGGTGCCTTCAGCCACATTCAATCGTCCAGAACCGCTTCCCTGAATCGTGGAGGGACTCAAGTTATTCAAGGAACCCGCTAGATTAAAGTCTCCCGTGAGAGCACCGCGAAACTGGGGGGGTACCTGCGCCAGACGTTCGACTTGTACCCCAGAGGCTTGGACTTGGGCGGTAAAATTCCCATTGGCCAGTTGGATGTTGCTTGCCCTGATGGTGCCGCCAGCGACATTCAAACTCCCCGAACCACTGCCTTGAAGGGTGGCAGGACTCAAGTTCGCTACATTACCCGCCAGATTAAAGGTACCCGAAAGCGACCCCCGGACTTGGGGGGGAACATTACCTAGACGCTCTACGGGTACCCCAGAGGCTTGAACTTGTGCCGTGAAGTTACCATTGGCCAGTTGTACGTTGGTTGCCCTGAGTGTCCCTCCGCCTATATTCAAACTCCCTGAACCGCTCGCTTGAAGGGTCGCAGGACTCAAGTTCGCTACATTACCCGCCAGATTAAAGGTACCCGAAAGCGGCCCCCGGACTTGGGGGGGAACATTGCCGAGACGCTCTACGGGTACCCCAGAGGCTTGAACTTGGGCCGTAAAGTTACCATTCGCCAGTTGCACATTGGTTGCCCTGAGTGTCCCTCCGGCTATATTCAAACTCCCCGAACCACTGCCTTGAAGGGTCGCAGGACTCAAGTTCGCTAAATCACCTGCCAGATTAAAGGTACCGGAAAGAGGCCCCCGGATTTGGGGCGGGACTTTTGCCAAACGCTGTACCTCGACCCCAGAGGCTTGAACTTGTGCCGTGAAGCGACCCTCTGCTAGTTGGAGGTTAGTTGCCCGAATTGTCCCGCCAGCGACATTCAATCTGCCAGTACCCGTTCCCTGAATTGTAGCCATGCTCAACTCGGTTAAAGGGCCTGAAAGATTAAAGTTGCCGGAAACAGGCCCCCGGAGTTGAGGTGGAACTGTCGCGAGACGCTGTACCTCAACCCCAGAGGCTTGAACTTGTGCCGTGAAGCGACCCTCTGCCAGTTGCACATTCGTTGCCCTCACCGTCCCTCCGGCCAGATTCAAACTGCCTGTGCCACTGCCCTGAATTTTCGCTGTACTAAACTCCGTCAGTGGGCCAGAAAGGGTAAAGTTACCGGAAACGGGAGCGCGAAACTGAGGGGGAACCTCTGCCAGACGCCCTACCTGTAGATCCGAGGCTTGGACTTGTGCTGTAAAGCGACCATTCGCCAGTTGGATATTTGTCGCTCGAACTTTGCCGCCAGCGAGATTTAAACTTCCGCTACCACTGCCCTGAATCGTGGCAGCAGTGATGTTCGTCAGAGGGCCAGAAATCCGCAAGTTGCCTGAAACCGGGACACGAAACTGGGGGGGGACTTCTGCTAGACGCCCTACCTGTAAATCCGAGGCTTGGACTTGTGCGGTGAAGCGTTTTTGGGTGGCCTGGATATCCCTAACAGCCACGAAACCCTCGGCGATTTTGAGATTGGCTGAACCTGTAGCTCGCACATTATCGGCATCATTGAGGGAACCGACAACTTGCGTTCGACCAGAAATCAGACCGAGGGGAACTGGGGGTTTAAAATCGTAAGTTAAGGCGATCGCATCTCCCGGCAGGTTATTCCCCTGGAAGTTGAAGGTCACACCCCCGCCCTTAGAACCGAGTTGTACCTGCCCGTTGCCAGTCACCAAACCGCCTAAGCTGGGCAAGGCGCGCAGGTTGCTCACTGATAACGTGGAACCCACGACACCAAAGTCAGAGGCGATCACCCGAAATTTCACCTTATCAATTTGAGCCACATTCGTGGTGGTAAACTTACCCGAAACAACGGGTTTATTCGGAGTCCCAGTTACCTGAAGGTCAGCTTTTAGTTGGGCTGAGGCGAGTACAGGCAAGGTTTTGATATTAAAAGTTCGTAAAGCCTGCGGCAATTGAATCGCCTGAGTCTGCGCTGATAAGTTAAAGCCCGCTTGGGTATCTATGGTTCCATTGGCTTGGGCGGGTATTTGACCAAATAGTGTGTTGACTTTCTCTAACCGAATTTGCGTGCCTTTAAAACGCAACTGACCGGTTGTATTGGCAAAGGACTGGGGCAAAGGATCGAGTTGGGCTGTAACGTTTTTCAGGCCAGCGGTGCCCAAAAACGTCAATGGCTTTTTAGGTATGGATTTAACTTCCAGATTGCCATTGATCGCTCCGGCTTGTAAAATCAGCGGCAACTGGATTAAGCGACCGACCTCTGGAGCACTGAGGTCATTGCCCAAAATGGCGGCATTGATTTCTCCTGTGGCGGGAATGGTATTTCCGCTAATGGTGAGATTTCCCCCAGCCGCCAACTGCCCGCCTGTATCAAACTTAATTAGCTTATTGTTATTGAGGAAAAGAGCCTTTCCGGAGGACAGAGAGAGGGGAATGGGTTTCTTCGAGTTCCCCGATGCTCCCCTCGGTACCAAGACAACATCGGCATCCCGTACCCGCAAGACGTTGAGTTTGATATCGAGCTGACCTTTCGGTAACGTTTGAAGGTCGAGGTCAAACCACCTTCCGTCTTGAGCCTGTTCGAGGTAGACTTTGGGCTTGACTAGGGTGATATCAAGGGGTAAGGTGCGATTGGTCAGCAGCGGCAGTAACTTAAAGGACACCTCTACTGCTTCAGCGGTAGCGCGATCGGAGTCTGTGGCGGTTGCAGGTAAGCTGGAGGCACCAAACCGTAAGCCCGTGGGGGAAAAGCCTTCGACACGCCCCAGGTTGACTGGACGATTGATGAGCTTACTAACCGTCGTCTCGACCTGTGGTGCTAATTGTCGGTAGACAAAAAACCATACCCATGTTAAACCTCCTCCAATCCCAGACAACAAAATTAGGCTGAGAACAATCGCTAAACGCTGCCAGTGCCGTCGCCTCTGCACAGATGTAGAGGGCTGTTCGGGTGGGTTTTCAGAAGTGGGTTCCGGTTCGTTGCCTGGATTTGGGGCGTTGGTCATGTTAGTCTTGTCTCGCGCCTCACATTACAAAAAGCATTGCGGTTGCTGGCGTAATCCATCCTACTAGTAGGAGTACTTTTCAATACTGATAAAACCAGTCCAATTAAAGCTGGGTTTGCAAATATTAATCAAGAATACGCCACTGGACTCCACACCGAATATTCATGGCTTCAGCAAAGGAACTCATTTTTGAGTCCCCAAACTCTCAACGCCGAGTACCTCGTCATGAGTTTTGAAGTAGGTTGTGTTCCAAGAAAAGACCTCTCTTGGTTTAACCTCTGCACACTTCTAAAGACGCTATTTGGGGTAAGGGGGGTTCCCTATAAAACCTGATCCATTCCTCTGATTCACCGAAACCTTGCTCCAGGTATGCCATTGAGAGGCATCTCAGCTTAGACCAAAAACAAAGGGTTCCCACTCACTCACTTGGATTGGAAGGGAACCTATTGGAATATTATTGAAAATCGAAGATGAGGATATAAAGTGTTGATTGTTTAGTAGCTACCCTTGAGCATACTACTAAAGATATTGAAGTTTTTGTCAATCGAATTGATTAAACCCACTGCATTGGAGAGCGATCGTGGTGGATTAGAAATCAGAGTATCCTCAGCAATTAAACGATTAAAATCCACTTTAACTTCGCCTGAACGCTCTGTTTTTCCATCACTCTCATAAAACTTGACCCCCGCCAACTGCATAAGTTTGATAAATTCCTGAGCCATAATCCCATAGCCAATGGTCGTTGGATGAATCCCATCGAGTGAGAATAACCCCCCACTGGTACGACCCTTGGGGCCTGAACGATAGAAGCGAGAATCTGGCACCGGTGACAGCGCTTGCAGTTGAGGTGGCAACTGATACTCGCCCCCCACTTTGTCCCACCAATGGGGTCTAGCTTCGGGGTCTTCAATATAGCGTCGAGAGGCTAAGCGATCAAGTAAGCCAGCGGTTTCAAATAAATACCAATCTCTACCTTCGTTGCGGCCTTGGCGTACCACTTCTGTAATGTAGTCGTTGTACTGGTCAATCGCGCAATCAATCGCCCTCGCTTCAGGCCCTGTGATCTTCGGATGCTTCTTGGGGTCAAAATCATCGTCGCTAATCCACGGCAATGTGTAGAAGGGGAAGTAGCGAGACCCTGGGTCGGCTTTGTTACCCTGAGTATCTTTATTGACACCACGAGCAAAAGGCGCGATCGTGACGTGAGGCACCGTTCCCCAAATCACATGACGGGCACGGATTTTCTTGACTTCCGTGACCAGCTTATCCAGTTCTGCCTTAAAGTGAATCGGACGCCAAACGGTATAGCGGTCATTAATTGCCATATCGTCATAACCCTCAGCCGTCCACTTCACATTGAAGGTGAGAATACTGCCTAGAGCATTATTTGAACCGATGAGAATAATCAGCGTTTCAATCCCATCTCCGTCCAGGGTTTCTGTTGTTCCCACCTGCGAGAGTGCTGCCGCTGCCTGTAGGGGCGTGAGGGCGTTGCCGCGTATATCTCGTGCTGTGTTCAACACTCGTATAGCCGCACGTTCGTTGTGATATTCGACAACCTGCCGCAAATAATCATCCTTTGCCGGATTCTGATCTAAAACTCTTTGACAGGTTTGTGCTGTGCCTGAGAGGGTATTGCGTAGATCCCATCCATAAACGGCTAAGTTGTGGTTGATCTTTCCGCTAGGATCGGGTGGAATGGAGCCAGAACCACGCTCCCAATAATCTTCTACTTCATCTAAGTAATTACGTACAAGGGATAAGAAAGAAGGAAATTCCCACCAATCGATGGTTTCACCTAACTTATTTTCTATCTGTCGAACTAGGTGCTCTAAGTTGAGTGGTAGTCCATTTCCTGGCCCCTCATAGGTTGGATAACGGAACTGATTCCACCCCAATTCTGTGGCAATTATTCTGGGATAGGAGAGATTTGTATTAAAAATTGCTCCACTTTGAAAGCCCTGAGTTAGAGAGTCCCCAATGGTAACCAGACGATGTCGGGGAGTTCCTTGTCTATTTACATTAACAGCGATACCAAGGGTTGGGTCTGTAACAGGTTCACGCGCCTGTGCACGAATTACGACATCCTCCGGCGTTTTAGGGTCGAGCATGTCAGAGGTGACGGGTTTTGCCATATTGTCTTTTTACTCCAGAGTCGGCATTCGTTACAGGATAATCCACCGATACTCAGGTAAAATGCAGAATTTACATTACAAAATGTGATTCTGAATGCTCATACCAGAGCATTCATGGAAAGATGTTTGTCTATGTACGAACCCGCCAGACTTGACCCCGATATTTTCCAGTTATTTTATCCTGACCCACCTCAATCGGGGGAGTAGTTGCTTCATACTTAGCGCCACGATAAATGAGTTGGGTTTTTTTGTTCTCCTGAGACTCGGCTACGGATTCAGAAGGCAAAAAGTATTGTCTATTGCTCAGCAATACTAGGATCAGAAGTAAACACTGGAGCGGCCAAGGGGCACAAAGCAAACTCAAGAATAAGCTGATCACTAAAATTGAACTGGCGAGAGTAGCGATTCCATCCGAGGAATTTCTACAGATATAGGCACAAAGTAGGACAGTCACCAATGAAATTATGAAAACCCATAACATACCTATTCCCTCCATTACTAGGAGCAGAAGCTTGTATTGAAATGATGGCTAATGATCATCTACCTTTATATCACCTAATAGGATTAAATCTTCTTGGCGTGTGAATCTACCCTAATAGGGTACAGTTTAGATTTTTTTAAATAAAAATTATTACATTTTAACTTTAAACAGGGAGAAGCCGAAAGAGTACTAAACTCTTATTGTTAAGACACGATACTCCCATTGCCACTCTCAGAAGGCTGAACCTCTCCTCCTCACCCAGCGAGCTGCTTTTTCTGGTGCTACAGCGCAGTCGCCTTTGTTCCAACACGGCAAGCGGCAACGGGGGCATGAATTATCTTCTAGAGCAATCCTTATGCTTTACCACTGTTGCTATCAGAATCGCAAGCTTCTGTGAAAGCCCAATCTGGATCTTCCTCTCTACGGGGATCTGTCTTAAAATTGGGCTTGGGTTTAGAGGTAGAAAAGCCCACCAATGCGGAAAGACCAAGAACAACAATAGCTATGATTTCCATTTGTTCTGCCTCAAAAATTGATATTTCAACGATGGAAAGCGTTCGACGAGTTAAACAGCTACAATACGTAACGCCTTGTAGAGAGCAACTAGGGTCTTGTGGCAGATGCGAACGAAATTCTTTGAAGACTCATCCTATTAGAAGAGTGAATGCTCTAGTGACTCGGTAGTGCATGGGTCGAGCTAAAAATTGGCTGATAGATATAGGCTGTAGGAGTCTTGAGTACTGAGTAACATCCACCGATCGCTCTAGGGAATTGTTCAGAAAAAAGATTGGTTGTCTCTTTACCCATCAAGTCGGCGACTTAAAACCCTGCCAGAGATATCCCTGCTGCGTTCCTGACTCAATACTCAGGACTTTCATCGTAGAATTCCCAGTCGGTAGGATGAACTTGGATTCATTATGCTACCTTTTACAGGGACGGCAACTAATTTCGGGAGAATTAATCAAAAGCTTTTTATTCTCCTCAAAGCATTATGTAATTTTCATAAAACTTAGGCTCTTCAGGAACAATTGGCAGCGATCGCACATCTAAATGTTTCTCTTCACATCCTCTGCGGATGGGTTGGCGATCGCTTCCTGAGCCATGTGACTTTTAATCTAACCCTTCAGCCCACGCTGAAGCCGAACTTAACGTTTATATAACAATCTGTAACAATTAATATAGCCTAGCGCCACGGGTGCCTGCGGCTGTAAAGCCTTTAAGCCATTGTCAAATCATACAAGCCCGATGAACCTATCCGCATCAAGCCGACTTCAATTCACCCCAGATTTGAATATCTGTAGTGTCTTAAACGGCATGTGGCAAGTATCGGGTGCACACGGACGCATTGACTCACAGCGCGCTATCGAGAGTATGTTCCAGTATATGGATGCAGGCTTTACGACTTGGGACTTAGCCGACCATTATGGCCCAGCAGAAGACTTTATTGGAGAATTTCGGCGTCAACTTATCAATACTCGTGGGAAAGAGCGACTCAAGTTATCGATAGATGCTTTTGATAGCTTAGAATAGTTATTTATTTATCGATTACAAGGAAATTTAATACAATAGAAATTATCTATTAATTGCCTCCTTTTTCTATTCTGTTTCATCTTTATTTTTACCTTTAAATTTATATTTAATTTACTACTTGATAGCTAATGCTGTCACCTCAGAACTCCTTAGCCGCTAATAAAAATACTAAGCTGCCTCACCAAGCAATCAAGGTTTTTGTCACTACAACCATAAGTTGAGCAAAACTACAACCATAAGTTGAGCATAAGAGCCGCTGTAATAGGCATTCTCTTGTTCAGGAGAATATATCCCGATCTCCATTTAACAACCATAAGTTGAGCAAAAAGAGAAATCCTAGGCATAAGTTGGCACAAAATCGCAAACCGTATCCCCGACAAAAACCATAGGTATTAGACCAACTCTCACCTCAGTCCGACCAGCGACTGAGGAGCTACCCTGCTCATCTTCAAGTGAGCATAGCTATCTTCATTTGTAAAGGAAATTGTAATACTTCTCAATAAAAAGCCTTTTAAGTAGAGGAAACTTATTTTAAATTATGGAAGTTTTTGCCTATATTCAAGGAATCACTCAACCTATTAATTGACCACCTGTGTAGCACTCGTAAAATTCTCATCAGTTTCAAACCCAGCTAGGTGAGGAACAAACCGTTAGTTCAGGAGTAAGAGGAGACTGGTGGATGCTCACTGAAGATGAGTTCAAAAACTGGTGTCGCCGCCTTAATATGACGGAACTAGCGAGGAAGAGCATAGAAATAATTCGCTCATCCGAACCATCGCGGCTTGTTGGCGGGGGTAGAAAGAACGTTTCAGGACGCTATCCCAGCCGCAAGATGAGGAGAACGATTCAGTTCGAGTCACACCGTAACGAGCTAGCGCATATCTATAAACTAGAGCATGACCAAGATGTGCTGGAGTACTACGACCAGCCTCCCCCCATTGAACTTATTTACCTGAGTAAGTCAGGACGACGCATTCGCCAGTTACACACGCCGGACTTTTTCGTCATTCGGAAAAACACCGCAGGCTGGGAAGAGTGCAAGACACAAGAGGAGTTACTCAAAAAAGCACAGGAGAGTCCGAACCGTTACCAGCTCACAGAGCCTGGTAAGTGGCAATGCCCTCCAGGTGAAGAGTACGCACACGCATTGGGTTTGTACTACTGTTTTCGCTCATCTGCTGAAATTGATTGGATATTCCAGAGAAACTTTGTTTGGCTGGAGGATTACTTTCAAGCCAAGTTGCCACAAGTAGATGAGGAGGTGTCTCGTGCCGTCCTTTCAGTTGTAGAAGCCGAGCCGGGAATTGTCCTAACCGACTTACTCAATCGTGTTGAGCAAGCTAAGGTCGATGACCTCAATATCCTGATTGCTACTGATCGAGTGTACGTTGACCTCAGTGCAGTTCCCTTGAGGCAGCCGGAGCAGGTGCAAGTTTTTCTCGACCAAGAAGAAGCTTTCACTTATGCTCAAGTGACCAAGATTGCTCCCCCAACGTCTGTAAGCCAAATTTGCGCCGTTAAAGTTAGTGCCGGAACACCAATATCCTGGGATGGTGCAAACTGGCAGATTGTTAATACGGGGAACACCTCGATTGGACTATTGAAAGACAATGACGATTTTATCCAACTACCCAATAAGGTGTTCGAGGATTTAGTTGAGAAAGGACAAATCACGGGGCTTCTAGCCCAAACCGAATCAAGCCTTAATGCTGAAGTTGAGGAAATACTCCGCAAAGCCAGTAAGAGAGACCGGGAAGAAGCCAATCGTCGCTACAAAACGATTGAACCCTTCCTCAATCGCAACTCATCCACCAAACCTAATAGCTCCGAACGTCGTTGGATTGCGAGCTACCGAGAAGCCGAAAAGATTTACCAGCGAGGCTTCATCGGACTCCTACCGAACCATCAACAGAAGGGAAATTACCAGCCAAAAATCAGTGAAGAAGTCCGAACCCTGATGGAGGCGTTTATTGAGGACAAGTATGAAACCCTCAAGCAGCAGTCAATCAGCCGAATTTACTGGTCTTTTAAAGAAGAATGCATCCAACAAGGAATTAAGCACCCAAGCTACGAATTGTTTCGTAAAACCGTTCACGGGCGTCCTGCTTATCAGAAAACTCTAAAGCGCCAGGGACATCGAGCCGCTTATCAAGAGGAACTGTTCTACTGGCGCTTGGACAGAGAAAAAACACCTCCCCACGGTGAACGTCCGTTTGAAATCTGCCACATCGACCACACCGAAGCCGATGTTGAGTTAGTCAGCTCAATTATGGCGACTCTTGGCGGTGACTTAGAGTTCTTGTGTGATGGTAACGGCAATAAAGCGCGTCCCTGGTTAACCTTATTGATGGACGCTTACTCAAGGCGAATACTTGCTGCTTACTTGACTTTCGATCCACCCAGCTACCGCTCCTGCATGATGGTTTTGAGAATTTGCGTCCAACGCTTTGGTCGCCTTCCCCAAATCATCGTGGTAGATAATGGTGCAGAATTTAACAGCAGCGACTTTGAAACCCTCCTCGCTTACTACCGATGCACTAAGAAACAAAGACCATCAGCTAAGGGACGTTTTGGTTCAGTCATTGAACGCTTCTTTGGGGTTGCCAACCAGGAGTTTTGGCACAATCTAAAGGGCAACACCCAGATTATGCGAAATGTTCGGCAGGTAACCAAAGGCGTCAATCCGAAAAATCAGGCAGTCTGGACGCTGGGCAAGGTATACGAATACCTGTGTGAATATGTTTATGAAGTGTATGAAGCCTCACCTCATCCTGCCTTAAGGCAGAGTCCTAGAGATGCCTTCAAGGCTGGCCTAGCCAGAGGAGGTAGTCGAGACCATTTGCTCATTTCTCCAGACGAGTTTCGGCTACTATCGCTCCCCTCACCAACAGACCGAGAAGGCAAAAGAAAAGTTACGCGGCAAGGGGTAAAAATTAACCACCTCTACTACTGGCACAAATCCTTCAGTGGGATAAAGGTTCGGGATACAGATGTAGAAGTGAAATATGAGCCATTCGATATCACTGTGGCTTATGCCTACGTCAATAAAGAGTGGGTGAAATGTTCTTCAGGTTACCTCCAAGAACTCCAAGGTCACTCAGTACGAGAGTTGATGATTGCTACCGCTGAACTAAAAAAGCT
Organism: Microcoleus sp. AS-A8; assembly: GCA_039962225.1. Classification (NCBI taxonomy): domain Bacteria; kingdom Bacillati; phylum Cyanobacteriota; class Cyanophyceae; order Oscillatoriales; family Microcoleaceae; genus Microcoleus; species Microcoleus sp. AS-A8. Next base: position 355,677 of record JAMPKV010000001.1, read on the forward strand.
TAACGAGATTCAAAATCGGCAATTTACTGAAATCACAGGCAAAAAACTTGCTCAGTTCTTTGCCTCTGTAGAAAAGGAAGAGGTTGCTTTATCGCCACCTTCACGAGAGGCGAAAAAAGCTGTGCTAGCGCAGCGCAAGCGGGATTTGGAAGTCAAGCCGGTACATGCACTGATTGACGGTGATTATGTGGAACAAGATACTGATTCTTCTGTAGACCATCTTGAAGAGTCTAAAAGCTATGAAAGTGAAAGTTTACCCCTGTCCACAGAGTCTATTCCGCTGGATGATGAGGATGATGATTTTGAAAATTTTCAACCTCTAGAGGAATGGTGATGGCAACTAAGCAGGGATTCCCACCAGAATTACTCACTCAATCAACACAAAAGCGCTTAGATTACTTCAAGGCTCCCGGTAAAACCGTAAGGCACCGGAATCTGGAATTAGTGTATAACCAAGTTTTGCGTGCCATTCGAGAACCAGCAGGAGCTTCGATAATTCTAGTCATGGGGCCATCCGGTGTAGGAAAAACCACATTACTGCGCTTGGTCGAGAAAAATATTCTTGAGGAAAGCTTGCCACAGATGGAACTCGACCCCGGTTGGATTCCGATTGTCTGTGTTGAGGCAGTTGCACCAGGTAAGGATACTTTCAGGTGGAAAGACTTCTATAAACGTACCCTGATTGCTATCGATGAACCACTGATTCAGGAGAAAATTAGCTATACCGAAGACGGTATCCGCCGTGATAGCGAAGGGAAACTTATTGTTAAGTCAAGGGCAACTGAAGATAGCTTGCGTTTAGCGATGGAGCAAGCGTTGTCTCACCGTAGACCCTACACTCTAGCGGTAGATGAATTTCAGGATATTGGTAAGATGGCTAGCCAAAAGGTTTTGGAAGCTCACATGGACTCTATTAAGTCAGCCGTGAATACGACCAAAATTCCCTGGACTGGGTTTGGGACTTATCAACTTCTGGACTTCCTCGAACTGAGTCCCCAATTAAGCCGACGTACTCGGATTATTCACTTGCCTCGCTACCGCCTAGAGGACGAGAAGGATATTGAGGCGTTTAAAGAAGCTCTAAAACATTTGCTGTATCGGATGCCATTACCAGAAACACCCCGCCTAGTGAACAAATACTGGGAGTACTGCTACGAACGTAGCATTGGCTGTATTGGTACACTTAAAGATTGGCTGGTACAAGCACTTGACCTCGCTCTTGAAGAAAAAGCAACGACTCTCACCCTTAATCATCTCGAAAAAACAGCAAAGTTAACCTCTGAGTGCATACAAATGGCAAAAGATGCGATCGAGGGTGAAGAAAGGCTGACTGATAGTAAAGAGAGCCAACGCCAATTGCGTGAACTTCTCAACCCAAAGAAACAAAAAGTTCAGGAAGCTCAAACTAACTCAGGTAAAGACGATAAGCAAGAGAACAACGGTAGCAAGTCAAAGGGTTCGAGCAGACGACGAGTGGGTCAACGCAATCCCAAGCGAGACCCAGTAGCAAGTGAATCATTATGAGTGTTGATGAATCCACTTCGGTGGAGATGTGGGATTTGCAAAAACCCGCTATTCCACCGCGTAGCCGTCTTTATCACTTAGAACCTATTGGAGTGGGGACACCCTATACAGAAAGCTTAAGCAGTTATCTCTGTCGATTAGCTCAGGAGCATTGTGTTACCTCTGGGAAACTGATTGTAGGAGAAATTGCTCCACAGATGATGGGTGAAGGATATAAGGTTACTTTCATTAAAAAGAATGTTAGTACCATTTTCAGTAACAGTGATGCCAAGCCAGCCATTAATGGGATGAGGGAAAAGACGCAATCTCTTATCCAAGCTTTAAAAGAGCTAACTCAGCGTAAAGACTTAGTGTTTTTAAGCCTTTTAACTTGGAAAGGAGTAATTAATGAGCGAGAATTATTTCGTCAATATCGAGCCTGGTGTCCTCAGTGTAATGAGCAATGGCGACAAGAGAAGAAGGTGATTTATGAACCTTTACTGTGGTCTTTTCGACAGGTTGATGCTTGTCTGAATCACAACTGTCTCTTAGTTAATGAATGTCCCTACTGTAGTTCCCGCTTACCTGTGATTGCTAATTCCTTACAACTAGGGTTTTGTTCTCGTTGTAAGCGTTGGCTGGGAAGCCAAAAAGACGAGAGTCAAGTATTAACAGCTGATGAACTGGCGTGGAATCAGTACAAGATAAAGAGTATTGGGGATTTGATTGCAGTTGCTCCTAAATTAGAGTATCAGCCTACTCTTGACGCTTTGAATAAAAAGTTCCAGCTTATTTTATTTTGTTTTGAAAGAGCCGTTAATCAAGATTTGACTCAGTTTATTAGCTTGGGCAAGATTATGGAGCAACTGAAGATAGCCTTAACTCAACATTATGATAAGCCTTTTCATCTGAGCAACTTAGTTATTCCAGTTTGTTATCAAACTGATATATCTATCACTCAATTATTTTTAGAAGAATTTAATTTATTAAGTGAAATTTTACTGAGGAATTTTAAGATAAATTACAGGCTTACTTAACCTGTATTGTTGATTTTTGACAAGATTCGGCGATCGCTCAATAATTCGTCACTATCCCCCCATGTAGGCTACTGCCGTTACCGTTTTTATACTCCGCCACGGATGGCTCAAACGGTTCAAGGATTAAATTCTTGCCCATTGCCTTGCCAACTAACTCCATTAAGGCTTTTGTCCGTGCCGCGAAAAATCCCTCAAAGTCGTCTTGGCGCAGAAACTCTGGCTCAATAGTGTGCGATCGCAACATCTCATCCAGTTTCTCTGGCGAGGTTCCCGACATCTCAAACTCCTTGAGATAAACCGAAGGCGCTTTGGAGCCGATTTTTTTATTCGTTTTCGCGCTTAAGGGGGTGCGATTGACCAAGCAGTTGTATTTTTTCGGGTCAATGTCATGCTTTCGACACCACGAAACTGGGAAGATGTGGTGCGATTCTACCCTTTGTTCAAAATAAAGTACGTCATTAATTTCTTCCCCCGTACTCCAATCCACTGCCCCAGATAGGCGCAATAGCGCTGACAAGCCTTGGTAGACCGCACCATAGCGTTTTCTGGCATTTAGGAGCCGCTCTACCGAGAATCTGGCAGAAGTCACCGTCGTTGGCATGGCACCGCTGAATAACCAAAGGGGTATCTCCACTAAGTCACAGGCGGCTCGCACCTCCCCGCGTAGATACAGCTCTCCAAACATCCCACACGATAACCAACGCGCTAATTGAGAACGAACTCGTTCGCTATCCGATCGCTTTCCCAGTACAGTTAAAATTGCCGCCATTGCCACTAATTGGATGGGGTATGCCAAATGGTTAGCGTCAAAGATTTTCTGGGCGTGCAGGAATCGGGCGGCTTCCTCAAACCCTCTGGTGATGGGGTCTGCCCAAGTCTGGTATTCTTCGGTTGAGAGTTTCAAAACTTCTGAGCGCCGACAGCTAACACCGGGTAATTTCTCGGAAACTATGCCTGCACGAAAGGCATCTTGGCGACGGGCATAAGAAGCTGCTAAGGTGACGGCTTGAAGAAAATCTGTATTCCTTAAAGAACGCAAGGCTTTAAAAGACATCAGGTGAACCTCTCGGCGCTTCCAATCGTCACGCAGACTGAAGTTGTCAGCACAGTAACTAGCCGTCATCAGGTCGAAAAAATTGAGGTCGCACCCGGAGGTGTTGGTATCTTCAAAGACCTGGCAAACGGCGTCTTTTGGCAAGGAGTCTCGCAATTGGATGACCGGCATCTGATAATGCTCGAATTTTTTGAGGATTTCCAGCTCTAAGGTATCCAGGAGTTTGAGTTTTTCGCTATCGTATCCCCAAAATTTAGAGTATTTGCTTCTCCATTCCGAAAAAAAGAAGACCTTTGATAGGGGGAACAGTCCGATTAAATATTCTTGGCATGGTGTAGAAAAATCAATTACCCCATGAGCTGTTCGCAGCTTTTTTGATTCAGGTAAGGCGAGAATTGCTTCTTTTCGGTCGGTATTGGGGTCGAGGGATTTTTCAATGTCCAGGTAGTACCACTTGCGGCTGAGTTTGTTGCTGTTGGAGTCTTTAACCAGGACGGGTTGCTCGGATAGCAGCACCATGAACAGGGTGGTTAAACGCTGTTGCCCGTCGAGAATTAATAAGTTGGGTGCAGGGGATTGCTGTAGCGTCGCGCCATTGAGCAGGCGAGGCTTGAACCGCACTTGAGGATTACCTTGTTGGAGTAGCATGACCGCACCAACGGGGTAAGCCAGGGATAGGCTCGTCAGCAGCCTTTTGACGCGAGCATCATCCCAAACCCAATCCCGCTGGAAATCCGGCAGTTGGATGCGTCCGATTTTGATGTCTTTGAGGATATCCAGCAGAGGATATTTGGTGATGTCGAAGGTGCTAATCGAGTTCATTCAAACAGGGAGCGATCGCTACTACTTTTGGCAAACTACTCCCCATCTTTCGTGCAGGTCAAGAGTTCAAGAAAAAGTCTTGTCAATTTGACAAAATTGTTGGCAAAACACGGATGAATTAACCTTGTTGTCTGTTTGAGTGCCACTGTTCTAAGAGCGGGTGAACTTGAGAAGCGTTTTCCAACAAAAAATCCGCTACTGCCATTATTCTCTGGTAAGGAAGCCCTGCTTCTCGGCGGCTGGTTCTTCCCCCTAACCAATGGTTCGTGGTTGATTGCGAGACGCAGCAGATTTGAGCTAATTCTAATGACCCGAATCCCCAGCGATGGCTAAACACTTGGGGAGACATGAACATCTGATTGTGGAGTTGGAGGACTTGTTGACGTGCCTCTGGTTCAGACATGATGATTGCTGTCTCAAGCTATTGGGGGTGGATTTAGCGCTTCGATATCTTCTTCAAAGGCAAAGTCATAATGCGTGATGGAGTGAGAAGGACTTCGTTGATCGAGGAGAATCAAGTAGTGAAGACCTGTGACTGAGCAGCTAGCGGAGTGAGTGTAGACAACACCAAGGATGCAACCAAAGTCAGGATTGGGGACTTGACGCCAGCGCACCTGTTCGCCGAGTTGAAACTGTTGTCGGGGAACGTGTTCAGGAACGACCTCTGGCAGAGCAAATGGCGGCAGGTGGGAGGGGATATCAGGCATAGCTAAGTTCCCGAAAGCAATTTGCTTTATTTTATTACTTATAGTCTATAAAGCTTAACTTATTGTCTATGGACTCATGACTCGCACTTTCTGACAATCGTGCGGTGAGTCAAAAACAACAATCAGAAATTAACAAGCGTTTTGGGAAAGCCATCAGGCGGCGTCGGCGAGAATTAGACCTATCTCAAGAGGAACTTGCCGAGCGGGCTGAGCTTCACCAAACCTATATTTCAGACATTGAGAGAGGAGGACGTAATCCTTCTCTAGAGAATGTTGAGAAGCTAGCTAAAGCACTGGATATATCTATTACTCGTCTATTTATTGAGTATGGTGTTGAGGTGGAGAGTGAGCCGGAGAAAGGTGATTGACTGTTGAACGATGGGTTACACCACACGCGCTCGTACCACCGTTGAGCTAAACCATCATCATCGTTGGTGAAGTAGGAAGAATCCTTTATTCATTCGCTTGTTCCGGTAGAGATAAGCGTAAACAGATTCCCCAGACCCACCAGAACGCTTTTTCCAATAGATGGACATTTGTAGTATCCAAATCTGCATACTACAAATCCTAATCAGCTATATGGCTTCATTGATAGTACAATTGTTCTATTCAAGCCTCAAGAGCCAAATCCTTTACATTTTTCAAACGAAATTGTTAAGATTATAAGTTTTACTTGAATATATACAATCAAGTGAAGTAATGAAGAGGCTCTTGCAAAGATGCTTGCTTGTACCTATGCTGAACCCCAAGTTGCCTAGTACTCAGAAGGCGAAAGAGCCATGTTAGACCAACTTATAAAGTATTTCGTGTACGCGACAAGAGGACATATCACTAAAACCCAACTCGTCAAATTCTTGTATTTAGCCGATCTTTACTCTGTCAAATGGACAGGAAAGCAGCTTACTAAACTAGACTGGTATTACTATCTGCATGGACCTTGGCATGAAGATATAGATGCGGCTCTAGCTAAAATGAACGGTAAGGAAATTCTCCAAGACTCAGAGGGGGACGCTGTGCTGATTAGACTTGGTCCAGAAGCAGCTAATGCCGAGGAACTTGAATTACCTGCAAGTCTCAAGTTAATACTTGAGAACATTAGGAGAGAGTGGGCAGGTGCAGGTCAGGATAGAATTAAGCAATTACTTGACTATGTTTATAGCACTGCTCCGATGCTGGAGGTTAAGGAGGCACATAAGCCAGAAGAGAAAGTGCCCCTTAACCTAGAAAAGGAGAGAGAGAGATTAATTCAGGAATTAGACCAATAAAGCAAAGTGTCTGGACAGAAACCCCCCCGACAAGGTTGGATCTACTATATAAATCCTCACAGGGTAGTTCTTAGATGTAAGTTGAGTCATACTTACATCTACGACTTACCCGAACCAGGTGAAGTTGAATGTCAACATCACTCTTGCCAACTGAAGATTAACTCTAGCCGAGTTTTCCGGGGAGGTCATCCCCACATCGTTTGGACAAGTAAGCAATTTCAAGATGGCTCTAACTATATAGATACATTTACACTTATTCCATTGACTTCAAGTGAACGAAATAAAGGTCTACCAACAACATGGCCTATTAAAGCCACCAGTAAAAATGGTCTTGATGAAGATTCTTTTGCCCTAGTTCACCAGATATGCACAGTTGATGCTAACTCTTTCAAAGACTCAAATGGAGATTGGTTAATCCGGATTGGTCAACTAGAAAAACCAGATAGGGGAGCTATAGAAGAGCGTTTAAAGTTTTTTTTGGGAATACATGAAACTCCTAATGAAGACTGGTTTGTTCAAAATGCAACTCCAGAACTTTTGAAGAAAGTGTACTTTAATCTATCAGAGGATGACCAAAACAGAGTATTAGAGGAATTAATAGATGATATGCATTAAAGACGTTGGCTTTAATGCGATCGCACACCTCCCTCTCCCCAAAACACGATCGCATCCTCTCATCCTGCCAAAATACGATCGCACTTCTCCCTTTCCCCAAAAAGCGTCGCATCCCCTCATCCTCCTTCCTCAACCCAATCGCATCCCTTCATCCTGCCAAACGCAGTGACTTCAAATAACCCAGCAATTAGGGCGGCAGGTCAGACTACTAGAATCTCACTTAAGTACAATTCTATCCTACTGAATTATACTTTTTGACCTAAAAGTATAATTTGACGCTACTTAGCCAATGATTTTTAAAACTTCCGGTGCGAGAAAAACTTTATTGTAGGAGGCTTCTCCTGCTTGTACTAAAATACCCGCGTTAACGAGTTTCTCGACGTTTTGTTGTGCAGATCGATAGCTGACATCCAGGATAGCCTGAGCGTTGGGAATGGTGAGTACGGGTGACTCAAACAAACTATCTGCCAGACGTGGCACTAGAGCCGAAGCACGGGCTTGTGTTAACAGTTGCCGCCACTCTAGTTGTAAATCTTGTAACCGTTTCGCTCGAACAACAGCATCTCTGGACTGTTCTGTTACACCGCGTAAAAAGAATAATAGCCAGTCACGCCACGCTCCACGTTGACTCACACCAAGCAATAGCTCATAGTAGTCTTGCCGATGGCGCTCAAAAAACGCACTTAGATAGAGCAAGGGTAGTGGCAGCAAGTTCCAACTCAATAGCAGAAGCGAGATGAGTAGTCGCCCGATACGTCCGTTACCGTCCAGAAAGGGATGGATAGTTTCAAATTGGTAGTGAATCAGACCAATGCGGATAAGCGGTGGGTAGGCACAATCGCTGTTGAGGTATGATTCTAACTCATCAAGACATCCCAACATTTCTGGCACTGGAGGAGGAATAAAGCGGGCATCATTCATGCTTCTCCCGTGTGAACCAATCCAGTTTTGAAGGCGACGGAACTCTCCGGGAGTAGCTGTCTCACCACGCACGCCGTCTACTAACCGTTCATGGAGTTCACACATCAGACGTTTGCATACAGGCAGAGTATTGAGTCGCTCTAAGCCGTATTCCAGTGTACGCACGTAATTGAGTACTTCTTTCACATCAGATTCTGGTGGGGGAGGAACAATACCAGGAAGCGTTAGCTGTCCAGTCTCATAGGCATAGAGATTGGCAATATCTGCCTGTGTACCTTCGATGCGCGAGGAGAGAACTGCCTCACGACGAATGAATGGACGGATGAGAAGATTAGGATTAGGCATGGTGCGCCCTAATCCTGCAAGTTCTCCCAGAGCGCGATCAGCCTCAGATAGCGTACACACAATTTCTGTATCAAGTTGCAGCGCTGGTGCTAGGGGTTTGGGTACAAACGCAAAGCAGGGATTTTCATTCTGTCCAATTGGTACCAACTCCCCTGTAGGGCTATTTTGAAAGTGTTCTGGGTTCATCCTGATTTTTGTATCAGAGCGTAGATAGCACAGCGATAATCGATCGCTTCTCTTTCCATCTTGCCAAGCATGATTGCATGTCTTTATCCTGCCAAATGCGCTCACATCCAGCAACTACAGCAGGTTAATGCTTGGGAAGCTTTGCTGGAGAAGTTGAAAGGGATTGACAGTAAATGAGCAATTTACCTAGCGGCGATAGCTCCGCTTCACGCATCCCTTCATCTAGCAAGTGCTTGTACTTTCAAACCTTATTATTTGTTAGATTACTTAAAACTTTTAAAAATAAGCTTTTTATTTATTTTTATAATAAAAATTGAACATTTTATTATAAAATGTTACAATAAAATGTTATTGATATAGAGATAAGGGGTTATGCAGAGAGTAATATATCTTATTTTAGTACATTAGTATCTATATCCTATTATTTTTGTTGTGTAAACAATCAAAAAAATAAGTTAGGGAGGGTAATCTACTATATATTCTTAACGGAGGAATCTTCCAGTGTTTGTAAAAGACAAAAGAATGGCAAGAATAGCAAAATCGGCTTTTAAAAAAGGTGTAGCCTCAAGTAATTCTAGTTTCACGGAATTGAATCTAGAAAAACTTAAGGGTTCTTTGTCTTACTTTTCATATTTATATTCAAATGGGGAAATAAGCGATAAGACATATAAGGCTCTAGTTCGTCATGCCTGCTCTATTTTTATTGAAAATGAAGTAGAAGAAAGACTTCAAGAAGCTCTAGAGCGTAAGCTATCGCAGTTTTTGCGCTCTAAATTGTTTTCTTTTGTTGAAGAAGAATTTTCTAACATTGAAAGAGTTGATTATGGCTCAGAGGTATTGAGGCTTTTGAGGAGCAAATAGTATGTCTGAAAAGAAGCCTGAATCTAATGAAAGTTCAGATAGTAATAGGGAAGAAGAAAGGGAAGGAGGAGATTTAGAGAATATTACTGCTGAACTAGAGAACCTTCCTCCAGAAGTAAAGAGAGTTATGGAAGCAACTCTCTCAATGCAGCGCATTTCTATGCCTTTGACATCCTCCTTTCAAGAAAAAATTACTGGAGAGCATATTTCAACAATACTTGAGAGTGTAGAAAAAGATAGTGAAAGAGTATTTAAAGACACTCAAGAAGCTCGAAAATATTCTGTAATATATATTGTTATTATTTTGTTATTTTTTAGCTTTTTGACGGTTTTCTTAGTGAATAAAGATGTAGCTATTTATCAAGATATACTCAAAGTGCTTATCATATTTGGCGGTGGTTTTGGTAGTGGAATTGGTTTCAAGGGATATATGGACAGGAAAAATAGATAACTTTGTGTCCTAGTGGTACTTTAAATCCGCGATCGCACTTCTGCCTCTCCCCAAAACCCGATCGCACCCCCTCATCCTCCCCAAAAACGCGATCGCACACCTCCCTCTCCCCAAAAAGCGATCGCATCCCCTCATCCTCCCGAAAATCGCATCCCTCTTTCCCCTCACAGTTCTCCCTTCAAGGCTTTGTCAAGGATAGAAGGTAGCAGGGCATCTACTTTTTCAATTGCGTCTGCTCTCAAAGTGTGCATCTCATTCACTTTGGCTTGGAGATTGTCAAGAAAAGCAGCAATCCTGTGCTGTTCTGGGATAGGTGGTACAAATGTCACATGTTTTTTTAGCAGTTCTTTCCTTACCCCAGTTTGTCCTGACGTTCGTTGTGAATCATCTACGACTTTTTTGTGTAAAATTGGTTCTTGCAGAAGATAAAAAAGAAAGTTTTTGGACAACTTACGTTCGTCTGGAACTGCTTTCATTAAAGCAACATTATATGCACCTTCAATACCTCGAAGAATTTGAAACACTGGAGGACCATATCTACCAATCATTACATCTTCTGCATTACAAAATCTTCTCACTGAATTTTTATGGACATAAGTTATATAATCATCCGATTTATAATCTCTAATTTGAATTAATCTTACATAATCGGGAATTTCTTCATAAGAGAAATTCATTTTGGGGGGTTGTGAACCACCCTGAAAATCACATATTTCGCCTAATCTGATTTGAAATTTTCCTTGACTTGCTGCTGCTTTAAATATGTGTCCAATATTTTGTACAAGGAGTGTGGCTGCTTCTTCCTCCGCTCGCTTGCGTAGTCTTCGCGCCTCCTCAATCTTTCCCGCCACTTCCTCAACCTGCGCTACAATCCTTAGCTGCTCCTCTAAAGGAGGTAGTGGGATTTCCTGCTTGGCAAACTGGGCTATGTTTAGAGTGCGATTACGTCCCGCAGAACCAGGTGATACTCTCCTGAGAACCTCTAACCCTGACTGAGAACGGAAGAACAGCCGTAGGTACTCAACACTGCATTGATTTCCAATAGGAGTGTAGGTTACAAAGCGGTGTGAACCTATCATTCCTGCTTCTGCTTCACTGGCAACTGCAACAGCTCCTTCCCAGGCAAACACATTGTTAAACACAATATCGCCTGGTTGAATCTGCAAGACGCGCTTATTTCCTAATGAAGCTCCTACAACCGGAGTTTTGTGAAATATTCCCTTACCAAACGAACGAATACCAATTTCGGCATACGTTTCAGTTGGGTCTAACTTCAACCAACGTCGTTGAAGCTGAAGTATTTTGTCTAATCGCACCAGTGACCAATGTTTACTCATTCCCCTTGCCTGCTAAAACTTGCTGAATCTCTGCCATGATTTCAGCCACCCGCCTATCCTTCTCCAAAATATCGGCTAATAACTGCTCAGGCGGTAAATGCTCAAAATCCTCCTGGCGATTCGGGTTTTTGCGGTCAAGATTGTAAATCGCCCAGTAAATTGCATCCCCCTTCGCTTGCTCATCCTTAGCAATTTCGCGCTGACGTTGCTCCTCGGAACGAGCCTGTGTTATCTCATCCTTCAGCCCCTCAATCTGACTTTTAATTCGCTTAATTTCTTCTTTCGGTGAAAAGTCCAGAATCAAATTCTGCAAACTCTGAATTTTCTCCTCTAACTCCTTAGCACTCTTAGCACATTGATTCGCCATTTCCTCGGCTTCCTTCGCCGCATCCCTATGGGGAGTTGCTTCAGCTATTGCCTTGTCATACGCCTCTCTAAAGTTATACTTCCAGGCTTGTTCATTCTCCTCTCGGTTTTTCCACCAAGCTAAACAATCAGCAAACTCTTCATACTGCAACGGTTTAGTCTTCGTGTAAGTCTTCCGTCCTTCTGGCAGAGGTAACTCGTAGTACCAAATCTCCTCAGTTCTGCCAGAACGGTCAAAAAATAACAGATTGGTCGGAATACTGGTATAAGGAGCAAACACCCCATTCGGCAAGCGCACAATCGTATGCAGGTTAAACTCTTTGAGTAATTCTTCCTTAATTCGACCGCAGATACCATCACCGAATAAAACCCCATTGGGGAAAACTATACCTGCTCTCCCTGGTTTCGGTTTTTGTTTCAGCAACCGCATAATCAACTGGAGAAATAGCAGCGCTGTCTCGTTTGTGCGTTTATCCGGTGGAAAATTCTTTTGAATCTTGCCTTCCTCTTCCCCACCAAAGGGAGGATTCGTGAGGATAATATCGACCTGGTTTTTTATCCCCAACTCCGTGAGCGAATGGCGCAGACTGTTCTTATCATCAATATCGGGGTATTCAAACCCATGCAAGAGCAAATTCATCTGCGCCAGCATATAGGGTAGAGACTTCGCCTCACCCCCGGCAATCGTCGCTTGAACAATCTCCAAATCTTGGGGAAGCTTACATTGCTGTTTCAGATACTCGTAAGCTTCCACCAAAAAGCCACCCGTACCGCAAGCGGGGTCAAAAATACTTTCCCCGATTTGAGGTTCCATCACCTCAACCATAAACCGGACAACGGAACGGGGTGTATAAAACTCGCCTGAATCTCCTGCTGCGTCCCGCATCTCCTTGAGCATGGACTCGTAGAAGGTGCTGAGGATATTCACCTCTTCTGAATCATTGAAGTGAATATCGTTAACCAGATTGATTACCTCCCGCAGCAGCGCACCGCTATCCATGCGGTTATTAACGCCTTTGAAAACTTTAGCAATTACATCCTCGCGACCCTTACCCGTAATGCTCTGAAGACTCCGCAAATAAGCAAAAAGCCCTTTGCAGCGAGTGCCATCCGGCAACGTTACCTCATCATTATTGATGAAGCTCTTCAACTGGTCGCCGCTCATTCCCTCATCATTTGCCGCCCAATCTCGCCAGCGATAGGGATATTCAATCGCAGGTTTAAAGGGTTCCGTCCGTTCTAAATCTAAACTTGCCTCTTCCTCCCGCAACTGCTCGGAATCATCCAACAGTTTTAAAAACAAAATCCAAGTCAACTGCGGCAAGCGGTCGAGTTCTCCATTGAGTCCCTTATCCTTCCGCATGATGTCCCGCGCTGACTTAATCTTGCTTCCAAGCTTCTGTGCGGTCGTTACAGGTTTATCTTGCTTTTTGGTTTGTTTCGCCATCAATCCGCCTATGCCGTGTACAACAAAATTTGCAGTTGCTTCACTGCTTCCCTCAGTTGGTCAGTGCCTCCAAAGTGCTGGGCAATCTTAGACACATTGCCATATTTTCCAAACTCTTTGTTAACTTTGAAAGCCCCTGGAATTTTCAACTGCCCGATGCCATCCTCTGCATACTTGTCCAATAGCGTTTCCAAAATCTCTCTGGCTTCAGCCCCATACTGCTCAAAAAAGTCCGGTTTCTGACGGCGCAACTGTTCCGCCCGTTGTCGGCAAGTCAGCACAGGCGCACCAAAGGCGATATGACACAACAAGTCAAAGGGGTCTGCATCCGGTTGGTTAGTCGCTGCTTTCAACTCATCAAAATCAATATTCCGCTCCGCTAACCTATCAATAATTTCATTCCGTTGCGTCGGGTCAGCCCACCTTTGCTGTATTTCTAGGGTAGAACGGTAAAGCGTGCGAACCTGCTCTTTAGTATGGTCAATCAACCGAGAAGGGACGAGGCGATTCGTATTGGCATCGAGTTCATAGACGACTTCCCCAACAATCTCATCATGTCCCGTATCCACAAAAAGTTTCCTAGGTAGCTCATCCTCATCTTCTGGGATACCCCTAAAACCGGAAGGTTCCTCTCCCTCCTCATCTTCTTCGTCAAGCGGTTCTGCCTCGCTACCGTTCTCAGGTACGTCAAAAATCTGCGCTTGGTCGTCTATTTCCTCATTCTCAATTTCGTCCGGTTCATCATCAAATTCTGGGTCATCAAACAGAACCGTGCTTTTCGTATAGTCAAGGATAGTAAAGGATGTCTTGCCGTACTCCTCACAAACACGGGTGCCGCGTCCGATAATCTGCTTGAAATCCGTCATTGACCGAATCACACGAGCTAGAACAATATTCTTGCAAGTCGGTACGTCTACTCCCGTTGTCAGCAGCTTCGAGGTAACAGCAATGACGTGCGTCTGCTTCTGCTTGTCCATAAACTCAAACAGATGTGCCTTACCAACCTTGCCTGCATCAGATGTGATGCGACACACGTAGTTAGGATTATCCTTAGTGATGTCATTGTTGAGGTTGTTCAACGCCTTCCGCATTTCCTTAACGTGGTCTTCATCGACACAGAAGACTATTGTCTTAGCAAAGCGGTCAGTTTTCTTGAGAAAATCGGTAATGTGACGAGCGATCGCCCAAGTCCGCACTTTTCGGACAAGTCTCCGCTCAAAATCCCCTGTGAGAAAATACTCATTCGGAATCTCGCGCCCATAGCGTTCCACATCCTCCGCACTCGGACGCCAACCATCCCTATCCGATTTCGTGCTAATCCGATGCACCCGATAGGGCGCTAAGAAACCATCCTCAATTCCCTGCTTTAGCGAGTAGATGTAAAGCGGGTTGCCAAAGTATTTATAGGTATCAACATTATCATCCCGCAACGGTGTCGCCGTTAGCCCTAGCTGGTAAGCAGGCTGGAAATACTCCAGAATTTCCCGCCAGTTGCTCTCCTCGCGTGAGCTTCCTCGGTGACATTCATCCACGATAATCAGGTCAAAAAAACCCGGACTGTATTCTTTGTAGAGTCCGGGGCGGTTTTTGTCTTTTGCGATCGCCTGATAAATCGCAAAGTAAATCTCGCGACTCTTGTTAGCTGTCCCTTGAATCTTATGGATTTTATCCTCACTAAAGGCGTTAAAGTCCTTGAGAATCGGGTCATCCACCAACACATTCCTATCTGCCAAAAACAGAATTCTGGGAGGACGAACTTCTCCGGTTCGATTCCAACCCATATTCGACAGCTTCCAGCAGATTTGAAACGCCACGCTGGTTTTCCCAGTCCCCGTCGCCATCGTCAGCAGCAGGCGCTTGTCACCTTTAAGAATTCCCTCGACTGCCCGATTAATCGCAATCCGCTGGTAGTAGCGAGGGACTCGTTGATTGGTCAAACTAAAGGGAGTCAGCAGTTTCCCAGCTACATCATCACCCAATTCCTCAGAGTCTTTCAATCGCTGCCAAAGGTCACCGGGACTGGGAAATGAATCCATCACCTCAGACTGCAATCCCGTAGTGAAGTCGTACTCTACAATGCCCGTACCGTTAGTAGAATAGGCAAACTTGACCCCCAGAATCTGGGCATAGTCCTTAGCCTGTTCCAGTCCCTCGTCAGGTGATTTTCTTGCACGCTTTGCTTCCACTACAGCAAGCGGAAAATCGCGGGTGTAGCAAAGGAGATAATCAGCATACTTTCTTTCACCACGAGGTTTGCGCCTATTTTTAGGTCGGATGCGTCCGTCCGTGAAATAATACTGCTCTGTGTAAAAAGGCGGTGAATCTGCTCTCCTTCCCCAGCCTGCCGTTTCTAGTTTCGGCTCAACATACTCGCGGCAAGTATTCGCTTCATTGCTCATGCTTTATCATTCCAGCCAACCAGTGGCACTATGGCACTACCCCTTAGTGTTCCCACCCAGGAAGGCGCAAATCACTTCCAACTATTCTGACTTTTTTATTGACTTTTAGCCATGAATATGCACGACGATCTCAGTTAAAGTCTATGAGCAATGAGCGATCGATCCTTCACCGTCAATCCCTCCCAACTTCGACCGCATTTCCTGCCATGTCTCAATCTACTGCTGTAGTTGCTGGATGCGACGCCCTACTCATTCGTCGCTGGGATTTTCATCAATCTCTCTTGCTAGTTCTTTAACGGTGTTAGCCCAGTGCCAACTTGTATCGCCTCCCATCAGAAGCCAGCGAATCCAGTCCACAGAAGGATAGTTTTGATTGTCCCACCCTGGCTTCTCCTTATCTATTTCGGCATTTTCAAAAAAATCCAGTATCTCATCAATATCTTCGGACGTTACTCGCTTGCCATCTGCAAGGGCTTGGGGCAACCTTAATTTTTTGTCCCCGCCATATCGCTCATAGAGACGAAGACCTAACTTCGCCGCATTTTGTACTGAAAGTGGCGCAATCACGCTACCGTCTTCCTCCTGGCGGCTGGCGAGGAGGATAGACAAGGATAGGGCTGCAATTTGGATTGGAATAATACTAGATGCCAGCATTTTCAGTTGTCAGGATGGAGGACGCGAACGGCAGTCAGCCCAACCAATATCAATAAGGTTTCTGACGTTTTGCGATCGTAGCAAACGGCAGAAAACAATTGGAACACTCCCGACAAATATTTTGTCAAGACCACACTATTTTTACCATTGTCCACCCAAACTTGGCTGAGCAACGCCTATAAACATAAAGCCACGAAGCACATATAGTGGGCATAACCCACGCGTAAAAATCGGCTCTGAGCAACGCCTATAGACATAAAGCCACGAAGCACAGCCCTTCTCAAACGCCTAGTTAGCTAAGGGCTTACAGCCAATTTTACAAGCATCTCTCTGAGACGCTGCCTGAAGTTACAAATATTCTTTAAGTTAGTGATTCTCTCAATAGCTCAAATCCATATTCCACAGTACTTTCAGAGAATTGCAAGCACCGTCAATCGTTCCTCAAACTCTGAATCACTCACTCAATAAGCTTTACAGCCATTTTTCCTGATTCAATCTACTCATCATTCACAGATGCTTGCAAAAAGGAACTGAAATTGTCGTCCAAGAAGACTCTGGTGGAGACTGAGTAGATATTTCCTGCAACCTATAACGCAGCCAGCGTGTTCCCCTTGAGCCAACATGGTCAACCCAATAGGGTAAAGTAATTAATCCTTCATCATCTCGAATCAACCACCGCCTAGACTCACCCCGATAATCATCCGATACCAATTTCACCACGTTAACCAAATCATTACTCTCTCCCAGGTACAAGCAGCCAAATCGCTGAACAGAAGTAGGATGCATCAGTGCTTGTTCTACCCTTTCGGCAAGAGTCGGCTGTACTCGCTCTTCTCCAGACGCTACCCAAACCATAAACTTGATATCCGTCAGTATCTCTTGGTACTCAAGTATGGTGTTTCTAGAATCGCTGTAATCTTTTACTTTAAAACGGTGCAACTTCCGTAGTACCTTAGATTTTCTCGGTTGAGACAGCATGGCTATGGCTAGCTGTACTCCACAATGTTTGTAAGCATCTGTTTCTCCCACTAAAGAAAGCAACATTCCATAGACAGTTGACGGAGGAGGAACGGGATAAGTTTTGCCATATTCTCTCGCGTGAGATTGACGGAACGTAGCAAAAGGAACTTCAACATAGAGAGCTATCAAACTCATGATGATGGTTGAAACTCAGTTAAATCTAAATCTCTAGCAATAACTCGTTTTAAATCAGCAACGGCTTGTTCTCTACCTAGAAATATATGAGCATCTTTGAGATGTAGATTTTTAGCAATCT
Organism: Microcoleus sp. AS-A8; assembly: GCA_039962225.1. Classification (NCBI taxonomy): domain Bacteria; kingdom Bacillati; phylum Cyanobacteriota; class Cyanophyceae; order Oscillatoriales; family Microcoleaceae; genus Microcoleus; species Microcoleus sp. AS-A8. The sequence continues at coordinate 372,923 of JAMPKV010000001.1, forward strand.
TACCCCCAATCCACAGCTCATTTCCATCAATATCTTCTACTTCAACTTGTTCAATCAAGTCAGAAGATATGATGGGTTCTACTTCTAATGAATGTTGTTCAAAACAATAGAAAAAATGGGGCGAGTTTTTTTGAGTCCAGCGAAACACCATACTTTCAGGAGAAAAATCATAGCAAAACACATTATTGTGTCCCCCTACTTTACGGATAGACATCAATCCATCTATAACAGCAAAAATTCGAGACTTGTCTTTGAGGTGATTGGGGTCTAGCGCAAATCCATATTGATAACGGGTATTATGATATTCGTGGAAATGAAGCGATGTTCTGTCTTTGTCTCCTCCACTCTTAGCATTAAACGTCCTAGTTCTATTGTAGGGAGTTAAAGAAATCGCACGATTCACTCCTAATGCTCCTAATCGTGAGATTGACTTACCTTTAGTTTTTTTGCTTCTTTTTCCGTTATCCTGTTTACCTTGAGTTTCTGAGTCTTCTTCAATTATTTCTTCTTTCGCAGCTTCAGTCTTCATGTAACCTAATACATCATCATCAATAAATCGAACAGGATCAAAATCTTCATCAATTAATATATTTTTGAAAGTATCCGCATTCCAAAAGCGATTTACTGCATAACATTGTTGTTGCCAATAGTAACGTAATGCCCAACGGATAGCATCCCCAGACACTGTGGAATGCTCCTTATCGTGCCACAAAAGTGTCTTGATAAAAGACACATTTCCTTTTGATTGTCCATGATTCAGTGAGGCAGAACCATAGTGAGTTAATAGGTTTCCGAATAACTGGTACATAACATTGATTAATCTAGAATTGACTTTCTGGAGTTAACTCAGACTTTTGACTAAATTCTTCTGATGGTTTTTGGCTTGGTTTATAACTGGCTAAAGCAATCAATACTAAATTCCTAGCTTTTTCCCAAGAAATTTGCCCCGTCAAAAGGGGTAATATAGATTCCCACTGGTCGTATAATGCAGAATTAAGACCTGCTCTGGAGAGAAAATCAGACAGAAAATCGTTAAAGGATTGCTGGTCATAGCATCGCCCCAGTTCTCCTCTAATTCGTTCATATTCTCGCTCAAATCGAGGAGCTTCTCCTTCCTTAGCGCGACTGTAAATTTTGCCATATATTTTTCTTAATGCTTCATGGCAAGCTCTGATAAAAGATTTATAGATTTCCATTTCCTTATCGGTTTCCATCATACTTCGTAAACCTTCTTGGTTATAAAACAGTTCTTGAGGTAAATTTCCTAATGTATTTTGATTAAAAATTACCCAAAAATCTGACCACCAAGGTACGCCCTTGATTAGGTTGTCAGAAATCATTCCTTTAATAAGATTGACTTTAACAATCAAAGTTAACCCATCGCAGAAAACTCTATTTTTTTGAAAAAATTTATCAATTAATTGATAAGTCAGGATGGTTTTTGACTCAATTTCTATATCCTGAATATCTGTTAAACTTCTTTGTTTTGAGCCTTTATTCAATTTTTTGTATAACAATGCTTGGCAAACTTCGTGATACTCATTTGGGTTCTCAATTTGGTCATAACTGTAGTATTTTAATGCAGCTTCTCCCCAACTTGTTACATGGAAATCTTTATAATCTAATCTTCGCAATTCCCAACATCGTTGAGCGGCAATTGGTAAATTGGTAACTTCAGGAATTACAAAAATATATTGGGCGGCTTGTTTTGTATCAAATCTTGAAGAGTTAGAATGCCAGATAAAATATTGACAGACAAGAGGTAAAAAAAGTAAAGCTAGGGCGTATTCTACTTTTTCTTCTAGCTTATTATATTTCTCCAATATTGCATGACGAACTGTTGCTCCTGGATAAATCCAACTGACAATCTGAATGTAATCTTTTAGTAGTTGCCCTGTCGTGTCACAAAGCTGATTAGCAAAAGTCTGATGGACATACCATTCTATTTTTTTATATATCAGCCTTTCTTTAATACCATCAACACTCAAAGATTCAGAGGTTCGCTCTCCTGATTTATAAAATTGATTGTGCCGTAAAAAAGTGGCTCCTATAGCTTGATGAAGATGGATTTGATTCATCAGCTCCATTGATGAAGAATCCAAGCCAGTTAAACTAATCAGTCCTTTTTCATTAATCTGAAAGGATTGTCTGAGTAACCAATCTAAAACTTGGAAATCTGGCCCTTGCCAGTCAAGACTGATACTACTGTTAGTCAGCAACCAAGATAGATTGCCTGGACGATTTGCAGGGGTGGGAAATTGACGTTCTAGTTGTTTTAGAGTCATCCATAATCCCGCCATGCCCGCACGGTGCATGATAGTTGTATCCGAACCCTTGAGAGTGAGGTGAATTTTGGGTTGTGTGGTTGTTGTCATTCCCTTTCCCTCTGGTTGCACCGTGAAGGGACAAACACGCCACACATCATCTTCTGCTTTCCACCCATACCGTATTTTTGTAGGGTGATTGAGTCTTCTGCACTCAAGCCCGTTACTTGCACCCCAAACCCCCGCACAGGAAAGATTCCAGCCTTATTTTCGATTATAAGCTGTCGGCACTGGGGTTGACCGTTGCTTCTAGTGGAAAGATTAATAGTTCCTTGAATACCTAAGCGTTCTAGTTGACGTTTGGCGGCTTCTAAAAAGCGCTGAGGTTCTTGAAAACGTTTAATTATAACAAGACGAGAGTATAAGTCTGGAAAGGGATGTAAAGGATTATATTCAGGAATGCCTAATTGAAATTGGTTTTGACCAATACTGAAAGTTTGTCCAGCTAGATATTCATAGATAAAGGGAATTAGGTCTACAGGCAGGCGTATTTGCAACTTTGAACGTTGCGTGAGACGAAGTTCTTTTGAGGATTCGGGAATGCCTGCGATAGGATGAATACTGATGTTATCTAGTTGATGGATAGCAGGACAGATACGGGAAAGAGCTGAATAGACGATGTAGCCATTATCAAGAGGAAGGCTTTGACCTGTTAGGGAAAAAACTAAGTCTAGATAGGGATAATCCTCAGTTAACATGACTCATTTTCTTTGGTTTTTTAAGAGTGCAATAGAATGTTATAGAGATAAGATTTAAAATCCTTGAAGAAAAGATAATTCATTTTAAAGTAACTGACTAAACGAAATCGATTCATTCAAAATAACTTATAGTTTCTTTGTAAATCTAAAACTTTTCGTGAATAACAGTTTAGTGAATTTAAAAATTAAGATGATAGTTGACCCTCATCCTGAAGAATTATGGAGTATAGAAAAGCCTCAGTTACCTAAACGTAGCCGTCTTTATCATTTAGCACCTGTAGGAGTAGGAACTCCTTTCGTAGAAAGCTTAACGAGCTACATTGCTCGATTAGCAGAGTCTCATAGCGTATTCCCCAGTGTGTTGATATCCAAGGAAATCACGCCCTATCTGAAGAAAGTTTTTGCTAAAAGACTTTCCAGCAGAAGGTTACGAGCCTTGTTTGATCGCGCTAGAGCTGTGAACGGCACCGGAGATATAGCAATGGATTTTGTCCAAGCTCTGGAAACGTTAACGCTTCGGAATGATTTATGCTTTCTGACTCTGCTCAATTGCGCTTCCATCCTGCCACCACGAGGTTTGTTCCGTGCTTACAAGGCTTGGTGTCCTGCTTGCTATCAAAAGTGGCGCTTATCGAGGCAAGTTGTTTATGAGCCTCTCCTGTGGGCAATCGAGACAGTCAGGGTATGTCCCCAACACCATGAATCCCTTTGCTTATACTGTCCTCACTGTCACAAGCAGCCTCCCCTGCTAGAGTGGCACTCACGTTCTGGGTACTGTTCAATTTGTGGCAAATGGTTAGGAAGCGTTTGTGATTCTTTTGCTTGTAGTAACTTATCGCCAGAGGACTTAAAAAAGGAAATCTGGGTAGCGGGTAGCATAGGAGAATTGATTACTGCCGTACATAGCCTCTCATCTACACTGTCGAGAGAAAACGTAGCGAAAGGCATGTGTGCAGCGATAAACCTTGTTACTCAAGGGAATATCGCCGCCTTCGCTAGTCGTCTAGGAATTCCTAAAAATACCGTATGGATGTGGCATACGGGGAAAGCTTTACCCCAACTGGACGTTCTCCTGAAAATTTGTTACTGCCTAGAGATATCGTTGTTGGACTTCCTGAGACCCGAAAAGGTGGCAGCTAAACCGTTGAAGATAAGCCTACAGACATCTCCTGAGCAATCACACAACAAAAGAGTATCACCCAGGTCATTCGATTCAGACAAAGTAGAAGAGGCTCTACAAGCAACGCTTGCCAGTGATGAGAAGCCGCCACTGACAATGAAAGAGGTGGCTGAACGCTTGGAATATGACAGACGGACAATTTATCGGCACTTTCCTGACTTGTGTCGCGCCATTTCTGCTAAATCCCGTTGCTACAGGAAAACCGCCCATCAGAAAAACATAGAGCAATCCTGTGAGGAACTGCGGCAGATTGCGGTCAAGCTCCATAAAGAGAATGTGTATCCCTCTGAAGGTCGTGTATCAGAACTAATGACCAAACCAGGAGACTTACGCAACAAACAACTCCGGGTAACCTTGCAGGAATTACAATCTGAACTGAGTAGGTAAGCAGATAGTTACTCAATCAAGTTGAAAAACTACTGCTTCACACTCGACCGATTACAAGCATAAGTTGAGCAGAGCGAATTACAAGCATAAAGTGAGCATTTTGCTCAACTTATGGTTGTAGTGACAGTCAGTCATTATTTTGAGCATATTTACGTAAATGGACACAACTGGACTCGAACCAGTGACCCCTACGATGTCAACGTAGTGCTCTAACCAACTGAGCTATGCGTCCGAACACAATTTAGAATGTTAGCACAGACATCATGCAAAACACAAATAAAAAAAATTGACGGATTTTGATGGGCGATCCGAAACTAAAACCTAAATTAGTGCGTCTTAAGGGCGACGGCTTCTGCTAGAATAGCTGGGTTGTTCAGCTAAAAAACGGCATCTTTGACTCAATCAGTAGACATCGTCGGTGTCGATACATTAGCGCAAGAGCTTGCGACAATCCAGCAAACGGGTTCTAAGCGGATTGCGCTTTTAGGGTCGCGTCACGTTCCCATCACCCATCAAAACCTCATTGAGATGATGAGCTACGCCCTAGTTCTAGAGGGTAATCGTCTCATCACTTCTGGTGCTACCGGCACAAACGCCGCCGCAATTCGCGGTGCCATGCGTGCTGACCCCAGCTTACTCACTGTGATTTTGCCCCAAAGCCTAGAACGTCAGCCACGAGAATCACGCAAGCAGCTGGAGCTGGTGATGCATTTGGTGGAAAATTCAGAAAACGATAATCTGTCCCTCAGTGAAGCGAGTGCGCTGTGCAATCAGGAAATTGTCTCCCGGTGTCAGCAGCTCATTTGCTTTGCGTTTCATGACAGCCGAACCCTGCTCAAAACTTGCGAAGATGCAGAAGAGCAGCGCAAGCTTGTCACTCTGTTTTACTTTGACTAAATTATGAATCTACAGGATTCTGTAATTCTGCTTTACTGTATTGTCGCGGCGGCAGCACTAATTTATCTGCCGTTTCTGGTCGTAGCATCTGGGCGTGTCCAAGTCGGATATGACCTGAGTGCGCCGCGTGCGATGTTTGACAAGTTACCTCCCTATGCTCAGCGAGCGACCTGGGCACATCAGAACTCGTTTGAAGCCTTTATGATTTTCACGGCGGCGGCACTGATGGCTTATGTGACGGGACAAAATTCGTCCTTAGCTGTGGGAGCGGCGATCGCTTTTGTCATTGCCCGCTCGCTATACTCGGTTTTTTATATCCTTGACATCCCCTTAGCCCGATCGCTAATGTTCGCCATCGGCTCAGCTTGTAGCGGCACTCTGTTCGTCTTAAGCCTACTGAGTGCCAATAACCCCATCAAGTTACTCTAAGCTTTGGAGATCAACCAAAACTCCCGTCTTGAACTTTAAGCCGTTGGTTGTTAGTTGTTAGTAATAAACGAACGATTCTTAACTTCTTTCCTTTATGGCTTCCACATTTTCATTCGATGTTGTCAGCGACTTTGACCGACAAGAATTGGTCAACACGGTAGACCAAACGATTCGGGAAATCAGCAGCCGTTATGACCTAAAAGACACAAAAACTACGGTCGAATTAGGTGAAGAAGTCATTACTGTCAATACAGATAGCGAATTCACTCTAGAAGCCGTTCATACGATTCTCCGAACCAAAGCGGCGAAGCGCAACCTCTCGCAGAAAATCTTTGACTACGGCAAAGTCGAGTCCGCTAGCGGTAATCGCGTCCGCCAAGAAATTAAGCTCACAAAAGGAATTAGTCAGGAAATAGCCAAGAAAATCACTAAGCTGATTCGTGACGAATTCAAAAAGGTACAAGGCTCCATTCAAGGGGATGCGGTTAGAGTTTCGAGTAGCTCTAAAGATGACTTACAAGGAGTTATGCAGCGATTGAAACAGGAGGATTTTCCTGTAGCACTGCAATTTACTAACTATCGTTAGAGCGTTTGGCATGAATAGCTGTGGGATTGTTGGAGATTCATGAGCGAATTGGCTTAACACCAATCTATTCAGACTCAAAACTACAATCCCAGTCAATCTGTGCGATCGCTCTTGAGCAAAAAAGCTAATTTTCAAGCAGTGAACAAAGGGCGAGAATGCCAGAAATTGACCGCCAGAGAGAGCATCAAGCTAATGAACGGACATTTCTCGCTTGGATGCGTACCTCTATTTCCTTGATTGGGTTCGGTTTTGCGATCGCTCGCTTTGGCCTATTTCTGCATGAACTGCAAACTCGTCTCAACGAGAAAGACTTGCCAACCCACTCCTTCATCAGTTCCCAAAGCCTGGGTATTGGTCTTGTGATTATCGGCATCATCTTCATTGTCCTAGCCGTGTGGCGTTACAACCAAGTCTTCTGGCAAATTGAGCGAGGTGATTATCGACCTTCACGTCTGTTGGTTTGGGTTACGGCGGCAACCGTAATCTTTCTTGGCTTCCTCAGTATTCCCTTACTTCTCTTCCGACAGACTTCTCCGGCTAACTCTCCTTCTTCGCGTAGTAGAGTTGAGCGCTACTTTGGAAAACATTTGTCTACGTCACTAAACCTCAAGCAGCAAACTAAGTTTAGGCTGAGGTGAGCGCTGCTTTTTTATCGAGTTAGTCGAGTCCATAGACCGCACATGGATGCATGAGGCTTCGTCTCTTCCTGATAAGCTATCCAATTTGTTAGCAATTTCGGCTTAACCTTAATCCTCTTTAATCCCTCTGGGGAAACAATAAAAGCGAAGCATTCGTGACAGTAAATCTAGTTCGCTTTCCAGGCTTCTTCCACGAATGTTTCGCCCCTACCCATATCTCTGGAGAAATTAATCTTCAGATGGCTAATTTGAGATTTTTCATCGATAAATCGAGTCGAAATTCCTAATTAAATTACAAACTCGATAGAACCTCGCGTGCCGCTTCCAGTGTGCGGTCAATATCTTCATCCGTATGAGCTAGGGAAGTAAACCCTGCCTCAAACTGAGACGGTGCCAAGTAAACACCATGCTCCAACATTCCACGATGGAAATGACTGAACTTGGTTAAGTCAGACTTTTTGGCATCTGCGTAGTTGTGCACGGGTTCACCGGTGAAGAACATGCCGAACATGGCACTGATTTGTCCACCAAAGACTTCGTGACCGGTTTCCTTGGCAATTTGTAGCAAACCGTCTGATAGCTTCTTGGTAATGCGATCGAGCTGTTCGTAGGTGCCCGGTTTTTGCAGCAACTCCAACGTCTTAATTCCTGCTGTCATCGCTAGGGGATTACCCGAAAGCGTACCCGCTTGATACATGGGGCCTGCGGGTGCAACCATTGACATAATATCCTTACGTCCGCCGTAAGCTCCCACCGGTAATCCACCACCGATGACTTTGCCCAGTGTTGTCAAATCAGGCGTAATGCCGAATTTTTCTTGAGCACCGCCGTAAGCAATGCGGAATCCTGTCATCACTTCATCAAACACCAGCAGAGCACCATACTCTTGGGTTAGTACTCGTAAACCTTCGAGGAACCCAGCATCTGGAGGAATAAAACCAGCATTCCCGACTACTGGCTCCAAAATCACACCGGCAATTTCATCCGGAGAGGATTCAAATAGCGCTTTTACGGCTTCCAAATCATTGTAAGGAGCGGTTACGGTATTGCTAGTCGCAGACTTGGGAACACCAGGGGAATCGGGCAAGCCTAACGTCGCAACGCCAGAACCGGCCTGAACTAGGAGCATATCCGCGTGACCGTGATAGCAGCCTTCAAACTTGATAATTTTGTCACGTCCAGTAAACGCCCGCATCAACCGGATAACAGCCATACAGGCTTCGGTTCCGGAATTAACGAACCGCACCATTTCAATGCTAGGGACAGCATCAATCACCATCGATGCCAACACATTCTCTAGCGCAGAGGGAGCTCCAAAGCTAGTGCCTTTTTCCAGAGCCTCATGCAGAGCCGAAATCACGTCTGGGTGAGCATGACCGCAAATGGCTGGCCCCCAAGTACCCACATAGTCGATGTACTGGTTGCCATCTACATCCCAAATGTAGGCTCCTTTGACGTGGTCAAAAACAATGGGCTGTCCTCCCACCGATTTGAACGCCCGGACGGGGGAACTGACACCTCCTGGCATCAGGTTTTGGGCAGCGGCGAAGATTTCTTCTGATTTGGTCGTTTTAATTGTGGTATTAACCAAGGTTGTCTCCGTAAGTAGGACGTTTCAAGGTCTATCTGGGGATAAGGGTACACCTTGTTGTGAATGCCTATGCTAGTTGATTATCTCACTCAGCAAAATTCCAGAAATAGGATCTATCAAATAATCAATGACAAACTCGAAGTTTTGATGGGAGTCCGTGGAGATGCTGTTGAAATCTATAACCTTTCCGGTGCTGAGTTCTTTGGATCGCTGGACACATCACTAACTCCCAGCCTGACGACCTCACGAGATGGTATCGTGGACGGAAGAGTCATTGCTTGGGTCATCCCTCCCTATGTTGTCTGCTTCTGAATCGAATTCCTTACACCAAGCCATCCCCGTGGATAAAATTCGCTACGATGAGCGGGGATTAGTGCCGGCAATTGTACAAGACTATTTGGATGGTACTGTCTTGATGATGGCGTGGATGAATCAGGAGTCGTTACAGAAAACCCTGGAAACGGGGGAAACCTGGTTTTGGAGCCGATCGCGTTCCCAACTGTGGCATAAAGGAGAAACTTCAGGTCATCTCCAGAAAGTGCGATCGCTCCGCTATGATTGCGATAGTGATTGCTTACTGGTTACCGTCGAGCAAATTGGCGATATTGCCTGTCACACAGGAGAACGGAGTTGTTTCCATCAAGTGGATGGGACAAAAGCCGCTCCCCCAGCCGATACCTTGTCACAGGTGTTTGACGTGATTTGCGATCGCCGAGACAACCCCACTGAAACCTCGTATACCTGTAAGCTGTTTGCTGGGGGCGATAATAAGATTCTTAAAAAAATTGGTGAAGAAGCTGCCGAAGTGGTAATGGCTTGTAAGGATGACGATAAGGATGCGATCGCCTCTGAAGTTGCCGATTTGTTCTATCACACCCTTGTCGCGTTAGCCCACCATGATGTTGATGTGAAAGAGGTTTATCGTAAATTGCAAGAACGCCGAAAATAAAGCAAATAGATAGCTATTTCAGCGGTGTTAATAGCTTCCAGAAAAGCCTCGAAAAAGCCCACCTTGTTTAAAGGTGGGCTCAATCAACTTAAGGTGCAGGACAAACTGGCACGCTAGTAAAAGGCCCTCCGAAGAATTGAAGACTACCCGTGTTATTGACGGCTACATTTGCCAAATCAACAACCTGATACTGTGAATTGCCATTATTACTGAGGGCATATTGAACAAAGCTTGCCCCACTGCTGGTATTTCCATTCATTTGTAGGCACAATCGGCTTGCTGGTGCATTATTCTCTAAAACGACGCCACCGATAACTCCAGGGCTGCTAGTAACCTGATTATTAGAGAAGATGAAATTCGAGGAAGAATTACCGTTAGTATCTAGGTAAAAAGCATACCTATCACCAACATTCGTAAACTGATTGTCCGAAAAGGTCAACGTCGATACAGCATCACCGGCTGTGGCAATGCTGATTCCATCGAATCCATTGATAGTGCCTGCGTTGGTAACTTGATTGTTAGAAACACTCAACTCAGTCTGACCAGTTGTATTCGTGAATTGAATCGCATTGTTAACCGAATTGGTAATCGAATTGTTAGCAATCGTGATGTTGCCTGTCACTTCATTTAAGTTAATCCCATCAACACCACTATTGCTAATTGTGTTCCCTTGCAGCGTGAGATTGCGGCTATTGGTTGCAGAAATACCGTTTTGGCTAGAATCCACAATTTCCAATCCAGACGCAGTCAATCCCCCTGAAACATTGTTAATCCGAACACCATTCACCGCATTGGTAATCAGACTCCCTGGATTAGCAGCAATGCTAACAATTCCAGTAGAATCAACCACTGAAATACCATCATTCGTGGGTTGGGCAACTGTAATGGTGCTGTTATTCACATCAAAAATACCACTAACGCCGGAGAAGCTAAGACCACTCGTCGCGGAATTAGTACTCGTCAGCGTAGATTGAGTGAGGCTGCCATTGTTCACATTCGTGGCAGTTAAAGCCGCCCCACCTGTACTATTCACCTGCAATCCGGATAGATTCACACTACCCGTACTTTGCTCCAAGGCAATACCTGCCTCCGTGCCATTGGTGGTAATGGTACTGCCCGCATTAGCGTTGAGGTTGACAGTGCCTGTAATGTTGCTAGCTAAAATACCATTTTGTGCAGGCGTGGTGACATTAACCGTCGTATCGCTTACCCCAACAGTACCACTGACACCGTTGAGGGTAATGCCATTAGTAGCGGAATTAGTGCTGCTGAGGGTGCTTTGAGCAATGTTGGCGTTGTTGATATTAGCCGCTTCCAACACTGCCCCACCGGTTGCCGTGGCTTGTAATCCCGATAGGTTGACACTACCCGTACTTTCTCTCAAAGAAAGGCTAGCTGCCGTGCCATTGGTATTAATCTGACTGCCACTGTTAGCAGCGATGTTGACAGTTCCCGTCACATTCTCTGCGGAAATCCCATTTCCTGTCGGATTGGTGACATTGACACTACTGTTGGATACATCCACCTTGCCACTGACACCATTGAGGGTAATGCCGTTGGTTGCAGAATTGGTACTGCTAAGAATACTTTGGCTAATATTGGCCTCATTCAGGTTAGTCGCTTCCAGCACTGCGCCACCGGTTGCCGTGGCTTGTAGTCCTGATAAATTGACACTGCCAGTACTTTCTCTTAAAGAGATACTAGCCGCCGTGCCATTAGTATTAATCTGACTGCCACTGTTAGCAGCGATGTTGACAGTTCCTGTCACATTCTCTGCGGAAATCCCATTCCCAGTGGGATTGGTGACATTGACAGTACTGTTAGATACATCAACTCTGCCACTAACACCATTGAGGGTGATGCCATTGGTTGCAGAATTGGTACTGCTAAGGATACTTTGGCTAATATTGGCCTCATTCAGGTTAGTCGCTTCCAGTGCGGCTCCACCTGTACTATTCACCTGCAATCCTGATAGATTCACACTACCTGTACTTTGCTCTAGGGCAATGCCTGCCTCGGTGCCATTGGTAGTAATGGTGCTACCCGCCTTGGCGTTGAGGTTAACGGTGCCTGTAATGTTGCTAGCTAAAATACCATTTTGTGCAGGCGTGGTGATATTAACCGTCGTATCGCTTACCCCAACAGTACCACTCACACCGTTGAGGGTAATGCCGTTGCTGGCAGAATTGGTACTACTGAGGGTGCTTTGGCTAATGTTGGCGTTGTTAATGTTGGTGGCTTCCAACACTGCCCCACCGGTTGCCGTGGCTTGTAATCCGGATAGGTTAACACTTCCAGTACTTTCTCTCAAAGAAAGACTAGCCGCCGTCCCATTGGTGTTAATCTGACTGCCACTGTTGGCAGCGATATTTACCGTACCTGTAACATTCTCTGCCGAAATCCCATTCCCCGTCGGATTGGTGACATTGACACTTGTGTTGGATACATCCACCGTGCCATTGACACCATTGAGGGTAATGCCATTCGTGGCGGAATCGGTACTGCTGAGGGTGCTTTGGCTAATGTTGGCGTTGTTGATATTAGTCGCTTCCAACACAGCCCCACCGGTAGAATTAGCTTGTAATCCCGATAGGTTGACACTACCCGTACTTTCTCTTAAGGAGATGCCGACGGCACTACCACTGGTGTTAATCTGACTGCCACTGTTGGCAGCGATATTTACGGTACCCGTGATATTCTGCGCCGAGAGTCCACTAATCGTGGGATTAATTACCGTCAGCGTGCTGTTCGTCACATCCAAGTTACCACTGACGCCATTCAGAGTAATGCCATTCGTCGCGGAATTGGTACTGGAAAAACTGCTTTGGCTAATGCTGGCATTATTGATGTTAGTCGCTTCTAGGGCTGCCTCACCGGTACTCGTAATGTTGTTATTGGTTAACGTTACCGTTCCCGTGACATTTTCCAAGCGGACGCCTTGGGCGGTACTGGTGACAGTGTTATCGCGAATGATTGCATTGCTGATATTCCTGGCTTCAATTCCAGGAGTATTGGTGGATGCGATCGCAAACCCCGATAGTACGGTATTATTTCCCAGCGTGACGGTTCCCGCCACATTCGACACATTGCCACTGCCTGAACCCGGAAGCCGTACTAAACCAAACTCCTTGGTGAGAATTTCCTGTATCGGTCCACTCGATAATACCTGCACTCCATCCCGAATCTGAAAGCTGGATAATGCGGGAGAATTGCTCGCAGAGCTTACATAAACAATACTGTTGCCATCAGACTGGGTGGCACCAAGAGCCGCTTCAATGGCAGCAAAGGGATTTTCAATCGTACCATTTCCCCCCGCTTGCCCTGAATTGACGTGTTGGAACACATAAGGAGCACCCGTTTGGGGATTGGTTGCCGCGACAGTGACGTTTTGGCTAAACGATGTCGCTTCGGTTTGGGAATCGACAGCAATACTGTTGGTGCGCGAGATGGATTCTCCCAATCGGGCGACAACCGATTCCGATTCATTCTTGAATCTCTTGGGACGAGTTCCAGGGAAGGTAACTCCCACATTAAACAGTACGTTCGTGCCAAAAATCCGGTCATCTTGCACCGCTACGCCAATGTTCAGGTTGTCTGTAGGACGCGCTTCCAGCCTTACACGCCAACCCAGAGCAGAGTCAGTGCCTTTACCACCGTAATAGTACACTCCACCATAGCCACGTAAATCGCCACTATCCCCTAGCTTGGCAATTTTGGCTCCTGCCTCAATGTCAAATCCCCCCAGTGCCGCTTCATAACGCCGGACTTGTTGGCTTTCTCGGATTGCCTGTGTAATTAAATAGTTGCCTTGGAAGAAAGGGGTACCACTCGCCTGTAAACCTGTATCAAAACCCGTCTCACTCACCAACTTGCGGCTATTGCCCAGAGGGATATAGCCATTGACTCGAAAGTCCCAAACTTTGCCCAGACTTTCCAAGCCTAATCCTAATTGGTTAAAGCTGCTTTTACCCGTGCTGCGATTGTCGTAAGAGACATAACCACCAAACGTGCGGTTTAACTCGGAGTTGTAGAGACGATGGCCCAACAGCAGGTTACCACCCAAATCAGCACTATTATCTAACAGCAGCCGCCCTTCTAGGAACGTCAGGTTCGTACCAGGGTTTTGTAGTAGCGGCACAAAACCCTCGAAGCGAGTAAAACCATCGTAACCTCCGCCAGAAGTACTGTATCCCACTCCTAGGCGAGGCGTAATCCGCAAGTCCACCGCTGAAGCTGTTGATTTCGGGGTAATATCTTCCGGATTTTGGACTTGAGCAACTACTGGATTACTCAAAGTTAGGGATAGCAATAAACCTGTACAGACAGACAAAGGTGTGCTTTTCACTCTCAGTGAACTCCTATCCTTAAAACAACAATTGGTCGAAGCACGCCCCGCAACTCGCTGCGCTAACGAGTTGACAAAATACCCAATTAATTTGGGCAAAAATTAATAACTCACGCCTAAAAAAACTCGAAAAGAGATATATCTTATTAAGGTTTATTCCTCTAACTGCTTTCTACAGATATTTAGCCGACTGTAACCTGACCTATTTTTTCCTTCTAACTTAAAAGCCAATATCAGGAAAGACGTTTATTTTTTAGGATTGCCCAGGATGCTCTGTACCTGGCAAAAGAGAGAAAGATAGAATTCCCTGGCTGAAGAATTTCGTGCAGATTCCTTGCAACTGAGCAACCACTAAGTGCATCACCCCGCTCACAGACATGTAACCTAAAGTTAGTGAGCGCTATGTATGGATTTTATTAGGGTAAATGGTCACGATGAACCCTTAGTCAAAATACTTTTATGGCTCAGTTTTCACCCGCTACGATCTGTGTAGCTTAGCCGTTAGTATTCAGTTTAAAAAGCTGAAAGGTAAGATAGGAATAATTACCCTGATCACTGATATTATTTATTATTATCTCAAAGACGGGTTGGTGCCAATAAGCGACTTTTGCACAAAGCTCTTAAGTCAGGTAAAACCTTTATACAGAGCGGGATAACAAGATTTTCAAAGAGTTGGTGAAGACGCAGTGGCAGTGGTCCTGATTTGTAAAGATGATGACCTGAATGCGATCGCGCCTGAAGTGAGTGATCGGTTTGATGCAACTTTGTGGCTATAGCTGATCACACAGTTGAGTTGGTGGCTATTTATCGCCAATGACAATAACGCCGCCGATAGGTCTTGCGGCGGCGTTGAAAAGCTGACTTCATAAAGGGTAGGCATGATCTACCCTTCTTTTCCTAAGACTTAGGCAGATATTGGCTACCGTAGGCGTCGATCTCAAAGGCAGGAGTACGCTGGGTGTAGTCTGTTTCAGCGCCAGTAATGGATTGAGCCAGTGTTTCAAAGGACTCAGAACGCCAGTTGCGCTCGTGGATGGGCTTGGTTTGCTCACCCCGGAAGTACGCTTGAGTGCCGATAATCGCTGCTGCTGCCCAGCCCACCACAAATAAGGCAATTAGGATAGTCATGGAAGTTTCCCCTTGCGTTATGTTTAGTTTTGTAACTTTATCTGTAAATAAATGTAACAAGTATTTTACAAGAGTGTCAATTTACGGTAATCACTAAACAAAGTAGGGTTAACCTCACCTAAGTTGCCCTGTTAGAGATTAGATATGGGTGGGTATGCACCCTGGAATTGGAATTAGAGCTTTGTGCGATCCGTTAAGATTTCGCAGCCATCTTCAGTTACCAGTACCGTATGTTCAAACTGCGCTGACAGGGAATCATCAGCAGTTACCACCGTCCAACCATCGGCTAACAATCGTGTTTCCTTAGAACCTGCACAGAGAATCGGTTCAATCGTTAATGTCATTCCAGAGCGCAGCTTAACATTGGGTAATTCACGGGTGCGGAAGAAGAAAACACAAGGTTCTTCGTGTAGAGTCCGTCCCACACCGTGACCGGTGAAATCTTCCACGATGCTAAAACCATTTGTTTGCACATGGTCTTGCACAGTACCAGCAATATCCATTAAATAATTTCCGGCTTTAACTTGCTCGATACCCTTGTAAAGCGCTTCCTGTGCGACACGAATGAATTTTGCCGCGTCCGCAGAGACTTCATCGATCGCAATTGTGATGCAAGAGTCACCGTGAAAGCCTTGGTAGTAAGCACAGGTATCAACCTTGAGAACATCACCACTTTGAATCACTCGCTTAGAGCTAGGGATGCCATGTACAGCCTCGTTGTTAATACTGGTACACAGGGTTGCCGGAAAGCCACGATACCCCTTGAGGCTGGGAACTGCGCCCATTTCCCGGATGCGCTGCTCCGCATAAATATCCAAATCCAGCGTTGTCATTCCTGGCTGAGCAATTTCTGAAATCTCTTTCAATACGGTTGCCACAATCTTCCCCGCCTGACGCATAATGCCGATTTCACGCTGTGATTTGATTTCGATTGCACGACGTTGCTTTTTGGCAGGGGAGGGTTGAACAGGCTGGGACAGGAGGTCGTTAAGAATATTCATGGATGGAATTGAATCGGGCTGCTACTTTAGCATAGCGTAGCATGGCTTAGCGTCTTGTACTAAACCAAAAAGGGTCACTATACTTAATAAGGAGACACAATACAGAAATCTGTAATGGGCGGTAAAACTTCACTGGCGGGTGTGACAACTTACATTCCACCAGAGTGGAAAAAAGAGCTAGAAGAGTGGGCACAGGACGAAGAGCGCTCTGTGTCTTGGCTCCTGTTAAAGCTAATCGGAAATGCACTTGAACAGAGGCGTCAGGAAGCACCGCCACAAAAAAGTGCTGAGCCATTGAGCCTAGTCAGTAACGACAAAACAGCATCCGCAAAAAACTAACCCATGGGGAGAATGCTGAGTGGAATGAAAAGTTAGCCCAGAGGACGAGTACAGTTCGGCAGAAATAACCATCCACTTGAAAAAGGTTAAAAAGATTTACTGTACAAACTTTCTTACCTTCTGTCCTCACTAAAGCTCCGGTCTGCCTTCTGCCTCCTGCCTCCTGCCTTCTGCCTTCTTGCACTAGAGCGATCGCGGATGGGTTCGCAGCATCCGATGAAGCAACTGCAAAATCAGGATACCCACGCTGGTACTGGCAACAGCCGCCAACCAAAAATTCTCAGCCATGTAACGTGACTGATCTAATGCCCACCCACCGAGAGGAGGGCCAATAAAGTAGCCAATCGCCCAACACTGAGAGTTCAGCGACAGGTAAACGCCCCGCAGTGATTCCGGGGCGATATCTACAACCAGGGCAGAAGCTGAAGGGGTATAAGCGACAGTGGCGATTGCTAAAATCCCCAAGGCTAAAATCGCCCAAATCAGGGCATTGGTCACAACAGTTCCCGTCACCCAAACGAGGACAAAACCAGCCCCAAATATCAGCATGGAAATCATCAAGGCATGGGGACGACTGAAACGATTGAGCTGACGAGCCACTGGCAACTGACACAAGGCGGAAAAAGCCACATGCCAGGTAAACAAACCACTGATGATTTGGGGTGAGAATCCCTTCCCTGTGCTTCCCCCTGGTACAAAGTTAGTGAAATAGAGGGGCATCGTGCTTTGTAACTGAGAGATGTAGATGGTGAATAAGATATTCACCAACAGGTACACCATCAGACGCCGATCGCCAAATGCCTCCGCCCAACCTCTGCCCAGTAGTGTGGGAGAATGCTGATTAAATTTACGAGTTTCTGCGATCGCGGCATACACAACCGCAAAGAACACCACAAAAGAGATGCCATCGATCGCGAATAGCACCCGATAATTACCCGTCGTTCCAATCAACATCCCTCCAAGTATCACCCCCAACCCTAAGCCAGCACTATCCGCCAACCGCGTGATTGCAAAAGCCTCGCTGCGTTGCTCCATGGTCGTCAAATCAGCGACAGCCGCTTCTGTAGCAGGCCAATAAAGACCAATCCCCAAACCCATGAGCAGGTTACCCACAATAAAGCTGGGAAAGTCAAAAGTTAAGGCTAATACCACATCCGCCACCGCAGAAACCGCCGCCGAGAGCAACAGTGTCCGCTTGCGTCCCCAGAAATTTGAGTCCGCAAAAGAACCGCCCAAAAAGCGACCAATAACCCCAGAAATAGAGCCACTGCCCAAGCCAATTCCTACGGCTGTCGCCGATAACCCCACTTGATTGACAAAAAATATCGGTGCATAGAACATCGTAAATCCGGTGCCAATTTGCGAGAGCAATCGACCCGCAGCGAGAATCCAGACTTGGTAACTCAGTTGCGGTAGCCAGGATAGCAGCTTGTGCTTGGGCATGGGATGTTGGCGGAAAACTCACAACCTTATTAGGATAGAGGGAATTTTTATCATCGAATAAAGAAAGCTTTGCGAAAACTGCACGCTGTATTAGTTGGGCTGACTCTGGTTTGGTTGCTCTCCGGATTGCCCTGCTTTGCCCAAGGGTTACCCACGCCTGCACCTTCAGGGCCAACTGACCCACAAGAACTCGAAGCTTTCGTGGATAAATTTTTTGCCGAACAGATGCTCAAAGAGCATATCCCTGGTGCTGTGTTTGTTCTAGTCAAAGATGGCAAAATCTTTTTCAGCAAGGGTTACGGTTATGCTGACTTGGAGCAGAAAATACCTGTCGTTCCAGACAAAACACTATTTCGTGTGGGTTCTATCTCCAAGCTGCTCACGAGCACAGCCGTCATGCAACTCGCTGAACAGGGCAAGCTTAAACTAGACGATGATGTCAACAAGTACCTCAAGCACTTTCAAATCCCGAACACCTATCCTAAGCCAGTCACCGTTGCCAACTTACTGACTCACACCCATGGGTTCGATTCCGGCTGGGGCATTAAAGCTTTCGCTCACAGTAAATCTGAAATGACTCCGCTGGGGGAGTATCTCGCTAAACGGCTTCCACCGCGCATCCTACCACCGGGTGAAGTGTTTCTCTACAGTGATGTGGGGATGACGCTGGCAGGCTACTTGGTACAGGCAATTTCCGGCGTTCCCTTTGAGCAATACATCCAGGAAAACATCTTGCAGCCGCTGGATATGCGTCGCAGTAGCTTTTTCCAACCACTGCCATCTCAGCTAGCACCGGATTTAGCCGTAGGCTACAGGTATAAAAATGGCACCTATCAGCGACGACCCTTTGCCTTCAACAATAATGTCCCCGGTAGTGCCTTGATGGCAACGGCTACGGATATAGCGCATTTTGCGATCGCCCATTTACAAGATGGTCGTTACGGTGCAGCGCGTATCTTAAACGAGGCAACAGCCCAGGAAATGCATCGCCAGCAGTTTGCCCACCATCCGGGTATGGTAGGTTCAGCTTATGGTTTCTCCGAAAGCTGGGAAAACAAGCA
Source organism: Microcoleus sp. AS-A8 (assembly GCA_039962225.1). NCBI lineage: Bacteria > Bacillati > Cyanobacteriota > Cyanophyceae > Oscillatoriales > Microcoleaceae > Microcoleus > Microcoleus sp. AS-A8. Next base: position 391,919 of record JAMPKV010000001.1, read on the forward strand.
AAAAGCACTGGAACATGGCGGTCGCTTAAACGGATATACAACACGCCTGTATTTACTCCCCGAACAGAACTTGGGCTTTTTTGTTTCGTGCAACAATAATCCGACTTCTTTACCCAGAGAACTGGCAACTCAGTTTTTAAAGCATTACTATCCCGTGAAGGAGAAACCCGCTTCGGTTTCCCCAACGACCAAGGGTTCTCATAAAGCCGATCCACGTTTGTACGGCACTTATCGCTACAATCGCTATTCCCACCTCACGGTGGAAAAGTTGGCGGCAGTTTTGGGGGACGCGCCGGAGGTTCAGGTGATGGCAGGCGCGGGGAACGATGGGACTCTAGCCTTGTACGTGCCAGAATTCAAGTGGCAAGAAGTGGAACCCTTGTTATTTCGCTCGATTTACTCGGATACTCAGTTGTCGTTTCGACAAAACGAGCAAGGTCGGATTACTCACATGTTCATTGGCGATTCCGTCTTTGCCGCCCTGGAAAAGTTAGCTTGGTATGAAACCAATGCTTTTCAGTTGACATTGGGAGTATTTTGTGCATTGACTTTTTTGTCGGCTAGCTTGGTGGGATTGGTGAGTTGGCTGATGCGCCGTATCCGCAAACAATTGCCCCTAACTTCAATCATGGCTCGACGGGCGCAATGGTTGGCAGTGTTAGTCTGTACCTTGAACCTAGTGTTTGCGATCGGTATGGGCTTGGCTATTTTTGGCACCGACTACTGGCAGCTTTTCTTCGGACTGCCGAGGGTCGCGATCGCCTTACTTGTCCTTCCACCCATCACCACAGGTTTGACGCTGGGACTGATTATTCTTACAGTTCTGGCTTGGAAAAACAAATACTATTCCCTGATCGGACGGCTGCACTACTCGTTGATGACTGTAGCGGCAGTTGGATTCATTTTCTTCCTTAACTACTGGAACCTATTGGGATTTCGCATGTACTAGGAAAAACAGTAGTCGGGAGGTTGACACGCTAAGGGCGATCACCACTAATCTTCAACTATAAGGAACCTACCTTCAGAAGCTCCTGCAAAAAACCTTCTACCTTCAACCGACTATGAAACTGGCGATCGCTCAACTCAATCCCACCATTGGCGACCTTACAGGTAACGCTCAACAGATTTTAGAAGCGGCAAGACTTGCCGCCGATCAGGGTGCGCGTCTCTTACTGACGCCGGAACTCTCCTTATGTGGCTATCCGCCGAGAGACTTACTGCTTAATCCCAGTTTCGTGGAGTCCATGGCAACAACTCTAAAACAGTTGGCAGAACAATTGCCGCCATCCCTGGCTGTTTTGGTGGGAACGGTGGAACCTAACCCTAGTGCCCATGTTGCCGGAGGTAAGCCGCTATACAACAGCATCAGCTTACTGGATCAGAGTAAGGTGCAGCAGATTTTCCACAAACGCCTGTTGCCCACCTACGATGTTTTTGATGAATACCGCTACTTTGAACCGGGACTTCAGAGTAATTTGTTCACGCTGGAGTTGGAGGAGTCAGCCACCCCACTCCGTATTGGTGTGACGATTTGCGAAGATTTATGGAATGATGAAGAGTTTTGGGGTAGACGGAATTATTCGGTTAATCCCATTGCTGACCTCGCTAAACATGGCGTCGATTTAATGGTGAACCTGTCTGCCTCTCCTTACAGAGTAGGGAAGCAAAAACTACGGGAGGCTATGTTGCGGCATAGTACGTTTCGTTACAAGCAACCTATCCTTTATGTCAATCAAGTGGGGGGCAATGATGACTTGTTGTTTGATGGCAGCAGTGTGGCGTTTAACGGTGCGGGTGAGATGATGTGTCGCGCCCGTGCTTTTGAGACGGATTTAGTTTTGTTGGAAATTGATCCGCAAGCACGAGATTTTTTACCGGGGGCGATCGCACCCCTCCCCGCCAGCGCCGATGAGGAAATTTGGTCAGCCCTGGTTCTCGGTGTTCGGGACTATGCCCGCAAGTGTGGCTTTAGGAAAGTCGTGATTGGTTTGAGTGGGGGGATTGATTCAGCCTTAGTGGCGGCGATTGCCACAGAAGCTCTGGGTGCGGACAATGTCCTGGGTGTTCTCATGCCTTCTCCCTATAGTTCTGATCACTCGGTTCAGGATGCTCAAGCCCTAGCGGCTAATTTAGGGATTAAGACTCACCTGCTGGCGATTGGGGAGTTAATGCAGAATTATGACAAAACCTTAGAAGGGTTGTTTGCGGGGACAGAGTTTGGCCTTGCCGAGGAGAATATACAATCACGGATTCGAGGTAACTTGTTAATGGCGATCGCTAATAAATTCGGTTATCTCCTCCTCTCCACCGGTAACAAGTCGGAAATGGCTGTGGGTTACTGCACCCTCTACGGTGATATGAATGGTGGATTAGCCGTGATTGCCGATGTACCCAAAACCCGTGTCTACACCTTGTGCAAGTGGTTGAACACCGATTTAACATCGAGTTCATTTTGTCATCTACAATCCAAAAGCACAATTCCTGAATTCGAGATTATCCCAGCCAATATTCTCGCCAAACCCCCCAGCGCTGAACTCAAACCCGGTCAAGTCGATCAAGACTCTCTGCCGCCTTATCATGCCCTCGACGACATTTTGTATCGATGGATTGAACAGCACCAATCACTCGAACAAATCGTTGCCGCCGGTCATGCGCCAGTGGTGGTTGATCAAGTCGTGCGGTTAGTGGCACGATCCGAATTTAAGCGACGACAGGCACCGCCGGGATTGAAAATTACTGACCGAGCTTTCGGTACCGGCTGGCGTATGCCGATCGCTAGTCGGTGGGTAACCGGAAGTACTGAGTTACCCAAGCCACAGTCTAAGCCGATCTAATTTAATCAGTACAGACCCACTCATCGGGGTGATGTTGGTAGCTTCTTGAAAGTATTATCCAGCTTTACCGAATTGAGTAGTTTGTTCCAAGCCTGGGCTAATTCATTATCATTAGGGCGATCGCGCCGTAGTTCAACGAGGCTGGCTACCGTCTCATACCACAGCCCAGCATTGGCATAGAGAGCAACACGATCTTTAGGTGTTGCCTGCTGAATTCTCTGGGCAAGGGTTGGGTCGGGTCTAACTCGCACGATCCCGCCATCGGCTAAGATATCGTTTGAGCTATCAGAAAGCCCAGAAGGATCGGGAGGACAAATGACCCTTAACATCCAGTGATAGCCCTGATCCATCTGCAACGGGGAGAAGTTAGCAGAGGCCGGAAGAGAGAAACTCATTATGCCCGGAGAACCCACGACCCATCCATCAGATGACTTCGCCAACGTATACTTAACCGAGTAAATGTCCTGCTCTTTGGTATCCCGCACCAGCAACTCCACCTCGGATGCGGATGACTTGGGCATATACCAAAAGACAGTCGGATACGGTGCTGCCGTTGCTCCTACTCCAGAATCTGGAACCAATGCTGTGACTGTCGCTTCAGGAGGCTGGATGCATGGGTTCCCTCTCGTTGCTCCACCCTGTCGATTGACAGGAATTCCTCGACGTGGTGGCGTAAAATTCCATTGGCTGGGTAACTTGCCACTGAGTGAGGTGTTAGGTCTCGACTGCTTTGGCACCTGCGCGGAAAGATTGGCTCCAAACCCCATTGTTAAAGTCATCGCCACGATGGCTGTCAGGATAATGATGCGTAATGAACGATTGAACCAAGCCATGAACACAGGATTTCAACAAAGAGCAGGATATTTCTACAAGATGGCAGAATCCAAGCCTAATGACAAAGTTTGAGCCGATTTTGTTTCTAACTGGAAACAAGTATTAACACTCAGGGGTCAGGCAACACCAACGAGCATAAGTATTACCTTAGGTAGATTAGGAGTTTGCACAAGACAGATATGCTGCTGTCTCAAGTACTTTTGGCACTTGGCTCGTTCGTGCCAGACTTGTCTATCTCCTATGCATCAATCCGTAAAATTGTTTAGCTGTGCGGCGGCGACCTTGCTGTATGCTGTAAGTTTTTCTATGCCCGTTTTCGCCACCACGCTGAACAAAGTCACCTCTGAAGATGGCATACAGCCTTTAAAGCGCAGCCAATTGCCGGAAGTTGCACAAAACTTGGAGCCAGTTCCAGACATTTCCCAACTCTTGAGTGTTCCTTATACTAAAAAGGCCACTACTCATGCGGAGAGAATGGAAATTCTCCAGGAACTACTAAATGTTTATACGTCCCTAAAAGACTCTCAGCAAACAATTGAACTTTCCAAAGTTATCTTACCCATGGCACAAGAATGGGGAGAGCATGATACAGAATTAAAATTGCTGCTCGCTTTAGGAGAAGCTTACAATTCTACCGAAAACTATCAGCAAGCCTTGAAGTCCGCTAACGCCAGCTTAGGACTCGCCCAAGCACTACAAAATCCTCATGCTCAAGCTGTTGCTTTTTTGACGTTAGCTAGAGCGTCCCAGTCTTTAGCCTCACCGCCAAGTGACTATCGAAAAGCAACGATGGCAGCCATATCAAGCTTGACTACAACTTGGCAAATTAAAGACTATGACTCCCAAGCCAATGCACTAGCAATTCTGGGTAGCGTTTACCATTCTCGTCGAGATAATCGAAGTGCCGTTCTTTTTGCTCGGCAAGGCTTAAAGGTAGCTAAAGAAAACGATATTCCTACGGCCACGGCCGTTTCACTATTAACGTTAGCTGGCGTTTACCTCCAAGAGGGAAGATATCAGAACGTTATTAGATCTACACAAGAAGGTACAGATGTTTTACAAAAACTCCAGAAACAAGAAGAAGTAAGCGCGGCTACTGTGATGCAGGCTCTGGCTTTTTTAGGACAGGGTAATGTTCAACAATCCCTTAACTTAGCCGAACAGGGATTAGCCAGTGCACGAGACATTAAAAGCTTTCGGATTGAAGCCTTAGCACTGATCGTTTTGAGTTCGGGTTATTCCCGCAATGGAGATGAACAAAAAGCTCTGGAGTTAATAAACCAAAGCCTCGTGATTGCCCAAGATATCAACAACAAAGACTTAGAATCATTAATTTTGGAAGTTCGTGGTGAGATTTATCGGCAAGCTGGACAGACACAACAAGCCATTGCCTCCTATCAAGAGGCTCTCTCCATTACTAATAATTTTAGTACTCTGGCTGGACTATCCCGCCTTTACCAAGAATCGAATCTATTAGCAACAGCGATCGTTTATTATAAACAGGCTATTAACAAAAATGAAGAACAAAATCCTAGAATAATTGCTGGGTTACCTGTTTGGTTGCAACAATCGTTTCCTCAAGCCATACAAAACATTAATGGCTTAGAAACCACCAACGTTTATCGCTCGTTTACCCATTTATTGCTTGCCCAAACACGCCGATTAGAAGCGCTGCAAGTATTAGAACTGCTCAAAGGTCAAGAGTTACGAGAATATACGGGCAACCCCAGAGTCAACAACACCCCACAAGGTCAGCCCGCGAGCTTAACCATAACACCGACCGAGCAACAAATTTTTCAAGAATATGGCAGCTTGATCAGCTTTGGAAATCGCTTAGCGGATTGCCAGAAAACTCGCTGCTCAGAGTTGACGCAGCTCTTGGAACAGCGAGGAGTCTTGACTCAGCAATATTATCAAACCCTAGAACAACTAGAAACAGCAATTCGGAACAAGCGAAATTCAGATGAGGCGTTTGTTGACCCTAACCAATTCGCTCAAAAAGCTAAAAAGCTGGTAGAATCTCAACCCGGAACCCTATTGATTTATCCGTTGGTTTTGGATGATAAAATTTGGCTGATGTGGGCATCAAAAGGGGGCATTTTCACGAGTGTAGAAGTTTCGGGAGTCAATCAAGGTCGGTTAGAAGAAACGGTTGCTAGATTTCGTCAGTTATTACAAAATCGTCTCTCCAATATGGACGAGTTGCACGCCACGGGTCAGCAATTGTATGACTGGCTGCTCAAACCTTTGGAAAAGGAACTCAAAGCCAATGATATTCACAACTTAGTGTTTGCTCTAGACCGTTCAACCCGCTACATCCCCATGGGTGCCCTATTTGATGGCGAAAAGTATTTAATTGAAAACTATAGTGTTTCTACTGTACTCTCTGCTCAGTTGACAGACACTTCATCCCCTACAGATAAGCCGCGTGTTGTGAGCAGTTCATCGGATACCAAGGGGACTCTGAATGAGGATGAAAACCAAGTTCTGGCGTTAGGCTTATCTGAGGCTGCTGGTGGTTTTCCCCCCCTGCCTCATGTTCCCGAAGAGTTAAATGCAATCGTGCGCCAGGATACGAATGAAACATCGGGAATTTATCCAGGCCAAGAATTTCTCAATCAAGATTTTACCTTTTTCACTTTACGGGATAACTTACCCAATCATGATTTCTTACATATCGCGACTCATAGCAAATTTGTTCCAGGACGAGCTAATCAGTCTTTTTTCCTACTTGGTACAGGTGAGAGATTAGCGATTCCTGAGATCGAAACTAGGCTAAATTTACGTAATATCAATATGGCTGTACTATCAGCTTGCGAAACTGCCTTGGGAGGTAAGGGACTCGACGGGAGAGAAATTGCAGGTGTTGGCTATTACTTTCTTAAAGGTGGAGCCAAAACTGTCATGGCATCTTTGTGGAGAGTGGATGATTACAGTACTCGCCTGTTGATGGAGAAATTTTACGATAATTTAGCCAAGGGAACGGCCACCTCACCGATATCGAAAGCCGAGGCTCTCCGTCAAGCTCAACTGGAACTTCTCCACACGAAGATTACACAAGAGAACTATCCCAAAGATTCCCGCTTGCCACGCACCGAGCAAAACATTACCTTGGCTCATCCCTACTATTGGGCACCCTTTATTCTGATGGGACGCGGACTTTAACGAGTCCGAGCAAGATAACCCCAGAGCAGCACAATTGAATTACTCTTGGCTTTCCCATCTGAATAATAAACTAGTAGTTAAGGCATCCTGAGGTTGAGAGAATAAATAGCCCTGACCATAGTGGCAATTGAGGGCTTGGAGTTGAGATAATTGCTGAGTGGTTTCTACTCCTTCTGCAATCACTTCCATTTCTAGATTGTGGGCTAACATCACAATGGTGCGAGCAATTTGCAAGGGGAAATTCTGAATATTTTTCAGAGCTGAACCTGAAGCAGAATCACTCTCAATTGCGCCCATACGACTCACAAAAGAACGGTCAATCTTGATAGTATTGATGGGAAATTGGTGCAGATAACTTAAAGAGGAATAGCCAGTCCCAAAATCATCAATACATAAACCAATCTGTTGCTCTTTTAGTTGTTGAGCCAAAGCGGCAGAGGTTGGCGGGTCTTCGAGTAAGCAGCTTTCGGTAATTTCCAACCTCAAATAACGTCCTTCTAAACCCGTTTCCTGAAGAATTTGCTTGATTTGGTGGAGGGCATCGGGTTGCAAAAACTGTTTACTAGAAAAATTCACATGGATGATGAGAGGCTCTACAAGTTGCAGGTTTGTTTGGGTTGCAAGTTGTAGGTTAGACGGTTGAAAGTTAGAAAATGGGTTTGAACTGTTAACCTGGGTAACGTTTCGGCTGGCTTCACTAGCGCCCCGTTGCGCTAACAACACCTCTTGAGAACCTTCAACCTGCAACCGACTAACTTTCAACGCATCTTGCCATTGGCGTAACTGGCGACAAGCCTCACGCAGCGTCCACCACCCTAAAGGAATGATGAGTCCGGTTTCTTCTGCAATGGGAATGAATTCCGCAGGGTAAATCAGACCTCGTGTGGGATGTTGCCAGCGCAAAAGTGCCTCAAAACCTGTAATCTTGTGGGTGAGCAAAGATACAATCGGCTGATAGTGAAGCTGAAATTCTTGGTGTTCCACAGCGCGCCGCAAATCTGTTTCCAATTCCAGGAGAGCCACGGCTTTCTGGTGCATGGTGAGGTCGAACACTTCATAACGGGCTTTCCCTAACGCTTTTGCCCGGTATAGCGCCGTGTCAGCATCCCGCAGGAGGTCTTCGGGTCGGCCATAATCGATGGGATCAGCGTCCGGACTTACCTCTCGACTTAGGACGATACCGATACTCACCCCGGTGAAAACCTCATGTCCGTCTAGATTGAACGGTGCTTTTAACGCCTGCTGAATTCGCTGGGCGACATGGATAACTGGGTTAATGTCTTGGATATCCTCTAGCAGGATGGTGAACTCGTCTCCCCCTAACCGGGCAACGGTATCTTCTGCGCGTAAGCAACTGGTTAACCGATGTGCGATCGCAATCAGTAGCTGATCCCCAATCAGATGCCCCAGGCTATCGTTAACGACTTTAAAGCGATCCAGGTCTAAAAACAAGACCGCAAATCGATAGTTAGGATGCCGTTTCGCCCGCTCCACCCGATGGCTCAAGCGATCCATAAATAATGCACGATTGAGAAGTCCTGTCAAGGGGTCATAAAAGGCCCGTTCCCGCAGTTGCTCTTTGGCTCGCTTGCGTTCCGTAATATCTTCCACCGTGCCTTCGTAGTACAGTAGCTCCCCCGTGTTGGTATCCCTCACCGCACGGGCATTTTCGGCAATCCAAATCACACTGCCATCTTTACGATAAACCTGGGACTCAAACTCTAAAACCGCATCATTTTCTTGCAGCAGGTGAATAAACTCAGTGCGTTGGTTTGGCTCGACGTACAACTGATGCTCGATATCCGTCAGTCGTTCCATGAGTTCCGCCGGAGATGAGTAGCCATACAACCGTGCTAGGGCTGGATTCGCCGAGAGATAGTGTCCCTTCGCCGTCGATTGAAAAATTCCTTCGGAGGCGTTCTCAAAAATGCTGCGATATTTGGCTTCGGCTTGTCGTAAGGCATCTTCCGCACGCTTGCGCTCCGTAATATCTGTAATAAAGCCTTCAATCCCCAAAAGCTCCCCAGTATCATCAAATACCCCATGCCCCTTCTCCCACACCCACTTTTCCTGACCGGATTTTGTGCGGATGCGATACTCCACGACATAGGGTTGTTTTTGAGCCACACCCGTGTCAATAGAGGCCAAAACTTGGGGTAAATCCTCTGGATGGGTAATCGCATCAAATGAGACAGAGCGATTGCCAATTAATTCTTCACTGTTATACCCTGTTAGACTCAGGCAACCTTCACTCAGGTAAGTCATTGACCACGCGGGATCACTGGCACAAGAAAAGACAATTCCAGGCAGAGCATCAATCAAACTCGCAAGGCGTCGCTGACTTTCCCGCAGTGCAGCGGCACTTTGTGCGGCTTGGCTCAAGATTTGCTTACGCTGAAGCACTAACCCCAATTGGGTTGCCACGGCGGAAACCAGTTCAACTAATTGTCGGTCTTCTGGGTGGGGTTCAAACATGAAAAAGGCCAGCACCGCGAGGACTTGCTCATCCGCCACAATCGGCACACCAAACCCAGCCTTGAGTCCATAGACTTTTGCCAGAGGGGAACGGGCAAAAAAGCTCTCTGGCTCAATCGAAACATCTCTAATCCACAGGGGTTGGCGCGATGACCAAACTTGCCCCGGTAGTCCAATCCCAGGAGCAAAAGTATACGTCTGGCTGTGACGCCGAAATTCTCTCAGGGGATGGGTAAGAGGTAATTGAGGAAATTTTTCCTTGTCCTCAGTCCCGGTATCCCTAACTTCCTGGCTGCACCAAGCGGTTGAGCATTCTAAAACGGCACCGTCGGTACTCTTAATCCAGGCTTCGCCAAAATCCCAATGGGTTGCCTCGCATACCTTACGTAAGGCGACTTTGATTGCCGTGTCAAAATCGGGCGCTTCACTGATAGACTGAGTCAGCGATTGCAAGAGCTGAAGTTCTTCGGTTGCTCGCTTACGCTGTGTGATATCAGTAATGAAGCCTTCTAGAGCCAACCATTCTCCTGTGGCAGAGGAGATACCGTGACCTTGTTCCCAGACCCATTTCTGTTCTCCGGTTGCCGTTGTGATCCGATATTCTATCTGATAAGGTTGGTTCTGCTGGAGAGCAGCTTGCACTTCATGCCTGACGCGATCACGCTCGCCTGGATGAATAATGGTACTCCAAGAAATCTTGCGGTTTTCGATTAAGTCTATCGGGTGGTAACCCGTCAGACTCAAACATCCTTCGCTGACAAACTCCATCATCCAGCCCCAGTCATGGCGGCAACGATATGCCATTCCCGGCAGATTTTTCATCAAGGTTGAGAGGGTACGCTGGCTTTCGGACAAAGCCTCCTCTGCTTGTTTGTGGCGAGTAATGTCAAAGGCACTGGCTAAGACTGCTGATTGTCCTTGAAAATCAATGGTTCGCGTTGTCACATCCAGCCAGCGAGCTTTACCCATTTTTGTCAGAATCTTGATTTCGTAGCGACTCTTAACCAGAGAATGGGGGTTGGTAGGGACTGGAGCGAAGTTTTGGGGGTTTGGGGATGAGGGGGCGAAGGGATGAAGGTTTGTTGATAATTCGGGATTTGAGTGGAGGAATTCTTCCCTCTTTCCTAAAGCTCCACTTTCCATGTCTCCCTCTCGCATCAGGGCGTGGTAGTCTGGATGCAACAAATCCCAGACGTTCATCCCCAGTAACTCAACTTGAGAGTAACCTGTCATCGTGCACAGTGCCGAGTTAACATAGCACAGATGAGAGTTCTGGTAAATGAACGTGGTTGCCGCCATCGTTTCTGCCAGTGTGCAAAACTTGACTTCACTTTCACACAGAAGTTGTGTTGTCAGTTGTGGCTGGTACGTTGTGATGTTACCAAAGACGACCAGCATGGCAGCTTCGCCGTTAAAGCTCAGCCATTGCAGGGAGACAGAACTCCACAGGGGGGTACCATCTGCCTTCTGCATTCTGACTGTGTAATCGCGGAGGTATCTCTGGCTGGTGAACACTTGCAACAATGTCTGCCAGTCAGTTGGGTGATAGTAAAAGTCTAGGGTATGGCGATCGCCTCGGCTGGGCTGTCCTGCCCTTTCGCTAATCTCCTGAATGTCAAGAATAAAGGTTGAGCAAAAACATGCATTGGCATAGAGAATTGCACCGTCTGAAAACCGAGAAATGACTAAGGGAACTGGGATCGCGGCATATAGATCTTGCCAAACATCGTTTTGATGCTCACCAACCACCAGTTGTGCTGGCGGGGACGGATCGGAAAGGATTTTTTGTGCGATCGTAGCTGGTTCCACTGCTATAGTTAGCTCAAATAAACGGCTGCTGTGTCTGACTTCTCGAATGCTCCACGCCTTTTTACGATTCTCATGAATCAAAGCTGCCATTGGCTGAATGCAAGATCCAACTTCAAGCTGCCAACTTGTACACAACTAAGTGACCGAGTTGACAAGAGATAGCACCGTGAAGGGAGTAAACTTTTTGACCTGAACACAAAGCGCAAGAATTACAATGCTCACGCTTAAAAATAAAACCTGCTAAAACCGCAAACGAGCTAGCTTCGTAGTGCTCAGCTCTGCTGTTTGCCAAGATATGGACTTTAGAATTACAAGATTACACTAAGTTCTGTACCTATAAACTGCTAAATAGGCTACACTTTTTTTTTATTATCAGAAACGCTTTGGTTCGAGCCAGCTAACGGCAACAGCAATTGGTCAGCTTTAATTGATATCAATTAGCGTTTAATTTCACAATTTTGTTATCTGTTGATTTTGTTAGATGCCCAGAAATTTACTACTTACAAAAAGACACCTTACACCCTACCTATTTTTACTTCCTGCCCTGCTCGTCTTGAGCCTGACTGTCTTTTGGCCAGCACTTCAAGCGTTTTATCTAAGTTTTACTAGATATGAATATGACCTCACTCAAACACCCCAGTGGATCGGTTTGGCAAACTTTGAACGTCTATGGATAGAGTTTGGGAAACCAGGCTCCGTGTTTCGGAATACCATGGTGAATACCCTGTTGTATCTGATTATCGTTGTACCCCTTTTAGTCATCCTGCCCTTAGGTCTAGCGCTTTTAGTCAACCAGAAGCTAAGGGGAATCAACTGGTTTCGAGCCTCTTTTTATACGCCTGTGGTGATTTCAATGGTGGTTGCTGGGCTTGCCTGGAAGTGGCTTTATGCAGAAAATGGTCTTTTCAATCAATTCCTTGCTCAACTAGGTTTCAAAGATGGTATTCCCTGGCTAACTCACCCCAAATGGGCACTTTTTAGCGTGATGGCGGTCACGATTTGGAAAGGATTGGGCTATTACATGGTAATTTATCTGGCTGGTTTACAATCTATTCCGGCTGATCTCTACGAGGCGGCGGCACTGGATGGTTCGGATGGCTACTTGAAGCACTGGGATATTACTGTTCCGTTAATGCGACCTTATCTCATCTTGGTAGGCGTGATTTCTGCCATTTCGGCAACGAAGGTATTTGAAGAAATCTACATCATGACTCAAGGGGGGCCGCGCAATAGTTCCAAAACCATTGTCTATTATCTGTATGAGCAAGCCTTTTCCGAGTTGGAAATCAGCTATGCTTGTACAATTGGACTGGTCTTGTTTTTAGCTATTTTGGGGTTATCGATTTTAAATCTAAAATTATCACGAGGGCGGATTAGCGACGCGATCGCTAATCGTTAGCTCGATTACATCCTTCAACGCGGGTGCCCGAAACATGCGTCAACTAAAGAACCGTAAGCTTTTCCTTCCACAGACAAGAAACCCATTAAATTAAAGATGGAGAGAAAAAATCCGCTTATAGAAAGCGATAGATTTTTGAGTTTTTCTTGATAATAACTGTTGCCAACGGAGGAAAAGCTATGTCTATCTTCAAGTGGTTACAACAGGCACTTCAGTCCGTCGGGGAAGGAGTAGTTTTGATCATTATTCTTGATATTATTTTCAATGAGCTGTTCCCAACTTTCTTATCCGTCAACCAGAAGTGTATTTTCAGGATTTCCTGACAATTAAGCTGTGATGGGTGTCATATTGAGAGATTGACTTTTAGGGTCTTCAAACCGAATTGGGTTAGTGGCCCAACTCTTGAAATCAGGCGCTAGTCGAATCAACTGTTGCAAAATCTCATCATTAATACACAATATCAGCGGAAAAGGAAAATGTTTGGGAAACTCATTCCGAACTAAATTTGTTGCAGTTAATAGTTCCTCGATCGCAACGACTGACTCTAGACCGAAGACCATCAAAGCTGGCGGTGGTGGTTCTTCAATAGCGGAGAGGATAGTGGTAAATAGAGTATTTACCGATGGATGCAGAATCAGTTCCTGGATTTGAATAACGCAACGTTTTGACAATTGTTTCACCACCTGCCGCCGCATTGATGAGCAGTTGCAGCACATCAAGATTAGGGAAAACTGACCTTGGGACATTTGGATGGCTCTTTCCAGTTTTTTGAATGAGCGCTTGTTGCTGACAAATACAGCTTCCAATTTTTCGTTTTCTGTAGTAAAATCTTTTTCCATTTTTCTAAAAACTCAATCGGTTACTCAATTGATTATTCGTAGAGAAATTTCGTTAACTTCCTGATATCGCATGATTGGCCGAGGTTTGCTGCTTAAAACAACACTCAATGGTTGGAGAAATTCCTAAAATTGTAATAAAACTTATAATCTCACAGAAATTTTCCAAAAGCACCACCCACTAGGTATTCTTTAATTTGTAGCTACTGCGCGAGTCCGTACCCCTCACGCTCACTAGTTAGGGTGGCAGCTTAAAGACTGTTTACCTTTCTTTCCTCGCGTTTTCTGTATAAAGAGCTTTTCAAGCCGCCTTGTTGCTTTAGAGTAAGATTCGGAGGACACAACTCTGTTCAAATCCATTAAGGGGTTATAAAGATTTTGACAGGTAACAATTTTTTTTAGCTTCCGCCAAAAGGAGGATGTCAAGTTTGCAATCTGCCATTTTTTGAGGTTCGAGCCTAACTCTTCCAGCGCGACCAGCGAAATAAGGGATTGACTTGGGCAACGTCGCCTCAAACAAACTACAGGAATTTACGACCTCTCTCAATTATTAGGTGAACCAATAATCCCAGAATTGACTCGTTCTCGGAGTCAGTTCAATCAGACAGCAATGACACAGATGTTTTTTATACTTCATTCCAACTCCTCTTATTCTTTCTGGTTCCTCCCTGAGCGGTACAACTTCCTGAGTATATTAGAGCTTATTAGCTCGAAAAACTCATTTAAATCAGGAACTTTATCTAATTTTTATCTAAGTAAATGTTGGAAAAAGTGATCAATGTAACGGTTCATAAAATGTTAACTGTCCTCTAAAGATAGATAGCTTTACAAATTGTCGATAGTGGTAACAATTTGTGAATATTTTATGTTCATTAAATAACAAAAATCCCTGTAGTTTATAAGTTGGACTTATGTTACCTCCTAAATTTCGTTAAAATCGTTCCTTCACAGAACCTTCATAATCAGGCTTATTGAACTTCCTACTCCATCTCACTTCTTCCGGGAAAATCGGACGAGCGACTTAGATGTCAGAAGTTCAGCATCGAGCCATTCAACCCTTCAATCGCTTCTCGGAGTGGCTTCTAGCAGAGTGCGATCGCCTCTTGATCTCCATCGGCAATCCCCAATTGCTTACGGTACGGTTTTTTGCAATGCTATAGTCTTTGCTCTGCAACCTTTCCCCCGCTAGTCAAGTCAATCCTGATTAGTCCAAGATGCTGGCGTGAATAGTTTTATATCTAGTGCGGTACCTATGAAGCGGTTTCTCAAAAACATATTAGAAGCCTGTGCAAACGGGCTTGTATCTTTTAGCCGCGCTTTTGGGCGTCAGGCTTGGTTGGTATTCTTATTTATCTTGGGCTTAAGCATAGCGGTGTTGAAGCCAACGGCAGCGCTTTCTCAGACAAAGTTGAATGATATTCAAGGGCATTGGGCACAACCTTGTATTGAACAGCTCACACAACGGCAAATTCTTAGGGGTTACCCAGATGGTACATTTAAGCCGAATGCGCCCGTAACTAGAGCCGAGTTTGCCGCTATGTTGGGGAGCGCTTTTCCGGATGCTCCTGTCGTCCGCACAGGGGGAAAGTTTGCGGATGTTCCCACCAACTCTTGGGCGAGTGAGGCGATTCGTAAGGCTTACCAAGCAGGATTTATCGCTGGTTATCCAGGTGGTGTCTTCCAACCCAATCAAAAGATTCCCCGTGTGCAGGCATTGGTGTCTTTAGCCAGTGGGTTAAAGTATGTAGCGGCTCAGCCTACCCTTGAGACATTGAATGGCGCTTTCGCTGACGCCACTGGAATTCCTGACTATGCCAAAGGTGCGATCGCTGCTGCCACAGAAAAACAACTGGTAGTTAATTACCCCAATGTTCGCACCCTCAATCCCAATCAGTTTGCGAGTCGAGGCGATGTGGCGGCTTTCTTGTGCCAAGCGACTGAAACCACAGCGCTTGTCCCTTCCCAGTACATTGCCAAAGTGGGAAGCTCAACCTCTAATCAGGCAAAAACTGAGTTACGAGGGGTATGGCTCACGAATATTGATAGCAATGTCCTGTTTTCCAGCCAGAGTGTAACCGATGCTATCCAGCGCTTGCAAGAGCTGAACTTCAATACACTTTACCCTACCGTTTGGAATTGGGGATATACCCTCTACCCCAGCCAAGTAGCCGAAAAGGCGACAGGCAAAGCCGTGAGACTGGTTACGCCGTTAGACGCCAAGCTTAACCCAGACTTAGGCTCACAGGGGCGAGACATGCTCAAGGAGATGATTGAGCAGGGACATCAAGCCGGCATGAGAGTTATCCCTTGGTATGAATTTGGCTTTATGGCTCCCTCTTACTCTGAGTTAGCCAAACGCCATCCAGATTGGCTCACCCAAAAGCGAGACGGCGTCAAGATTCAGGTTCCAGGAGGCGTAAAGCCTGAGGAGAGAAAGCTGCATGAGATTGTTTGGCTCAACCCCTTTAAGCCAGAAGTACAGCAGTTCATCCAGGATTTAGTCGTTGAGGTGGTGAGCAACTATGACATTGATGGCATCCAATTAGATGACCACTTCGGCTTGCCCTCTGACTTCGGTTACGATGCTTACACGGTGCAATTGTACAAAAAAGAACATCAAGGTAAAGCGCCTCCCACTGACCCTCAAGATGCCGAATGGGTACGCTGGCGAGCCAACAAAATTACTGATTTCTTAGGAAAGTTATTCCGAGCCATTAAAGACCGCAAAAAGGATGTGATCATTTCCGTTTCTCCCAACCCCCAGAAAGATTCCTATCAATTCTATTTAGCCGACTGGGCAACTTGGGAACGGCGCGGCTTTGTAGAGGAACTGATTGTGCAGATTTATCGGGACAACTTCAACACCTTCATCAAAGAATTAGAGCAACCGGAACTTAAGGCGGCAAAAAGTCATATTCCGACCGGAATCGGCATTTTGAGCGGGTTAAAAAATAAACCCATTTCCCTGTCACAAATTCAGCAGCAAGTTGAGGCCGTGCGACAACGGGGATTTTCTGGGGTATCGTTCTTCTTCTACGAAACCTTGTGGAATAATGCCTCAGAATCGTCCAACCAGCGTCAAGAGGCGTTTCGCTTAATCTTCCCCATGCCAGCGAAATCACCAGAGGTTTCCCTGGTAGAAGAAGAAGAACTAGCGAGTTAATCAAAATTCTCCCTCTCGTTTGTAACGGGAGCATCCCAAATGTGCAAATTGAAACAAGGGTGAGGAGAGTTTATCTTAAATTCTCCCCCGCTCCTCCGCTCCCAAGGTGGGGGGAATCTGATACTTTTCAGATTCCCGATGAGCCATAACCAGAGCTTAATCGATCTCCTGATACTCTTCTAGAGCTGCTAGTAAGACATTAACCAAAGGATGATCGATTAACTCTTTTAGTGCCTCAATACTTACGCCCTTCAATGCCTCTACAACTCGCATTTTTAGGGTAGGATTACTTTCAATATGCTTAATGACTTCTATAACAACAATCTGTTTTTCCAGAGGCGTACTCGTGGGATAAGTTTGCTCTAGTTGTTGGAGTAATTTCTGAATTTTTGCTGCTGCATCTGATACAGTTCGCCGCTCAATTAGATATTGGGTTTCAACATTAATCGTTCTACTAGCCATTACCTTAACAATCTCGATTAAATCGATACTCTGATGGCGATATGTAGCTATCTCTTCATAGGTCGCTTGGAGCTGATATCGATATATTTTGTCTATAACTTTCAGTTGATGCTCGTACTCTCGCTTGAGCGAATGTTCGATGTCTGTTTTATTGACTTCATTGGGAACACTAAGCCGGATAACTAAAGTACCATCGTTCTTATTTTCAATAGTCTGAAGCGATAACTCTAGAATTCCCGTTTTAATTTGAATTTTTTCAAAGGAAATGAGAAACGCTTGCCAATCAATTCCGTTAGAAAAAATCAAATCGACAGTTTCTAAAGCCTTTTGAAACAAATTAGTAAATTCCCCTGGCGCAAAATTTCCCTGAATGGGACGACGTTCCTGTTGATCAACTTGTAGGTAGATATAATCACAAATCACATCTTCTAAATTTGTGGCACTGTTCGTATGCCAATCTTGCAAACAAGCTCCTGTGAGTATCGCTTTGTAGAGGTTGGAATGTAGCGCTTTAGTTCTATGTAGGTTTGCTCTACTGAGGTTGGCTCCAATCAAGTTGGCATCAATCAAGTTGGCTCCTTTGAGGTTAGCTCCCCGGAGGTAAGCTCCACTGAGATTTGCCCCAATCAGTTTAGCTCCACTCAGGTTTGCGCCGCTGAGTTTGGCTCCAATCAGTTTAGCTCCAACCAAATCAGCCCCGCTCAGGTTGGCTTTAGTGAGATCCGCGCCACTCAGGTAGGCTTTATTCAGGTTTGCCCCAATCAAGTTGGCCCCAATTAAGTCAGCACTACTGAGGTCAGCACTATTAAGGTCAGCACCAATTAAATCGGCCTCACTCAAATATGCCTCACTCAAGTTTGCCTCATTGAGCTTTGCCCCGATGAGATCCGCCTTGCTGAGGTCTGCCCTGCTCAAGTTGGTTCGACTCAGGTCTACTCCACTGAGTTTGGCACCTCGAATGGTAATCCTTTTGCCATTGGCAAAACTGAGATTGGGTCTGATTTCGGGGTTGTTGGCTTTCCATTCATTCCAAGCTTCAACCCCTTGCCGGAGCACAGAGAGATGTTCCTCATTTGCCATCGACGGCAAGCCTGTCAGCTTGATTCGTTTACTGTAGCGTTAACCTAGCGCTGCTCTGCCGACCAGAAAGGCAATTACTTTGGCGGTCTAATCACAAAATTAGTCCAGCTAATTTTATCTGCCCCTTCTTCGGCAATACCTAAAACCACCTGATGATCAAGGTTTTAGGCAATTAACCTAAATTGTAAATTATCTTCACAGGATTTCGACAATTCCCTGCTGACCATCAATTCGCACCCGTTGACCATCTCGTAACAGTTGAGTGGCGTTGTGAATATCCATCACGGCTGGGATACCATACTCTCGCGCCACAATGGCACCATGAGAAAGCCGCCCACCCACTTCAGCAATCAGACCTCCAGCCCGTGCCAACAGCGGTGCCCAACCAGAATCTGTATAAGGTACAACGAGAATGGTTTGTCGGTCAATATCTGAAGCCGCTTGTAAGTTGCTCAGTACCCTCACCCAACCCTCGACTTGTCCTGAACTGGCACCAATGCCTTGCAGTCGCTGCTGAGAAGGGGAAGAATCTGTCAAAAGAGGAGCAGGAGGTGAATTGCCATAGAACAATAAGGGAATGGTGGTGAGTTGACGATGCTGTTCGAGTTGCGATCGCCTCACCTGCAAAACTTCACGAATATGCTCTCTGTGTGCGAGGTCATCACTGTCAGCCCAACGGCGAATTTCGCTAAGTTCCAAGAAGAAAATATCTCCAGGGCTATCCAACAAACCCGATTCTAGCCAGACTGACTCTAGCGCGACAAAGCACCAGCGTAGATGAGCCAACAGTTGAGAGTAGATTTGTGTGACTCGACCTTTCAAATTCAGACGTGCCTGAACGAACTGAGCTTGCCAACGCTGGGATTTAAGGGGTTGAGCGGGCGGTAGGGGGTTGGAGAGAAACTGCGCGAACATCTGCCGAATCGGTCGGGGGTCTTCTTTCCATGTGGGCACAGCAATATCAGTGCCCACTTCGCTGAGGTAGCCATACTCTTGCAAAAACTGGTCAAACTGTTCCAAAATGCTTCGACCATCGGGGATTTCCGCTAAGGCGGCAAACAGGGAGGCCGCGCTATCCTCTACATTAGGCGATCGCCGTAACAAGGGGCGGGCATCTTCTGCGAGTCGAGCCAGCGATCGCAAGCTGGCTACCTCTGGTGTCTGGCTATTATCCAATTCGTCATCCTGAACCCGCATCACCGCTTGTCGGAAGGATGCACTCAGGGGCGCGAGAATGCTGTAGTAAGTCGCACGTTTCAACATCTCCAAAATCAGGTCTACTCGCTCTAGGAGTGCACAGGGGGATAATTCAGACGCTGGCTGAAGTTGTAATTGCTCTAGGGTAGGAGTAAAAAACTGTTGATAATCTGATTCAAAATCCTTATCTAAACGCCATTCCCGACCCAGCAAGCGCAGCAATCCTGGGAGGTTCCGCAGAGTGGAACGTAAAGGTGGCTTGGAGAATTTCGCCCCCCTGGTGAGAAATTCCAGACTTTCCGGCGGCAACCCCATGCGCCGAAAAGTTTGTCCTAATAAGGTGGCATTGAAGTAGGCACGGGAGTAATGCAGCGTTGCCGTTTCGGTGAAATCCAGTCCCTGTGCCCGTTCTCCTAAAACCACGGTAAAAATCTCTCCCCAAACACCGCAAGTCAGAGGTCGATTGATTGACCAAGTCAGGGGTCGAATCACCCCCGGAATCACTTCAGCCGCAATCTTGCGTGTCCAGATCGGTTGCAGGGTGGTAATGGGTCGTGATTGCAGTATCCACAATTCCTGACCGTCATAACTCCATTCAATATCTTGGGGTATTCCGTGATAACGAGCCTCCAATTCCCGCGCGACAATCGCCACTTGCTCAATTAAGCTCAGGGGTAGGTCGCCACTGCCTTCAATTTGAGCTGAAGGTTCGGATTCGGTTTCCGGTGTTGCGTCTTGTGCCAGATAGACTCGATACTGCTCTGGAGTGACTCGACCAGAGACGATGCGTGTGGCATTTCCTGGCAACCCTTCAATGATTACCGCATCACCTTGTTGGGAGATGGGGTCGCGACTGAAGGCAACACCGGAAAAAGCGCCCTGGATTTGTTGTTGAATGAGGACAGCCATGGATTGGTCTGGCAGTTCCCCTGACGCGGAGCGATTCGCTTGAGCGAAATCCCGTCGATACTGGATAGCCGTTGGGTTATGGTAGGACGCCAAGACTTGAGTAATGGCCTCTTGCAGGGCGGGCCTACTGGTAACATTCAAAATGCTTTGATATTGTCCGGCGGCAGAGGCGAGTTCTGAGTCTTCGCCAATGGCTGAAGAACGCACCACTAGGGGTTCAGAGTCGGAAACGGTAAGGTATTTAATCAGAGGTTCTGGGTCATCACCAGGAGGGAGTACCCAACCCGGAGGCACGGAGTAACCCCAGCGTTTGAGCTGGGATAGGGTTGCAGCTTTTTGTCCAACCTTTTGAGCTTCTAGTTCCTTGCTCAGAGAAATGATGGCGCGATCGCCTCGAAAAAAACGAAACATAGGTTCAGATTCTGCCTTGCTTTCCCCTGGGGGAAGGTCTAAATCATCGGGAATTTTTTGATAAATCCAAGCAACTAATCCACCTAACGCCGCCGCCGCAACAACTCGCGCCAAGTCATGAGGAGCTAACAAAGCCAAGATGAAAGGAAATATGATTAAGACGCCGATGCGTCCAGTGGTGCGATTACGAACAATGGTAAAGCTAATGCCCCCAATCACAAAGACGAGTAGCGCCGCTCTCCAGTCATGAACTACAACGCCCCAGACTACATTCGTCGTTCCTGCGCCTTTACCCATCCAGTAACGACCCATGACCAGCATAATTAGAGCAATCAGCTCCCACGCCGCTTGCGTAGGCTGATTCCAAAAGAAATAGCGCGCCAGTAAAACAGCAGCAATGCCCTTTGCCGCCTCGGATAGCACCGCCAGGATACCTACCCAGCGTCCCCCGTGGTAAAAAGCAGCTGAAACGGACACATTGCCTGTACCGACGTGTGCGAGTTGACGCCCCGTCAGTACATAAGTAATCCAGGCAATCAGGGGAAGACCACCCAGCAGAGGGCAGACTATAAAAATGAGTAAAGCACCCCAAACCTGCATTAGCGTCATGGGACTTGTCAAAGCACTAAAATTTCTTTCATCCTACAACTGCCCGTTAAAGAAGTTGGGGACATTGGGGGGTTAAGGGCTGCTCTCCTCTTTTGTATTGACAAAATGCATAAAATGTGAAAAAAACGGTGCGATCGCACAGTAGGACGCGGTACCGTCTATTACGCTATTGCGTATATTCTCGGTAGTTTGAGCATCAGTACTCTTGATACAACGGATAGATAGCCGGAAATATAGTAAGTGAAGTCGGTTAAAAATCGCTGTTACTTGAAAAAATCCACATAAACAAAAAGCGCCCCCTTTCAGAGAGCGCTTTTGATTCAGCTAGAAGCTAATTCTTAGCCATTAATAACTGGAGCTTGGAGAGCAACGGGAGTAGCCTCACCCGAAGCTAAGTCCAGAGGGAAGTTGTGAGCATTGCGCTCGTGCATTACTTCAAAGCCCAGGTTAGCGCGGTTGAGTACATCCGCCCATGTGTTGACGACACGACCTTGAGAATCGAGAATGGACTGGTTGAAGTTGAAACCGTTCAGGTTGAAGGCCATTGTGCTGATGCCCAATGCGGTCAACCAGATACCAACGACCGGCCAAGCACCTAAGAAGAAGTGCAGAGAACGGCTGTTGTTGAAGCTAGCGTATTGGAAGATGAGACGACCAAAGTAGCCGTGAGCTGCAACGATGTTGTAGGTTTCTTCTTCTTGACCAAACTTGTAACCGTAGTTTTGAGACTCGGTTTCGGTGGTTTCACGCACCAGAGAAGAGGTGACCAAAGAACCGTGCATCGCAGAGAACAAGGAACCACCAAACACACCAGCCACACCCAGCATGTGGAAGGGGTGCATCAGGATGTTGTGTTCAGCTTGGAACACGAACATGAAGTTGAAGGTTCCAGAGATGCCCAGGGGCATACCATCAGAGAACGAACCTTGACCGATGGGGTAAATCAGGAACACAGCCGTAGCGGCGGAAACTGGAGCGCTATAAGCGACGCAGATCCAAGGACGCATTCCTAAGCGGTAAGAAAGTTCCCACTGACGGCCCATGTAGCAGAAGACGCCGATGAGGAAGTGGAATACAACGAGCTGGTAAGGGCCACCATTGTAGAGCCACTCATCAAGAGAAGCTGCTTCCCAAATGGGATAGAAGTGCAAGCCGATGGCGTTGGAAGAAGGAACAACTGCACCAGAGATGATGTTGTTGCCAAACAGCAGAGAACCTGCAACAGGCTCACGGATACCATCGATGTCCACAGGAGGAGCAGCGATGAAGGCAATGATAAAGCAGGTGGTAGCGGTTAAGAGGGTAGGAATCATCAGGACACCGAACCAACCCACATAGATACGGTTGTTGGTATCGGTGACCCAATCGCAAAAGCGATCCCACAGATTGCCGCTTTCGCGACGCTGTAAGGTGGTTGTCATGGTTTGAATGATTACGAGTGAAGTTTTTTATTAAGTAAGGCAAACAATTTTTGCCTTGTATGTCGATACATCTTATTGAGATGAATTGGGAATTTCTACTGTTTTTTATATTTATTTAGATATATTTAAGATACTACATGAATTTATTTTAAGATTTATTTGAATGCCCTTAAAAAACGACTGCAACTGATGGCAATTTGACCATCGAATACTAGCAATAAGCGAGGGAAAGGCCTTGCGCCTACATGTAGCAAATAGCATAGTCAGTTGCGTAAGTTCTGTATACCTCTTAAAGTTCTAGTACACAGAACACCACACCAACATCGGCAGAACTTACGCAAAAACTATCTCAAACCCTTGTTTTTTCCGGCCTTCTGTGTCATCTGTTGTTCGTTTTTTCAGTGTTGCGCCTAAGTCCTTACCGGGAAGAAATGCATCCCCCCGAAGATAGGTTTGTTTCGCTAACTGGCGTAGCTAGCAGTTCCTAGGCAAGTAAAGACAAGGGTCGTGCTTCCTCGAAGTTCAGTATAGTCGTTGATTTACCAGCCATCCTCCTCCCGGTTAGATTCGCCCCAAATCTCTAAGTCCATTTCATCCAGGTAAATCAAAGCACTTTGGATTTGTCGGCTGGTACCTCGCAATTCTAAGTCGAACCAGCCATCATCTCGTCCATTGGGTCCCAACAGAGCAGCCGCGATATTCACTGTGACACCGTGATCAGAAACAAGGCGTGAAATGACAGGTTCCTGATTGTATTGTTTGGGAATGCGAAGGCGAATACGAGTTTGAGTCGGTCTATCCGCGCCCAAAACATCAGTATCGCTGTTTAATTCCATGGGTTTGAGGGAATGATCTGGAAAACCATTTGTGCTATAGGTATTCATCGGTTGCCTCCTATTCAACTTCAACATCTTTAATGTGGGTTTTACGCTCTAAAATTTCTTTGAGGATCAGAGTGACGAAGGCCAGACAGCCAAGCAGAACAGCGGCTGAGAAAGCGACCTGAGTTTCATACTGTTTATAGGCTTCTTCGACAAACAGCGGCAGATTTGAGTTTTGCCAATCAAGTTGCCAGAGACAATTGTCCTGTTTCCTGAAGAAAGTACGGTTAATCGCTAGGAATACCGTATTTTAAAATACTGACAATACAGGATATTAGCGTAGATACCAAGATTTGTCTGTAGTCAGCGTACAACAGATAGAGCGACTCGATGCGCTCTGCCATTTACCGGGCAAGAATCATCCCATTTAGCAGAGCGGGCTTTCCGCCCACCCCACTTAAAGGAACACAATAGTTTTGGGCTTGGTAGTTGTGAAAGAAGGTGCTAAAATATCAAAGCGTTGGACATAGCAATGATATTCCTGCATAATTTGTTATGCTGACTTTAGATGCTGGTGTAGCTCAGGGGTAGAGCAGCGGTTTTGTAAACCGCCGGTCGCAAGTTCGAATCTTGTCACCAGCTTGTAGGTGAATTTAGCTTTTAGGACTGGACAAACGTCCACTCCAACACCTTGATGGGTGCTTTCTGAAGCGCCTGTGTGAGTTCCGTGTTATCTTTGAACGTTACTTGCTCCAGGGCAATAGCCTCAATATTGACGGTAAAGGGTTCCGGTTCAAAAGGCCAGGGTTTCACTGTTACCTTCCCATCGTTCATCTGCACCACATCGTAGCGCTTGCCACTTGGCCCTTTAGCGATTTCTAGTGCCCGTTCACCGACAGGTAAGTGACGTTGGCAAAGGATGAGTGAGAGGCGATCGAACATTTGCATAAACGCATAGGCGTCCTCCACGTCCTTCTTCGTCAGTTTTAAGTCCTTACGCCAATGCTCTTGATGTTCCAGTTGTTCGTCCAAAAAGCGATCCATTTCCGCTGATTCGCCACGTTTGCCCTCATTGAGAAAGCTCATGTGCTTTGAGATGAGCAATGCCACCCACCGTCCCCGGTAGAGGGCATTTTTCGCCATCTCTCTCAACTTTTCCAGGGACGTGGACGGGTCGAGGGTAAAATCTAGGGGTGTACCTGCTGGAGTGAGTTGGTTCTCTTCCCATTCTTTCTCTAAATCGTCGTGATGGGATATCGCCGCGATCGTCTCATACAAGCGAACGGGTGAATTTTCTTTCTTCCAATGTCCCGCCAGTTGAGCCGCCAGTAAAGCGTGGGCGCGATGATAAATCACTTCCCAGCCCTTCTCATCTTGGTTAACAATCACAGAATCTTTATTCTCCTTCACAGAATGCACTGGTATTGAAGTGTGACATTTCCCCCCCTGAGTTCCCCTCTCTCTACAGGTAGGAGAAAGGTATGCTGGGTTCATCCCGTTTTTATAACAATACGGTTGGCGGGGGAGCATTTTAGAGATGAACTCTCCTTAGCCTTCTTTAAATTTGCACGTTTGGAAGGCTCTCAGGTATGCTTGTGCTCATCCAATCCATGGGCAACACTCCTAATCGACGAAGTGACGATTAAATGTAAATGATTAGGAATTTAGTTTCCGACGTGCTGCCTCTAAAAGCAGGCGTTGTTCAGCACGAGCGATCGCGTGATGAGTGCGTTCTACCTCATTAATATCGACGGAAATCGACGTAATGCCCCACTGGACTAATGCATCAATTAAGTCAGGATATTGAGCGGGTGCTTGACCACAAATTGAGCAAGGAATGCCGATATTCTTGGCTGTCTCGATGATTTGTTGAAGTGCACGGCGAACCGCGAGATGATTTCCATTCAGGGAGGAACCTAACTCCTCTCGATCGCGGTCAGTTGCTAGCAATAATTGAGTAAAATCATTGCTTCCAATTGAGATGCCTTGAACCCCAGCTTTGACGTAATCGGACAGGAGAAATAGCACCGAAGGCACCTCTGCCATAATCCAGAGTTGGAACTGGGGATTATCGGTCAATCCAGCTTGTTCTACACGGCGACGGCAAAAGCTAAACTCTTCCACAGTACGAACAAAGGGCAACATCAGATTGACGTTGGTATAGCCGATCTGGTGAACGCCTCTTAGCGCTTCCAATTCTAAATCAAAGCAGGTGGGGTCATCCAAATAGCGAAGTGTGCCGCGCCTGCCTACGATCGGATTCAGTTCTGGTTCTGAGGGTGAGGTGGTACCTGTAAGAAGTTGTAATTCATGCGATCGCCAATCTAAGGAGCGATAAAACACCGGTCGAGGTGAAAAAACCGTGGCGAACTGAAGGAGAAGATGGGTAAGACGTGCCACTAACTCTTTGCTACGTCCCTGTTTCAACCAAGTACTCAAGGGGTGATTGTCCAAGGCATCAAGCATCATGAGTTCCGAACGCAACAACCCAACCCCATCCACTGGGAGAACACCGATTCGTTCGAGAGAGCTAGGTTGGCTCAGATTCACGAGCAATTGAGTGGCAATCGGATATGGGTTATAAGGGATAAGAGCTTGAGGATTGAGCATTGGAGTTTTCCCCATGCTATTATCCTGACGACCCAGTCGATGGATTTCTCCCTGATCCCCATCCAAAAAGAGAAACTCGTCGGTTTGAATGAGTTGAGTAATATCGGTAGCACCGACTACAGCGGGGATACCTAGTTCTCTGGCAACAATTGCCGCATGGCTAGTCATTCCTCCCCGTTCTGTCACGATACCTACCGCTGATTTGAGCCAAGGTAGCCAATCCGGAGAGATGTGAGGGGCAACCCAAATTTTTCCGGGGTGTAGCTTTTCCAGATTGAGGTTCTCACTCTTAAACACTTGAGCGGGCGCTGTGACTCGTCCTGCCGCTGCTGGTAATCCTCTAATGATCTGAGGCGTGAGGCTTGAGGTTGGAGGTTGAGTAGACATGGCAATCTGAGAGCCAATGGCTCTGGGTTGAGGGACAAATTGCGTCAAATACAGCTGAGGTTCTGTGCTGCCGGGGGGTTGACAAAGTGTCCATTCTATAAAAAAGGTTTGAGTCAGTTCAGCGGCTAAGCGTTGGCATAGCTCAATGAGTTGCTTGAGGTATTTCTCGTTTAATGCGTATTGTTTTTGTTGTTCTTCACCGAGTATATAAGCTTGTAAACCACTCTCTGTTAAGGAATCACAGTCGGGTTGGTTCTTGAGACGATAGGCGCGGGTTTTGCTGCCGAGGAGTGAGGAGACGACGGTGCCACTGTCTACTTGCAATTGGTAGGTATCTGGCAGCACTTCACCCTTGGTTAAAACTTCTGCCATGCCCCAGGTGGCTTGAATTTTCCACTCATTCACGTCAGCTTCGATTGTGCCAGAGGCGATCGCCTCCCATAGGGGTTGTACCAATACAGCCAAATTCAGTTGCTGGATCTTGATGCCGTTACGCTGCCAATAAAACAAGCTTCTGGCGCGAAAGAGTTCTCCCCACACTCGTTTTAATGAGAGGATGAGGGCGTCTGGCACAAGATGACAACTGTGGGATTGTAAAATCTCCAGCGGCAGAATACGGGCTGGATTGAGGCTGCTTAGTGCCGTCGATAAGGGTTGTGTCCGAGATTGAGGGTCTAAGGGATGACGAAAAATGCTACTGTTTGCTAATTGCATCGATACCGAAGGGTGCAAAATCGCGACCGATGCACTTAGCTCTTGAGTTGCCGTTAAGAATGAGCGAGTCCAAGCGGGTGGCAAAACCACATTGGCGATCGCTTGACGCATGTGTTGGGCGACTCGCTGCAACTGGCGTGGATTGTCTACATCTACATGAAACGATGAATGGGGCAAGTCGGCTAATAGAGGTTCCGACTCACCCAACAGTTGGATCAACTCCCAAAACACACTTGTGGGAATCACAAAGCCTGGTATAACCGGGTAGCCACGCTGCAAAAGCTGGCTTAAGTGGAAAGCTTTCTTTCCCACCAGAGGGAGTTCTGAAGATTGAATGTGATCGAGCCAGTAGAGATTATCCAAATTTAGACTTCAGTAGGTCATGAGTTAGGGGTTAGTCGTTCGTGGGAATGACTAAGCTAAGCTAACAATCTGCCAAGAAAGTCGGTTTTAAGAGCCGAGATTTCTTGTGGGATGGCCATCTTGCGCGTCCGAGTCATGCCAGTTTAATGGACAACTGCTGAGTAACAGTCCGACTCACAACTAACGACTAACTTTAATTACCAACAACTCGCCAACCCAGATCAACCTGTATTTCGCATTCCAGCGGCAATGCCGTTGATGGTTAACAAAGCCCCACGTAGGAGTTCACCTTTACTGTACCGGGAGTGGATGACCGTTCCTGAAGCCGTCTGGCTGCTGTGTTGGCGTAGGCGTTTTAACAAGGATACCTGTAAGAAGCCCAGGGGGACGATTGTGCCGTTACGCAACTGTACCGATCGCTGTAACTCTGGATCGCCATCGAGAAGCCGTTTGTGTCCTGCGATCGACAGGATTAAGTCGCGAGTCAGGTGGAATTCGCTGGCAATCTGATCAAACAAGCGCTCAAAGCGTTCCAGATTTTCCGGACTTGACAATTCGCGCACATAGTGGTGAGCAATTTGTAAATCCACCTTAGCCAGCGTCATCTCGACTTTGGACACGACCATTTTGAAGAACGGCCATTTGAAGTAGAAATAGCGCAGCAGCTTTAAATTCTCCTCTGGGTCTTCATCCAGAAAAGCTTTAAGAGCGGTACCGACACCATACCAACTCGGTAGTAAAAAGCGGGTTTGAGTCCAGCTAAACACCCAAGGGATCGCCCGGAGACTAGAGAAATCTTTCTTCCCCCCCCGACGCGAAGGACGAGAGCTTATTTGCAATTGGCTAATTTCTTGGATGGGGGTGACTTGATGAAAGAAATCCAGGAGGTCGGGTTGCTCATAAATCAGGTCGCGGTAATGAGCACGCGATCGCGTCGCTAACTCTTCCATAATTTGAGTCCACGGCTCGATATCATCAAAGCCGGTTCGCAGCAAGCTGGCTTGAATCACTGCTGTTGTCACAGTTTCCAAGTGATAAAGAGCCAATTCTGGAAGAGAGTATTTAGAGGCCAGCACCTCCCCTTGTTCCGTAATCTTAATTCGTCCATTGATACTGTGACCCGGTTGCGCGAGGATAGCTTCATAAGCTGGGCCACCACCACGCCCGACAGACCCCCCACGCCCGTGAAAGATGCGTAGGCAGATACCGTACTCCTCCGCCATTCTCTGAAGTGCTTTTTGAGCTTTATGAATTTCCCAGTTGCTACTCAAGAAACCCGAATCCTTGTTACTGTCCGAGTAACCCAGCATCACCTCTTGCAGGTTGGGACGTAGGGGTGAAGGTTGTTCGTTTAGCGTTTCCCCCAAGGGTAGGTCGGTAGGTTGAGGGTGATCTGGGCAACGTTCAACGTTTAACGCTTCATAGCCTCCTGCTAGACAGGCGCGATACAGCAGTAGGTCAAACAGCGATTTCATCACCCCTGGAGCACGCTTCAAGTCTTCCACGGTTTCAAACAGGGGCACAACCTGCACGCTGCTTTTTCCCGTCGCTGGATCGTAGAGTCCCGCTTCCTTGGCGAGTAATAATACTTCCAACAAATCGCTGGCCTCGTGGCTCATGCTGATGATGTAGGTTTGACAGACTTGGGGACCAAACTCCTGCTGCAACTGCCGCAACATGCGGAAAGTCTCAATGGCTTCGCTGGTTTTCTGGGAAAAAGGCGCTTCCGCAGGAATGAGAGGGCGTCGGGTTTTTAATTCAGCCGTTAGCCATTGGGTTCGCTCTGCCTCGGATAGCTCATTGTAGGGCTTGGGCAAAATTTGCAGGTACTCCGCAATCTCATTGAGCGTGTCTGAGTGGCGGCTGCTTTCTTGACGAATATCCAGGTGTGCCAAGTTAAAGCCATAAATTTCCACTTGACAGATCAGATTTTCTAACTCCTGGCAGCTTAACCCGGTCACGGCTAAACTGCGCTCGATCAACCGCAATTCTGCCAAAAACTCCGCACCTGAGCGATAAACACCAGAATTGTTCGTTTCGTTCAGGTCTTGTTGCAGGGGCTTTCCATCGTAAAGGCTGTAAAGTCTGCGGTTACGATCGCGCGTATTTTCCAGCCGTTGCTGCACATACGAGAGCTTGAGTCGGTAAGGCTCTTGTCGGTAGCGAATCGATAGCTGTTCGTAAAGCTCTGGCATTTGGGAGCGGTCTTGCTCTAGAGAATCTAATAACTCCGGTAAAACATCACTCCAGTGTAAAGAAAGACTCAACAAATTAATCAGAGACCCGACCGACTGTATATATTTTCCGAGTACCAATCCGCGCTGATAGCAGGCTGTTTCCCAGGTTACTTGAGGAGTTACAGAAGGGTTACCATCCCGGTCTGATCCCACCCAAGAGCCAAATTTGCAGAAGTTATGGACGGGAGGTGTCAGCCAAGGGAAAGACGAGTTTAAGGCTTGCTTCATCCGGTAATACAGTTGGGGGATGGCCTCAAACAGTACCTCCTGAAAATAGTGGAGTGTGTAATCGACCTCATCCAGCACACTGGGCTTGAATTGGTGTAATTCATCGGTGCGCCACCACAGACGAATCTCTTCCATGAGTTGTTCGGTATAACCCTCGATTTCCCAAGACGAGGTCAATCCCAAAGACCTAGAAGCTTCCTCCGCTTGGTCTAGCTGTTTTAAAATGCGAGCAATGCGTCGCTGTTTGGCTCGAATCGTATGGCGGGTGATTTCTGTGGGGTGAGCGGTGAAGACTAACCGAATATCCAAATTTTCGATCATCCGCTGAATTTGCTGCGGTGGCACATTCAGCTGTTGCAAGTGAGGAAATAACCAATGAAACGTGCCTGATTGTCGTTTGGAGGTTCCGTTATCCTGCCAGCTTCTTTCCAGAAAGTCCGCCATGGGGTCAGCATTCTGAGTTTCTGAATGAAGCGTGTTGCTAGAACTGTTGGCCAAATTCCCATTTTGTTTCGGGAAGGCTTGCTTGGACGGCAAAGCCTGATTAGCAGTAGCAGCCTTGGAAGTGGCGCGTCGTGAGAGTTGTTGATCGCGCTGCTCGTAATGCTGCTCAACAATGTTAATGAGCTGGAAGTAAAGAGCAAACGCCCGTGACGCCCGAATCGCCGCATTGAGGTCGAGCTTTTCGATTACCTTAGGAACAGAGGATTCTGGTAAGTCGGTGGCTTGTCCCTCTGGCGAACACAAGTCGCGGAGTTGCTTAAGCAAATCAACTAATTCCTGACCGCATTCGGATAGGAGAACAGACCCCCACAAATCTTCTACAACTTTGAGACGATGGCGCAGAAACAATTCGGAGGTAGAAGAGGCAGCAATTTCCTGATCAGACGAGTGAATGAGGGAACTCATAAAAACCTCTTGGCAGTTCGGAGACCCACTCCCTTTTTGGGGTGGTAGGAGGACGAGAACGAAGATACGGCGAATTCTCGCCGTTTTAAACCTAGCCGTGCGCCTCACAGGGGCTACTCTGCTGCACTCTCCAGTCGCACTCTGGAGTAGAGGCTACCGATATTCAATTCGCCTCGGTCGGGCGATTCAATCTCCGCTAACGCTCAGGACAAGGTTACTAAGCGGTAGTTTTCGGCAGACACTGACTTAACCCCGTACATCATAAAGTCTCCCGCTTTCAGAGCTTGGAACTGGCTCGACACCATCCAAGGTCAGAATTCTAACGCGTCTTAGTAACGTAGCCTAGGCTTGACAAGCCTCAGCTAAGTCCGGTCAGGTATGGGGCTTATGGCTTTAATTCCTTAGCCTTCGGCATAGCCGAGGCGTGACGCTAGCGGTTATGGAAGCGCAACGCCGCAAGAATTAAATCCTACAAGCCCTCGCCTCAAGGCGCGGGTTCCTGACGGCTAGGTAAAGATGATCCATTGTAGGGTGTTCGCCTGTCCCTGCGTCGTTTCACAGGTAACTAAACGAGTGATGCTTAAACTTTACAAGTCGTTTTGCCCATCGCTCAATGGCCTGAGGCGTTTTCTCACAACCTCCCGACCAAAAAGGGACAAGGACACGAGTGCAGACTAGCAGACGTTAGTGACCACCTCTGAGAAGATTGGGGCCGGAGATCATCCGAGGTTGGGGGTAAAGATCAGACTGGGAAGGGGGCAGATTTTTGCTGGTTAGTTATTTCGGCCTGCGTGCACTCTGAAATCTCTTCGCTCTCGCCAGAGCGTTGGCTGATTTAATTGTTCATGGCTCAAAATTGCGTTCCGCGTTCCTGAAACTCAAAGACTCCTGCGAGGCGTTATGAGACTTATTCACGAGGCTAAAATACAGAGCGATTAGGTTCTATAATCATTAGCTTCGTCTCTCTCTATTCACTCACATCCTGCTCGCCTGATTCTGGAAAGTGTAGAACGGGTAAACGCTCACCGCGAAACACTTCCTCGCTGTTGATACCGGTTGTTTGCAGCCAGGAGAAAATAGCGTCAGTCGCGAGAACGCCGAGCAGCAGGGGGCCAACGGCTAAACTTAAGAAGAATTCTGTTGGCCCTTGGGACTGAGAGAGGTTAGTCACTGTCATTTCCGGGAGTTTGTTGGTATAAGAGGACATGAGTGAAGCTAAAAATAACCATCCTGAACTGAAGCCAGTGAGGGAGCTAATGTTGCCCACCTCGTGCAAATATCCTAACGCTGCCTGACCAGAATTTGGTCAACCTTGAGGGCTTAGTTTTGTGTTAAGGCTATTTAGATGTATTTTGATGAAGTAATTGTGCTGGCCTGCTGGGTGATTACCCATGGTAATGCTACATAGTGCAAAAAAAGCTATAAGTATGCTTAAACCGGGTGTGCAATTACTCCAGGAAAAATCATTAGATTCTTTATCAGTCCAGGTGACAGGTTTGTAATGTTGGATGTCGATCAGCATATCCCAAAAGCTCGTTCATCCTCCCTTGCCCAATGGGTATATGGTGCAATCGGGCAATCGGGGGTACGCCTCCGAGTCCGTCTAGGAGGAAATAACCTGCACATTCTGTGTGAGAGCCGCCAGAGTTTAGATGCGAAGACGGTGGTGAATCGTTTGCTCGATGCGCTTGGCAGCCGAGAGGCGGGAGAGGCGTTTCCGATCGACCCGGAAAACCCTGTTTACCAAATCATTCTCTATGGGCGTACCGTCGGTCACGATCGCCCGGATTGGATTAAGCAAATTCGGCTCAAGCCGCCCGTCACCCAAGGAATCTCAACGTCTCAGGAGACAGCGGAGACAGCGGC
Source organism: Microcoleus sp. AS-A8 (assembly GCA_039962225.1). Classification (NCBI taxonomy): domain Bacteria; kingdom Bacillati; phylum Cyanobacteriota; class Cyanophyceae; order Oscillatoriales; family Microcoleaceae; genus Microcoleus; species Microcoleus sp. AS-A8. Next base: position 424,658 of record JAMPKV010000001.1, read on the forward strand.
CCAAACGGTAACCCCGGAATCAGAGTTAAGGGTTTCCCACGAAAGTTTGGCTCGTTCGGGTTCACCCGAAGCCATTTCGCGTTATCTGAGCGAAACGTTGAATTCCCTGGGCGTCAGGGTTAAAGTCCTGATCCAAACTCTTCCTGAAGCCACAGCGCATCAAGACCTTGCTTCTGGCTCCACGGCAACTGAGTCTGCGGCTGAATCATCAGAAACCTTTCCTTTCGATGGGGACGCCTCAGTTCCTAACCGTCGTCTTTGGGTGATTTGTAATTCTGACTACAGTCCCGATGCCTCCGTGCTAGCTGAACCGGTGGTTCAGCAGTTGCGTTCCTTGCGACTCAACGGTTTCCGAGATGCGGCGATTTGTAGCCAGGTAAGCGGGGAAGCTTCTCCAGAATGGATGCTGCGGGTGGATTTGACCCCTCCCGAAGAAATGCTGAAAGAATGGGCACGCTGGGGTGATGTGCAGGCGCTCGCTCGCTCTATCAACCAGGCAATCCTGAACGTGGGCATGGAAGTACGGGCGGTTCTCAAAGATGCGACCCTGCATTTATTCTGTAGCCCCTTGGAGCGGCAGCCGACGACGGCTCCAGACAAGCGCAAGGCGATGAATGCGATCGCAAGGGTATTGGAATCGATCACCCCTCAAGGTATCCAAGCCGCAACAGTTTATGGGGTCGAATTCCAGGAGCGTAAACTTGCGCCTGAGCAAGAAAAGCCCGTCTGGATCGAGTGGCTCAACTTATCCACCACCAACAACCCCACCTTAGGAGAATCGGCCTTGTCCCTCGCCCAAAAGGGACATCAAGAAGCCTTGGCTTTCTTGCTCGAACGCTTACTCAATCCTGACCTGGATCGACGCTTAGCGACTGGCGGCATTCATCTGAAACTGCGCCGCAAGCAAGACTTGTTGCACATTATGAGCGAGGCACCGATTTGTCCCCCCCAAGCTGAAGTTGCTCCCCCCATTGCCCGCTTCCTGCGTCAGTTAGGGATTCCGGAAATGGCTGGAGTGCGGATCTATGGACGCCGTGCAGGTTCGACTTCCCCCTCGTGGAACTATGGCGTTGATTTCGTCCAACGACAGCGTCTGGTTCCAGAAGCCACCCCAGAGTTTGCCGCCTCAGATGCCTACGTGAATGAATTGGTGGCTCCCACCGAGGAACCGATTCTACGTCCCGATTTAACGCCCGAAGATGTTCAAGACGGTCTGAAACAGACGGTTCAATCAGCACGACGCCTCCTGCAACGGGGTTTTTGTGCCACCCAGCTGTTTGTTCTGAGCGAAGACGACCAAGAAACAACCCTGGTGCCTCAAGGCTCAAGCGCTAAAAATTTCGCCTCGTTTCAAGGGTTCCGAGTCGCAGTGGTGTGGGGTTTGTTGGGATTATTGCTCACGGTGCAAGCGGATTGGCTCATGGGTCAAACTCTAAAAAGACCGACGCAGTCCCCCGTTGATCCAACGGCTGGCGAGTCATCCACTAAAGTCTCTCTCCCTCAACTTTCCTTGCAAAAAGGCGAGATTCCTAGAGCAAGCGGCTTCAATTCCTCCGGTTTTACGAGAGATGGCAAGACAAGCGTCATCATTAATAAAACTGAAGCGGAGGCTTCCTTAACCCCCGAAAAAGTGAATGCCGCCAAAGCGGCTATTTTAGCCGCCGCGCGATCGCCCAATCCCTCCTTCAACAACCGACTCTTAGATGACAAACTGGCTCTGTACCAACAGCGACTGCTACAAAGTGGGCCTCCTGACATTCTGATTATCGGCAGTTCTAGAGCCTTGCGAGGGGTCGATCCCATCGCCCTCCAAGATGCTTTAGCCGCTCAGGGTCATCCAAATTTGGAAGTGTTTAACTTTGCCATTAACGGCGCTACGGCTCAGGTTGTAGACTTAATCATCCGCCGCATCTTAACCCCAGAACAACTCCCGAAATTGATTATCTGGGCAGATGGGGCACGAGCCTTTAATAGTGGTCGGGAAGATGCTACGTATAGAGCGATCGCCACCTCCGAAGGCTACCAGCGTCTCCAAGCTGGAACCTTTCCCGCCCTGATGGGGACAAATCGCGATCGTCGCTTTGGGAAAACCGCACAACTCGACAACTCTCAAAATGAAAAAACTGCCCAATCTTCGCCTGCTTTAGGAGTCAGTTATCAATCCATCAGTGAGTGGTTGAATCAGTCACTGGGTCATGTTTCCTCGACCTATCCTCAACGAGATAAGCTGAAATCTTTATTACGTGAACAATTTGTCGGCTTCCTTAAACATACGAATGTTTCCCCTACTCAAACTGAGGCGAACTCTCAGAAATTATCCCCATTGGAAGAGGCCATTGATTTAGATGGATTCTTGCCTCTATCGGGTCGCTTTAATCCTGCCACTTATTACAAGAACCACCCAAGAGTAGCCGGGGATTATGATGGAGATTTCCAATCCTTTCAACTGAAGGGAGAGCAGGACACAGCCCTAGAATCACTTCTGCAATTTGCCCAAGTTAATAATATTGGGATGGCTTTTGTCAACCTCCCCCTCACCAAAGATTATTTAGACCCAGCGCGTACCGAATACGAAGAAAAATTCCAACGGTATATGCACTCTTCTGCTAGGGAAAAGGGATTAATTTTTCGTGACTTAAGCCGGTTATTACTCACCAAACCCGATTTCTTTTCCGACCCCAGCCACCTCAATCGTTATGGTGCTTATCGAGTATCTAATCATCTGGCTCAAGACCCAATGATTCCTTGGCCTACTCCATAAACTATGAAGTGTAAAGCCTATTAAGCCTAGCTGTTACCGTTGCCCTAATCGATAAACTTTTAGGTGGCGTTTAGCGTCGGAGGGAAGATGAAATCCTGGTTCATCTTTCCTCAAGGTTACAGACTTTTTTAAACGACCAATCCTAAGAAAAATTCCCCTTTTCAAGTAGGATGATTAAACCCTAAAGTATTCATAGTTAATTCTTGAAAATTCACAATTCCCCTTTGAGCAATGACATTTATTTCAATTTTTTATGGTCTTTTCTTGCTGAGTTTTCTGGGTCTTTATTGGTTCTTAGGAAGAACATCAGCCGCAGAATTCAAGAGTGTCGGTCTGCGTCACTCTTCTAGCACCGCTACCCGAAGGCGATCGCAAACCCTATCTCGGCTACTTTGGGCTTTACTCATTGCGAGTCTAATCTTTTATGTCTTACAGAAAGTTCATGAAAACTCCTCTACTTCACTTCAAATTCAACTACTCTATATCCCCCTGCTATTAATCATTACTTTAATTAACTTTTCTCTAGGAAAAGCGCTTGGCAGTAACACCACACCAGGAGCGCACGCCACCAATCAGCGCCTTTCTAACGCCGCTTGGCAACGTGCTCAAAAGGCTTGGAATCGACGACGTTTCAAGCTGCTGTGGTTAGGGATTGTTTTGAATGTGATTGGGTTACTCAGCTTTAAATACCTGCCTTTTCTCTTAACCAACCTAGCAACCCTTTTAGGCTTACCGGTTGTTCAAGAAAGCGCAAGCTGGCTGGATAATCACTTAATGGCTCCCCTCGGTCTTTCATTTTTCACTTTTGAGTGCATTGCTTATTTAATTGATGTGTATCGGGGTGCACCTGCGACCGATCAGCTACTACAATTTTCTGCCTATAAATTGTTTTTTCCTAAGCTAATTTCCGGCCCGATCACTCGCTACCATCAGTTTGCAGCGAGTCTGAAAACCTTAAACTTTCCCAATGCTTCAGCCTTGACTGAAGGACTGTGGCTGATTGCTTCGGGTGCTGTAAAAAAAGCCCTTTTAGCAGATCAATTGGCTATTTTTGTGGATTTGTGCTTTGGTAACTTACCGCGAGCCGGGAGTGGGGATTTATGGTTGGCTGTAATTGCCTACGGTTTCCAACTTTATCTGGATTTTAGTGGTTATGTGGATATTGCCCGTGGTAGTGCTATATTGATGGGCTTTAATCTCCCAGAAAACTTTGACTTTCCCTACTTCAGTACTAGCATTGCCGATTTCTGGCGACGCTGGCACATTACGTTGGGAGATTGGATACGCAATTATCTTTACTTTCCCTTGGGTGGCTCACGGAAAGGTCTGGCTCGAACCTGTTTTAATCTGCTAATTGTGATGCTGATTACGGGTATTTGGCATGGAGCGGCTTGGGGGTTTGTTGTTTGGGGCGGATTGCATGGACTGGCTTTAGTCGCTCACCGTTTAACCCAATCACTGGCTGATCGTTTTGAGGGGGTGAAACATTGGTGGGAAAGTGGATTAGGTCTATTAGTTGCCTGGTTATTGACCCAGTTGATGGTATTCACGTCCTGGATTTTTTTCCGGTTACCCAACCTCCAAGATGCGGGTTTAGTCTTGCGGAATCTTTGGGGGCACTCGGCGGATATCCAATTTGCCCAAAAGGTTTATATTGAGGCGCTGGGTTTGGAGCGCTTTCAAATTGCTTTACTTTTAGCAACCTTATTTGCATCAATGGGTCTTGTATTTTTTATCCAACGGGAGCTGAAGTTACAACTCAACTGGCCGTTGAAGCTACTGTTAGTACCCCTATGTCTGTTTTGTGTTTGGATTTTGGCTCCGAACACGGGTCTGCAACCTTATATTTACTTTGATTTTTAAGCGGTGTGGCTGTGGAATTGGGCGCTGGCTTCTCCTTGTTTAGGCTAGTAGCCCCCAATTAGAAATCGGGGGTTGTTGACTCCGTTAACGTTTACTCGGTAGCAGTCTTGACACGTCTGCGTGCATGAGTGCAATATCTGGATCACGTTGAATCGCTTGAAAGTAACGCTGCTGTTGCATGGTTCCCTCTTCTGCCGGAGAAATCAAGGAACGAACTTCGGTTAACAGTTCATTCGCTTTATCCAAGGTGATTGGCTCTTTGGCACTTAAGGCTTCATCAATCTGGACAATAAATTGAGAAAACGGACGTAGCCAGCTAAACCATTCATCTTGAATTACTAGCTGAAAAAATTCTCCCTTAGACTGGATGCGTCCGTGTAAACGCTCGTAACTATCTCGTTCTGAGTTGAGTAGTGCCTTGTGGAGACGCAGCAGTGCAGCACGTACCTCGCGTAGGCGTTGGAAGGGGAAGTCGAGAGGAGGATTGGCTGAAGACATGGATCAGGATTGCGATCGCTACTCTTTTGATCTTGCCATATTGACTCTACTCAAACGTATGGATTGAACTTCCGAGAGGGGAAGCTGGGGATGCTGGGGGAGAAGATTGTGCAATTTAAATGCATATACAGCGAAGAGCTACGTAAGAGTAGGGTGGGCAGTGCCCACCCCAATCATTACACCTTAAACTTCTCGGTAATTCGCTTCATCGCCTCCTCCACATTCTCCCGACTATTAAATGCCGAAATGCGGAAATAACCTTCACCGGCTGCACCAAAACCAGAACCGGGCGTTCCCACCACATTGCAAGTATTCAGCAACTTATCGAAGAAATCCCAACTCGATAAATTATTAGGCGTTTGCAGCCAAACGTAGGGCGCATTCACACCCCCATACACGGCGATTCCGGCTGCCGTCAGTTGCTCCCGAATAATCTTGGCATTATCCAGATAGAAACTAATCAGTGCCTTGATTTGCGCCTGTCCCTCTTCCGAGTAAACCGCCTCAGCCCCTCGTTGGACTATATAAGACACCCCATTAAACTTGGTAGACTGGCGGCGATTCCACAGCTTCCACAGTTCCACATCCGAACCATCGGCAGCTTTTGCTGTCAGCGTCTTTGGCACCACCGTCAGCGCACAACGGGTTCCGGTAAAACCTGCATTCTTGGAGAACGAGCGAAACTCGATCGCACAATCCCTCGCGCCTTCAATCTCGTAAATCGAGTGAGGCAGTTCTGGATCGGTAATATAAGCTTCGTAAGCGGCATCAAAGAAAATGATTGAACCATGGGTTTTCGCATAGTCCACCCACGCCTTCAGATGTTCCTTCGTGGCGGTTGCTCCCGTGGGGTTATTGGGGAAACATAGATAAATCAAATCCACTTTCTCAGTGGGAATTTCAGCCGTGAAGTTGTTCTCGGCGGTAATCGGCAGATAAACTAAGCCCTCAAACTCCCCCTTATCGTTCGCCTCTCCGGTATGTCCCGCCATGACATTGGTGTCCACATACACGGGATAAACGGGGTCAGTGACTGCAATGGTGTTATTGTCACCAAAGATGTCGAGAATATTGCCTGTGTCGCACTTTGAGCCATCGGAGATAAAGATTTCAGACGCATCCACCTCGCAACCCCGCGCGTGGAAATCATGGGCTGCAATTTTCTCTCGTAACCAGTCATAGCCTTGCTCTGGGCCATAGCCTTTGAACGAGGTGCGATCGCCCATATCGTCCACGGCTTTAATCATCGCTGTGCGGCAAGCTTCCGGTAAGGGTTCCGTAACATCGCCAATACCCAGCCGAATGATTTTTGCCTCAGGATTTGCTTGTGCAAAGGCATTAACCCTTCGACCAATTTCGGGAAACAGGTAGCCGGCTTTGAGCTTTAGGTAATTATCGTTAATGGTTGCCATGTTGAATCGCCATGAATGCCGTAAAATAGCTTACTGCCAATCGCTGCCTTACGAGTCCAGGAGGCTGTTTTCACACCCATCATTAACAGGCTCACTTCACAACGAGCGATCGCGCATGGGTTATAGCCTTAAAGCACACAGCCCCATCTATATGAAATCTTGTTTAATGACTAAGTATTTTAAATTTTCTGTATATATAGTTACCAAACATCATCATCTTGGGAAACACCGTGTTAGGTTGTGTGTTGTCATATCCTTATTCATAGGTTGTTTGGGAATCCCCTTGGCAGTGAAGTGAACGCTCGTCAAGGGTTTTTTGTGGGTTAGCTTTGTTAAAAATTATACATAGAGTATCAGTACCTTCCCAAGCTGGGATAGTGAACATTAACTTGATCACCACAGGGTAAAGCTACCTTAAAAGGAATGGCACTCACTTAAGGGAAAAGGGGTCGTTCTTTGGGAAAAACCAAGATTGGGAGGTCTCCCCCCAAACCCCCGGCTGGGGACGTTAGCAAAGCGAGGCACGTAGCGCACGGCGTGTCCCCCAGATCTCCTCGTATGAGCTCCAGTCTGCAAGGGTTGAGGGGTTAGGGAGGAGAGTTATTAAGTCAGTGACATTGATCTTAAAAGAGAAGACGGCGCTACCTCTGCATAGAAAAGAAATTTCTCTTTATGATTCAAAGAGAGACTTTAGCCCTCCCTCAGGTCACTAAAACTCAATAGATACTACAGAACGAAAAACTAACGAGATTGCTTTTCCAATGCACAGTTCCAAAAACAAAAGCCACCCGTTCCACTATCAGGAAGTTTACCCCTGTCCAGTCTGCCGCCTCAATCAACTCAAAGCCATGCCGTTAATGGATGCCATGGCTTGTGACTGCTGTCGCCACATTTTTATTGCTGATTTGGAAAGACAACAGCTAAAAATGGCGGATCGAAACCCTCCCCTAACCTGGCACTGGAATGGTAGGACTTGGAAAGGGGGGCACTTGGAGGGAGTTGAATGGGGATGGAGTTCCTGGATTTTTGGGCTAGGACTTATCGTTTTCCCCACTAGCCTGATTGGTTTTTCAGCTTACACTTTTCCCCCAGAACCGGGTAGTACCTTATCTTGGCTACCCATAGCTTGGACTGGGTTAACCTTTTTGTCCCATCTGGCGATTGTCCTATGGCTGGTGACTGAGTTTTATCAATTTCCCATCGGGGTGTACTTAAGAGTTAGGCGACAGCAGCTTTTTGGTCGTTAATTTTGAATGAGCTGGCAAATTAAATTATGGAGAGGTTAATCTGTGCATGATTAATTCAACATCAGTGAGAACCTCAGCTATATTGTTTCGAGTCAAAACGGGAACATGGATAAATAGACCGTGTTTTTTTAGGTCATTTTTTTGCAAATGATTCAAAACGGAATAATACAATCCTTCGCAAACAAATTTTCCAGCATTATGGCTAATTGTTGTTCCAATTGAACTATCTAATAATCGATCAAAATCCACCGAATTATGCAGTACGGTGTCTCCTTGACTGGCATTGGACTCAACACTTAATTGACGGCGAGATTCTGCCATACCACAACAGATAATAATATCCGGTTGCAGTTCGTTGATTTTAGCGATCGCACGCTCACTCGCTTGGGAAATATCAACGGGTAGGTGCCTCAAGAAGGTCAAAGAGTGGGAGAATGACTCAAGTTTGGCAACTTCTGCGAGTAAATCATCCGACGAATTAGATTTTTGATGAGGTAGCCAGGTTTGAAATGAGGTTAGCAGAATGTGTGACATCACAAATCTGAAAATATAGACATTTGACAAGCCGTTGAGTCCACAGGAGACAGACGGCAACAACATAAAATAGATATAGATTTAATCATAGATGTGGGAGAAGCAGGTTAATGCCAATAATTGCTGTTATAGACTACGACATGGGAAACCTGCACTCGGCCTGTAAAGGTTTGGAGAAAGCTGGGGCGACACCTCAAGTGACCGATTTAGCGATAGATATTGAGCGGGCGGATGCTGTCGTGCTCCCCGGAGTCGGTTCATTTGACCCAGCGGTGCAACATTTGCGATCGCGTGGACTCGAAGAACCGATCAAACAGGCAATCGCGAGTGGTAAACCGTTCTTGGGTATTTGCCTGGGGTTACAAATTTTGTTTGAGGGCAGCGAAGAAGGGACTGAACCCGGATTAGGCATTATTGCGGGTCAAGTGCGCCGCTTCCAGCCAGAACCCGGAATCACCATTCCCCACATGGGCTGGAACGAGTTAGAGTTTACTCAAAGCCATTGCCCACTTTGGCAGCAATTATCTGGCAGTCCACGCGTCTATTTTGTCCATTCCTACTACGTTGACCCCCTTAACCCTACGATGCGGGCGGCAACAATGACACATGGTTCTCAGACGGTAACCGCTGCGATCGCTCGTGACAACTTGATGGCGGTTCAGTTCCACCCGGAAAAATCTTCGACAACAGGACTGCAAATTCTGTCTAACTTCGTGGCCCAAGTCAACCGATGCGCGGAGTCATTAGTCTCAATCGGAGTTAAAAGTTAGCAAGTTCGACCCTTTAACCTTCAACCTTAAAACCTTCTAACCTTCAACCCGATATAAATGAGAATTTACGGCAATCGCCAGCTCAAAACCCTATCCGGGCAAACCACCCGACCGACATCGGCACGGGTACGGGAGGCGATATTTAACATCTGGCATGGTAATATTAAAGGTTGCCGATGGCTTGATTTATGTGCCGGTACAGGTTCAATGGGTGCCGAGGCACTGTGTCGGGGAGCATCTCTAGTGATCGGAATTGAAAAATGGGCGAAAGCCTGCGCCATCATTGAACAAAACTGGGAGCAGGTGGCTCAACCTGAACAAACTTTTCAGGTCATACGCGGGGATGTGGTTGTGCGATTAAAATCGCTGGCGGGTCAATCGTTTGACCACATTTACTTCGATCCCCCTTATGCTAGTGACTTGTACCAGCCTGTGCTAGAAGCGATCGCTGATTACCAACTTCTCGACGACGCAGGTGAACTAGCTGTGGAACATAGCCCCAACAACTGGACTTGTCAACCGCTTTCCAACTTGGAAATCTACCGTCAGAAAGTCTATGGCAACACGGCTGTAACCTTCTATCGCCCCTGTTAAGCAAGAGGGGATTATGGAAGTAGGTCGTGAGAAAGGAAGGGTTTTGGATAATCTGAGTGGTCTGTCAGGGTAAATTTTATAGGTTGTAGGGGTAGTGCCTCCTCGTATGAGTTCCGGGTGCCTACCCCCAACCTGACGGGGCAACCAGGGGAGATTGTCTCTCCCAGTATCTTTACTTATTGATACCTAACTGGTCACCACGCTTGTACTGCATATACGCGGCGACAAAGAGTCCAGCCAGGGTAACTGGGATTAGACCCAAAACAATCCCTGAAAGCAGCGGTTCTACCACGTTAGTCCTCCTGATTGATAAGTTTTTTTACCTGCTTCTCATCGTACTCGCTCTCATGCCCAAACTTCTACAGACCACCACCGTCGATTTTAATGGTATTGCAGCTACCCATCCGAAACCATCCGATCAATTCCGGCTTGCTTAGTGACTCTCAAAATCTTAAGCTATGTTTATTAATCGACATACTTTAGGACAATCCTTTACGTCATCACTTTTTTGAATACCAAATTCGGTTTGCGATTTCAGCTCAGATTAAAAACATTTTCTAAATTCTCGATGTGATAGGAGATCGTTTGGAGAACAAGCTTGCCCAACCTGAAATCTTGATTCGGCGAATTACCTTAGTGGTACTCGCGTTGCTTCTGGCTATCAGCGCAAGCCTCTTAGGTTTCCACTTGATTCAGGTTTCAGACCCTTATGTGAGTAATGTCTTGTCGCTGACCGGTGACTCAAGGCGAGGTCATGACATGTTTCAAATTAACTGTGCAGGCTGTCATGGATTACAGGCTGATGGGAAGGTCGGACCTAGCTTACAGCATGTCTCTAAGCGAAAGTCGAAAATCAGTCTGATTTATCAAGTCACTAGCGGTCAGACACCACCGATGCCCAAGTTCCAGCCTAGTCCCCAGGAAATGGCAGACTTATTGAGCTACCTGGAGACACTCTAGAGTGTTGGTTCACAAAGCGTTTGTAGCTCAGTTATCTACCCTACTCCCATCCCAGATTGTTCACACGGTTTCCTGTCTTAGAAACAATCTCTACTTCCCATCCTCGTCCTTGCAGCAGGTCAGCAATTCTATGTTGCCCCTTCTTTGCCGTCCGCAGTGCTTGATAGCGGTAGCATTGAACAGCATGAAACTCTCCTCGCTGAAACTCCACCGAAAAGGCTCCTGCCCAATTCAGAGAGTGAGTCGAGCCATTATCAATAATCGGGTAAATTGTCGCTTTGGGTATCATCCGGAGAGCGTCCTTGCTGGGTTAAATTAAATACTCGTACCAGTCATCAACAGTGCTGACGCGATGATAACCAAGAAAGATTCTCCTCGTCACCCCAGTATTGATTTATGCGATCGCACCTCGAACAGCCAGACCCCTCTATGAAACATAACGCGGGTTGTGGCATCACAACGGTTTTCTAATTTCTAACTAAACTGCTGAGCATAAAATCCGGCATAACGATCGCCTTTCGCTAACAGTTCCTCATGGGTTCCAGATTCGACAATTTGTCCCTGTTCCACAACAAGAATGCGATCGGCACTACGCACGGTTGCCAGTCGGTGAGCGATGATAAAAACGGTGCGATCTTGCATAATTCGCTCTAGTGCTTCTTGCACCAAGGCTTCGGATTCCGAATCCAGCGCAGAGGTGGCTTCATCAAGGATCAGGATGCTGGGGTTGAGGAGGACAGCACGCGCGATCGCAATTCTTTGTTTTTGCCCACCTGATAAGTTAACCCCCCGTTCTCCCACCCAGGTGTGATAACCCTGAGAGAAGTGAGTAATAAATTGGTGAGCATTGGCAATCTCTGCTGCTGCCTGAACGTCTTTGAGGTCAAAATCTTTCTGACCAAAAGCGATATTTTGGGCGATCGTCCCGGAAAATAGAATCGTTTCCTGCGGCACAATCCCAATCTGTCGCCGCAAACTCGGCAGGGTGACATCCCGAATATCAACACCATCGATTAAAATTTTCCCGGCTTGGGGTTCATAAAAGCGAGGGAGAAGATTCACCAACGTCGTTTTTCCCGCACCCGATGGCCCAACCAACGCAATCATCTCCCCAGGTAGCGCCAGGAAACTCAGGTTTTGCAGCACCGGTTCCCCAGGATTATAAGCAAAAGACACATTGCCATATTCCACTTTGCCTGTGACTGGCGGCAGGACAGTTGCACCCGGTTTTTCCACCACCGTCGGCTGAATCGCAATCAATTCAAAGATGCGGTCAACCGATGCCTCACCCTGTCGGAAATCGTTATAGTTACTTGTGATATGAGCTATGGGGTCAATGAGCAGTAATGCAGCTGCCACAAATGTGGCAAATTGTGCCCCTGTCAGGTTGCCCACAGAAATTTGCCAGCCACCGAGGAGAAACAGCAGCAACACACTCATGGCATACAAAAATCCGACCACTGGATTCTGAATTGCTTTCAACCGTTCAGCCGCATATTTGGCTTGACGATTCTGTTCGGCTTCGACTGTAAAACGTTCGATCTCATACTCCTCAGCGGCAAAGGCTTGCACCAAACGAATGCCACTGAAGACTTCGGTGAGTAACGCAGATAAATTGGAGGTACGATTTTGACTGCGGCGGGAAAACTTGAGCATCTGTTCCCCAAACCAGCCAATTAAAACTCCCATCAACGGGGCAACAATAAAGGTTGCTAGGGTTAGTTGCCAATTGAGATAAATCATATAGCCCAGCACAACGATGAGCTGCAACACACAGGGAGTAAAGTCATGGAAGAGTTTATTGACGACTTCTCCGATGCGATCGATGTCTTCGGTGAGGCGATAGGATAAGTCACCGGTTTGAGCGGTTTCAAAAAAGCCCAGATTGAGGCGTTGGAGGTGGGCATATACCTGCTTGCGTAAGTCTAAGGCAACAAACAAGGCGGCTTTAGCCATCAGGGAGTCTTGACCGTACATCAAGATTTTCTGAACGAGAAACACCAGCACAAGCGTTCCCGCTAATCGACCCAGCCCGACCATACTACCCTGTCCGATCAAACTTACGAGTTGGCCTGCCACTGCCGCCTGTATCGGCCAGAACACCGTGACGCATAAGGTGCAAGCCAATGCCTGAGCAATGGTTTTCCAATGAGGGCGGATATAAGGCAGCAGTTGCCAGTAATTCGATCGTGTCTTCAAGGTGCTAGTCCAGAACAATCTTTGCTGTGATTTAGGCTATCAGCTTTCCTGCTTGATACACAGACATCTGTGTGACTTAAGAGGTTTCCGCCTTTGTCAGGATAAATGAGCCGCGATCTTAGTGAGCGATCGCCTCTCTCTATTATTAGGGAGATATTTAACTTTACAAACTTATGAAAACAACTCAAAGCAATGAGTCTAAAATAGAGAATATATGGGCTTAAAAAACTCACACAAGATACATTTATTGAATTAATTTCAGGTCTGCTCAGAAAACATCTGAAGTTAATTTGCAACTTGGCTGAAGACATTAATCTTTGTAGTCCTTGCTCGGATGTCAATAGCTGTTTAAGAAGGAAAAAATTTCCTTCAGCATCCCACAGGATTCCCTGCGGCTTGAGAGACAGCCCCTCTTGCGCCTTAGCTACTGTAGAATCCAATCACCACCATTGCAGCCCGTTGCTTGTGGAAACACAGCCTGATTACCGTTGCTTAAAATGATTAAAATTGACAGCTACGAATTGCCCACATAATTAGCAGTAATCTTTTCAGGGAGGCTACATCGATGCAGACATTAAATATTCCTAAAATTCCCCACCCCCCAACATTTGCTTCGATTGAGGATGAGCGTATCCATCGCAAACAACGCCTAGCAGCGGCATTTCGCCTCTTCTCTCGCTTTGGGTTTGACGAAGGAATTGCGGGTCATATAACCGCCCGCGACCCTGAACGCCTGGATCACTTTTGGGTCAATCCGTTTGGGATGCATTTCGGTCTGATCCGAGTCAGTGACCTGATTCTCGTCAACCATAGAGGTGAGGTGGTTGAGGGAAATAAGCCTGTGAACGAAGCGGCCTTTGCCATTCATTCGCGAATTCATGCCGCCCGCCCCGATGTTGTCGCTGCCGCACATGCCCATTCCACCTACGGCAAAAGCTGGTCAACGTTGGGTCGCCGCCTCGATCCTCTAACCCAAGATGCCTGTAGCTTCTATGAAGACCATGGTCTGTTTGATGACTTTACAGGTGTGGTTCTCAAAATTGAAGAAGGCGATCGCATTGCCAATGCCTTAGGGAATCATAAAGCCGTAATTTTACGCAACCACGGACTGTTGACGGTGGGTCATACCATCGATGAAGCCGCTTGGTGGTTTATCACCATGGATCGCACCTGTCAGGCACAACTCATGGCAGAGGCAGCCGGTCAACCCATCCTCATTGACCCCGAACACGCTCATTTAACCCAGCGCCAGGTAGGGTCACATCACATGGGATGGTTTAGCTTTCAACCCCTCTACGAGATGATTGTGCATCAACAACCGGACTTGCTTGATTAAGTTCTATTAATCTCCAGAAGAAAAATTTATCCATTTCAGGAGGTTGTTAAAAACCCCTTGATTTTAACAACCTCAAAGACCCAAATAAATTAAAACTTCTTCTGTATCTGTCATATCGCCGATTAACCGTTGTAAAGGAAGTGGTAGTTTTTTAATAAGTGTGGGGATTGCAAAAATCTGTTCTTGCTCTAAAAGTTCAGGTCGCTGATAGATATCAATAATTTCAATTTCGTAATGTCCTGGAAGATGTTCGTCGCAGATTCTTTTCAAATTCCGGATCGCACGTAAAGATTTAGGGGAATTTCCAGCTACATACAGACGAAACATATATTGTTGCGATTCTAGATCTAAGTAACTTTGCTCTAAATTTTCTTCAGCATTGGTGGTGAATTCACTGGAGCCGTCTTTTCCTTCTATTGGATTATTCATAACTATCCTGCTGCACTTTGACATAAAATTTTCTTCCTCGTTAATGCACTGTGTACTACAAGAGCCATGGCCATTCGGGTTTTACCACAGCCTGCCTTGGCACAAATCCATGTTGAAGCCTCGGAGGCTGCCTCCCGTTCCTAATATCATCAAGTCCCTGGATGCCAGTTGGGCATTTGGCAAACATAGGCTTGTGTCACTTTGTTGTCATCTTGAGTAAGGTTATGTGTTACCAGGTTTGTCAAGTGGGGAGTAATTGAAACAATTATTTGGGCAGGTATGTTTAATGTTATCGCCCACAAAATTTGGATTAAAAACTAATAAATCAGTATAAGTATTTTGTCGAGTCAGAGAATCGAGACAGGGGTGTAGTCAAAACCTGGCTAAAGGTCATCCAAAAGTTAGATTTATCAAATTATCCATTAATAAACTTGACAATTGTGCTTTTGTATGGAGAAAGTACTCATGCAGATGGCTGAGTTAAGTCGCGATCGCCTTTGGGTGGTTTAGGCCATCGCTCCTTGGGGCAGTGCCTTGTAAGCGATCGCAGAAAGACACAATGTGAGACAAGCAACACAAAAAAGCGTGAAGCGGAGCTATCGCGCTCTTCGAATCGCAACTAGATCTCCTTGTCCGATCTATGTTCTTGTAAAATCGGATTAGGAAGTACGGAGCAGATGAATCAACGACTACGCCTAGAGTTTCCCCTAGCTAAGGCCGAGTATCTCCTGACCCGTGCAGCTGAACCAGGACAGGGTGGCGATAAGCAAAATTTTTGGCGAGGCGTCATGGGTTTTGAATCAGCAGATGAGATTAGAGAGGCATTGCTAGCAGTATTCTCAACTGATATGCTGCAACCTCAAGGACAAAATGCTTTTGGCGATCGCTACCAAGCCTATGTTCCTATTACGGGGCCAACAGGTTTGTCCCGGCAGATTCTAACAGTTTGGATTGTGCTATTTGGAGAGGACGTAGCTAGATTTGTGACAGCATTTCCAGACCGGAAGGGAGGACGGCAATGACTAGGTTTGAGCTGTTTGACTCAGTGAAGTTGACCGAAGCGATCGCCTTAACTGATGGGGGTACGGCACCACCAGGGACACTGGGTGCTGTTGTCGAAGTTTTTAAAGAGGGCGAAGCCTACATGGTAGAACTGTTTGGCGACTGGGTAAAGTACGATGCAGCAAAGAATTTTGTCCCAGCTAATCGCCAAGATGCAGAGTCTTTTCTGGAAACCCTTGCTGTGGAAATGGTCTATCCTCATCAGTTGCAATTAGTTAAACCTGTCGAAGAAACGCTGGGGGTACGGGCAAGATTAGCTGCTGTTTTGGATGAGCTATCGGAGGATTTGTTAGCTGAGGTGCAGGATTTCGCTGAGTTTTTACTGCAAAAGCGACAAAAGGTTAAGTGAACTATAGTGTGCGATCACAAGCCGTTATGCCAAATAACTTAGGGGAAGCGATCGCAAAAGCAAGAGAAGCCGCAGCAATTGCGAATGCTGTCGCATTCTGTTAGGCAAGCAACACTAGAGGAGCGATCGCACTTCCATTTTCCCCATGCTTTCCTGAATTGATGGGGGATTTGTGAGGATGCGTAAAGCGTTAGCGTTAGGCGAAGCCGAGGCGTTAGCCTGGAACGAGCGTCAGCTGTCGCGTCAGCGAATCGCTCTTTGGGCGGTGCGGAAGCCAATCACACACAAAAAATTCTCTTTGGCTGGCGAAGTTTAGAACTAGATGTGTCTCTGACAGTACTGTATTGCCCCATTTAGGATTGCGTCACCTAGGTTAGCGCCTTCCAGTTTGGCTTCACACAACATTGCAGCACTGAAGTCAGCTCCACTCAGGTTTGCCTCACTCAGGTCAGCTCCCTCTAAGTTAGCTTTACACAAGATTGCCCCACTGAGGTTAGCTCTTTTCAGATTTGCCCCATATAGCTTCGCTTCAGTTAAGTTTGCTCCTTGTAGATTGGCTTGCTCCAAGTTAGCCCAAGTTAGGTTTGCCTCAATTAGGTTAGCTTTATATAAGTTCGCTTGGTTTAACTCTGCATTAATCAGTTTGGCATCAACTAAGATTGCTTGTTCCAAGTTTGAGTGCTTTAAATCTGTCCCAATTAGCTTCGCCCCTGTTAGGTTTGCCTGTCTCAGGTTTACCCCAAACATTTCTGCCAAATTCAGGTATGCACAACACAGGCTTGCCCCAATTAGGTTTGCCCCAATTAGGTTTGCCTCACTCAAATCAATCCCTCTCAAGTTGGCGCATCCTAGTTTTGCTCGGTTTAAGAGTGTGTGTCTTAAATATGCATCTCTCAAGTCCGCGCCAACTAGGTTGATCTGTCTCAGGTCTTTGTGTTCTAGGTTTACCTCTTGTAGAATTATCTCTTGAAAATCTCTTCTTCCTGCTGCATATTGCTGCAAAAGTTCCACACGGTTCATCTCGCCAGCCTTTTCCAGTAGTTCACCTCCATTTCACCATAACCTAACCTTAGGCTTGATTCAGGTCTGTCTATAGGTATAAAGAATGATTAGCTACCTCAAACTGCGATCGCATCTTCAGAGTTTTGAGCAAGCGATCGCGCACCAACTTGTCAAAATACATTTATGCCAACTGTACTTAGGACATTCATGGCTAATGTAGGCTTGGATGAAGCAACTCTGAAAGCTGCGTTGCTCCTACGGAACTGTAGTTGTGAAGGATACGATCACTCTCCTCTCCTATCTTCCTCATTCTTTCATGGAAGGATGAGGAAGATAGGAGAGAGCAATCGCTGTTGCAGTCCTCTCTGAATACTGAACCTAATTGAGTGCTAGATAGTTAAGCCATCGATCCAGAGGGACAAAATTTGAAGCAGCTTGCTTGAGCTTATTAGATGCCGCATGGTTCCAGAACAATACCTCAACCTTGAACCTCCGTTTAATTAATTTGTTAATGGCAGGAACTAAATCACGGTCTCCACTAAGAATAATTACTCGGTCATCAGATTGCATTAGCTCATAAGAGTGTTCCACGACATCGCAAGCGATGCTCTGATCGACTTCCTTTTCTTTGTTGACAAAGCTTCGATTGTAGGTGACTGGAATGAATCCTACTTTTTCTGCATTCTCCAAGACAGAGCCATTGCCTGAAGTACGAGAACCATAGAAGTAACCATGTCCCGACTTACCTACTGTTAACTGGTAAAGCCTTTCCAGATTAATTCTCCATAGGTCGTCTACTATCTTGTCTTTACTTGCAATCCGAATATCGGGAGCAAGCCCTTTTTTAACGGCGCTGATGCGCTTTCCCTCAATCCAAAGATTCGAGTTATCCACGTATACAAAATTAGCCATAGCTGTTAAGTCCTATTTACTTATAAGGTTTAAGGTTTACACATAGGAGCAGCCCGCCAATAGCTAATCCATCTCATCTGCCTCTTCTGCGATGATGCCGTTCAGCTAAATTGAAGAAGCAACGAGTATGGTACAAGGATGAGCTCAATAGATCTACATGTGAAGCTAAGCCTTCACTCAAACCTGAGAACTCGCCTTGAGTATTTAGTTGGTAGTTTTTGTAGCCGTAACTACCCTAGGTGGGCTGCCCTAAGTGGGCGAAAATTTTAATAATTACATATAATTTTAGGAGCTAATTCCAAAAACGTCAAGCCATGAGCAACTTTTGTTTACATAAATTACATTTGGTATTGTCGCTCTAGTCAAATTCACATAACTCGAATCCGCTGTCTCAAAATTCGCGCCCTACAGACTATAAGCAAGTGGTACAAACTCTTTGGGAGTTACCAATTGGATACCAAAATTTTCTTCTGTCACAGTATTTAAAGTAGAAAAAGATATCAGCGATCGCGTCTACTCCTGCACACTCCCATCCGGCATCGTCGCCCCATCCAAATTCACCTCACTCAAATCCACCCCTTCAAGATTCGCACCCGTTAAATCCGCCCCACTTAAATCAGCACCACTCAACTTTGCCCCCACCAACTTCGCCCCAACTAATTGAGCATTCCTCAAATCTGCATTCCCCAACTTTGCCCAACTCAAATCCGCGCCACTCAACCGCACATCCCTCAACATTGCCCCTACCAATTTCGCCTTCCGCAAATTAGCATTACTTAAATCCGCATTACTCAAATCCGCAATCACCAACTTCGCCCCATCCAACTGGGCATTTCTCAAATCTGCATTCCTGAGAATCGCACCAATTAAATTCGCACCCCTCAAATCCGCCCCCGCCAACTGCGCCCCCGATAAATCTGCATTCTGAAAATTCCTCCCTCCAGTGTCATAGCGCTTCAGCAATTCACTCGTATCCGTAACCCCAATCTCTCGCTGCGGCGGACGCCGAAAGGTAAAGGTGAAGGTGTCCCCACTCCGCATCACTCGCCACATCTCCTCATACATCGGATAAGAACCTATCCCGCTCAACTTTACCCAACCCTTTGCCCTGGTTAACGCGACAAATAGCTGATTTCGCAGTTGGAGATTACTCTCATCTTTAGCGACATTGTCCAACCCAACCACGTACACCATGTCTGCCTCATTCCCCTTAGATCGGTGGATGCGAGAGACGGTAACGCCACCTTCACACCAAAACTGATTAGGATTGCGCTGTTCTTTGTCGGTTTGCAAGATATTGCAATCTGGAGTACTAGGAATATAGATGTCGATACCTTGGGATATCAAAAACTCCGCCACAGCCGTTTCCAGTTTCATCGCCTCGAAACCCGAACCTAAAACGATGACTAGAATCTCGCGACTGGGTTTGAGTCCATCATGGCGGAGATTGTAGAGGATGTTTTGTGCCAGGGCACTCAATTCTTCTTGGCGCGATCGATACGCCACAAACTCCAACGCCGACCCTTCCCAAAGTTCCGGCACCAGATTGGGAGAGTTTTCCTTTGGACGTTGTAGAGTAATTTGCTCACCCCGAATAAAACGCCCCGTCACCTCATACCCGATCGCACGCCAATCCTCTGCACGAGTAATCCCCGTGATCATCCCCCCATAACGCAGCAACCCCATGCCAATCCCATGGGCGGCGGTAAGAATGGGGCCAGGAGTACGATAGCAGCGATGCATGATTTCACTCTTTTTAATACCGCCGCTATACTGTCCCGTCACCAAATGCCCCAAGTCTTCCCCAAACAACTCACTGGCATTGGGAATCTTCAGGCTTTCCAAGCTTTGCGCTTCATCGTACCCCCAGATTAACCGTCGCTGTTGGGGCTGTGCCGAGTCAACGGGACGTAAGGCTTGATACGCCATCCAATAAAACGGCTGCTTACCCTGAAATTTCAGAGGGTCATCCACAATTAAGTCTTGACCTTCATCAATTAAGATGGCATCATATAGCGTAGGGACGACCGTATTGTGCAATAACTGTATGCATACCTCAGCTAAAGCCTCGTTCGGTCGATTACTTTGGGTATCTTCAACCCTTAGACGCTTCACTCCAGCCGCTTGGCAAAGCGTACTATAGAGTCCGGGTTGATTTTTCGCTCCCCAAGCGTGAAGCACCTGTAATTTCCCATTTTTTGGCTCATATTCCACCTCACCTCCACTAAAGCGCAAAAGCCACTTATTGAGCTGAGCAATGATGGGATGGTACAGGCTGCGGCTGAAAAAGACCAAGGCAATATCCCAATCGGGATGCTTCAGGTGCATGTGAGCCGCTTTCTGGCACAGGATCACGGTTTTACCTGACCCGGCAATACCCCGAATTCGCTGCGGGCCTGGGGGAATTTCTTTGCCAATGTGTTCTTGTTGTAAGTCAAATTCCGAGAGGCGCTGCCGCACCTCAGCAAGGACACTGGCACGGGTTTTTCCAGATTGTTGTAGGGGCACAAATGCCTGACGCCCTGCCCTTGTGCGGAAGACTGGGGTGCCGCTAATGACAGCTTGCAGTAGTTTCCATTGTTTCTCCGTGAGGGGAGAACCTTTGATGATGGGGGAGGTTTGTTGAAGTTGTTTGATTAACGAACCGCAGATGGACGCAGATACACGCAGATGATTTTGGAAAATAATCGGTGGGCAACTAGGGAGTTGGTAAAAGCCGCTATCGTACCATTGGTCTTCGGTAATCAGAGGCAGGCAAACGAGGGCGCGTCCACTCACTTTGCGACGGAGGGAGGGTTCGCGATCGCAATATCCCAACAAGGCAAATAGCTGATTTTCCGCTTGCTCGTAAGGGTTGCTGCTGATGGTGTAGTAGTGTTGGAATTGCCAGCGATGACCTGCGATCGCAACAATTTGGTCAATTGTCACAGATTTGATTTCAATGACAATTAGACCGAGTTGTGGGTCGGCAATTAAAATATCGGGTTCTTTGCGGGACTTGCCGACTTTAGAAAATATGGGATAGCGCCAGTAAGCGAGACATTCTCGATCTGCAAAAACCTCTCGAATCGTATCCCAAACCTGTTGTTCACTCTCTTCACCACTCTTATTTAAAGGCTCAGTCGTGATGAACTTACGATTGTGATTTGGGCAAGCGATCGATAGGTGCATCCCAATTTGATAAAAATACCAGGAGTAAGGGTATTAACCCACCGCTTCTGATGACTTAGCGTTTCTTTTGTTTGGCTTTTTTCTGTTTGATCACGACCCAAGCGATAAATGCCACAATCAGAAAAACCAGCACGATTTTAGAAACTGGGGCAAGATACTCGTCCACTAACTCATAGTTATCACCCAATATGAAGCCCAAGAAGGTGAGAAGCATCACCCAGATGGTCGTGCCAAGAGTTGAGTAAATCAGAAAAGGGACTAATGGCATATTGCTCAAACCGGCGGGAAGTGAGATTAATGTCCGAATTCCCGGTACGAGACGACCCAATAACACAGCTTTATTGCCATATCGATCAAACCAACGGGTTACTTTATCAATCTCCTGACTGGATACGGTAATCCACTTACCGTACTTGTCAGCTAAAGCTTTCAAACGCTCCTCGCCCACTAATTTCCCGGCGTAGTACCAGGGTAAGGCCCCGATAATCGTGCCGATGACTCCCGCTAAAACAGCAGGCACAAAGCTCATTTTCCCTTGAGACACCGTAAAGCCAGCTAACGGCATGATTAATTCTGAAGGGATGGGGGGAAAGAGATTCTCGGCGAACATGAGTAGTCCAATTCCCCAATAACTTAGGGAAGTCATGATGTTAATGATCCATTCCTTCATAAGCGGTGCCAGCGATGGGTTGATAAGTGTAGGAAATTAGAAATTTGGCGACTTCTAGCGAAGCTAATCTTTGATCAGATCTAGTAGACTTGTACCACCCTCTAAGAGGGCTATCAGGATTGAGCTGCTAGGAATACCTCCCATCAGACAAAGGACTAACTCTCTCAAACTGATTGCGCCGTCATCTTCAATTAATCCAAAGCCTGTGACAAAAATGCCCATAGCGGGTCGGGTATTGGTGCCAGGGATGGGAATCATCATGCCATTACACTCAGAGAACGTTGAGACTTTAAATCTTAAAATTAGCACCCTTAGAAAACCCAAGCTAGTCAATCTGAGTACATTTTTAAGTGAGTAAATCGTGTGTTGGTTTGTGTAATGACCCTGCCACTGCTCAATCAGGTTGAGGGACAGCCGAAAACACTAGAACCCCCCATCAAAAGGGATAGCACAGTAGAGACACCGATCAGGTCAGCACCTATACAAACCGCTACACCCGTCAGACAAATTACACCATCGTCCACCAATAAACCCAACCCCGTCATCAAGACGCCAACACCTGCTAGGGTGTGCAGTCCAGGTAGCCCAATCATCAGGAAAATTGCCACGAACGCGAGGGCAATTCCCGCCACGAAGCGACCGATGAAACTGTTGAAGATATAGAATAGGCGGGGACGAGAAAACATCTCAATTCGCCTCAACCAGAGAATTCCCTGCTTCATAACGCCTTGAACGGTCTTCAGCGCGAGCGGTTTGTTGATTAATCCTTTCGGTATCCAAGGGCTTTTGGCACCGACAGCGAGCTGAACTGACACTACCAAGATGATAAATCCAACCAAGATACCCAGACCAGGAATGGGCAAGGGTAGAGCCAAAATCGAGCCGAAAAAGGCAAATATCAACCCAAATATTCGCTCTTTGCCAACTTTGAGTACATCAGCTAGAGTCACTTGGGTGGGTCGTTCTTCCCTGAAAAAATAGTAATGTAATTCTACAGAAAGTCGATCCATTACACTTAGAAAACTTTAAGAGCTGCAAATCCTAGAGTTAGAACACCCATAAAGCTGTAAGCGCTCACCCAGTTATTAGGCTATCTCAGCCTGAAATTGCTCTGTTTAGATTCTTATCCAAATCGCCAAACTTGCTCAACTCTAGCAGGTTTTTCGGAGAATAGAGCCTAGGCGGATTGAATTTTCATTACAACTTCGTACAGAATTCTCATTAGTCGCTCAAAGCTTCATAGAAGATAGAGAATGCGGAATCAGCAAGATTTAATACACCCACTGTGATTAAGTCTCTAGCGAATTTAAAGGCATTAGGGTGAGCTGAACCCACCCTAACTGACTAATGAAGGCTGGCAGAAGTTTGCGACCCCCTTTACCAAGAGGGGTAGCGCCTCCTACTCTCATCTCCGGGTGCTGGCTCCCAATGTTAAGGGGCAACCACGCCGGATTTCATACGAGGAGATTGCCCCTACGAATACCTATCAAAGTATTGATTGACAGATTACTAATTCAACGCAACAGGAATAATCCATCGGTTAAAATATCCGCCTCTCCCCTTGATTGATACCGAGATTGATCAAAACTTCTGCCGACTTGCACTAAGTTCCGGAAGTCCAAGAGTTAATGTACTCGGTTTGGTCGGCGGTCAAGCTATCAATCGTGATGCCCATCGCTTGCAACTTCAGGCGTGCAATTTCTTTATCGACCTCCACCGGAATCGAGTGAAGCCCCGGTTCTAACTTACCCTTGTTTTTCACCAAATATTCGCAAGCCATCGCCTGGTTGGCAAAACTCATATCCATGACAGCGCTGGGATGGCCTTCTGCGGCTGCCAGGTTCACCAAACGCCCTTCGCCTAAAACGATGACGGATTTACCGTTTCCGAGTAGATATTGTTGGGTAAACGGTCGAACATCTTTGACTTCTGTGGCTTTAGCTCCTAAAGACTTGAGGTCAATTTCAATATCAAAGTGACCGGAGTTACAAACCATTGCCCCATCTTTCATCATGTCGAAATGTTCGGAGCGAATGACGTGCTTATTCCCCGTAACGGTGACAAACAAATCTCCCTGAGATGCAGCTTCATCCATCGGCATCACGCGGAAACCATCCATGACGGCTTCGATCGCTTTGGTGGGGTCAATTTCGGTGACAATTACATTGGCTCCTAATCCCCGCGCCCGCAGAGCAACGCCTTTGCCACACCAACCGTAACCTGCAACAACAATGGTTTTACCCGCTAACAGCACGTTGGTTGCCCGGATAATGCCATCCAGAGTGGATTGACCGGTGCCGTAGCGGTTGTCAAAGAAGTGCTTGGTGTCGGCGTCATTCACGTTCATCGCCGGGAACGTCAGAACACCATCTTTGAACATGGCACGCAGACGGACAATGCCTGTGGTGGTTTCTTCTGTGGTGCCAATGATATCGGCAATTTGATGTTGGCGTTCCTGAATCAATGTAGCAACAACATCACTACCGTCATCAATGATGATGTTGGGTTTGTGATCGAGGGCAATTTGAACGTGGCGAGTGTAAGTTTCGGCGTCTTCGCCTTTCATGGCATAGACGGGAATCCCGTAATCAGCCACCAAACAAGCGGCGACATCATCCTGGGTGGAGAGGGGATTACTGGCAATCAGGACAGCATCAGCACCACCGGCTTTAAGAGCGATCGCCAAGTGAGCGGTTTCTGTCGTAACGTGACAGCAGGCAACTAACCGAATACCTGCAAACGGCTTTTCTTGGGCAAAGCGATCGCGAATTTGCCGCAGCACTGGCATTTCCCGTCCCGCCCATTCGATCCGTTGTTTGCCTAGGGGAGCCAGGGAAAGGTCTCTTACCTCGTGCTTAGGCTGAGTGGAAGTTGCAGTCATATAATTGGATTGTCTAACACAACAAACGTCTAACTAGATTAACCTTTATCACTCTAATTGACTGCGCCTCGGTTACCAAAACATTACTTTGCTGCACGTTTGTGATGCCCCAACCTCAACTCTCTACACCCACTTCAGGCGATCGTACCAATGGGATGATGCCGAAAACAGGGATTCTAAGAACACTCTTCAATTCTGTTTCAATTTAGCGTAAGCTCGCTGTTTCAGGTTTTTCACCCGTAAGATGAGTTTAAGTTGGGCTGTACCCGATATGCCGTGGGTTTCAGCGAGGCGGATCAGATCTGCAACTTCCTCTCTTGTGAGAGCTACTGGATCTGGAACAGATTCGACCGATCTGTTTGTGTTACCGTCCTCTATATTTTTCGCTTCAAACATCTTTCGACTCCTATGACTGATTATTGACCTCTACGGCTTTTGCGTTTTTTACCGATCAGTCTAGTGGGTTCGGATTGCCAATCTCCTTCAACAATGGCGGCGGTAATTGCAAAAGCACCAAAAAGAATAGAACCGATAATGATTGGCATTTGTTTAACTCCAACGATTGATACTTTCACTGTAGAAATTATGAGATGGCTTTAAAGGTTGCACTATGCAACTTCTCTTAAATGACTTCCATTTTTCATAGCTTTAGACCAATTCTTTGGAGTTACCAGCGTTTTTTAGTGGACAATCTGCCAACTGGTACAAGCCCCTCCGCCGACGCCTCAAGGTCGCTTTAGACAAAGCCGGAATTTCGATTCCCATGCCCCAACAGGAGGTTTGGTTCAATAACGCTTTCTCTACGAAATCGCCGGGAAACAACTAGTACAAGAAGGCAGAAGGAAGACCGGAGATGAGAGTGAGGACAGGAGGCAGAAGGAAAGAAAGTTTATACAGTAAGCTTTTTAAGCTTTTTCAACTGGATAGTTATTTCCGCCATGCTGCACTAGGGTGTTTATCCCCAATTCAGTACAAATGTACTATAATAAAGGTGGGATTTGACCGTCAGTTAACGCCTGAACCCCTGTAAATAGAAGGTTTTTTCTCCATGACGAAGCATTATATTCTCAGCCTCAATCCCAATGCTCAGTACGACTGGGATCAGTACATCTTGCGCGACCCCCTGACAGCCGAACGCCCAGATTTTGCCACGTTGATTGCTGAAGCGGTGGGAGAGGAGACGGGTTCTTATTTAGTGGCTGTCAATATTGAAGTCACCGTCTTAGAAAAAGCGCAAAATCTACAACACCAGAGGGTTCCTATAGATGTGGCAACCGTTGCGACCAAGCCGCACCCCTCGGAATTGGTCGCTTGATTAATTAGCTAACAATCCTCTGAGAAAGCAGGTTTCAAGAGCAGAGATTGCTTGGGGGCTGGGCATCCTGCCCGCCCAATTCCTGCAACCTGGGTAAGGTAAGCTGGGTTTGAAGCGGCTACACATCTAGCTGGCCTAGTCTAGATAGACTTTCCGGCTCATCCTACAAGAATCTGCGACCTATCAACTGACCCGTGAAAGGTGTGGCAGCCGCTCAAGGCGGTTCTTAAAGGTTGAGAGGAGACTCTAGGCATGAAACTTGGAGTATTGTGGCGAAATCTAGGAAATTCAACTGTTTACTACCCCAGGTTGGCTAAAGTCACGGGTGGGGCAACCGCTTCTATCCTTTTTTGTCAACTATTTCACTGGCAGTCCCAATTGAGCCATCCTGATCAGTGGGTGAGAACGACGCTTGATGAAATTGAGAAGGAAACGGGTCTCAGTCGTCTGGAACAAGAATGGGCACGGAGTCAACTGATAGAGCGATCACTCTTAAAAGAACGGCTTGTTAAGGGTCACTTTGATACGCTGGAGTTTTGGCCTGATATTGATACTCTAGAGCAGCGATTGAACAATTTTTATCAGGAAAATTCTAATAACCCGGCTTTTCTTGCCAACGATGAAATGCCTTTACAAAAACCTAATTTATCCGAACTTCCTTTAGAAAATAATTTAAATTCTGTACCATCACAGAGAACAACAGAAGCTTTTGTAGAGGTAGTGGTGCCGAGGGAAGAAACTAGAGAGAATCCTAATTACAGCACCAAAAAATATACTTCTTCCGCCTATTCTTTCACCCATCTTTCTGAAGAAAGACTTGAAGAATTGCCTACCCCATCCCGAATGGTTAAAACGGATAAATTTTTTCCTGTGCGTCGTCAACCCGTTGCAGTGAAAGTCACCCCTCATTATCAATTTAGCGGCCCTTGGGAATCTCCTGAACAATTTGAGGAATTTCAACGAGCTTTATTGGAACATTTTAAACAGCAGGGAGTTGATAATCCTGGAGGATGGGTTTTTCGCATTATAGATGGTATGACAAAAGGGTTAGTATCTCCATTTTGGGATGAATTTGTGGCAGGAATGCCGCTAGGAGAAAGCCAAAAAGTTCAGCGGGATTGGGAAATTGAACCTGGGATACCCTATCCAGCCTTTGAAGAGGAGCGTACTCAGTATTACTTACAAAAAGGAGAACCGTTAGAGGTTGCTGTATCTAGAGCACGTTCTGATTTAAGAAATCCAGTACTTGGGAAAGATTTGTGGGAAGGATTTTTGAGAAAATGCGATCGCATGGCTGATGAAGCGATTAAAGCTAAGCAGTTAGGAGTAAAAACGCCCTATCTTCCACCCTCGTTTACCCCTAAACCTCAAGTTACGAAACAAGGTGTAATTAATAAACTTTCTGAAATTACTCCTCAATTGTCCCTATCCTCATCTTCTGATTCACTGATTAACCAGAGTTTAGAGCAGGAAAATGTTGAGGATGAATCTTTAAACTCACCTTCTAATGTTCCTCTGATTTCGGCTTTACAGGAGGCTTATAAAACGCCTATGGGTCGAACTCTGGTTAAAAAGCAAATTGCTGAACATCCAGAATGGGGATATGGAATTATTGATGGTCAAGTGGTAGATGTACTTCCGTTTTAGGGGGGGGATTATGGAAAAAGTTGGCAAAATTGATTTCATGGATCTAGGACGCCCTAATATTTCACAGGAGGAAATAGAAAAACGACAAGGGGCTAAATTACAACAACAGAAGGAGGAGGGATATCAACAATTAGCTGAACTCTGTCGTTTAGGGGAATATGATGCCGCCCAGCAACTAGCGAATCGAAATTCTAGCTGGGGTTATGAAGTTGTTGATGGGGTTGTAATAGAGAAGATTGATTAGAAAAGACTCAGTTGAATAGGTGCTTGGTCAATAGTATTCCAGGGTAAAGGTGGAACTGGAACACCCCCCTTTTCAAGTAACAGCTGAAAGTGACGCGCATTTCCAGGAGAATACTGTTCCTGTGGGCAATGCATAAAGAAGTAGATACGTTTACCCAAGCGCAACCACTGGTCAACCAAACTTACCCATTCTTCCATGAAAGGCTGATTCACCTGTTGGTCAGGATGGCTGATAAAGCGCACCAGGCTAAATGGAGCCGTTATAACAGCTTGCAGAGGTACCTGAGGCTTTCGTGAGTCTACTGGTTGCTGCTTGTAGCTAGCTGAACCACTATAAACGGGTCGGGTATCTAATACGACTCGTCCAACCCCCAGTTCTTCCAGGAGGGTGTTGAGATGGCTGGCGTAGGGTTCTTTGTACCAGTCAGCATGGCGGACTTCAACGGCTAAGGGGGCTTCATTCCGAGGCCAAGCCTTGAGAAAGGCGGCGAGGTCTTCTAAGGCAGCAGGTTCGTAGCTGGGAGGAAGTTGGGCGAAGATGGGGCCAAGGTGCTCACCCAAAACCCGCATCTGTTCTAAAAACTTTAAAGCACCCGGAATTGAAGGTTTCAACAAGCCGTTGTGAGTCAACTGGCGCGGCAACTTTGGGCAAAATTCAAACCCTGGTGGCATTTGTGATGCCCAACTTATCACCGTTTCCTGATTAGGCACGGCATAGAAGGTCGTATTCCCTTCAACTGTGGTGAAACGTTGAGTATAAAGAGGTAGAAATTCTGCGGCTTTACTTCCTTTGGGATAAAGTTCGCCCACCCAACCTTTGTAAGCCCAAACTGCACACCCGATGAGAAAGTTCATGGTCAAAAATTGAGACTATTATTTAGCCTACCAAGACTTCCAGAACGTTAAGCTGAAACCATTCTAGTTTCAAAAGTCAATCGAAGAAGCTCAGGAAATTGGCCTAACGCTCCTGCGCTCTATGCATTTTTAAGCGGGTTTGAGAGGAATAGACGACTCCTTTTCCCAGAGAATCTGTTTTTTTGGAGAGCTGAATTTTATTAAGATTCTTACGTAACTGTTGCTCTTGGCGCTTGAGTTCCGCAATCAAGGCAGCATCTTGGATGAGAGAACCCCCTCGCTTTCTCCCTGAGTTTTTTTTGAGTTTCTGAGCTAATTCATAACACAGCTGGCATTTTTCCAGGATTTTTAGAATCGAAGGGGCAAATTTAGCAAACTTTTCTTCATCTTCTGGCGTAAAACCTTTTTTATCGATTCTGTTAGATAAATCATCTTCAGGGTTATCGCTGGGCTTTAACTTATTGATTAATTGCACAACAGCAACTAAATCTTTTTGCTTATTTAATAGAGGCCAAGCCAGCATCGTGTAAGTCCGGTATCCTGTTCTTTGATCGGTTCTCTTCGCCTGTTCAGAACGTGGATCATCATAGACATCGAATGGAATGTTGATCACTTGCAAGGAGGTAGCCGCTAAACTAGCGATTCCTCTATTTGCAGGAATATCAATTAGGAGACATCCCCCGTCGCCATCGTCAGCAATAATTGTGCCCAGTACTTTGGTTTGATTATCCAGTAAAAAAATACTGATGCGATCGGCTCTAATTAAATCTCCCGCTTTGCGCGTGATCCGACGCAGCATTTCGCAGAGAGTGCCAACAAGCTCATTAATGGCCTCATCAACATCATTAACTCCCTTTGTTGGTCTACGGAGCAGGATTGCCTCGTCAGTATTAGCCTCTTGAGGCAGGGGGCTAATCTGAATTTCTGGCTCCTCTAAGCCTGCGATTTCTTGCCAGTTCATCCCCAAGAACTGGCAAATTTCAATAAAATTTACACGATTAACGGGTTCGCCTTTTAGAAAAAGATTATCGATCACGAGCCGCAGAGACAGTCCTAATTTCTCAGCTACCTCTTGCTCGCGTCCATCACTCTTACGCTTCCAAGCCAGGTTAACTTCTTGGAGGTACTTTGTCTGTACACTACACCACATTGCCATGTCTGAGCATCGGAAAGTCTCTCCTTATTTATCATAAGTTAGATTAGTGCCGTAACAAAACTATAATTTTCTCCAAAAGTGTTGATTAACCTGTAGAGGCGAAGCAGCAGTAGTCCTTTACCTTCCTTAATATTACCGAGACAGTCTAAAAATGTTTGAGCATTGATGTTCTGTGTACTTAACCTAATTAACTATTTGTTGTAACAATCACATGGATCTTACCTGGATTGTTTGCGGATAAGCAAACTAAGCAAAAGAAAAGGCAAACCCGCGAATACTACCAAACCAATAAATCCAACGACCAAACGCACCAACCAGAGTCTCAGTTCTGTCAAATCATCGGTTTCATTAACACTCATGACTCCTCCGGCGTAAGGCTTTCAGTCCACTTGAGTAGACTTGATCTATTAGGTCGGAGTTTAAACTCCGGGCGGAATAAAAACGTGACGGCAACACAGTTGGAGTTTGATCATTCAATCAAAAGCGATCGCACCTCATCTAAAGCTTGTCCCTGTTTTGAGACAAGTTTTATAGGTATGCTCCTGCTTTTGGGGTCAACAAAGCGATCGCATTTCCCCTACGGCAACTCTTTCAACACCCCTGCCAGAATTTCAAACAATTGCTCAATATGCTCTTTCTGAATCATCAAAGGCGGAGATAAGGCAATAATGTCTCCTGTGGTGCGGATAAGTAACCCCTTGTCAAAACACCGTTGAAGACAATCCATCCCTCGTACCGAAGGCTTTCCGGGGATTGACTCTAACTCAATTGCCGCCACCAGTCCCAAGTTCCGCAAATCGATGACATGAGGTAAGCCTTTGAGGGAATGAAGGCAGTCTTCCCAGTAACTTGCCAGATGATTAGCATGGGCAAACAACCCTTCTTCTTCATACACATCAAGGGTTGCCATTGCCGCCGCACAAGCGAGGGGATGCCCAGAATAGGTGTAGCCGTGGAACAATTCGATCGCATTTTCTGCCGCCGCATCCATAAAGGTGTCATAAATCCCTTTGCGGACAAACACCGCCCCCATCGGCACCGTACCATTGGTAATACCTTTGGCTACTGTCACCATATCAGGTACAACACCAAAGTACTCTGTTGCAAAACTGGCACCTAACCGCCCGAACCCTGTAATCACTTCATCAAAAATCAGGAGAATGCCGTACTTGTCACAAATAGTACGAAGACGTTCCAAATAGCCCACCGGAGGAATCAGCACTCCCGTTGAACCGGCAACGGGTTCGACAATCACCGCTGCTATGGTTGAGGCATCGTGCAGGGTAACAAGGCGTTCCAGCTCATCTGCCAGGTGTGTCCCCCACTGCGGTTGACCGCGAGTAAAGGCATTGTGTTCGAGGTTATGGGTATGGGGCAGATGATCGACTCCCGGCATTAAGCTGCCGAAGAATTTGCGGTTGGGGGCGATGCCACCAACAGAAATGCCCCCGAATCCCACGCCATGATACCCCCGTTCCCGCCCAATTAAACGCTGACGCGCACCTTCTCCTCGGACTCGATGATAGGCGATCGCAATTTTTAGGGCTGACTCAACCGCTTCTGAACCGGAATTACCGTAAAATACGTGGTCGAAATGACCTCCTGGCATCATCTTGACTAAGCGTTCCGCCAATTCAAAGGCACCGGGATGTCCCATTTGAAAGGGAGGGGCGTAATCTAGATGGGCGACTTGTTTTTGAATAGCTTCGACTATTTTGGGGCGACAATGACCGGCATTTACACACCATAACCCGGCTGTGCCGTCGAGAATCTGACGACCCTCAGGAGTGAAGTAGTGTACGTCTTTTGCGGCGGCGAGTAAGCGGGGGTTTGCTTTGAATTGGCGGTTAGCCGTGAAGGGCATCCAATAGGCTTCGAGATTGGTAGGCACCGATTCAACTCCAGCAGATGAGGGATTATAGCATTTTATAACTTCTCCTGACTGTTAACTCGAATTAAATCCTCAATATCCTGCGATATAGTCGTGCAAATTTCTTCTAAAGGCAAATCATTGGCATCCTCTCCAAACGGATTTTCAATTTCCGTGCCAATTTCTTCAACGCCCAACAGCACAAAGCTCAGGATAATCACAATTGGGGAAGTCCACCAATGCAATGTGTTAACCACTTGGAAGGGAAGAGAAATACAATAAATCAGCAGCAATCGCTTCAAATAAATCGCATAGGCTAAGGGAATGGGCGTTGATAAAATACGCTCACAAGTCGTTAAACCTCCTAGCATATCGTTAACTAACCCATTCATGGCGGTCAGTTGATTAACACTGAGTAATTTCCGGTCATATTGCTTTTGTAAGTAATTTCCAATCCAAACAGAAAGTTGCAGCGAAGTCGATTGAATG
This sequence comes from Microcoleus sp. AS-A8, assembly GCA_039962225.1. Taxonomy (NCBI): domain Bacteria; kingdom Bacillati; phylum Cyanobacteriota; class Cyanophyceae; order Oscillatoriales; family Microcoleaceae; genus Microcoleus; species Microcoleus sp. AS-A8. The sequence continues at coordinate 456,883 of JAMPKV010000001.1, forward strand.
GTTTGAAGTTGGAGAATTTGCTCTTGTGTAATCAGTGATTCTAATTCACTGTTGATGGGCTGTTGTCGCAATTTTAATTTAGTCGCGATCGCAAAAGCCACTAACAGGCGTAAAGCAAAGGCTTTGTCTTCTCTATCTTGGGGTTCCGATTCAGCAATGGCTACCCAAATGAAATGCCCTAAACTCCGGATGGAAGCGGTTATCGTTCCCCACGCTTTACGCCCTTCCCAAAATCGATCATAGGCGCTATTGGTGCGAAAAACTAATAATAAACCTAAAACTAAGTTATAGGAAACATTGGTAATAATCGTATCAAATCCCTGCCAAGATAAAGAGAATCCAAAATAATCGAAGAGAGAGACAACAACCCCCAATCCTCCACACAACAGGATACGAAAAAAAACCTTAGAGGCAACTGAGCCTCGCCATTGTAAAGCTAATTGCATCCAATTTGCTCGATCAACAGTCATGCAATCCCCTATAATTTTGATTCAATTCATTAATCAGTACGGCTAAGGTTTACGCATCTCGAAATCAAAAGGGACTCATGGAACGCAAAAATCAGGGGTACATAACGCGTCGTCGCTTCCTACTTCGCTCAGTTATAACTGGCGGGAGTCTCATTGTGGCAGACGCTTTCTCAAAATCGGGACTGGCACAGGTCAAGGCACCAGGAATTATCACTTCGGATAAGATGCGTCCCACTATACCTTATGGTGTTGCGAGTGGCGACATTACAACTGGCAGTGCGATGATTTGGAGTCGATGCGATCGCGCCGCTAAGATGATAGTCGAGTATGACACCCGCGAGTCGTTCCGTAACCCGAAGCGTATTCTTGGGCCAGCCGCTTTGGAAACCAGCGACTATACAGCACGCATTAACCTTGCCAACCTGCCACCCAGTCAACAGATATACTACCGAGTCACATTTCAAGATTTAGCCGATACGAATATCTATAGCGCCCCCGTTATTGGGACTTTCCGCACACCCTCTGCAAGAAAGCGCGATATCCTCTTTGCTTGGTCGGGAGACACGGCTGGACAAGGTTGGGGAATTAACCCGGAGTGGGGTGGGATGAAAATCTATGAAGCGATAAGGCGGTTAAATCCCGACTTTTTCATCCACTCCGGCGATACTATCTATGCGGATAACCCTATTCCCGCAGAAGTGAAGCTGGATGACGGCAGTATCTGGAAAAACCTCACCACCCCAGAGAAGTCAAAAGTGGCGGAAACACTGGCTGAGTTTCGCGGTAATTTCATCTATAACCTGCTGGATGAAAATGTTCGCCGCTTTAACGCCCAAGTGCCTCAACTTGTGCAGTGGGACGACCACGAAACCCGCAATAATTGGTCTCCCGATCAGATGCTAATGGACGATGACCGTTACAAGGTAAAAAGTGTATCATTGCTTGCGGCGCGAGCAAAGCAAGCGTTCCTGGAATATACTCCCATGCGCTTAGATTGCAACGATTCTGAACGCATTTACCGTTCCTTTAATTACGGCCCTTCCCTGGATATTTTTATGCTCGATATGCGTAGTTACCGGGGGCCTAATACACCCAACCGTCAGACAGTGGCGAGTGCAGAAACAGACTTTTTGGGAAATGCTCAAGTACGCTGGTTAAAAAATAAGTTGCAAAACTCAAAAGCAACTTGGAAGGTGATTGCTAGTGATATGCCCATCGGACTAGTGGTTCGAGATGGCGAGAGCAAGTTTGAGAACTTTGCTAATGGAGATGGCCCGCCTTTGGGACGCGAACTCGAACTTGCCGATTTATTGCGCTTTATCCAACAAAACAATATCCGCAATGTCGTCTGGCTGACAGCTGATGTGCATTACGCCGCCGCGCATTATTACGACCCAGGAAAAGCACAGTTTACTGATTTTAAACCCTTCTGGGAGTTCGTCGCTGGCCCACTCCATGCGGGAACCTTTGGACCAAGTGCGATGGATAATACCTTCGGCCCTCAAGTCAAGTTTCAAAGCATACCGCCAAACCTAAAACAAAATCGCCCTCCCACTGAAGAATTTCAGTTTTTTGGTACTGTGAAAATTGATGGTGATACTGAAGTGATGACGGTTAAGCTACACAATTTGGAAGGTAAAACTCTTTACAGTGTGGACTTGCCGCCAGAAGTTTAGAGTGTGTTTAAACACAGGATTATCTTATCAGGTTGAGGATAAACTTTCACTGCTACTTCCCAATGCAGAAGCGACTAAAAATGCGATCAAGTACAGATTCCGTCACTTCCTCACCTGTGATTTCTCCTAGTGCTTGAATAGCTCCCCGTAAATCAATTGTCCAAAAATCTAGGGGTAATTGTTGGGCAATAGTTTCTTGCACTTGTTGCAGTGAGGTTTTCGCGTGAGTTAATGCCGCCGCTTGGCGTTGGTTAATCGCTATATCCAGGTTTGCAGCTTTCAGGTTGCCCGTATGAATTGCCTCAAGAATCGCTGTTTCCAAATCTTCAATTCCTTCATTTTGAGCAGCAGCCGTGAGAATTGTAGATTTTGGGTTAAATGTTTGGTGAGCTTCCACCGCCCCTTGGATTTGGGCTTGCAGAGTTTTCCTTTCTGCTTCTTCTACTAAGTCAATTTTATTAATGACTAAAATGACGGGACGATGTTTGACTTGTTCATAAATTTCTTGATCGGCTTGTGTCCAGCCGGTTGAGGCATCAATTGTGAGTAAGACTAAATCAGCCGCTTGAACGGCACGGTGCGATCGCTCTACGCCAATTTTCTCGACTTGATCGGCGGTTTCCCGAATTCCAGCTGTATCCAAGACTTGCACCGGGATTCCTCCAACGACCAACTGCGACTCAACCACATCACGGGTAGTACCGGGTAGGGGAGTGACAATGGCGCGATCGCTTCGACTCCAGGCATTCAACAAGCTCGATTTTCCCACATTCGGACGCCCGACAATGGCAACTTTTAAACCCGTGCGGAGCAACTCCCCGCGATCTGCCGTTTCTAGGATATGGGTGACTTCTGCCCCTACTTGCTCGATTTGAACCACAACGGCGGCTTCATCCAGGGGCGGTAAATCTTCTTCAAAATCAATGCGGGCTTCAATTTCTGCCAAGATATCCAAACAAGTGGATCGCAGTTGGCGAATGGGTGCAGCTAGCTTCCCCTGCAAACCCGCGAGGGCAGCTTGTGCCGCCGCGGGTGAGCGAGAACCCACTAAGTCGGCAATACTTTCTGCCTGCGTTAAATCCAAACGTCCATTTAAAAATGCCCGTAGGGTAAACTCTCCAGGCTGTGCCAACCTTGCACCTTGCTCCAAGCACAACTGCAATACCTGCTGTACGGGCATAATCCCGCCGTGACAGTGGAACTCCACCACATCTTCGCGAGTGTAAGAGCGGGGGGCTTGCATGATCAATAGTAATGCTTCATCCACCACCTGTTGGGTTTGGGGATGGCGCAGGTAGCCGTAGAGAATCCGGTGCGTTTCCCAAGCCTGACGCCCTGATGCGTGGAATAGGGTACGAGCAATGGTGATCGCCTGTTTCCCCGATATTCGCACAATCCCCACACTCCCTTGTTGCGGGACTACGGCTGTTGCGATCGCAGCAATGGTTTCGCCTTGGACGAACATTTGGGACATCTTGCTATTCAAACCCTCACTTATCCCAGCCTATCAAGGAGATGAGGGGATGCGAAAGGCTTTACTGATGTGCTACGCCTGATCCGGAGTTCAACGGTATTCAGTTCTCGTGTCTCACACTTTAACTTTCATCCCTGGGTTGATTTCCACAAGTCAAGCAAGCGTCCATCAATAGAATTAAGGGTTGACCGCAATAGACACATCCCCCTTCTGGAGAATCGCAATCGCTCACTTGCTTTCGGGGTACTTCCCGACACTTCAGACATCCGAAAAACTCGTCCAGACTTTTGACAGCAAAGCGGCTACATTTCGGGCAGTGTTGTACTTTCCACGTAACATTAGCATTGAGCATTGAATTCAAAACAGAGGGTGAACGTGTAGCCCATCCAAACTCCCTCCTTGACCCGGTTGCCCTTCAAGTACTCATGAAATTGCTGGAGTTAAGTCTCTCAAGGCGGAGTGTGAACTGAGCCATCAACCAGTCTGGCATAAGTTATTGTCATCTGTCTCTAGTTAGATTTTTTATCTTGAGTGGAAAATTTTGTTCTAACTCAGTGGCGAACGGCGCTTGAGCTATTTACCGGAATTGTTGAGCAAAGTCAGTGCGATTTGCTAAAACTCCGGTCAATTCTTCAAGGCTAATCATTACGAAATGTAAATAAATTATACATAAATTGAACATAAGTTATACACAAACGCAAACATTGAGGCTCTATATTGACTAAAGCCCATCAGGAAGAGGACGCAATTGCTGTCTATAAAAGAAAGTTTTTGTAACGATAACAGCGCTGAACCCGAAATGGATGCATTCATTCCTTTTGAGGATAAAAATACATTACATCCGGAACAGTGGGTAAAAGTTTATGGTATTCATTCTGAGCAATACTATTACATCATCACCTGTCAAGTCTTCCAATTAGAGGCGGTATTAGGTGGGAAGCAAGAAATTTGGTGGATAGGCTGGTGGGAAGGCTTTCTTCTAGAATCTGTTGATGAATCAGATTAGTATTACTGAGGTTGGACAAGAAAACAAACCGCTGAATCTGACCTCAGTTCTAGTAAAGAAGCTGAGGAAACCCGTTTGGTTAAGATGGCTCAAGTACGGCTACAGAGGCAGAATTAATATTCGCCCGATCGCTACTTTGTTGGATCGGTATTTCAATCAAAAACTCCGTCCCTTGTCCGGAATTTGATTCACATATCAGTCTCCCTTTATGCTTCTCTACTACAATTTGATAGCTGATAGATAGCCCTAAACCTGTTCCTTTCCCCATGGGTTTCGTCGTAAAAAACGGGTCAAATAGTTGACTCTTAGCCTCTTCTGTGATTCCCGCTCCATTATCTGCAATTCTGATTGTAACTTGATTGAGAGATGAAACTTTTGTCCCAATCCAGATGGTGGGAGAAACATCTGATGCGAAATTTTGAGACTCGTCCTGCATTTCTTCCAAAGCATCAATGGCATTTCCTAGGAGATTCATAAACACTTGATTGAGCTGAGAGGGATAACACTCCACCAAGGGGAGTTCTCCATAGTCCTTAATCAAATTAATAGCAGGGCGATCGCTATTCGCTTTCAGGCGGTTATTTAAAATTAACAGAGTACTCTCAATCCCGTCATGAATATTGACGAGTTGCATTTTGGTTTGGTCACGGCGTGAGAAGTTGCGTAAACTCAATACCAAATGGCGAATCCGTTCTGCGCCAGTGGCCATTGAGGAGAGAACTTTGGGTAAATCTTCGATTAAAAAATCCAATTCCACCGCTTCAGCATGAGCCTGAATTTCCCGGACGGGGTTGGGGTAATACTTTTGATAGAGACGGACTAAGTCCAATAAATCTTTAATGTATTCGTTGGCATAGTGCAGGTTGCCGTAAATAAAACTGGTGGGGTTGTTAATTTCGTGAGCCACACCAGCAACCAGCGTGCCTAAGGTAGACATCTTTTCTGTTTGCACTAATTGCGCTTGGTAAGAATGCAAATCATGCAGCGCTTTCTTGAGTTGTTCAGCTTGAGCGGTAGCTAAGCTTGCCGCTGTGCGACTTTGAGCATAAAGTGCGGATTGGTCGATGGCGATCGCCACTTGATCCACTACTGCACCAATTAATTCCACTTCATGAGGGTTCCAAGGGCGGTTCCCGCGAAAGTGTTCGCAAACAATCACCCCCTTTTGGTGGGAGCGAGTTTGCACCGGTGCAACCAGTAGTGCCCTCAAACCTAAAGCTTGTAGGCGAGCGCGACTATTGATTTCCAACTGCTCATCGCTGGCAATCTCATCAATTCGCAGGACTTCCCGCTCATGCACGGGTTCGTTGATGGTCTTCACCTGCTCAATGGTACTCGGCCAGTACAATTCAATGGGACGTTGCGGATCGTAAGCCGCGTGCATCAATTCATATCGAGAGGAGTCTGTAGATTTGTGGTACCAGAAGAACTGACAGCGATCGATCTCAAGTAGACTGCGGACTTCTTGAACGGCTGTTTTTAAAATCTCATCTAACTCCAGGGAACTCCGGATTTGGCTAGAGAGACGGCGTTTGAGCAATTCTTCCCGCGCTTGCACTTCTCGAAATCGCGCTTCTGCTTGTACGAGTTCATCCTGGGTTTTTTGGAGTCGTTGGTTGGTTGCCAGCAATTGAGCCATCGCCGCTTCCACTTCACGGGACTTTTGTTCCAGCAGACAGCTGTATTGAATTGATTGCGAGACTTCCGCCAGCATATCAAAGACGACCGGCGAGACACTCTCACTTAATTCTTCAAGTCCTAACCAAGGTTGGGGTTTGATCGCACCCGCGCTGGTGAAAACGATCTGAAATTGACCATTGGGTAAAATTTTGCCAATGCGGCAATGCTTGCGGACATGATTATTTTTTTCAATGCTAACCATACCCCCCGGTGCTTCAAACGTTTGCCCGTAGGCGGCTTCACGCAACAAATCGACCTGAAATGAGCCAGCTTTTTCTGCCGATTGTTTCCACAGGTAGACTTGGGTATAGGCGGCTTCAATCGGGTCACAGGTTACACGTTCGTTACCATACCGCTTCTGAAAATTCTCGACAAAGGCGCGATTTTTGGCTGTGTCGATACTTTGAAAGTAGCTCCAACTGGCATAGTGACCGGCAGCGGTGCTTCCCCCAATCCGTCGTAGTTCTTCTTCGGCGATACTGGTCGCCATGATCGGGATTTCTTCGGCACTAATTCCAGCTTCTTTATATTGTTGGTAAAAGGCCAGATTGCTATCACCATTCAGGGCATTGAACACGACATGGGGCTTAATTTGCTGAATGCGCCGAATCACATTGCCAAATTCTGTGGTTCCCAAGGGTACGTACTCTTCCCCTACTACCGTACCGCCTTGGCGAATGAGCTGAGCTTTCATGATTTTATTGGCGGTTCGGGGAAACACGTAGTCAGAGCCAATTAAATAAAAGCGGGTTCCTTCGTGTACCAGTAACCAATCAACGGCTGGGCCCACTTGTTGATTGGGACAAATGCCTGTATAGAAAATGTGAGGTGAGCATTCTAGTCCTTCATACTCAACGGGATACCAGAGTAGCGCGTTGTGTTCTTGCAAAACGGGTAAAACCGATTTGCGGCAAGATGAAGTCCAGCCGCCAAAAATTGTAGCCACCTGGTCTTGTTCGATCAGGGTTCTGGCTTTGAGGGCGAAGGTTATGGGGTCAGATTCTCCATCTTCGATCACGGGTTCAATGGTTCTACCTAAGACACCACCAGCCGCGTTAATTTCTGCGATCGCCATCAACTCTGCATCTTTTAAAGATGCCTCACTAATCGCCATCGTTCCACTTAACGAGTGGAGAATTCCGACGCGCACACTGGCACCGGGACTAACACAGCGCTGGCTTGTTTCACTCATCTCTAGACTGTTCCCGAAATGTTCTTGCTCTGGAGATCACGCAAAAGCGCCCATCACCCTTCTGGCGCTTCAAGGTGCTAGCTGGATTGACGTTTGATAGGCTATTTGTTAAACCTCTTACCATCACCCTTAAGGGACTGGGGACAGAAGGACACAGGGACATCTCCAGAAAAAATCCCAGTCTTCCTCTTATTTCCTAATCCAATCACTAATCTCTCATCCCTCGTCAATAAACTGTTAAGCTTTGTAGAATTTCCCTCCTTCAACCTGATATTGGGCAACAGTCTTTTAGATAAACTGTTGAAATAGTAACCGAATTCTAAAAGTAAGAATTGTAGTATTTTTTACTCTTAATCCAATCTTTTTGATTGAAGCCGCAAAGCCACAGAAAAAACACAGACGAGTCAACACTCCCCAGTCGTCCTTTATCTGTGAACGGGCTTTTCTTTTTAGGTACTAAAAAGTAAGATAATTATTATTCCCTGACTTGAGTTGAGCCAGGTACGTTATCACATTTTGTTACTTCCCACCCTAGCGTTTGTTTTTTGACGCACCACTTCAAGTCTCTGACGCTGAGGCTTTCAGGTAAGCTCTGTGAGGGTCAGGGCTGACGCAGAGTATTTAGGTTCATACACCGACCTATCCAATCATTACACGGCGTTACCACTAGATCCAGAAAAATTTTTCAGCCCTTCTTCTCCCATTTGCAACCTAAACTCGCTATATGTATAGAAATGTATCTTTTTCAGCTTGGAGCAATTTGAACTAATGAAGCGGATCATTCAAGGGCTACATGAATTCCAGACCAATTACTTTAACACCCACCGTGACCTATTTGAGCTGCTCTCTCAAGGGCAGCAGCCGAGAGTTTTGTTCATCACCTGCTCCGACTCCCGGATTGACCCGAATCTGATTACCCAAACAGAACCGGGTGAAATGTTCATCATCCGCAATGCTGGCAACATCATTCCGCCTTATGGGGCGACGAATGGGGGCGAAGGAGCCGCCGTTGAGTATGCGGTTCATGCTTTAGCTGTTCAGGACATTATCGTCTGCGGTCATTCTCACTGTGGAGCCATGAAAGGGCTGCTGAAAATTGACAAGCTTGCGGATGAAATGCCAACGGTTTACCAATGGCTAAAGCACGCTGAAGCCACCCGTCGGATTATGAAAGAACATTATCAAAACTATGAGGGTGAAGAACTGCTCAATGCCGCGATTGAAGAGAACGTTCTCACCCAATTAGAAAATTTGCGAACTTATCCAGTTATCCAATCTCGACTCAAAAGCGGACAAATCCAACTTCATGCTTGGGTTTATGAGATTGAAACGGGACAAGTTTTAGAATACAACCCGACCACGGGTAAGTACATGACGCCTCAAGCGATGTTTTCTAGGGCTGCATGGATTACACCCGAACAGCAGGAGCGCATCTACAAAGGGTCTCATAAATCTTAACGATAGAAGTATGAAAGATAAAGTATGAAGTGTGAAGTATGAAGTATGAAACTATTTTTATCCTTCATCCTTCATCCTTGTAAAGCCATAGCAGTTGATTTGAGGGTGGATAAACCCCTACTCACTTGCAGGGGAAGTTCGATCCAAAACTCTGTGCCTTTACCCGGTGCCGACTCACACCTGAGGATACCCCCGTGATTCTCCACTACAATTTGATGGCTAATAGATAGCCCCAGCCCCGTGCCTTTGCCAATCGGCTTAGTGGTGAAAAATGGGTCAAACAGTTGTGATTGAACTTCTGGAGCTATGCCTGGACCATTGTCAGTAATTCGGATCATGACGTGAGAACAAGCAGAATTGACGCTCGTCTGGATCGTAATACGACCGTGGTGATTAGGGGCTTCCTCTAGTGCATCAATGGCATTGCTGAAGAGGTTCATAAATACCTGATTGATTTGTCCGGCATGACACTTCACCGATGGCAAGTCACCGTATTCTTTAACCACTTCAATGCCAGGGCGATGATAGCGAGGTTTTAAGCGATTTTGCAAGATGAGCAGAGTACTATCAATTCCTTCGTGAAGATCGACGGCTTCCATTAACAATCGATCGCAGCGAGAAAAGTTACGCAACGACAGGACAATCTGGCGAACGCGATCCGCCCCAACTTGCATGGATTCTAGAACTTTTGGTAGGTCTTTGAGCAGAAAATCCAGGTCGATCGCTTCAATTTTGGCCTGTACCGGTGGATGGTGTTTCCCGTAGTACTCCTGATAGAGCTTCAGCAACGCTAATAAATCTTCGACATAGTCGCTGGCGTAGCGCAAATTTCCATAAATGAAGCTGACGGGGTTATTAATTTCATGAGCGACACCAGCAACCATCTCACCAATACTTGAAAGTTTTTCAGTTTCAATGAGCTGGGCTTGAGTTCGTCGCAAGTCCAGTAAGGCTTTCTCTAACTGTTGAGCATGAGCTTGAGCAGCAGCGGTGGCAGCACAACTTTCTTGATAGAGTTGAGCCTGATACAGTTCCACTTCGAGCTGAGCCTCATCGCTTTCTTTGTGATATTGACTAACTAACGCCTCCAAAGCGTCAAGCAGGTCTTTTTCTGAAGCTGTCAGAATAGTGGTTAAATGGGGATTATTTAAGGTCAGTTCTGAGCTAGGGGTTTGAGCCAAAGCTCTAACTTGAGAGATGTAGTGGCGAATTTGTCGGTCAAGATAGAATGGGGCTTGAAAATAAATAGATTGGATTTGCTCAGAGGGTTGTCCTGGTAGCCTCATCTCAGCATCTCCATGAATCAACCCATTGTGTGATTTTTCCATATAGTCAATCGCTGCTAACATTTTTTGACGCAGCTTTTCCTGTTCCCCTGGGTCTTGAGTAGAAACGAGTTTCAAGGCGAACAAAGCCGCTCGTTGGGACAGCATCCGCAGGCGACCACTAATATTGATTACAGCAGCATTAATTTCCCGTACTGAGATAATTTTATCGAGGTCGAAACAGAGCGCCAAAGTAATAATCGGCAGCAATTTTAAATAGCATAAATTTCCGAAAATACTAGCACATCTTAATGTTTTCTGCATAGTTCCTCGAAAAAATTGATGGGATCACTTGATTCAATCAGGCAACAGATCTTGCCGCCCAAAAGCTGAGTTATTTATAGTCAGCAGGGGAGCGATGAGCGTGATCGAAAACTCTCTAACTCATTAATAAATTGTGCGTGACTTAGTCGCCAAGTTTTGTCCTTCTCTATACAGAGCCATACAAGTCAATGCTATAAAATATCTAGAGTTATTAACAATGTATTTACCATTCCTTTAAATTTTGACGGTACGAGCTTGGCGTTTTGGGTCGATGATCATTGTTTCATCAAAGAACTTGCTGAATCGGGATTTCGATCCAAAACTCAGTCCCATGTCCAGGTGTGGAAGTACAAGTCAAAATTCCGTGATGGTGTTCTACGATAATTTGGTAGCTAATGGATAATCCTAATCCGCTACCTTGTCCAACGGGTTTAGTGGTGAAGAAGGGATCGAATAACTTGGCCTTGACGGAATCGGTCATGCCAGGGCCATTATCAGAAATTTGGATCACGACTCTTTGGGAGCTTTGCCGGGATAAGGTTTCTGTTTGGGAACTAGTAGAGGTAGGATGCTCTGCGATTGCCTCTGGTAAAGCCTTTTGGGCGATTGCACCGGGTGAGTCTTCTGTAACAGTAGGAGATTCACAATACTCTAAGATTCGGGTACGGATCGTGATGGTAGGCGAAGGATGAGGGACAAATAGAGAGGAATGTGGCTGAATGCCAATGTCTAACGGTTTAAGCGCTTCAATGGCATTAATCAAAATGTTCATAAACACTTGATTGAGTTCTCCGGGATAGCACTCTATGGGAGGCAGGCTACCGTATTCTTTGAAGATTGTAATTTCCGGATGTTTCCCTTTTGCCTTTAACCGATGTTGCAAAATCAATAAAGTGCTTTCAATCCCTTCATGCACGTCAACTTTCTTCATATCGGCTTCGTCAGCCCTGGAGAATTTCCTCAAGCTCTGGACGATGGAGCGGATACGATCAGTTCCCCGCTGCATGGAACCCAGCAATTTAGGCAAGTCGGTGGCGATAAAGTCGATGTTAATCACCTCAGCTTGCTCGGCAATGGCGACAGGCGGTACGGGGTAGTGTTCCTGATAAAGGTGTACTAGGTTGAGCAAGTCGTAAATATAAGCGCCAGCGTAAGCAAGATTGCCGTGAATGAAGTTAATCGGGTTGTTAATTTCGTGAGCCACACCAGCCACGAGTTGTCCTAAGCTAGACATTTTTTCGCTCTGCACAAGCTGGGCTTGGGTCATGCGTAGTTGATTAAGCGCACGTTCTACCTCTTGGGCTTTGGCTTGAGCCTCAGTCGCGGCTTGACGAGCTTTGGCGTAGAGTTCGGCCTGATCGAGGGCAATTGCCAGTTGGGCAACAACAGCCAGTAGCAGTTCTACCTCGCTCTCATCCCAAGGGCGTGAACCCGTACAGTGACCGCAGCTAATCACCCCAATCGCCCCGCCATAGGTCTTAATCGGTATGGATAAGACTGAGGTGTAGCCCATGTTGAGTAAGAACTTTCGCAAGCGAGGATTTCTGAACGTCTCGACTTGATCAATTTGAATGATTTGCCGATTGAGCAGTTGCTCCGCAGACAGCCTCACCTGAGTCATGGTGTATCGACCAATATGGCTTTTGAGGTTGGGATTGCTGGCTTCATGGACGACCTCCCAATACGGCTCACTCTCATGGGGCATATACCACAAAAAGTGGCATCTGTCAATTTGAAACAGGCTGCGAATGGACTGGACTGCGGTTTCCAGGATGATATCCAGTTCGAGGGAGTTGCGGATTTGATTGGCTAACCCAAATAGGAGGGATTCTCGACGGGTGAGGAGTTCTGAGCGTGCCCAATATCGATCAATAGCAATTGCGATCGCATTAGCAACCCAACTGAGCGTATCACGGGCTTCTTCGGAAAGGGGGTGATTGCCTAACACCGCCATAACGCCCATCAATCGGTCTTCCACCACCAGGGGGTATCCCGAAAAATGAGGGCAGAGTGAGGATGGGGAACAAGAGGTGGACACATTAGTCCCAGCCTCGTCAGAAGTCCAGTAAAGTTGACGGGTTTGTGCAACTAAATTGATCAGGTCAGGTTGTAGAGGGAAATGTTGACCGGTCGCGACTTGCTGTTCTAGCCTTTGTGAGGCCGGATTTAATGTCCATATCGTCGCACTGCTGGCGTTAAGTTGTTGCACCATGGCCTCGGTGCAAAGTTGGAGAATTCTCAGTAAGCTTCCACCATTGGCGAGGGCAATCCCCACTTCGGCGGCGAGACTGGAGAGACGCGAGCGGTTTAACAAGCCTGCTTCTGCTTGTTTCCGTTCCGTGATATCGCTAAAGTAAACCGATAAACCCCCTTCGTAAGGATAAGCACGTACTTGTAGCCATAGCTGTAATGGGGGATAAAATTCCTCAAATTTGATGCTGGTTTGCTCGGCAACTGCTCGACGATACTGCTGTTCAAACTGGGAATCGACGGCATAGGGAAAAACTTCCCAAAGACTCTGACCTAATAATTCTTCAGCACAGCGGGATAAAAATTGCTCAGTTTTGGAGTTGATGTAGGTGAATCGCCACTCGCGATCAACGGCAAAGAAGGCTTCAGTAATGCTTTCTAACAGATTGATCCGATCGCGGTTAGCTCGGTGTAACTCGGCTTCCGCTTGCTTACGCTCCGTGATGTCTTCGATCACGCTAATGCAATATTGGGGAACTCCCGACGGTTCCCGCACGAGGGACACCGTCACCCTCGCCCAAATCAAAGAACCCGTTTTGTGGACGTAGCGTTTCTCAAAGTGCAGGGTTTCCCTCTGGTTGTTAAAAAATTCGCTCAGGTAAGCCTGAGTGGCGACGCGATCCTCTGGGTGGGTAATTTCTATCAGGGTTTTGGTGAGTAACTCTCTGCGCTTATAGCCGATGATGCCGCACAGTTTTGGGTTGACTCGCAGAAATTGACCATTGGCTGCGACTTGAGCAATCGCCACATCCGCTTGCTCAAAGGTGGCTCTAAACCGCTCTTCGCTCTCATGTAATATGGCTTCAGCTTGCTTGCGCTCCGAGATATCAATCACAACGCCATCCCAAAGGATATCGCCATTGGCTTGTAATTCCGGTCGGGAAGCGGCTTGAATCCATTTGACTTGCCTGGACGCTAGAATAATCCGCCCTTCCCATCTCCAAGGTTGTAGCCTCTTGGCGGAGCAAGCAACAGAGCGATTGAAACGGAGACGGTCATCGGCATGAATTAAATTAATTAGTACTTCAGGATTTTGCTGAATTTCTCTAGGCTCTAAGTTGCAGATTTCGCGCACACCACCACTCACAAACAGGAAGGACATCGAACCATCCGCTCGCCGCAAACATTCAAAAATGATGCCTGGAACGTTAGCCGTTAGTTTCTGGAGCTGGCGTTCACTGGCTCGTAACGCTTCTTCGGTCTGTTTGGGCTGGGTAATATCACGCGAAAGAGCTACAATTTCTGTCACGGCTCCTGTATTGGGATGACGAATGGCGTGGCTCGTGGTTTCCAACCAGACATATTCACCGTTTTGACGACGAATGCGGTAGTTGAGGCGTTCGCTCGCTTCCTGGTTCAGGAGGTTGGCGTGGGATTTTCGGAGCGCAGCTACATCTTGAGAATGACAAAAGTCGTACACCGAGTGTCCGATTAGCTGATCAGGTGCGTATTCTAGGAGCGTGCAGTAAGCGGACGAAGCATATAAAAAAATACCTTCGGATGTATATTGGCAAATTAGTTCGCTGGAGTTGGGAGCGACGAATCGGTAACTCGCTTGACTGTCGGCGGGACCAGCCGCTTGTTGGCGATGCTTTAATTCCTTAGGCTTGGGAGCATCCTGCTCTGCTAAGGGAGGTGTTAATGCACTCGATGCCGTGGCTCGGTTACCCTTAGGCAGTTCTGGTGATACTATGGCTGCACTATGGCGAATCCCTAATTCGCTAGCGGTCACGCTCAGGGGATAGCTACTCTGGCAATTTTCCTTGGACGTCAGCTTTAGCTTCACGTCTAGGGCTATAGCAACTAAATTGGCGATCGCACTGGCAAAGTTTTCATCTTGTGGCGTCCACGATGGGGCGGTTGCGGTGAGATGTTCGTAGCAGACAACCCCAACTATCTTTTCATGGAGCCAAATCGGGGCATCTAAGCGATTGGCAATCGCCACTGGCTTGAGATGGTGGGGTGAGGGGGTGAGAGGGCGAGTGGGTAAAGCTGGACGCCCCTCAGAGGGGGTGAGGTGAGGTGAAGCGTGAAGAGTGCCCCCTCTCCCTCTGTCCTCCTGTTCCTTTGTCTTCTCGTGGGGTGAAGCACTTCCTGGCGAATGGGAGTCGGTATTTTGGTCATATACCTCAACACACTCCATCTGGGAGCGGTCTTTGTTATATAACCACACGCTGACGCGCTCTACCTCAAGAGCATCAGCCGCCGAGGCTGAAATCTGCTCAATGATAGCTTGGAAATTTTCACGGTTGAGCGTCTGCGCTTGGGTCAGAGCCATGAGTACCTGACTCTGTTTTTGCAGGCGCTGAATGCTCTCTAGGGGCACATCAAAGGCGAGTTCGCCTGACCTCGTAACGGACTTTGCCTGTGCCTCAGCAAGGCGCTTGCGACGCCGGAATACAAGTGTTAGCAGTACGACTAGCACGGCAGTCGAGAAGCCAGCCCACTGAATACTCCATCCTTCTAGGGGGATCAATTGCATTAACCAGATAAAACTCCCAATGCTCACACTCCCAACAAGCAGCCAGTGGAAACGAGAATCACGTTTTTCTGGAATGCTGCTGAATTGCTCTACCCGTTGAACAGAGGAGTCATATGCTCTGTTCACAATGCTTACTGTAATGCCATACGCCAGTTTTAGCTCGGGAAGGGGCAGCTTGTTGGTACTAGTCGTTCGCATATTTGATCCCCATTCCAGATCTTTAGGAGATTTACACTCCGAGTATTAGTACTCACCTCGCCGTTTAATGCTATGCACTTGCCTGTGTGTTCAGGAATTGAGATCCCTCAACAGTTGCCCTCCAATAGGCTTGGAACCCCAATGAGCAAGTTTTTCTTCTCTTGCTTGCCACTACTTTTTATTTCTGCCTTCCTGATGGATGACGAAAGATTTAAATGGCTACTGGGGAAATTGATTTTCCTCTCACTAAAGGATTCGTTGTTGTGTTTGAAACAACCGTAATAGGCAAGAAAACATCAAAACGCCTAAGTAGTAGATGCCCTAATCTGTTACCCCAACTCTGGCAAGTGATTGTTCAACTCAGCTCTTGCCGTAGCGAAAATAGGAAAATAGCTTGGCTACTATTTATTGAACATCTTTGAGGCTGCTGCACCTCGGGTTGGGCTATATAAATACCATAAAGGTTGCTTAAGTAGCAAATACACCGTAAAGATACGGAAAGTATATGTATTACAAATACAGATGAAATAACCGTAATTGTACGGACTCCTGTACTACATTAAATCACATTCAGAGAATTATCTGAGCAGGAATCCTACTGAGTTTGGTAAGCTCTATCCGGGTCTCGAAGGTTTTTTCGAGTGGTGCATGTGGGTCAGTGTGTGAGATGTAGAAAAACTACGTAAGGCTCATATTATAACTGTGGTTTGCGGCTTTCAGATCGGCGACTAGTGCAGGGCGGCGAAAGTTCCCCACCAGTCAGGTGAAAGGAATGGGGGAGTAGGGGGCAATGCCTCCTTACTAAAGCTCCGAGGCAGGCACCCGGATCATGGGGGAGTATGTCAAATCGACAGACTTAATTGAGAACCCCCCTCAGTTTTGCGGACTTCAATTCGCGTCTGGAACGCCTCTTTAAACTGCGGCATATGCGTTACCGTCAAAATACAAGAGAAATCAGACGAGATCGCATTGATCGCCGCAATCAAGCGATCGCATCCTTCCGCATCCTGTGTGCCAAACCCCTCATCGACAATTAACATTTGTAACGATGTCCCCGCTCGTTGTGCCAACAGTCGCGCTAAGGCAAGACGAATGGAAAAGTTAATCCGAAACGCTTCCCCCCCAGAGTAAGTTTCATAAGGTCGAGTACCATTCGCATCAGCAATCAGAATATCGAGGGTATCAATTAGTTTCGTGGTTTTCTTCGATGCCCTACGCCCTGCTCGTTGCGTAACAAATTGAATATGTAATTGATTTCCTGTCAGTCGTGCCAGAATGTGGTTGGCTTCTGCCTCCAATTGAGGCAAAATATTCTCAATCATCAGGGCTTGGATACCATTCTTACCAAAGGCGATCGCTAATTCCTGATGAACGCGATATTGCCGTTGCAGCTCTTGAAATTGTTTGTATTCATCCTCATATTGCGTTTGGAGCGATTCCAATTGAGTCAATTGCTGTTGCAAACGCCCCTGAAAAGCAAGATGTTCATCGAGTTGTCGTCGCCGTTGTTGCATCCCTAACTCTAAGGCTTGAATTTCTGGCGTGGCGTCGGGATACTGTTCAATTTGCTTGACAATATTCTCAAGTTGCGATTTAGTTTCACCCTGTTCAGTGCGTCGTGCTTGTAGTGTCTGCATCAGCGCTTGCAAACGTTGGCAAACTTGGGGATATTGCTGCTGAGCAGACATAACTTCCTGATAACGCAGTTGCCAGGATTGGGCTTGACGCACCGAAGCTCGCAGGGCGTTATGTTCAGCTAAGTTATAGCCGATTTGTGTCATATCCAGGTCGAGGGCATCGAGTTTCTGCTTGAGTTCAGAAGTCGTTTGCAACTCGTGCACTGAAGCCTGGAGGGCATCAAGCTGAGCTTGGAGTTGTGGCTTCTTGTCCTCAATTTGACGCCGACGTTTGAGCGCGTCTTCCAGCTTAGCTTGCTTGATCTCTGCCCAGCGCCAACGATCGACCTCGCTGCGTGCTAGGGCGTGGGTTTGTTCACTGTAGTTGAGTTGCTGTAACTGAACCTCGATTTGCTGTAATTGTGCCTGTAACTCGACTGCGTAAGCACCCGCATGAAGCGATCGCTCCAGTTGTTCCTTTTCCTCGGAGAGTTCATACAGCCGATCATAAACTTCGTCTGTCGCTTCCAAGCGGGCTTCCAATTGTCCTCGTTGTTCCAGTAATTTTTCATAAGGAGACAGTTCTTGCGAGAGTTGGGCGTACTCATGTCTGAGAACCTGTAATTCTCGTTCGCAGACAGTTAGCTGTTCTCGCACCAGCCAAAATTGCTCTTGAACGCCCTGGTGTTCGCTAACGGTTTTCTGAATGACGTGATGAGAGTGTGCTTCATCCAGAGGGCGATCGCACAAGGGGCAAACCGCATTCTGCACTTGCAGCATCTCCATTTTTTGCGTGAGTTCTGCCAACTGCTTCTCATAACGGCGTTGGTTTTCCTGCAAGCGTTCTTGAAAGTGGCGTCGTTCGAGTCCTTTCTCCTGCACTCGCTGTTGATAAACACGCTTTTTTTCGAGCTGTCCAATTTCTGCACCCACTTGTAGCACGGTTTGTCGCAACTCAGGAGTGACAGCAATTTGTGCATTGAGCTGTTTCTCAGAAGAATACAGTTCTTCTAATCTGGCACTGAGTCGAGCTTGGGCGCGATCCAGTTCAGTTTGCAGTGAGGTGCTGCGTTGCAGTAGGGGAGAGACTTCCAGTTGCAAATGATCCAACTCAACCAGGCGCTTGCGAGCCAGGTTCAGTTGCTCCAGGGCGGCGGATACTTCCCCGGAACGCGAGAGTGCATCCTGAATTTCTTGTTCTTGAGGGCGCAGGGCTTGGAGTTGAGCTTGTGTGTCGCGGATTTTTAAATTCAGTTCGTTAATTTGTTGCGTTAGCTGTTGTTGTAGTTGTTGTTTTTGCTGTTGGGCTTCTTGGTAAGCCTGAAATTTGGCTGTGAAAATTTCTTCTTGCTGTTGCAGGCTGATGTATTGGGCATAACCGGCTTTGATGGACTCTTCTTGACTCAGAAGGGTGGCGAGTTGCCGTTGTTGCGCTTCGGTTGCGGCGATGTCTTGAGTGAGGCGATCGCAATCTTGACTCAGATTCTGATCTTGTTGTCGCACAAAGGTCAACTGTTGTTGCCAGGTGCTGCGTTGGCTTACAACGGCTTGCAGTTGTTGCAGTTGTTTTTGGTCTATATCTTGGGCTTGTTGCAGTTGTTGGAGAGTCGCTTTGAGGAGAGTTTGTTGTTCTAGTGTCTCGTCTCGTTGTTCCAACTGTTGCTTAATGGTCTGCAAACTTTGCTCTAGTTGTTCCGCTTGACCTTTAAACTGTCGGGATAAATCTTTAGCCTGCTCTGCCAATGTTTCATACTGGTCGAGCTTCAGTAAGTCAGCCAGAATTTGTTTACGTTCACTCGGACGCCTGAGCATGAATTCATCGGCTCGACCTTGACGCAGGTAAGCCGAATTAATAAATGTGTCGTAATCCAGTTTTAGATGATACAGAATTAACTGTTGGGTGGCTCGGACTCCTTTCTCGGTTAAAGAGCGGAAGCCTCCTGCTGTCTCAATTTGAAATTCTAGAGAACTACTTTGTCCCCGGTGGCGAGTGCGAATAATGCGATGGGTTTGCTGGTTGTTTTGAAAGATGAAATCGACCCGGACATCTTTCGCGCCGGCGTGGATGATATCATCTTCTGATTCAGCACGGCTTTGCCCCCAAATCACCCAGGTAATCGCTTCGAGAAGGGAAGATTTCCCCGCGCCATTCGGCCCGCAGATACAAGCTGTATGCAGACCGCGAAAGTCTAGAATGGCATCGCGGTAACTGAGGAAATTTTTTAATGTTAGTTGTAGCGGAATCATTCAGGCTTTAATGCCTCACACTTTGTCATGAGAAATGATGAGTACATCTGCACCTTGCCTAGTTTATCTACGTAATAATGAGCTTTCTAGCCCTTGCGTCTTTAACTTTACAATTATTAATAATCCCCTGAGAGTCTCACTGACTGGCGGATACAATTCGCGGATAGAAAACGAAGTCCTCCGCCTGAGTTTATAGAAGGACGGATTTTAAGAAAGCAGCTTTATTAATATCGATCCTTTCTGAAGGCTCTGATTCGGTGCCATTCACCGCTCAACCCGATGATCCCTCAACCGCGAACCCAGTGATGGGATTGAATGAGCGTCGCTGAGGAGAAATTCACCTCTCTAATGACAGAGACTCGCTTACTGCTACAGAGTGATGAATTTGTCAAACTCAATGAGCAAAATGAAACGGTAGCTAAGCGCACAAAAATGACTCTGCGTGATTGCAGGCTCATGTGTGCTCAACCAGAAGGAGGAAAGCATGACTGTAGGACGAATCCAACGGGCTGTCGGCATTTTTTCTAACCGTCGCGATGCAGAACACGCGCTCACTGAGCTCAGAGATGCTGGTTTTGACATGAATAAAGTATCTGTCATTGTCAAAAACGCAGACCCCAATGACCAAATTGGCGGTGCTGGTGTGAGCGATGGCAAAGAAGACCAAGTTGAAGGCGGAACCAAAGCCGGAGCAACTGCCGGTGCCGTGACGGGAGGTTTAATTGGTTTAATCGGCGGCTTGAGTTTGTTGGCCATTCCTGGAGTCGGCCCTGTTGCAGAAGCGGGTGTTCTTCTGGCTAACACTCTTTTAGGGGGTGCCATTGGTGCTGCTGGTGGTGCGCTTGTGGGAGCACTCCTTGGTTGGGGAGTTCCGGAAGATAAAGCTAAATATTATGGCGATCGAGTTTCCCAAGGGGATTATCTGATTATCGTAGAGAGCACCGCCGAGGACATCTTGAGAGCCGAAGCGATTCTAGATAATCGAGGGGTTCTAGATTGGGGTATTTATGATGCCGATGCACCAACAACAATGGGTCCGGGTGCGGGTCGAACGGGTGTGCTTTAGTGTCGATTAAGAATTGATAGCAATCCTACTGGGTAGCCTGTTGCTGGGAGAAAAAGTGACAGGCTCTTTGTTGCTAAACATTAAATCAACAATAATACAACTGTACTGTGGGAAGTCCCCGTTGTAAAATCACGGCACGGGAATACCAAACGATCAAAAAAATACCGACAATCATGGCAAAAGCTACAGTACAGTATACGACCAAGGATTTAAGAGAACTGGGTCTATTTGTTGAAGTTCAAGGGCGAACCGACAATGATAAAACTCGACAAAAAGCCCTCGAAGAAATTCAACGCCGCATGGATGACCCAGACGATGCGACCCTGAACCGAGAAAGCTTTGCCGATGGGTTGAGCACTGAGGATTTAATTATGGTCGAGCCACCCACCACTGACTCTTCAGAGGATAATGAACCAGAGGTGATTCAGGCCGTTAAAGCGATCGCCACTTTAGCTAGTTTAAGGGGTTCCTTGGAAGATGCTTATAAAGGCGCAGCAGAATTACGCCCTGTGATTGAGGCGTTATTTTCTCCAGAACCACTGACACCAGAACAGATGCAGCAGGCAATGGATAAAAACTTTTCCAAAACTTTAATTAAGTTTGCCGAAGCCAGAGCCGCTCATGATAAATTTCTGCCTACCGCCGAGCAAGCGTGGGAACTTTTAGCACCCATGCTCCCCAAAGACTCCAAAAACAGTGAGTCTCAGATGAATGAGTCAGAGGCTCAAGTCACCTCCCAAGAATCCCAGGCACCGCCCAAGGATGCTAAAAATGGCAAAAAGACTGCAACGTCGTAACTGTTGCCAAGTCTAGATTATTCAAGACTCCGTCCTCGTGTAGCAGGGCGGAGTCTTCAGGCATTTGTTGATATCTTCATAAACCTGACATTCCATACCCAGATATCGCGCATGGTGATTCCCCTATGGAAAGCTGTGGGTGGATGCTTGCCTTTTTAACAGGATATAACAGAGGGACAAGGGAAATACCTGAGTATGGAATTGGAATCAGCGTAATACACTCTCGATCACTTTCCAGGGGCTAAGACAGTCGGTGCATCCAACATTTAAGTTCACAACGGTCTTGAATTATCCAGACTTGGACGCACAAGAATTCATAGCAACGTAGGAAATTAACAATGGTCAAGGTAGCACTCCTGATTGGGGTCGGTGAGTATGGGTCTGGTTTACACCCACTCCCTGACGCAGTGAAAGATGTCGAGGCGGTGCAGCAAGTTTTGCAGCCTTTAACAATGGGCGGTTTTGACGAAGTGAAACACCTGTCAAATCCTAATCCCCCCGTGATGCGAGAGGCTCTAGAAACCTTGTTTTCAGGCCGTACTCAAGATGACGTAGTACTGCTATTTTTTTCCGGTCATATTGTTTGGGATGATAGCGGTAAGCTTTACTTGGCAACAGCCATCACTCCCAAAAGTCCTCGAGCGGAACTGATTAGAGTCAGCGCTATTCCTATCAGTTTTGTGCATGACTTGATCAGCCATAGCCCTTGTCAACACCATATCGTCATCCTAGATTGTTGTTTGAACTTGGTATCTGCCCCAGAAACGGCAACCCTTGAGGAGCAGACGCTAGAGATCAAATCTTTATTGGGTGGTAACAGACAATCCATTCTCGCCTGTTTCACTCCGATTCAGGAGATCTCGGAGCCGAGAGACTATCCCCACTCCATCTATACACGTTACTTAGTCGAGGGAATTAAAACAGGAGCCGCAGATCTCAATCATGAAGGCTCGATTTCAGTGCGTGAGTTACATGAGTACGCTACCCAAAGAACTCAAATCGCAGCTCCCCTCCTGAAACCAGAGTTTTATTCCACTGAAGGTGGAGAGAAGATGGTACTGTTCAAAGCACCCCTTGATGACCCGAATCTCAAGTACCGCAGAGCCGTAAATAGTTGGGTTAGTGAGGGAAAAATTGCTCTCACGGGTCGCTCTAGCTTGGATAAACTGGCTCAGAGTTTACGCCTTACTTCTCAAGAGTGTAGCGTTATCGAAGCTGAAGTCCTCAAACCTGATCACGAGTACCAAGAAAAGTTGCAGCAATATAAGCGGGAGTTGGCGAAAGTGATTAGCTATGACTACCCCTTGGCAACTCCAGAGCGCAAACATTTAAAGATTGTTCAACAGTGTTTAGGGCTTAGACAGCAAGATGTCGCGCCAATTGAAGAGCAAATGAGTTCGAGGCTAGCCCGTCTCCACGAAGCTGAAGATGAGGTGGATAAGTTAACTCCCGCCCATAGCGACAGCCAGCCCACGCTGGCATCTTCCGGACAGAAGACGGTGCTGCAACACTCCACTCGTCTTGTTGCTGTAGAACCCACTCCCGCAATGCCTGAAGCTGAAGATGAGGCGGAGCCATTAACTCCAGCCCATAGCGACACTCAGCCCACGCTGGCATCTTCCGGACAGAAGACGGTGCTGCAACACTCCACTCGTCTTGTTGCTGTAGAACCCACTCCCGTAATGCCTGAAGCTGAAGATGAGGTGGATAAGTTAACTCCAGCCCATAGCGACAGCCAGCCCACGCTGGCATCTTCCGGACAGAAGACGGTGCTGCAACACTCCACTCGTCTTGTTGCTGTAGAACCCACTCCCGTAATGCCTGAAGCTGAAGATGAGGCGGAGCCGTTAACTCCCGCCCATAGCGACACTCAGCCCACGCTGGCATCTTCCGGACAGAAGACGGTGCTGCAACACTCCACTCGTCTTGTTGCTGTAGAACCCACTCCCCCAACGCCTGCCGGAAATTTATCATCAAATTCAGCAGAGTCAGCCACTAACTCTCCCTCTGCCTCTCCTTTTCCTAATAAATTCCTGCTTCCCCTGGCAATTGCAGGGGTTTTAATTACCGTCGCTTTAGCCATTGGTATCTCCAGCCGCAATCCAGTAACATCTCCTGCTAATCAGGTAGATAGAGCCTCTTCATCGGCTGGCTCTTCCTCTGATTCAGCTCCAACCGGGAAAAATTCTCAGCCAAACACGAATCCGACGCCTTCTCCATCGCCAAAAAGCCAAGATTGCATGATATTTGTGAATGGCAATCTCCGCTCTCATCCGGTTTCACTTGAGAGTGAGGTGATTGAATCCTTCAAGGGAGCCCTGCCCGTAACGGACAAGCGAACTGATCAGGGCTGGATACAAGTGAAACTTTCCAGTGGCAAATTAGCTTGGGCGCACCCAGATGTTATATCCAGCGCCAGCGAGAGAGAAATGGAGGCTTGCCTTGCTACAAAGAGGAATAGGAATTAATCTTCTTTTTGGTTATTAGAGTAACCCGCTTCAACCTTAGACTCAAACTTGCGTCGCACCCTTTCCAGACGCTCAGTAATCGTATCGATTCTTTGCTTAATGGTCATCGGATCAATGCTCAACCAAATCGTTGGGTTACCTTTATTTGCTTTGCGTCTACTATTCACATCAAAATTTTCAAGTCAACATCTTGGTTCAATTCTTACTGACACCGAGCTCTACAAGTTCTTTCTTAGGATAGATGAGTAAGTATCCTTTATAAACTCTTAACATTGAACGGGTTGACTGATATGACTAAAGATATATGTCTTTAGGTAGTGGTCGGCCAAACTTTGGCGAGCGCTCATGACCTCTGGGACTCGATGGAGCGGCCGACTATATACAAAGGGGTAAAAAGTATTAGCAGATACCAAAAATTTATACATTAATCTAATCCCTTAGGGAGAACTTTGCATAGATAAAAATTTGTCACAATCTTGGGGACAATCAATGGAATTCAGGTCGTCAGTATGCAAAAAGAACCTACAACTCAACTCTCGACTGAGGGTAGGGATAATTACCGCGACACTGAACAGCTCATTGCTGAGATGAATGAGCTAATCGCTAGAATCAAGCACCTGAGAATTTGTATAGCTTTGTATTTAGTCTCAAATGTTGAAGAAAACCGGAAGTTTCCCTAAAGGGAAACTTCCGGTAAAATCAATATTTAGGGCGAAAATCTTTAGCTGCTAGGGGTACAACCAGGAAGCGACTCCGGAGGAATCTGTGACCCAGAATTGGCAAGCCCTTGTACTTGAGTTCGATAAGTTACCAACTGGTCGCGGGCTTCTGGAGAAGGCGCGATCGCAATCATTTGATCAATGACTTTAAGAGCTTGAGGCCAGTTTTGACCACAAACAGCTTGTTTCAAATCTCCATTGAGTTCATCAATGGTGGGTTTCGGGGGTGCGGGTTTTCCGGAACCGGTGGAACGATTAACGAGTTGGAACGAATCTAAAAATCCTTGAATACTTTTGGTTAAACTGCTTTCCTTATCTGTAATGGCTAGGGCGACATACAAACGTTTGTTGTCCAAAAACATTCTGCCTCTACCAATAACCCCTTGCTCAAATTGCAGTCGAATTTCCTTACCGGGTAAATTCCGTAAACGAATATTTCGTTGACTCACGAGCCGTCCTCCAGCACCCTGGGCAAATCCAGTGGCGACCGCCGTTAGGTACTGGTTTTGATTTCGAGAATTTAAAGAGAGATTTTTCGGGAAATCTAAATAACCGACGACATAACCCGCTTCTTGATCTCGAATAACAGTAAATGTATTGGTCGGGAAAGCACCTATTTGAGTTTTAGTCGTTCTCCGCTCTTGAGTGGGTGTCCCAGGCATCAAGACTCTAAATCCGCCTTCTGTTGAAGAGAATGGCTTCCAGATTGATTGAGCGATTAAAAGACTTGGCTTAGCTTGAACACTTTGAATAGATGCATACCCAGTTAATAAAAAAGCTAATAAAGAACCTGAAATAAGAATCTTTTTATTCATCAATCTTCACTCCCTGAATAAAATAATAATCAAGCCCAGAAAAAATCTCCCTAGACTCTAACATCGGTGTATACACAAGCCTTGGCGCAGACTCCAGAGATTTTCTGTCATTCCTTAAAAATTGTTCAGAATAAGCCTTCTAATTTCTCCTAGGACGGTAAAATAGACATTTGGTATTTCTCTTAGCCAGCCGCCCACTCCTGGAGAAAACGATAAGGAGTGGCTCTTGCAGTGGCTATATTGCCTTTCGCGTTCGCTTGTAGAAAGGGGATTTCTCGCCTTTTCAGCATCCACCTCAGCTTAAAACCCATTATGACTGATTCGATTCGCTTTCTCATGTGCTCCCCCCAACACTACGACGTGGATTATGTGATTAATCCATGGATGGAGGGCAATATACACAAGTCTTCGCGCGATCGCGCTGTTGAACAGTGGCAAAAGCTTCATTATGCCCTGAAAGACCGTGCACTCGTCGATCTGGTTGAACCTCAACCCGGTTGGCCGGATATGGTATTTACAGCCAATGCCGGTTTAGTTTTGGGTAAGACGGTAGTCCTCAGCCGCTTCCTCCACAAAGAGCGTCAGGGTGAGGAACCTTACTTTAAACAGTGGTTTGAAAGCCAAGGTTACACTGTCCATGAACTCCCGAAAGACCTCCCCTTTGAAGGGGCGGGGGATGCGTTACTCGACCGAGAAGGGCGCTGGCTATGGGCGGGTTATGGCTTCCGTTCCGAACTCGACTCCCACCCTTACCTAGCCAAATGGCTCGACATCGAAGTGGTATCGCTACGGTTAGCCGATGAACGGTTCTATCACCTCGATACCTGCTTCTGTCCCCTCACGGGTGGGTATTTACTCTACTACCCCCCCGCCTTCGACGCCTACTCCAACCGCTTGATTGAAATGCGGGTGGCACCTGAAAAACGGATTGCCTTGGAGGAGCCAGATGCGGTGAACTTCGCCTGCAATGCGGTGAATATCGACCAAGTGGTGGTGATGAATAAAGCCAGTGAGGACTTGAAAAAGCGTCTCACCGCCCTTGGATTTGAAGTCGTTGAAACACCCCTCACCGAATTTTTGAAAGCAGGTGGTGCAGCGAAGTGCCTGACGCTGCGAGTTACTGAACCGGTTCGCACCGAAGTCCATGCCAATACAGCCGTGGAAAGCCGCGTCGTGCGGATGGAGGGACATTTACTCGATTCTGGCCTGATCAGCAGGGCGCTGGATTTGATTGTAGAAAATGGGGGCAGTTTCCAAGTTCTCAACTTCAATCTGGGAGAACAGCGGCAAAGTACCTCCAGTGCAGAGGTCAGGGTATCGGCTCCTTCCCATGATTTGATGGAAGAGATGATGACCCTGCTGATCGATTTGGGTGCAGTGACTCCGCCCCAAGAGGTGTGTGATACGAATCTGGAACCTGTGATCCAAGATGGTGTGGCTCCGGATGATTTTTATGTCACGACGATCTATCCGACAGAAGTGCGGGTTAATGGGAAGTGGATTAAGGTACACAATCAGCGCATGGATGGCGCGATCGCCGTTACCCATACCTCCGACGGCTCAGTGGCTCACTGCAAACTGTTGCGGGATTTAAAAGTGGGTGAACATGTGATTGTCGGGGTGGAAGGGATTCGCACAGTACGCAAGACGGAATCTCGCGAACAGCGCAACACCCAGGAATTTAGCTTTATGGCGTCCGGTGTTTCCAGCGAACGTCGGGTGGAATTGGTGGTTGAGCAAATTGCTTGGGAATTGCGTCAACTGCGCGATCGGGGTGGTAAGGTCGTTGTAACAGCCGGGCCGGTGGTGATTCATACGGGTGGAAGTCAGCACCTAGCGCGTCTGATTCGGGAAGGTTATGTGCAGGCGCTTTTGGGAGGAAATGCGATCGCAGTTCACGACATTGAGCAATCCCTGATGGGAACCTCTCTCGGCGTGGATATGAAACGCGGAGTTCCGGTTCGAGGTGGACATCGGCACCATCTGAAAGTGATTAACCTAATCCGTCGCTGTGGCAATATTGCCGCCGCCGTAGAACAGGGGATATTGACAAAAGGCGTGATGTATGAATGTATAAACAACAATGTGCCCTTCGCTCTCGCCGGTTCGATCCGCGATGATGGCCCCCTGCCGGATACCGAGATGGATTTAATTAAAGCTCAAACCGAGTATGCCAAGCAGTTGGAAGGGGCAGACATGATTTTGATGCTCTCCAGTATGCTGCACTCGATTGGTGTGGGAAATATGACGCCTGCGGGCGTGAAGATGGTGTGTGTGGATATCAACCCATCGGTGGTCACAAAATTGAGCGATCGCGGTTCTGTGGAATCCGTCGGCGTCGTCACAGATGTCGGCTTATTCCTCAGTCTGTTGGTACAGCAACTCGATAAATTGACGAGTCCTTATCAGGCCATGGTCTAGAGGTTGGTGAAACTAAAGCCTGCTTTATGATAGTGGGCTTTATTTTGATTCTCGTGACCTGTGAATTTGTAGCGTGATCGTAAGCGTAACGCATCCATATAGATGGAATAACATGCATCGGGTGGGTTAGGCGCAGCCGTAACCCACCCGACTAACAACTAGAAATATTCAAGAAGTGATCGAGATTATTTTTCTAACTCATTGCCTGGAATAATGGTCGTCAGGAAGAGGTAGTCTTTATTCATTTGGTAACGCTTGTCCTGCTTGATTAGCTTCATGAATTCCCGATGACCGTCGCGAGTGCGTCCCACCAGACAGCCAGCGCTAGCAAAGCTAATGTTGTTGCGGGGTAAGTCAAACCCCCAGTGCTGATTAACATCGAAGAAGCCCGTATCGAGCTTATCGCCTGTGCGTTTTAGGTCTTTGTTAAAATCCCTATGTACCGTGATTGGGGCGGCTTGAACTAAAGCTTCGTGGGGGTCTGCACCGCCGCCGTAATGAGTACCTACTTTCCAAGATTTATATTGTCCAAATGCAATCCGGGCAGCACCTTTGCCTTTGTTAATCGGATTGTAAGTATAATACAAACCCGGTTCAGTTGTGGCTTCCCAGTTGCCGACTATTTTCGGTTTTCCATTGACAATTTCGATCACGAACCGACGGTCGTTAAAGTAGTTAGGCTGATCGGAATTAGGGGTGCCATCGGCGTCCATTCCCTCCACATAAATGATGTTGTACTCTCCAGCTCCGGTGGAAAATGGGTAGCCCTTTTTCTGCATGTACTTAATGATGCGGCTAGGTAAGTCATTGTCGAGTTTAAGAGCGGGCTTCGGCAGGTCTTCGGGTTTGGTTGAAACCAATGCTTTAGCCGTCTTGGGTCCTAAGAAGTGGTCTTCTTCGCACTTCATGATTTTCTGAAACTCTTTGAGTGCAGCAGCAGAAATGGGACCAAACTTGCCATCCGATGGAGGATTGAGGAGTTTCAGCCAAATTAAAACATCTTGAATATGTTTCGCTAATTCTAGATCTGCTGAGATCGCGTCTATACTGTATTCAAGCTTTTTGTTAGAGAATTCGTAAAGGTTCATGAGTCTTGGATTCAGGAAGAATAAGGTTAATAGAAGTAATTTCCTTTTGGCAAAATTCCTGATATTATTTTAGGGTTTTTGGCAACATTGATTAAAAACGGTAAAACTACTCTTGACAGCAGGGATAACAGTTTTTCAATATTTTTTGCCCCCATCAGGATCTCTAGAAAATTTCTTTCTTAAGATAGAGGACAATTGTAAAAAAAGACTCGATTTCTACACAAAAGTTCTTTATCTCTGTTGCTCAACCTGTGGAAACTTTTGTACCCAAGTCGAATAAGGGACGCGCCAAAATCTCCCTTCCCGACTCTGCTGCTCCTCTTCCGTCAAGCCGCAAGCGGCTACCGAGAGGCGATTTTTTCTCCATTTCCTGAAATCGCTAAGGCTTGATAAACCATCGCAGCCATCTCAGCACGAGTCGCCGGTTTATTGGGTATCAATATTTTATCTTTAGGGTAGCCAGCAACCAGACCCGCTTCTTTTGCCGCTGCTACTTTAGCCAGGGCATAATTCAGAACTTGGTCGCTATCTTGAAAAGCTTGTAACGATTTGACGGGTACTGATGGGGTTTTAAGCTTCAAGGCTGTAGCAAGAGCCACCAAAACTTCCGCACGAGTAATCGGTTGATCCGGGCGGAAATCTTGGGCTGGATATCCTTTTAAAAGACCCGTTTGGGAAACTTCTTTAATCGCATCCTCAGCCCAGTAATCAGCTGGTAAGTCCTTAAACTTTATTGCAGTTTGTCTATTTTCCTTATTCAATACTTTTTGTAGCAGGGTAGCGAATTCTCCCCGTGTCGCAAACTTATTCGGTCGAAAACTGCCATCCGGCAAGCCTGCAATCATCTGACGCTGATTGAGCGATTTAATAAAACGACTCGCCCAAGAGCTATCGGGGACATCAGAAAATTCCACAACAGATGTTGGGCTAGGAGCAGCGGGTTTTGGTTTTGAGCGATTAGTATCTAGATCCGACGCTGTCGATTCAGGCTTAGGTCCCTGTTGGCTTAAACGGCTACGGCTTAGAGCCGATGAGGTCTCAGGAGCATCAGTGCTTAGAGGTTCCCTCAATGGCAGGGGAGACGATTCAGGAGCAGTAGTGGTTGGTTTTGATATCGCTACTCCCTCTGGCGCAGACTTGGGTTGTGGTGAAGGTGGTGAAACTCCTAATTTTTTCAGGCTGAGTAGGTCATTTTGTTTATTCGCTGCCCAAGCATATAACAAGCCATTGATCGCCGTAAAAGCCACAAAAACTGTAATGCAATTATCCAACTTTAGAGGAGGTGGATCAGGAGGAGAAAGCTTAGACATAGAGTGTTAACATACTATTTCTCTCCAGATTAACCGCTTCTATCTCCCAACGTCTGTAACTCATTTTCTAGAGAAAAACCATTCAGTTATACCATCGGCGATCGCACGGGCTAATTTAGGTTGTTCCTTGGGATTTGTAACCCATTCAAATTCTACTGGACTGCTCATAAATCCCAATTCCAGTAGTACGGATGGAGTTGTTGCCGGACGAGTGAGTGCTAAGTTGTCCCAAAACACTCCATAAGAAGGACGCTCCAGTTTTTTCACGAGATAGTTGTGCAAAAATACGGCAAGGCTGTGAGCTTGGGTGTTGTACCAAAAGGTGCCGATTCCCTGAGTCTTCTCAGCATCACCGTTATCGGGTAGGGAATTGTAATGAACGGAAATTGCGATCGCAGGTTTGAGTTTGTCAATCATTGCCACCCGATCTTGGAGTGAAACATCCTTATCCTCTTCCCGCGTCATATACACCGTCGCCCCTCGTGCCACAAGCTCTTGTTGTAATAATTTAGAAACGGCGAGGTTAACGGCTTTTTCTGGATAGCGGGTTGGCCCAAGTGCACCGCTTTCAGCACCACCATGTCCCGGATCGAGGAGAATTTTGACTCCAGTTAAGGGCTTTCGACCGGAAGAGACTTTGGGCGGGTGACGCAGAGATAATACTAGGGTTGTTCCTTCGTATCTCAGGCTGTAACCCCATTGTTGGGAAGATTTGAGGTTAAAGGTATATTGCACCTGTCCGGGTGCCGTTTGTTGCCAGTCGAGGCGAGAAATTAGGGGGTCATCATTAAGGCGAATGATATCGGTTTGGGCTGTCGTGTTGTATAAATTGAGGGTCAAGGTGCTACTGCCTTGCTGAACGCTCATGGGGACTGGCGCTTGTAAGGGGAAGTAGATTTCTGTTGCACCCTCAAGTTGACGAGAACGGATACTGCGAATGAGCGATCGCACAGGGACAGCACCCGGAACAACACGCACTTCTGAGGCTTTAATCCAAGCGCCATAATCGAGTCTTACCCACTCTCCTTCTCGTCCGCTAACGGTTGCCCTCGTCCCTTTAGGCAGGGGTGTCAGGCGAGAATGGTCGGTACTTGGGCCAGTTCGGGCAACGCCTGCATCAGCGATGACTTCTGCGACTTCTAGCTTGGCTGGAGATAGTATGGAAATTTTTCCTGCACCGGTTTGGGATATGGTTTGACCGTTGAGGGTTAACTGGAATTGGGGTGTACCCAACTCAGCAGGTGCTTCGGCTGTGGCACAACCCTGATATTTTCCTACCCCCCCACCTGCGGGAGTGGGTTGATTGGCTTGCGTTAATGCGGCTGAATTGGGGGGAAGTTCAACCTCTGGGGATTGAGCCAGTAAAGGAATAGTTTGATTGGCTAGCTTAACGGAGACGGTGGAGTTGGCGGGTGCGACTGCGCCAAAACAAACCAACTCTCCTGGCATTGTGGAAATATCCACGGCAGGTGTGAGGGAATCTTTGGCAAACTCTAAACCGGTGGGTAGAGTGGCTTGTGTCGATGTCCGGGTAACGTTGATTTGGACTTGCTGGTTTTTATGGCGCAATGTAAATTGGTTCTCCCCCAGTTGTAAGGGGAAACTGGGAGCAAAATGCCCTGCCGAACTCCGTGCGATCGCTTTACCATTCACTAGCACCTCTCCTGATGGGGGTGCTGTGCCAATAAAAAAGATGCGATCGGCTGTTGTTTTATGGTTGGGTGGGGGATAGACAACAGAAAGGGGTTGTTCTGCCCAAACGGGAGACGCAATCACTGTTCCTAGCAGAGCCAATCCCAAAACGTATCTCATGCTCAATTCCAGTTATTTTCTACTACTCAGCTTGAGTTTATCGGTTGTTGAGTTAAAAATTATATCGATATTTTGGGATATTTTATCATTGAGCCGATAGGGTACGCTGGTGTGGTCTATCAATACTCTTCTCAATCGTCCAAGAGTTGTGTTGGCAAACCATCAATACTTTTCAGATTTTTTGCTTCCCAATATTCTTTAATCCCCTGTTCTCCTTTTTTAGTTGCCCAGTCGATAATCTTCTGGCGTTCTTCTTGAAATTCATAAATTGGCACGCCGTAACCACAAGACGTTTGTACCAATTCAACGTTAATCATAATAATTTGACGCTTTCCAGGTAAAGAATCAAATAGGGGTGAGACGGTTTGCCATTCCTGATCTCTGGGATGAATTACCCTACCTTGACCATAAAGGCGTAAAATCATGGGCTGCTCTGAAAAGCTACAAAACATAATCGTGATGCGACCATTTTCAATTAAGTGAGCAGCCGTTTCATTACCACTACCAGTCAAGTCCAGATAAGCGACTGTCTGATGATCAATGCAGCGGAAGGTATCGATTCCTTTGGGGGATAAGTTAATGCGACCTTGCTCAGGGGCGGTTGCGGTGAAAAATATTTTTTGCTCTTTAATAAAATCTTGTAAGGAAGCAGGAATTGCGGTGTAAAATTTAGCCATCATTCAACCTTTTAAAAGCATTTTTTGTCTAAAAAAGAGGCAAGTTTTTAGCGTTAAAATAGAGATTTATCAGAACTTAGTTGTTAGGTGAACATAAACTTAAACTGGGTGGAGTACGGTGATGAGTACATCAGGAAAAATAGAGTCTCTAAGCTGTAGATTTTATGCTAGGAAACGGCAGCACTGTCGTAGCAGAATCTAGTTTATGGGCAAGAGTTAGCCAGCAAGGGATTAAATTCCCCAATCCAGGCCAGAAAGGCTAAGATGGTAAGTTTGTTCCATTCATGGGACTTTACGCATTCCCGTGGCTGCCAACAACTTTTGAAGAGTGTGGCACAATTGACGGGGGTATTCTCTACAAGTCTGTGTTCTTAAAAATTTTATGACTAAGTTTGTCTTTGTCACCGGCGGTGTCGTCTCTAGCATCGGCAAGGGAATTGTCGCGGCTAGCTTAGGGCGTCTGCTAAAATCTCGTGACTATTCTGTCTCGATTCTCAAGTTAGACCCATATATTAACGTCGATCCGGGCACAATGAGTCCTTTTCAACACGGAGAGGTGTTTGTGACGGCTGATGGGGCTGAGACGGATTTGGACTTGGGGCACTATGAACGGTTTACGGATACCTTGATGTCGCGCCTCAACAGCGTCACCACAGGCTCGATTTATCAGGCGGTGATTAATAAAGAGCGTCGGGGGGATTATAAAGGGGGTACCGTGCAAGTCATTCCCCATATTACTAATGAAATTAAAGAGCGCATCCACCGAGTTGCCAAAAATACGAATCCGGATGTGGTAATTACGGAAATTGGCGGGACGGTGGGTGATATTGAGTCGCTGCCGTTTTTAGAGGCGATTCGTCAGTTCCGTAAGGATGTGGGGCGGAATAATGTGCTGTATATGCATGTGACTTTGTTGCCCTGGATTCCGGCAGCCGGTGAGATGAAAACCAAGCCGACTCAGCACTCGGTGAAGGAATTGCGTTCTATAGGCATTCAACCGGATATGTTGGTTTGCCGATGCGATCGCCCTTTACAGCCTGGGTTAAAAGAGAAACTCTCGGAATTTTGTGATGTCCCTGTAGCGTCAGTGATTACGTCTCAGGATGCCAGCAGTATCTACGAAGTGCCGCTTAACTTAGAGCGAGAAGGATTAGCCCATCAAGCGCTGGAACTGTTGCAAATGCAACAGCGCGAACCCGACTTAAGCCAATGGCAGACGATCATTGAGCGCTTGTATTGCCCCACCCACGAGATTGAAATTGCTCTAGTCGGGAAGTATATCCGGCTCAATGATGCCTATCTCTCTGTCGTGGAAGCGCTGCGTCATGCCGCGATCGCCATGGGAAGTGAGCTCAACGTGCGCTGGGTGAACTCGGAAGATATTGAAGCTTATGGTGCAGAACACTTCCTCGCGGGTGTGAACGGCATTCTGGTGCCAGGGGGTTTTGGCTGTCGCGGTGTTGAGGGCAAGATTGCCGCGATTCGATACGCCCGTGAAAATAAGATTCCTTTCTTAGGCTTATGTCTGGGAATGCAGTGTGCTGTAATCGAATGGGCACAGAACGTTGCCAAACTAGAGGATGCCAATAGTGCCGAGTTTGCCCCTCACGCTCCCAATCCAGTGATTAATCTGTTGCCGGAACAACAGGATGTTGTAGATTTGGGAGGCACCATGCGGTTAGGATTGTATCCTTGCCGCCTGACTCCCCATACTCTGGCGTTGATGTTGTACAAAGAAGAGGTCATTTACGAACGCCATCGGCACCGTTATGAATTTAATAATGCTTACCGCAACCTGTTTTTGGATACAGGCTATGCGATTAGTGGAACATCTCCAGATGGTCGTCTGGTAGAAATGATTGAACTCCCTGAACATCCTTTCTTTATTGCCACTCAATTTCACCCAGAGTTTAGTTCTCGTCCGAGTGCACCTCATCCGTTGTTTCAAGGGTTTGTCCAAGCTTCTGGACGCGCCGCCCATGGCGAAGCACCAATCGCAGCGCCCAGCGTTACCTCAAGTGAGCCATCTCCCGCCGAGGTATCCTCACCCCTGTCTACTGTGACACCGAGTTGAGCCAAAACGTGTGTAGTGCCAGAACTCGCCATTTGAGAGAGGAGGTTGTGTGGCGTACTGGATCAAAGTGACTTACGATCGGAATGAATACGTTGTCGATCTTGATCGTCTCAGTGCATTTGCCTGCGCTCCCAATGGCAAGATAACCTTCTGGTTGCCCAATAGTGCTGTGCCCATTATCATCAACCAGCAGAGTAATCCAGAGGGTTATCAACAAGTTCTGGACTACATTCAACAGGTATCCGCTCATTCCCTGTCAAGTTCGTGGATTCATTTGAGTTACGAGCGAAATGACTATGTAATCGACCTCAATCGTATTAGTAGTTTTTGTTACACTCCTGCCAACCGGATTACGTTTTGGTTACCCGACAGTTCGATTCCCATCGTGATTAATGAGCAAAAAGACCCGGATGCTTATCAAAAGCTGATAGACTTTATTGCTCGCAAGACGGGGCATATGCTGCCTTAGGGGAGTGGAGGGGGGAGGGGGAGACTGGGGAAGACTGGGAGACTCGAAAAGTGGGAGACTAGGGGACGTGAAAGTGGCTAGACGGATAGGTGATGGTTGGATATTGGTGCGATCGCCTTTGGCGCTGCGCTGTGCGCGATCGCTCCTGAGCATACCCCTGGGTATTCTGTTGTTGTCACAGTCAATGGCAGCAACCGCTAGTAGCAAAAGCCTTTTAATCACTCAGCAGCCGACGACGACTTCACCCAACACGCAGAGTCCTGAGCAACAACAAGCTTATAAGCGAGGGCAGCAACTGTTGCAGCAAGCCCAAAAGCTGAGTGAGCAAGGCACAGGAGAAGCACGTCAACAGGCGATCGCCAAATACCAAGAAGCCCTCTCCATCTGGCGTCAGCTTGGTACTCGTTCGGAGGAAGCTTCGACACTGCTAGGTATTGGCACGCTCTACTCTTTTTTAAACGAAAACCAATCAAGTTTGGAGTATTACCAGCAGGCACTCGCCATCCGACGCGAACTCAAGGATCGGACTGGGGAAGCGATTATGCTGTTTTCCGTTGGCGGTGCTTACGCTAAGTTAGACCAGATTCCATTGGCACTGGACGCTTACAACCAAGCCTTGTCTCTGTTTCAAGCACAAAACGAACCCGCTTTAGCTGCCAACACGTTGGTGAGTCTGGGCGGAATTTACTTCAAATCGGGCGAAACTCAAAAGACTCTCGATGCCTACAATCAAGCACTGGTGATTCAGCGTGCTCAGAAGGATATGGCTGGACAGGCGGAAACGCTTCAGGCCATGGGCAGGGTTTATACTTCCTTAGGTGAGCCGAACAAGGCCATTGAATCTTACAACCAAGCCCTGGAAATCCAAAAAGGGGAACAGGATTTGACTGGGCAAGCCATGACGCTCACTCAAATCGGTATACTCTACACCTCATTAAACGAATCTCAGAAAGCTCTGGAATCTTATAACCAAGCCCTGCAACTCCAACAGACAGGACAAAGGAATGTGTCAGGGACGGCTTTAATATTGAGCCTGTCTCAGCAAGCTCTGATCCTGATGAGTATGGCTGGAACCTACGCTTCATCCAGCGACTATCCGCAGGCGTTGAATTATTATAATCAAGCGCGATCGCTCCTACAAAAGGCTGGTGATCGCTCTGGGGAAGCTGAAGTTCTCAACCAAATGAGTTTTGTTTACAGCCGAATGGGTGAGAATCAATCCAGCCTCAAGTCTCTGCAAGCTGCTCTCGTGCTACAGCGTGCCATTGGCAACCCATCCAGAGAAGCGTTTACCCTGAGTAATATTGCTGCTATTTATAATTCCTTGGGTGAGGCGCAGAAGGCGATTGACTTTTACAACCAAGCACTGGATATCCAGCGTCGAGGCAGTGAGCGCCCTCAACAAGCGCTCACGCTCAATAGTATCGCTGCCGTTTACAGCCTTTTGGGCGATTATCAGCTCAGTATCGACACTTACACTCAGGCACTAGAGATATTTAAGACTATTGGCGATCGCACCCAGATCGGCCAAACCCTAGATAATATCGGCAGTGCCTACCGACTTGCCAAAGATTATCCCAAGGCGCTGGAATTTTACAACCAAGAACTATCGATCTGGCGCGAACAAGGAGATTCTTTTCGAGAAATTGCGGCACTCACGAGTATTATCAGAACCTATGAAGCATTAGGCGATTATCCCAAGGGGCTTGACGCTGCCAATCAAGCACTGTCGATTTCCCGTAAACAACAAAGCAGCTTTGGAGAAGCCTCTGCCTTGGCGATGATGGGGCGCGTGTACCTGGCGGCAGGGGATTATGCCAAAGCCCTGGATGTTTCTACCCAGTCGCTGGCAGTATGGAAAAAACTGGGGATTCGTCCAGCAGAAGCCAACGTTTTAGGGAACATTGGCGACACTTACAAGGCATGGAAGCAGCCGCAAAAGGCGATCGAGACTTACACTGAAGAACTGGCATTGCGGCGGCAATTGGGCGATCGCACCGGGGAAGCGGAAACCCTCTACAATACAGCGGAGGCTGAGCGCGATCGCAACAATCTTAATGAAGCCCGGAATCAAATCGAAGGCGTAATTAAAATCGTTGAGGATATCCGCACCCAAGTCACCAGCCCAGAATTGCGTGACACCTACTTTGCTTCCATCCAGAAGTATTACCAGTTCTACATCGACATACTGATGCGGCTGCACAAACAGCAACCGGGCAAAGAATACAATGCCTTGGCTCTGCAAGCTTCTGAACGTGCTCGTGCCCGCAGTCTCTTGGAACTACTGACGGAAGCTCAAGCCGATATTCGCACTGGCGTTGAGCCAAAGCTGTTGGAAGTGGAACGCACCTTAAAGCAACAACTCGATGTTGCAGAAAAACACCGTCTTGAAGGATTGACGCGCAGCAACAGCAACGCTTCGGCACAAGCATTAGACCAGAAAATCACAGCACTCCTGGAGGAGTATCGGCAAATTCAGGCAAAAATTCGGGCTACCAGTCCGCGCTATGCCGCACTCACCCAGCCACAACCGCTTACTCTGGCAGAAATTCAGCAGCAGGTACTTGATGACGACACGATGCTGTTGCAATACTCATTAGGGGAAGAACGCAGCTATTTGTGGGCTGTCACTAAAACCAGCCTAACCAGTTATGAACTGCCCAAACGTGCAGAAATTGAAGCTGCCGCGCAGGAATTCTACAAACGGCTGAATTCACCTGCCTATGGCCTGAATTCACCCAGAGGGCTAACGGTTGAACCTCGTTCTGATTCACAACGTAGCGAAGTTGCTACCCAACTGAGTCAGATGCTATTACAACCCGTAGCGGGGCAGTTGGGAAATAAGCGCTTACTCATCGTGAGTGATGGGGCTTTACAGTATGTGCCGTTTGCCGCCTTGCCGACACCTGCAACATCGGGTAAGGATATAGTGCCCCTGCTGGTTCAGCATGAAATCGTCAACTTACCTTCAGCATCTACGTTAGCTGTTTTACGGAAAGAACAGAACGGACGGAAACCGGCTGCTAAAGCGATCGCCATTTTCGCCGATCCTGTGTTTAACCGAGATGATACGCGGTTGGCAGGAAGTATGGAACACCGTTCCACACCAGCATTGAACGACGGGAATCTCGACAGTCGAGCTTTAGCAAGAGCTGCCAGAGAATCTGATGTAGACTTCAACCGCTTGCCCTTCACCCGCCAAGAAGCAGAGCAAATTTTGGCACTAGTCTCTGCCAATTCCCGGCTGCAAGCCTTTGATTTTGCCGCCAATCTAGCAGCGGCAAGCAGTCCTGAACTTAGCCAATATCGGATTGTGCATTTTGCCACTCATGGCATCCTGAATAGTCAGCAACCTGAATTATCAGGAGTGGTGCTGTCGCTCGTGGATGAAAAGGGTAAGCCCCAGAATGGCTTTTTGCGACTTCATGATGTCTTTAACCTCAACTTGCCTGCCGAACTAATTGTCCTGAGTGCTTGTCAAACCGGACTCGGTGAGGAAGTTAAGGGAGAAGGATTGGTGGGCTTGACAAGAGGCTTTATGTATGCGGGCAGTCCGCGAGTTGTGGTGAGTTTGTGGAATGTGGATGATGAGGCTACATCGCAGTTGATGGTGAAATTTTACAAAAAAATGCTGCAAGACGGGCTGAAACCAGCAGCCGCTTTGAGAGCGGCACAGTTAGAAATGTGGCAACAGCAGCGTTGGCAAGCGCCATTTTACTGGGCGGCTTTTACCCTACAGGGCGAGTGGAGATAGGACATTCTACGGCTGGTACGGCTTCAGTTTATCTGGAGCTGCATAAGGCGCGGGGGTTGGAGAGATAAGTACTACTGGTTCATGACAAAAATTGACATTGGCAAGAGTAGAGGTGTGGGGTGGCAAAGCAAAGGGGTTGCAGCCGGAGTATAGGGAAATTGCTCTTTGGAATACCATTCGGCATTCTGTTGCTGTCATCGGTAGCGGCAACGGCGACGGCAAAAAGCGTTTCAATTGCCCAACAGCCAGCGACTTCCTTGCCAAATGCAACAACTACCGATAAGCAACAAGCTTACGAACGGGCACGGCAACTATTCGAGCAAGCACAGCAACTAGAGAAGCGAGGAACGGCAGAACAGAGGCAACAGGCACTTGCCAAATACGAAGAAGCACTCAAAATCTGGCAGCAATTGGCGGTTAATGAAGCACCTCCGTATGTGGCTGGCACTTTTGAAGCTACGACTCTTCTCAGCATGGGCACGATCTACTATGTCCAGAACGAGCTTCAGAAGGCGCTGGATTATTTGGAACGGGGGCTATCTGTCAGTCGCAAGTTGAAAAACCACCTTCAGGAATCGCTCGCTCGCACCTCTGCCGATAATTCTGGCTCCAACTCAGACGGCAAACAAAAACTGCTCGACTCGTATAAGCAAGCACTTGTAACCACCAACGTTGGGGAAGCTATCCTGCTCAATTCCCTCGGCAATACTTACTCCCGCTTGGGCGAAACGCAAAAAGCGCTCGAATCTTACAACCAAGCCCTGTCGCTGTTTCGAGCAGAGAAACGACCTTTGAATGAAGCTCTTACACTGAGCAACATCGGTAATCTCTACCTTAATTCGGGCAAGTCTCAAGAGGCACTCGATTCCTACAATCAAGCACTGGAGATCTAACGTGCCGAGAAGGATACCGCCGCACAAGCCCAGACACTCCAGGCTATCGGCTTAATCTACGATAACTTGGGCGAATCGCAACAGGCGCTTGCTGCTTACGAACAAGCATTGAAAATCCAACAGGAAAGGCAGGATTTGGCTGGGCAAGCGAATATTCTCAACAGCATTGGCTCGCTCTACTTCTCGTTGGGTCAGTATCAGGAGGCGCTTGACTCTTTTAACCAAGCGCTGGAACTCCAACAAGCAGCACAGGAAAATCTATCTGGAACAGAATCAGCCTTAAACCTTTCTCAGCAAGCTCTGATTCTCATGGGTATCGCTTCAACCTACACCTTTGGATTTAGCGATTATTCCAAAGCGCTGGACTCTTATAACCAAGCGCGATCGCTTTACCAAAAGGCGGGAAACCAATATGGCGAAGCGTCGCTTCTCCTCAACATCAGCTCTGTCTACAATCAATTGGGGGAAACGCAGAAAGCCCTCAACGTTTTAAATCAAGGACTCGTGATGTGGCGTGCCATTCCCGCTCCCGATAGGGAAGCTTTTACCCTCCGGAAAATCGCTGATATCTATCATTCAATGGGTCAGCCTCAGCAGGCGCTCGACGATTACAACCAAGCCCTAGATATCCAGCGTCGCGTGGACGATCGCACTCAAGAAGCCGTCACCCTCAACAGCATTGCTGAAGTCTACAAGTCCTTAGGGGATTATAAGCTTAGTATCGATACAAAGACCCAAGCACTAGAGATATTCAAAAGCATTGGCGATCGTACCCACCAAGCTGAAATCCTTGACGAGATTGGCATCCTCTAC
The DNA here is from genome assembly GCA_039962225.1 of Microcoleus sp. AS-A8. Classification (NCBI taxonomy): domain Bacteria; kingdom Bacillati; phylum Cyanobacteriota; class Cyanophyceae; order Oscillatoriales; family Microcoleaceae; genus Microcoleus; species Microcoleus sp. AS-A8. The sequence continues at coordinate 497,397 of JAMPKV010000001.1, forward strand.
CAAGAAGTAAAAGAATATGAGAAGTCGCTGGAGTATCACAACCAAGCGCTGGCTCTGACGAGACAAAACGACGATTTCTCGCGGCAAGGCAGCATACTCGCCTCTATTGTTAGAGCGTATGAGTCATTGAAGGATTATCCCAAGGCGCTTGATGCCGCTAACCAAATCCTTGCACTGTCGCGCCAACAGAATAGCAGCTTTAGGGAAGCCATGTACTTCATTATGAGCGGCAGAGTGTATTCAGCATCGGGGGATTATCACAAAGCACTGGAATACACTAATAAGGCAGTGACTGGGTTCCAGAAGGTAGGGAATCGCCTAGCTGAAGCCAACGCCCTGTACAACCTGGGCAAGATCTACAATTCATTGAAGCAGTACGAAAAAGCGCTCTCAACCTACGATCGCGATCTAGCACTCAGGCGGATGTTGGGCGATCGCACAGGGGAAGCGCATACACTCTATAACGTAGCGATTACACAACGCGATAAGGGTAATCTCAACGAAGCCCGTACCCAAATCGAAGCAGCAATCAAAATCGTTGAGGATATACGCACCAGAGTCACCAGCCAACAACTGCGTACTTCCTACTTTGCCTCCGTGCAGAATTACTACCAGTTCTACATCGACGTGCTGATGCAGTTGCACAAAAAAGAGCCTTCTATTGGGTACGATGCTCTAGCACTACACGCCTCGGAACGCGCCCGCGCCCGGAGTCTTTTGGAACTCCTAACCGAGGCTAATGCTGATATTCGGCAAGGAGTCGAGCCAAAGCTCTTAGAACAAGAGCGCACCTTGCTTTCAAAACTCGATGCTGTGGAAAAACGCCGAATCGAGCTATTTAACGGACAATGGACTGACAAACAGGTAGAAGCGCTAGAAAAAGAGACGGCAGCACTGCTCACAGAGTATCGGCAAGTCCAGGAACAAATCCGTCGCACCAGTCCGCGCTATGCCGCACTGGCTCAGCCACAACCGCTTACCCTGGCAGAAATTCAGCAGCAGGTACTCGATAACGACACGATGCTGTTGGAATACTCTTTAGGGGAAGAACGCAGCTATCTCTGGGCAGTGACTAAAACAGGCATCACTAGCTACGAATTGCCGAAACGCGAGGAGATTGAAACTGCTGCCAAGGAATTTTATCAGTTACTCAACAACCGAGACTATCACTTGGGAACGCAGAAAGGGTTTGGGGTTGAAGGGCATCCAGGTTCCTCCGTCGATACCAACGAAGCCGCTACCAAGTTGAGTCAGATGCTCATCGCACCTGTGGCTGCACAATTGGGAAACAAGCGCTTACTTATTGTTAGTGATGGTGCGTTGCAGTATGTGCCGTTCGGTGCACTGCCAGTACCAGGAACGCTAGGGGTAGGGGCACGACATGTCGTGCCCTTACTGGTTAATCACGAAATCATCAACTTGCCCTCAGCCTCAACACTAGCCGTGTTGCGAAAGGAATTGAACGATCGCAAAAGTGCTGCTAAAGCGATCGCAGTTCTTGCCGATCCTGTCTTTGGTACAAACGATCCGCGTCTTAAGTCAAGTTCGGGACAGGGTTCTGGTACGCAACCGGAAAACAGTAATATCAACCGCCGAGCCTTGGAGCGATCGGCTACAACAGCTAATGTTAGCTTTAATCGTTTACCCTTTAGCCGACAGGAAGCTGAGCAGATTTTGGCGCTAGTCCCTACAACGGAGCGAATGCAGGCGTTTGACTTTGCCGCCAATCGTGCGATCGCAACCAACCCTGAACTGCAAAACTATCGCATTGTTCATTTGGCGACTCACGGCATCCTGAATAGTACGCAGCCAGAATTATCAGGAGTCGTGCTGTCGTTGGTGGATGAAAAAGGTACCCTGCAAAATGGTTTTTTACAACTGCGTGATATCTTCAACCTCAACCTGCCAGCGGAATTAGTTGTCCTGAGTGCTTGTGAAACCGGGCTGGGTAAGGAAGTCAGGGGAGAAGGATTGGTGGGCTTGACAAGAGGCTTTATGTATGCGGGTACTCCACGAGTGGTGGTGAGTTTGTGGAGTGTGAGCGATCGAGCCACATCGGAGCTGATGGTGAAATTTTACAAAAAAATGCTGCAAGATGGACTGAAACCAGCAGCCGCTTTGAGGGCAGCACAGATAGAAATGTGGCAACAAAAGCAATGGCAAGCCCCGTATTACTGGGCAGCTTTTACACTACAGGGCGAGTGGAGATAAGACATACTACTGCTGGTACGGCTTCAGTTGACCGCCATTAATGGGTTTAAAGCTCCTCCTATAAGCTCCGGCTTCTTCTAGTCAGTTTAGAATCTGGCTTGAACTCACATCTTGGCACCTGGAAATTTGAATATATATTCCGTTTAAACCTTAAAATTGGAATCATTCAATGAAATGATCGACTTCAGCTCATACGCGGATCGAGAAACCTTATCCCTTGCTCTGCCAACACCTCAATGATCTGAGTCTGGAAAACCTAATTCCTAAAGCGAAATCATGACTGATTGCATTGAACACGTCATTGAGCCACATATTCAAGATCTGGGCGGATTTCAAGCCCGTCGCCTTCTTCCCTCAGATGTTGTGACACTGGTAGGCCCGTTCATCTTTTTCGATCATCTCGGACCTGCGGTATTTCCACCAGGCAAGGGCGTTGATGTCAGACCCCATCCCCATATCAACCTGGCAACAGTTACCTACCTGTTTGAGGGAGTTTTGTTGCATCGCGATAGTGTGGGCAGTGTTCAGGAAATACATCCGGGTGCCGTGAACTGGATGACGGCAGGGCGAGGAATTGTTCACTCAGAACGGACACCTGAGCATGTGCGGACTCAAGAAGCCACCCTGCACGGAATCCAAACTTGGATAGCACTTCCTGATGAACATGAGGAAACAGACCCCTGGTTCCGGCATCATCCGGCAACTGATCTGCCGACTTGGGAAGATGCAGGAGTTTCATTTACACTGATTGCGGGAGAAGCGTATGGTCGTACTTCTCCAGTACAAACGTTTTCTCCCATGATTTATTTAGATGTGCAACTGTCTGCCGGAGCGCAGTTTACCTTACCAAGCAATTACACTGAGCAAGCGGTTTACAGCGTAACTGAAGGATTGCTTGTTAATGGTGTCCCTCTGGAGCAACATCGGTTAGCAGTTCTGACTCCAGGTACATCGATAGATATCTCTTGCGAACGCAATGCTCGCTGTATTGTGGTTGGAGGTGAATCTGTAGGTAAGCGCCATAAGTGGTGGAATTTGGTCTCCAGCCGCCTCGATCGCATTGAGCAAGCGAAGCAGGATTGGAGAGAGGGACGGTTTGAGCAGGTTCCTGATGAAACAGAATTCATTCCATTACCAGAAGAATCGAATCCCAAAGAAGGACAACCGCTATAGGTATAGGAGTATCCTTCCTACGGCTTGTGAGTTGTGAGAGAACCGAGGTTTATTTTTGTTCAGCTTCAACTGTGATCTGGCACCTGACCAGACAAAGCTCAAAGCTCAAAACCGTGGTGTTGTAACCAGGGTTGAAGTTGTTCAAAATTCTCGAATAATACCAGAACTAAAACTTGAGGAAATGGGAATAACCTCGTTGATCGTTTTTAATAAGTCGGTTGTTGTGTAGGGCTTCGCCAAAAAAGCTTGAGCGCCAGAGCTCGTGGATTGAGTCAGTCGAGTGCTGGATATAAGGCCACTAACCGCAATAATCTTGACCTGAGAATTGATTTTCTTCAAGGTGCGGATTGTCGTTGCTCCATCCATCAAGGGCATCATCATATCAACCAACACTAGGCTAATTTCATGCTGATGTTGGGCGTATAACGAGATCGCATCAATTCCATCATTTGCTGTAAGTACCCGATAGTTGTAAGTTTCCAACGAAGTTTTAGTCGTTTCACGAATCGCCGCTTCGTCATCCACCACTAAAATTAATTCCCCCTGTCCTTGTGAGAATTCACTATCTGAAATTTGGGGAATTTGGGTTGCCTCGCTTGCAGGTAAGTAAACAGAAATTTGTGTTCCTTCGTCTACCTTACTTGTCACCTCCAAAAATCCACCGTGGCTTTTCACAATAGACAGTACAGTTGAAAGTCCTAATCCCGTGCCTTTACCTAGCTCTTTTGTGGTGAAAAATGGCTCAAAGATTCGCTCCATAACTTCAGGAGGCATACCGATTCCCGTATCTTTAACGGTGAACACCACATAAGCTCCCACATGAGCATCAAGATTCATTCGCGCATAACTTTCATCGATGACAATATTGCCAGCACTTACACTCAAAGTGCCGCCTCTTGGCATAGCATCACGAGCATTAACACACAGATTAATTAAAACCTGATGTAGCTGTGTCGCATCTCCAGAAACTATCCATAGATCTTGCGAAATATCTGTATTAATTTCAAGGGATTTAGGAAATGTCTCGTTGACAATTTGCCGAATTTCTGAAATTAAATGTTTCAGTTGAATAGCTGTCCGCTGACCTTCGACACCCCGAGCAAATGATAAAACTTGCTTGACCAAAGCCGCCCCACGTTTAGCACTACTTTCAATAGTCTTTAGCAGCTCTGGCTTCTTTTTCTCCGAGAGTTGGGTCTGTGAAAGCAGTTGAGCCGACATCAGAATGGGTGCCAGCACATTGTTTAAGTCATGGGCGATGCCGCTAGCAAGAGTACCGATACTATCTAATCGTTGAGTACGAAGAAACTGGGCTTCAAGTTGTTTTCTTTCGGTAATATCAGTATTAACAACTAAGAAGGCTTTGGGTTTATCCTCCTCATCGTACATCAGCGTCCAGCGACTTTCGACAAGGATTTTTTTGCCATCTTTCCTAACTTGATGCAACTCACTCTGCCAATTGCCTTTCATCGCAACGGTTGAAAGAACGGCTGCCAGTTGAGGCGTTTTTTCTTCGTTCAACAGAGGTTGAGCCTTCTTGCCAAAGGCTTCTTCTGCCTGCCAGCCGTATAATCGACTCGCTCCTTGGTTCCAAAATAAGATTTGGTCTTGTAAATCTCGCACCAGAATAGCGTCGGTTGTGATGTCGAGCAGAGCCGCTTGGAAACGAATTTTCTCTTCAGCCTGTTTGCGTTCGGTGATATCAGTCTGAATACCAATAAAGTAAAGTAAATCGCCTTGCTCTGAGAAGACGGGCGAGATTTTCAACTCGTTCCAGAAAGGCTGACCATTTTTACGATAGTTCAGCAGCGTCGCTTTCACTTCTTGTCGTTGGGCGATCGCATTACGAATCGATCTCAGGGCTTCTGAGTCAGTCTCTGCACCCTGCAAGAAACGACAGTTGCGACCAAAAATCTCTTCGGGTTGATAGCCGGTAATCCGCGAAAAAGCTGGGTTTGAGTAAATAATCGGGTTGCCAGGTTGGTTTGGATCGGTGATCAAAACCCCATCAGAGACGGAGGCGATCGCACGGGCAAGTCGCAGATTCTCTACTGCTGCCTTCCGCAACTCCTGTTGATGATGCTGTCGCAGAGCGTTGGCTGCCAACTGTTCCGCCCAACTACGTTGTTCTAGCTTGGCTCTTTCCCAGTAGTTTTTGAAGAAGTCAGCCAAACCTGGCTCTTCTTTAACCAAAGCATCAAAATGAGCGATCGCTCGCTTGTCAGCTAAATAACTTACTTCCGGATGGGCTTCCATCCACATATGACAGCTTTTTACGTAAGCGATAAACGTCACTAAATGCTGGTAGTTTACACAACCCAACAGACGCCGCAACTCCCTACGGCAATGTTCAGCTTGGTCTCGTTCCTGGGCAATAAAAATTGAGCAATACAGTAAACTATTTTCTAGTGTTGAGTTCTCCTGTGGCCATAGTGTTAGGCCATTTAGCTGCGTCGCTAGCAAACTCAGGTGTTTATCAATATCTATTTGACTTGGGAGAGGCGATTCAAGTAGCTCCAACACCTCCCGTGCCTGCATTCCTAAGGAATACAAGGAACAACTGTGACAAATCATGCAATAAGGAACAACACAGAAGCGCGAGAGGTAAGCAGAAAGCTTTTCCTTAAATAGATCGGGTAGCGGATTATTGAGATAGGCATACATTGTCTGATGCCATAAATTTTCTAGCACCTGTGGAGTCTGTAGTGCCGGACTAAAGAAGGGTGGAAAAAAGCCCAGCTTTTCCGCAATTTCTGCCTTGATCTGTTCGCTTGTTCGCATAAATAACGTATTTGTACTGTTGTCTTAATGTCAACAGCGAGTACCAATTCCCGATTCTCAATAACTGTTAGGCTCAATCGTCGCTAAGTATCGCTAGCGCAGGGAGAGGCTGAATTTTCGTTGAACTTGCCTGGTGCTTTCGTGTTAACCGAGCAATAAGTTGGCAGTTTCAAGCAAGGGAGTACATCTACATTTGTAACTCGCTCAGCTCTGAGTCCAAAGTATTTGAAATTACAACACAACCTGCTCGAAAGCACTGAAGAATTTTCCTTTACCCTTTTATGTGTACCCATATCTACTACTTTAGACGTAAATTCTCAGGATGTGTGAAGTTTTTTCCGCTCTGAGGGGGTCAATCGTCCCATCTCTTGAGTTCGGTTTATGATTTGGGAGAGTTGCAATCTTCCATTGAAAGATACAATGATTTAAAATGTTACAAGCTTCAGATTTCAGCTTGATTTTGTGGGAAAATTAGACTCCTAGATTGTAAAATTTCCTAACTTCTAATCCCTATTTTATAAATAGCCGTCTTTTACTACTGTAGGGATTCAGTTTAGGGTTGAGGACTAATAGAGAAAATACTCAGTGACTTCCTCTAAACGGCACCAGAAAAGATGCTACTAGGTATTGATTTAGGTACCGGCTCTGCTAAAGCCTTGCTTTTGGATATAGATGGAACTGTAATTAATGAGGCATCGAGTTCTTATCCTGTCCAAGCACCGCATCCTGGATGGGCTGAGAGTAATCCCGTAGACTGGTGGTTAGCTGTTGCTGTAGCTGCCCGCAAGGTCGTAGAAGATCGAGAGCATCAAGTCAGAGCGATCGCACTTTCCGGACAGATGCATGGTGTCGTTTTGACGGATAGTTTGGGGAAACCGCTGCATTCGGCTATCCTCTGGGCAGATACTCGCTCAACGCAGATGCTGGAAGGTTATCACTCCCTTGATGTCAGTATCCGCAAGCGTTTGGGTAATCCCATTACAGTAGGAATGGCGGGTACAACTTTATTATGGCTGCGAGAACACCAGCCTCATATCTATGCAGAAGCGCGCTGGGTACTTCAGCCTAAAGATTGGTTGCGTTTACAACTAACCGGAGAAGTTGCCACAGAACCATCCGACGCTTCTGGTACCTTACTTTATGATGTCGTCTCAGATGATTGGGCTTGGGAAGCATTAGATGCGCTCAATCTACGGAATGATTGGCTACCAACTATTGTGCCATCAAGTGCGATCGCAGGTTTTTTGACAGCGACGGCTTCAGAACATCTTGGCTTACCCGTTAGTGTACCTGTAATCGCAGGTGCGGCGGATACGGCAGCAGCAGCGCTGGGCAATGGATTGGTAGAGCCTGGATTAGTACAGTTAACCATTGGTACGGCGGCTCAAATTATCACAATTCGCTCTCAACCTGTTCTCGATCCCCTGGGTTGTACCCATCTTTATCGGGCAGCCTTGCCGAACCAGTGGTACACTTTGGCAGCTATGCAAAATGCGGGGTTAGCGCTGGAGTGGGTACGAACTATTCTGGGCTTGAGTTGGCAGCAAGTCTATCAAGACGCGTTTACCATTCCCCCAGGATGTGAAGGATTGACCTTTTTGCCCTACCTTACAGGAGAACGAACACCCCACCTCGATCCTCATGTACGAGGTGCCTGGGTGGGATTGGGACTACATCATACCAGGGCGCATCTCATGCGTGCCGCATTGGAGGGGGTAGCGTTTTCCTTAAAGCAAGGAATGGAAGCCCTTGCGGCAACCAGTGTAACTGTGACAGAACTGCGCTTGGCAGGTGGGGGAACGTTAGAGAGGGATTGGCAACAGTTACTCGCTGATGTGTTGAGAGTTCCCCTGTACACCACGACGGTTGTAGCCGCTTCGGCACGAGGTGCTGCTTTACTGGCGGGGATTGGAATTGGGGTATATAAGGATGCGAAGGCAACAGTTAATTTAACACCGACGCCAACGCTGGCGGCAACTCCTAACTCAGATGAGTCAGCATTTTTAGAGGCTTGGAGGCGATATCAAAACCTATATCCGCAGCTCAAAAATAAGATTCACGAGTCCAGAGAGAACCGCTAACTACTAACCACCAACTTCTAGCTTTTGCCAAGCCAATTTTGCTGCCCCCACCATCCCCGCCTGATTGCCCAACTCAGCCACCAGTAACTCTAAACCTGCACGGGAACTTGGCAACACTCGTTGCTCAATTTCAGCTAAAGCCGCCGGAAAGAAAAACTCCGCACTCGCACTGACTCCACCGCCAATCACAATCGCTTCCGGAGTCAGAACATAGATCAGGCTAGCTAACCCAATTCCTAAGTCGCGTCCATAGTTTTGCCAAAATTCCAAAGCGGACTTATCACCCGCTTTCGCCATAAATCCAAGTTCGGCGGGTTCCTTTCCAGTGCGGCGTCGAATAGCCTGAACCGAGACATATTGCTCCAAAGAACCTTGATTCCCGCTATTACACATTGGGCCATCCGGGCTTAACGTAATTAACCCCAACTCCCCGGCAGCCCCCTGATGACCGGTAAAGAGTTTGCCATCTAAAATAATCGCACCGCCAACCCCCGTGCCTAACGTCAGCAAAATCAGATGGCAAAACCGCCGCCCCGCCCCTAACCAAGCTTCTCCCAAACCGGCACAGTTGGCATCATTAGCAATAACGGTAGGGCAACCTGTCTTGGCTTCTAACATATCCGCTAAAGGGACATCTTGCCAGCCTGACAGATTAATCGCGACTCTGGCAATCCGACCGGCTGCATCAGTAGGGCCAGGTGTACCCACACCAATCGCTGCAATACTTGGGGGATTAGCATTAAGTTGGGTAATAGCTTGGGTTATTGCCTCCACAACCGCCGTTGGTGTTGCGGGTTGAGGGGTTGCCACAGTTACAGACTGTAAGCAATTCCCCTCTTTGTGAAATCGTCCCAGCTTGATTGCAGTTCCCCCTAAATCGATGCCAATGACCTCGGACTCACTCCATTTCTCTATAAGACCATCCCTATCTATACCCATATCGCAACCCGTGAAAGCTTAATCTGGTTTTACCATAGAGTAGCTGTTGCTCTTTATGGTTCCTCTACCCCATGTCGCGACTATGATGAGCGCATAATTCAGCGACTTGTCCTCAATTGATATATCGATTCTATGACTGAGGGCTGACGAAATTGCTCCAAAGTTGACCAATCATAATTAAACTCGCTGTTGATATCCCAGCTTAAAACATGAAGACCATTCCAAAATGTCCAATGACCATCTTGTGCAGTTTGTATATCCAATAGCAAATGACATTGAGGATGAGTTGCCATAAAATCCCAGTTAGCTTGCTTCACAGGAAGCCAGTTACTATCATCTACAATAATTAAGGCTTGGTCAGCCAGAAAAGGTTTAACTAAAAGCAGCCCTAAAAGTTGAGATCGGTAATCATGAGCTCCATCATAAAAATAGACACCGATCTTATCTGCGGTCTGCATTGTTCTCAGAGCAACAAAAAACTCTTCAAAACTTTGATTACAAAAACATACCTGTTCTTTTAAATTAAATTTTGTCAAATTTTCGATTAATTTTTCTATGTTTTCGCCCGAAGTGTCGAACTCAGAGAAATTATCTACAGCATAGGCCATTTGGTTAGGATGATCCAGGAGTGCACCGATTAAAGTTGAACCCTGAAAACAACCCACTTCACAGTAAATTTCATCAGGTTCCAGGCAGTCTACAGCAAAGTTTAAGAGCTGCATTACATTAGCTGTAGTCATTCCCTTAAGTTGCTGTAGTACTTGAGCAAACCGATGAGATTTGGGAGAAACTGAGATTTGATTCCAGTTTTCATATAAATCGGGGAGCTGTTGAATAAATTTCTGATAGTGCATGTGTTTATTGACCAACAATTTTATTTTCTATAGCTGTAGTAGCTGACTGAACTTCCTGAACTACGCGACGGTAAAATGCTTCAAGCGCTTCTACACAAGTTTTATCGTCATATAGATTACCGTGGTGTTCTATCATTCGCTGGACGAGACTCTCTCGCCACGTAGAATCAAGACCTAACCTGACCGCAATATCTATATACTCCGCTTCAGTTTTAGCAATCGTTTCTGTTACTCCTAACTGTCTTAAAATACCGTAAGAATGACGGCCCCGCATAAACTCACCGGGACAAGTAACAATGGGCAAATTACATGCGATCGCTTCCAATGTCGTATTACCACCCGACCAACTTAATGTATCTAAATAAATATCTGAAACTAAGTTCAGACTGGCATACCCAACCCAATCTTGGCGCGGTACTATGACGCAGTAGTCATCACTGTTCAGGCTAAAACGAGCAAATGCCTGCTTGAGACGTTTCCTAAATTTTTCCGTAATCGGCAAACTCAAGTGATGAGAAAGGAAGGCAAATTGAGCTTGAGGAACCTGTTGCGCGATCGCTGGAAAAATATAATCATATTGCGGTAGATATTTAAACAGAGATTGGCAAGATAAATACACAGTTGTATCATCTCGCAACTGAAAGTCTGAACGTGATTTGGTTACTTCAGGAAGATTTGGTTTTTCATAACAAATTCCGATGTTGGGCAAACAAACCAACCTTTCGGAATAATGTTCTTGTGCATTATTTGGCTCCATCAAATCACTGGATATGTAGTAATCAATTGTGGGTAAACCCGTAGTTATCGGATGTCCCCAGGAGACACATTGAATAGCAGCGAGACGTAATCCAGCGATTTGATTGGTATTGGTATCCATCCCGATATCGGGGAAAACCAGTATATGCAATTGATCAGCTACTATTTTTTGACAGACAGCGTCCAAATCATCGGGTAAATGATGGAAAGCATGGCTGTAAAGTTGAAATTTTCGAGTCATTTGATCGACTTTACGTCCCGTGTAGTAACAATGAACTTCAAAATCCTGTTGGTTATGATGTTTAACCCAGCCAAACATCAACTTACCGACTGTCTGATTTTTAAAGTTATTGGATATATAACCAACGCGAATCTTCTCTCCTTCATTGATGGGTAACAACGGCAGCGATTTTGACCAACTTGGATAGTTAGCCGCCATAACTCGATGAACAAATTCTCCATATTGCCTTTGTAGATTTAAATCATTTTTCCCTTGATACTGTAAGTAAAAATTTGTTCTAGAACTGATGCCCATTAAAGCATTGTTTATCTCTTCTGGGGTATCTAATCTTGTCTGCTGCACTAGGGCTGATAGACCTTGAGTGAATCGTTGTCTGTAAATCTCAATTTCTTCAGGATTTTCATAAATAATCGGAAGCATTAACTGCTGATAAATCTGCAAAGTTAAATTATCAGGTAACTCTTGTAATGCTTCTGTTAAAACAGCGATTGATTTTTCCGTATCCCCAAAATCTTGAAAACCCAGTCCTAAGTTTAAGTAAAGCCAGCCTGCTTTGGGATACAGCCTAATTGCTTCTCGGTAAATATTTATTGCTTCTGTATAGTGATTAAGAGCTTTATAACAATCCGCAAGAGCTACATAAAAAGCCACGTCTCCTGTTTTAGTCTCTAGAAATTTTTGATAATAATTAATCGCTTGTTTGTAGTTTCCTTGACGATAAAAAGAATATCCAAAGTAGCTGTATGCCTCAGCTTGGTCATTTTTTGCCTCAAATGCTACCCCCAAGTTATGAAGGATATCAGGGTCACGAGGTTTTAAGGAAAGCGCTTTTTCATAAGCTTCTATGGCTTCCTCAACGTGATGTTTAGCCATCAAGATGTTCCCTAGGTTAATATAGCCAGCGCAATGATCGGGACAGGCTGAAAGGACTTGACGGTACATGGATTCTGCCTGCTCTAACTCTCCAGATTCAAACCAAATATTTCCTAAGCTGTTATAAGCAGAAATCCATTGTGGATCGATCACGAGCGATTCTTGATACGCTCGAATCGCTTGGGGAAGAGCACCAATTTTTTCCAGTACCACGCCTAGATCATAGTGCCAGATTGCTTTTGATGAATCTAGCTCTAAAGCCCTGAGTAAAGACTCCAAAGCATCTTGATAGCGTTGAGTTTGGTAATAGATCTTACCAAGGTTGTACCAAGCCTCTGCTTGGCTCATATCACAGCTTAATATTTGTTTATATTTCTGTTCGGCTTTTTCAGGCTTTCCTGAAAAGTACAGTTCGATCGCTTCTCTATACCAGCTATCTACTACCTTTTGGCGGGAATTAATATGAAGTTGAGAAATGGAACTAATCAAAGCGGGCTTTCGGAATTCCTGAAAGCTTGACCAATCCATTGTATGATTGGCATTGACATCCCAGCTAATCACTTGCAAACCATTCCAACCTATAGAAGTATTACTTTGATCTTTTGAGAAATCCAGCACTAATCGGCTTTGAGGATGAGAGGCTATAAAGTCCAGACTTGCCTGATAACAGGCTTCCCAATGACACTGACTTAAAACAATAATAGATTGGCTTGCCAGGAAGGGCTTAACTAAAAGAAGCCCCATTAAACGGGAGCGGTAATCTTGTGCCCCATTATAAAAATACAATCCAATTTTCTCTTCAATCTTGCTGGACTTAAATTCAAAAAAGAAGTCTTCAACTTCCTGATTGCAAAATATAACTTGCTCTTCTAGATCAAAATTATATATATTCTCTATTAATTTATCAAAGCTATCTTCCAAGGAATTAAAATGCGAAAAAGTATCAACAGCATAAGCCATGCGCTCTGGATGTTCGAGCAAAGCTCCAATTAAACTGGCTCCCTGAAAGCAGCCTACTTCACAGTAGACTTCCTTGGCTTCCAGGCACCCCACTGCGAAGTTAAGTAACTGCATTACGTTAGCTGAAGTAATCCCCTTAACTTGCTTTATTATAGGTTCAAATTGATTCGATTTTGGATATACTGAATCTTTACCCCAGTTATCATAAAAGTTGGCAAGTTGCTCGATAAATCTTTGATATTTCATGCTAAACAAGCAAAATTATTAGTAATTAAATTATAATACGGACTAAAAGTTAAAATTTATCGTCATCACCTATACTAAGTCAGATGAAGGTTTGAAGTGCCTTAACTAATGTCGCTGACTCAGCTTCTTTTTTTTTAAACTGCCGTATATGTATTTTCCTAATTTAGATTTTTTAAACTTTTTTAGGCTTTATTTGATAGAATAAAATTGTAATGTAATGCTAAATTTAAATTATTTTCAACTGACTTTTGCATAGCTTCAGCCAATATATCTAAATAATCTGTCTGTATCGTAAAATCTTTATCGTGTTGAATTAACTTGATCTCAAGAGAATTATTCCAAATAAAATAGGTGTTCCAATAAAGGGGACCGGAATTGAGAATTTCCACCATATTATCTTCTTCATCGCCGAAGTGAAGATGCTCGATCACTGGATATTTGGGAAGAAAGGTTAATACGTCTTCATCACTCCAAACAAGATACCGATGATGAATGTAGCCCCGCCAAGGAGGTGAACCAGCATCCACACCGCGACAAGTTTCGGCAACGGGTGAGGGAGTCTCAATATACCCAGCCTTGGCAACTCGTGACATCTCTTTGCACAGCCAGAATGGATTGTATAAATCTTCAAGAGTATGCCGACAATAGATAAAATCTACACATTTGTCCTCATAGGGTAGCGGATCGTTGTTGATATCCAGGCAATGAATAGTCTTGCCAGCCAAGCTTGGTGAAGTCTGCCAATCTACAAATTCAGTTGCCAAGGCAAAAGGAATGTGTCCAGGGCCAATTTCCACTACCAACGAGCTTTCGGATGCAATGGAAGCCATCACTTGCTGCATGGGTGAGTAAGGTATCCAATGATGCTTTTTTATTTGGCGTCTATTGTGCATTGTTTAACTAAAATTTGAGTTTTTTAGTTACCTAGAAAAATCCAATTATCCGCTATAATTCTCAATTGTAATATCGAAATTTCTAAAAACAACAAACGACTGATATCCTGTATCTATGAGCATGTGTTGAAAAATCCCCTCATCAATAAGTTCATCAATGACTTTTTTAACAGGGAAATTATTTCGTCCTTCATTGTCATACCAACCGAAATAATCATGTAAAATAAAATAGCCTCCTGGTCGTAAGTTCCAAGGCTGGTTTTTTGGAAGAAATTCAGTCTGCATGTGTTGTTCCGGACTAGAGGCCATAAATCTGTTTTAACAACAAAAATTTTAAAATTACTCTTAAGAAAGAATAAGAGCTAATTGCCCTCAGGTTGGCGGGTTTGAGGAGTAATTGTTTAAACCCTATTCAAGAAAAGTTCTATCGCTGCCACCGAGGATTGATGAACTCGCTCAAACCCTCTCCTAAAAGTGACAATCCCACCACCATTAAGGTCATGGCTAAACCCGGGAAAAGGGCTGTCCACCAAATTCCAGTGGGGAGGGCGCTGAGTGCTAGACGTAAATCTTGGCCCCATTCTGGCGTCTGTTCTGGCAGTCCCAGTCCCAAAAATCCCAAGCCACCTAAAATTAAGATGGCATCTGCTGCGTTGAGGGTAAATAATACAGGTACACTCTGAATCACGTTGAGAAATAAGTAGCGAGACAACACTCGGTTTGTGGAAGCGCCCATAGCTTGAGCTGCTTCGATGAAGAGTTCATTTTTAACGCTAGCCGTGTGGTTGCGAACTACTCGATAGTACTGGGGGATGTACGAGATGCTGAGTGCGATCGCAGCATTTAATATCCCCCGTCCAACCACAAAAGCTAGCGTTACTGATAATAGCAGTCCCGGTAGTGTATAGATGGTATCCATAAAAAACAGCAACACCCGATCTAATTTGCCACCCAGATAACCACTGACCAAACCCAAGGGGACACCGATAATCAGACTCAGGGTTGTCGCCAGCAATACGACTCGTAAGGCAGCTTGAGAAGCAAACAAAGTACGAGAGAAGACATCATAACCCTGGTTAGTCGTCCCGAACCAGTGCTTTGCACCTGGAGGCTCATGAATTGGGTTACTTAGTGATTCTATAGGATTTTGCAGCCATCCCCACGTCTGAAAGGTGGGAGCGAGAATAGCGACGGTTACGAAGAAAACTGTGATTACTAGCCCTATCGCCATTAGCTGCATTGAGAGGCTGGGACGTTCAGAAAATTTCAAAAATTGGGGTAACCGTAGTCGAGTCTGAGTCATAGAGCAATCATTTTGTAAAAGCTATTGCAAAAAGTATCAGTATTGTCTAATTATGTCTGATTTTTTCTAAGTTGATGTAAAGTAAACACCAAGACATAGGACTGGCTCAAATGCGGCTAGTGCATTGCGCCTAATGCTCATAGCACATTAAAACTTTTAAAAAGTATGCCTCACTTTACTCTTCGTATTAAACAATATTACATTACTGCGTTAGTTATAAGCTTTTCCTGTTGGCTACTCCTGTTAC
This sequence comes from Microcoleus sp. AS-A8, assembly GCA_039962225.1. Lineage (NCBI taxonomy): Bacteria > Bacillati > Cyanobacteriota > Cyanophyceae > Oscillatoriales > Microcoleaceae > Microcoleus > Microcoleus sp. AS-A8. Next base: position 512,955 of record JAMPKV010000001.1, read on the forward strand.
TCAGCAGTGGAGCTTTTTATGATGGATACCATTTGGTTGACGATCATGAGTTTGCCTCTATTTATTACGATCTTGATATTAAGAAGATTGGTCTAATTAAGAGTATCCTTGAATGGCTTCAAAATGATCATGTGTTCGGCAGATTTAGACCTGTCTACTATATCCATAGAATCTTAATTATTAAAATATTGGGATTTAATTTGTTTGCCTTGTCAGTTTATAACTTGTTTTTGGCAGGTTTTTCAACATTTTTCCTATTTATATTTGCCAAGAAACTCGGTTTTACTTTTACTGAATCACTTTTATTCTCATTTTTTAACGTGTTGGGGCTACAATCAGAAGTTTGGTGGCAGCTAGGGCCAGCTGAAACCCTAGGAACTTTTTTTCTTTCAGTAACTTTGATGTGTTTAGTGTTTAGTGTTTTATCAGAAAAGTTTAAAGCCATTTGGAAATTTTTATTTTGTTTTTTTACTATTTTAATGTCTTTAACTAAAGAGAGTTTTAGCCTGATTATCCCAGTTATGATTTTTATAAATGTTTGGTTTTCACATGATATAAATAATCTTTCCTGGCATGAATCGTTTAAAAAAAACAGCACATTAATTGTTTTTTTATCATTTTTTTTTAGTTTAGAAATTGCTTATATAAAATATTTTGTAGGTACTGATTTTGGTTACGCTGGTTATGAAGGTTTTCATTATCTTAAATTTTTTCAAACTTTAAATAGTATCAATCAGTATGTTTCAGGTTGGCTGATCTTATTAAGTCTGATTTTAGTCATTTTGGTAGCTAGAGTAATTAAAAATCAATCATATATTTATATAGCCCAAAAACTATATAAGCCATTTGCTGCATTTATTCTAGTACTACTTCCTCAACTATTGCTCTATTCTAAATCGGGAATGTCTGACTACAGATATTTACTCCCTGTTGTTTTTGGTTATGCTCTCTTGATTTTATTTATTACAGATTTTCTGAAAACCTATAAAACTGTATCTGTTTTATTCTTGTTAATCCTTAGCCTGAACCTTTGCGGAAAATTTTATTTAGCTTGGAATAATTCTTTTCTGTTTTCAAATTCTGGCAAGATTACAACAGCATTACTAAATACCCTAGAAATGAATACTCAGCCGGAAAGTAAAATATTAATAGTGGCTGATCCCACAACTCATCAGCAGTGGATACTATCTCTAAAACGATATCTTAAGTATATTGCTAGAAGAAACCATTTATATTTAAACGATGAGGAATTTAAAGATTTTCGTACTACGCTTCTTAACCCTAAGCGTGCAAAAATTTTTGAATATTATCACCTTTCGAGTGAACTTACAGGCAAAAACCAATTTGATTGTGTAGTTATATTAACACCAGATTTGAATAAAAAATTTACCCAAAAAGCAGAAAATTCGTTTGTAATTGATAAATTTAAGCTTAATATATTCAAGGCTGCTACGAGTCCCAATAGTGTTTTTAAAATATACTTGTATACCAGAAAAGTTAGTAACAGCGTCTAGAGTTATTACTTTTTAAAGGTTTGTAAAATCTTGTCGGCTTGCTCCTGAGCTACCTTGAAATGAAGGTTAAATAAATACGAGTAATGCGAATTGCTTTTATAGACCCGATTACATGGGAATACAACATTGCCAGTGCTTACCAGATGCCGATGGGAGGTTCTGAGTCAGCCCTTTGTTACCTGGCTGAGGCACTTGCTAAACAGGGACATCAAGTATTTTTACTCAATAACACCTCAGTACCTGGCAAGTCCCGTGGAGTGATTTGCCTACCCTTAAATACTGTGCCTCAGCAAATACTACAGTCCCTTGATGCTGTGATTGTGCTAAAAGTGGCAGGACAGGGAACGCACATCAAACCTCTCATTGCAGAGAATACTCGTCTGATTCTCTGGACACAACACGCTCACGATCAGCCATCTGTGCAGACTTTGCAAAACCCCGTTGAGCGAGATATCTATGACGGCATTGCTCTAGTCAGCGATTGGCAGCGCGATCGCTTCCATGAGAACTTTGGCATTAACCTAACTCGTATTGGGGTTTTGCGTAATGCGATCGCACCGTCTTTTTGTGGACTGTTCTCCGATAGCATTCCCATCCTCACACACAAGTCCAAGCCACCCATCCTTGCCTACACCAGTACACCCTTTCGGGGACTAGATATCCTACTAGACGTTTTTCCCAGAATTCGCAGCGCCGTACCGGGAACGAGACTCAAGGTATTTTCTAGTATGAAGGTCTATCAGGTTGCTGAAGCTGAAGATGAGTCTGAGTATGGTTCACTCTATCGTCGATGCCAGGAAACAGCAGGAGTGGAATACATAGGTTCTCTACCACAACCTGAGTTAGCTCGCGAACTTCAGTCAGTTATGGTATTCGCCTACCCCAACACCTTTGCCGAAACCTCCTGTATTGCAGTGATGGAGGCGATGGCCAGTGGTTGCTCAATTGTTACTAGTGACTTAGGCGCATTGCCGGAAACCACAGCTGGATTTGCCCGTTTAATACCCCTTGAAGATGACTGGGAATTCTACAAAGACTGTTTTGTTGAAGAGACTGTGCAGCTTCTTAGACAATGTACCGCTACAGACACAACAGATATCGAAACACATCTGAGGCAACAGGTGGAGTATGTTAATTGTGAATACAGTTGGTTCGTTCGCGCTCAGCAGTGGGTTCAGTGGTTGAGTAATATTGGGGCAAAAAGTGCGATCGCCGCATCTGTGGGGCCCCTAGACTCAACTCTAATTAAGTCAGCCGACTTGGCGTTACTAGCCTACCAATGCCTGATTTATGGAGAATATCCTCAAGCGGCGACCTTCTATGAGCAGGCGATTGAGAGTTACCCTACAGTCATGTCTAACTACTGGTATCTTGGCTTGACACTCCTTTTACAAAATCAAGAAGAGGATGCCCAAGCCACTTGGATGTTAGCAATGATCAATGGTGAGTCAGAGCAAGTCGATTTGTGGAAAGCTGAATTGGTGCAAGTGTTAAAAGCAGAAGCAAAGCGCTTAGAAGACGTTGCAGATGAGCATATTGTTGAGCGAATTCAACACTATATTCAAGAAATTACAACCGATTCCCTTTCAATTTAGGGTTAAAAGGATGAGCGCTCTACTAGGAGTCGTTTAATTTGGTTCAAATTTTGTTGAGCCACGTTGCAGTTGGGATCGAAAGATAGTGCAAGTTCAAAGGAGTCTTCTGCTTCCTGCCAGCGGTTCATAGCTAAGTAAGCTGCCCCTAAACCACAAGCTGGCTCCGTTGTCGTGAAACCCAACTCAAAAGGTTCTCCCGTATAATAATTGCCCTCTTGGCCTAATTGAATACAGGTTTTGAAGTACGTTATCGCTCCCAGCGGAAATCCTAATTCTATTAAAGTAAAACCAGTAATATAGTTTATGGGTGGGAAATTGGCGCACCATTCAAGACCCCGTTGACAGAGCAATCTGGCCGTTTCATAATCCTTCTGCTGTAAAGATTGCCCTGCTAAGGTAAAAAGAAGAGAGGGAACAAACTTGAAGTCCTCAGGGGGATTTCCTTCGATTAAATTGGGTAGGAGTCGCTCAAACGCTTCTACATAGCATTCTTGAGCTTGCTCTGGTTGCTGAGTCGCGTTATACATTCCCGCAAGGCAGTACAGAAGCATTAAACTCAGACCTTCTTTCTTTCGGATAGATTCTAAGATGGGAATGTTACGGGTGAGATTTTTCTGTAGTACCTGTTGCTCTGCATAACCGTAGTGCACAATCCTAGGGCTTTCTAGGTGTCCGATTAAGTGCGGCTGAATCGGTTGATTCTGATACTGTAGTTGCTCATGAAACCGATTGACATATCTAAGTTCTGGAAGATTGCGGAATAATCTAAGGGTATATAAAGGGGTCATCCCCTCTTGATCATGGACTTCAGTTCGGATTAAGGAATAGGCTAAAAATTCAGGCTGAGAAGTTAGCTGTCCTCTTAACTCATCTTTGGTTACAACTAGCTCCTCATCTGCATCAAGTACTAAAATCCAATTACCAGTGGCTTGGGAAATTGAATAATTCCGAGCCCCTGCAAAATCATCGCACCACTCGAAAAACTTCAGATTTGCTCCATAGTGAAGCGCGATCTCAGGTGTACCATCCTGAGAACCTGTATCGATGATAATAATTTCGTCAACGTAAGGTTTAACGCTATCTAAACAACGAGATAAATTTTGTTGTTCATTTTTGACAATCATACAGAGAGACAATTTAGGGAGAGATTTTGGAATTTTATTCATCTATAAGCCTCTTTGTTGCCGCTTTAACAATAGCAGTCGCCAAGGGGATTAGGACTCTCGCCACATACTGAAACCAAGACCCGTCAATATGCATCCCTTCTGCCGTTTGCCGTCTGCTCTCTGCCTTTTGCTATAAATCCACGAAAAGAAATAAAGACAACCTATATATTAAAGTAGCTGGATTCAACTCAATAAAAACACTCAGTTTAACTCAGCTAAATCCAGCGGCGAGTTGCTACCAGGCTAACCTTAACTGTTTGCTGAAACACTGGCTGGCAGATACTTCTCAATTATCCGGCGAAACTCACTCTTGGACTTGACACCTTGAACCTGCTCCAATAATTCCTTATCTTTAAAGAACTGCACTGTAGGTGTACCTATGATCTGGGCATTCTCAGCAATGTCTGGATCTTCCGTAATATCAATTTCGACAAAGTGAATTTTGCCCTCAAACTCTTCTACCACCCTGTTAAGAATTGGTTTTAGGGTGCGGCAAGGACCGCAGGAGGGAGAAACATACTTCACCATAATCAGGCGATCGCTCTCATGGAACAACTTCCGCAACGCATATCCACCTTCATGCCGCGTGTTGTTAACATCCAACGTCCCTTCGGGTGTTGCTGTCGTCTCTTCTTGGGTCAGTTCAGCTGCGGGTGGACTTTCCGAGGACTGTAGCTGCTGATGGTGTTCAGTAATCAAGTGATTCACCGAAAGCCAGCGTTCTGCCAGCATTGCCGCCATACAGCCCGTCCCTGCTGCGGTGATTGCTTGACGAAACTCGTGATCTTGGACATCGCCAGCGGCATAAACACCTTCTACACTGGTTTCCACTGACCCTGGCTTGGTCACAACGTAACCGACTTCATCCAATTCTAGCTGTCCTCTAAATAAGGAAGTGTTGGGTGTGTGACCGATCGCGTAAAATAGCCCCTTAACATGCAGGTTACGCTCTTCGCCTGTCTTGGTATCGCGGAGTTTCACCCCTGTCATGCGATCATTCTCACCGAAGATATCTAATGGTTCAGTGTTCCAGTGAACCGTAATTTTGGGGTTGTTTAACACCCTGTCTTGCATAGTTTTACTCGCCCGCATCTGATCGCGACGTACCAGCAAGTGGACGCGATCGCCGTATTTTGTCAAATACACCGCTTCTTCAGCCGCTGAGTCACCAGCCCCTACGACTGCCAGTTCCGCACCGTGGAAAATTGGAGTTGCACCATCGCAGATCGCACAAGCAGAGATTCCACGGCTCCAGAACACCTTCTCACTGGGTAGCCCCAACCGTTTCGCTGTAGCACCCGTGGCAATAATCACGCTGTGAGTTCTAAATTCCCGTTCCTCAGAACGAACAATAAAGGGACGCTGGCTCAAATCCACAAACGTGACATCTTCTGTATAGCACTGTGTCCCCCAGCGTTCAGCTTGCGTTTTCATCCGTTCCATCAGTTGTGGACCCGTAATCCCTTCCGGAAAACCAGGAAAGTTCTCTACTTCCGTCGTAGTCATCAACTGTCCACCCGGTAGCCCTCCAGCTTGAAAGCCTTCAAACATAACAGGTTTCAGGTTTGCCCGTGCGGCATAGATGGCAGCCGTATAACCAGCAGGACCAGAACCAATGATTACAAGATTTTCTACAGTTGGGTTGGACATAAACTAAGCAAACTCATAACGACTACGTTTATTTGCAGTATAGCGGTTTTTCATCCGCTCGTGCAGCCCCTTGATTGTTAGTGTAGTCTGGGGTCAATCAACCTCTATCAGTCGCCTGCATTGGCAAGGGCAGCAAGCAATTGAGCTGATGAGTTTAATTCTTGACGACAAAAGGGGAATCCTTAAACTGGGTTAATCTATCCCTCCTAGGTTGACTGCTCCTAGGATTTAAACAATTCTTCATTAATGAACATAGGTGCCATGGATAAACATACCTCTGAATCACTCGACAAAATTCGTCAGCAATTCGATAACAGCCCCTATCCGAGAAATCCTCTGGAAGAATCTCCCAAAGATAATTTAGGGTGGATCTATATTCAAAACTTAGTAACTCCCTATTATTTAAGAAATAAGAAAGTTATTACAACCGAAGGGAAATTTATTTTAGATGCAGGATGTGGAACTGGATTTACATCCTTAGTTTTAGCCGAATCTAATCCTGGTGCAAAGATTATTGGTGTGGATTTATCCGAAGAATCTGTTAATCTTGCTGAAAAAAGATTAGAATATCACGGCTTTACAAATGTTGATTTCCATGCATTGGCGCTCGAAAATGTCCCTAATTTAGGGATTGAATTTGACTATATCAACTGTGATGAAGTTCTTTATCTCTTACCCGACCCAGTCATTGGTTTAAAAGCGATGCAGTCCGTGTTAAAACCTGAGGGAATTATCCGATCCAATCTTCATAGCGCAATCAATAGAGCAAATTATTTCCGCGCTCAAGAAGTCTTTAAAATGATGGGCTTGATGGAAGGAAATCCACGAGAAATGGAGATTGAATTAGTTCATGAAACCATGAACGCTTTAAAAGATAAAGTGGTGCTGAAACGGCAAACTTGGGGTTCTGTATTTGAAGAGAATAAAGAGGCTGTCCTTACTAATCAGTTACTTCTGGGTGACAAAGGCTTTACTATTCCAGGCATGTTTTCTGCATTAAGAGCTGCGGATCTGGAATTTATCAGCATGGTCAGTTGGCGGAAATGGGAACTGATGGATTTGTTCAAAGACCCAGACAATCTTCCCGTATTTTTAGCATTGAGCTTACCAGAGACTTCAGCAGAGGAGCGGCTGCATTTGTTTGAACTATTAAATCCCATCCACCGGGTGTTGGATTTCTGGTGCGGACATCCGAATCAAGCTCAACCTTTTGTACCCATGACTGAGTGGACAGCTTCGGACTGGCATAACACTAAGGTTTATCTCCATCCCCAGATGAGAAGACCTGAAATCCAGGCAGAACTGATCAGATGCGTAACCCAACTGCAACCCTTTGAAATCAGTCAGTATCTACAGGTAACGGCACAGTCGAGTCTAGTGGATAGTACTGTTGCGGCTTGCCTATTACCCCTATGGGAGTCAGTTCAGGATCTGCCGTCTCTAGTGGCACGATGGCTGCAATTAAGACCCGTTAATCCTATAACTTTGGAGCCAACCACTCAAGAGGAGGCTCTTGAAGTCCTTACAGAGACGCTGAGTGGGCTAGAAGAATGGGGATATGTACTGTTAGAACGTCAATCATGAGTGGTTCAAGATGGCACCCGGCAAAATTTTTTGAGGTGGGTGATAGGAAAAGCCAAGAGACTGGGTAAGCTACATCCAGGCGTTATTCATCAAGCATCACAGACCTCAAGGAGAGAATTACTATGAAGCCGGAATTTCAAGCCAAGTTCCTGCAATACCTGAACCGCCAGAAAAAAGATGAGGGCTTCACGCTGATTGAGCTGTTGGTCGTCATTATCATCATCGGTATTCTAGCGGCTATTGCCCTACCCTCGTTGCTTGGTCAGGTTAATAAAGCCAAGCAAGCGGAAGCCAAAAATAATGTTGGTGCTATCAACCGGGCGCAACAGGCTTACTTCCTGGAGTATCAAGAATTTACAACTGACCTCACTCAACTCGGCGTCGGGATTAAAACCCAAACGACCAATTTCTTTTACACGATCGCGGATGCCAGTGGCGTAATTAACAGCAAGGCTTATTCAGACCCAGCTCTAAACAAGAAGGGACTCAAAGCCTATACTGGAATTGTGGGTACTGTTATAGGAAACACCCAAACGGGTGAAGCTCTCACAGTTGCCTTTGCTTGCGAGTCTAATACCCCCACCTCAAATGCTGCGGAGAACGTATCAAACGTATCCACTCTTACCAACGGTACTAGTTGTCCATCAGGCTACAAGGACTTGGCTGGAACTGGCAACAAGTAAGACAGAAGTTGTATTTTAGCTGGAGTATTCCCGGTCAGTACGAGCTAGAGTTTTGCAGAGAAGTGAGTAGTGTGACTCTAAACTACTCACTTTTCTCTATTGGAAGCGTTTTTTCATGAGCGATCAGTCTTCAATCCTAACTCACAAGCAATGGCAGAAGCAGGGCTATCAGTTCCTGCTGCAAGGAAACTACCATCAAGCCGCAACGCTTTACGAACAGGCAATAGCAGCCGAACCGGATGTTAAGTTTCACTATTGGTACCTGGGGCTAGTATTGCTGTTGCAGGGGCAAGAGTCAGAAGCCCAAACCACTTGGTTGATGGGGATGATGGAGGGGGACTCCAGTCACGTTGAGCAGTGGACAGAAGAATTGCATGAGGTGCTGCAACAAGAGGCGAATCGGCGGGAGACTCTTGAAGACGAGGCTGCTGCTTTGACGATTCGGCATCACATTCGGGAAATTTGTCCCACAGATATTAATAATTTGTTACGCCTCGTGCAGTTGGCAATCAAGCAAGATACCTATACGGGTGATGAATTAATCGAGTTGGGTATCATTGAACTGCTCAAGTCGGAGCCACTCATAGACGTAGACTGGGACATATTACTTTCGGGGTTGCAGAGTGTTTTAGAGTATGCCCCTGTGCTTCCCTCCTCGGTGGAATTGGCAGAAGCTTGTTTGCCGTATATTACACAAAGAACGAGGTTATATCACTTTCTCAATCTCCTGCTGCCAACGGCAGTAGAAATAGCCTACTCTTACAGTCAGCCTGGAATCGCTGCACGCTTTTTAGAGTTGGGTGTACGTTTAGACCCGAAAAATCTGGAGTGTCTGCGTCACTTAGCCCATTGTTATCAAAATTCCGATCAATTCGAGCGGGGGATAGAAACAGCTAAACTCTATTATTCTCTCTTAGAATCCTTGCCTGATAAAACCGCTGCTAACTCGGTGATTTTGAGAGGGTTGATGAGTGCTGCCGGGAATTGGCAAGAAGCCTTGACAATCTTTAAACGGCAACAGTCCCTCTTAAGCGAAGTCATTGAGAAACATCGCACACCGCTGCCATCAATTATCATCTCGCGTCTACTCAATTCAAATTTTTTTGCACCGTATTTTCAAGACAAGCCGAGGCAATTTAGGCAACTTCAGAATCAATTATCGGCATTTTGCCAAACCAATACAGAAATTGAGGCAAAGGAGCAAGCTGAACGATATCGCCAGCGACATGCAGGGCAGCAAGGGTCAGGGGTAACGACGAAACCGCTTAAAATTGGCTACATCTCTCACTGTTTCAGATTGCATTCGGTGGGCTGGCTAGCACGATGGTTATTTCAGCATCATGACCGTGAGCGTTTTCAACTCTACGCCTATTGCATGGCTTGCGACCCAATCTTTGACCCTTTACACGATTGGTATTTAAAGCAGGTTCACAAAACTTACAAATCAAAAGGTAGCGGAGATGTTGCCGAGGAAATTTTTCAGGATGAAATCGATATTCTCGTTGATTTGGATAGCCTAACCCTGGATGGTACCTATCAGGTGATGCAGCTAAAACCGGCACCCATTCAAGTGACTTGGTTGGGTTGGGATGCTTCAGGAATCCCTGCCGTTGATTACTTTATTGCCGATCCTTATGTTTTACCGGAGTCAGCCCAAGAGTATTACCAAGAAAAAATCTGGCGATTACCTCAAACTTATATTGCGGTGGATGGTTTTGAGGTGGGTGTGCCAACCCTACGCCGTGAACATCTAGGGATTGAGAGCGATGCTGTAGTTTATCTGAGTGCTCAACGGGGATACAAACGTCATCCCGATACAGCACGACTGCAAATGAAAATTCTCAAACAAGTACCTAAGAGTTATTTCTTAATCAAAGGAGGATCTGACAAAGAATCGATAAAACGCTTCTTTACCCAGCTAGCAGAAGAAGAAGGGGTAGAGAGCGATCGCCTGCGATTTTTGTCGTCCGATGCCACAGAAGCCACTCATCGTGCTAATTTAGGCATTGCAGATGTGGTATTGGATACTTATCCCTACAACGGCGCAACTACAACGCTCGAAACCCTTTGGATGTGCATTCCCTTAGTAACGCGAGTGGGCGAACAATTTGCGGCGCGTAACAGCTACACCATGATGATGAATGCTAGCATTACAGAAGGCATTGCCTGGACAGATGAAGACTATGTCGAGTGGGGAGTACGCCTGGGTAAAGACGAGGCACTACGGCAAAATATAGCCTGGAAACTGTGGCAGTCAAGGAAAACCGCACCTCTATGGAATGGCAAGCAGTTTACCCATGAGATGGAAAAAGCTTACGAGCAAATGTGGCAGAGGTATGCTGGCGCTAGTCCAAAAGGCTTGTAGTTGGCTTTAGCGCTTAAGCTACAACTACGAACCCCAGTGGAGTTTCTTTTAGCTACGCCAGACGTTCCCGAACGACCTGTTTGTATAATGCTTCAAGCCCTGCAATACAGGCTTTGTCGTCATAGAGATAGTTGTGACGCTCGTTCATGCGATCAGCAACGTGACGTCGCCAAGTGGGGTCTAGACCTAATTTCACAGCTATTTCAATGTATTCTGCTTCATTTTGAGCGATTGTGTCCGTTACTCCCAGCCTTTTTAGAAAACTGTCGGAGTGACGAGTTCGCATGAATTCTCCCGGACAGGTGACGACGGGAAGATTGCACGCGATCGCCTCTAATGTTGTATTCCCACCTGACCAGCTGAACGTATCTAGATATACATCTGAGAGTAAATTAATCATCAGATAATCAAACCGCTCTGGAATGGTGCGGAATACACAGTAATCCTCGCTCTTGAGTCCCACCTCCGCAAAAGCACGGTTTAGGCGCGGTTTAAGTAAATGACCACGAAGAAACAAGAATTGAGATTGAGGAACACGACGAGCGATTTCAGCAAACACAAAATCATAGTGCGGTAGGTACTTAAAAGGAGCTTGACAGCATAGATAAATAACCGCATCATCCCGTAACTGAAAATCAGCTCTAGTTTTTGTCACTGTTGGAATGTAAGGTTTGGGATAAGAAACACCAATATTGGGTAACCGAATTAGGGTTTCTGAATAATGGTCTTGAGCCTTTTCCGACTCCATTAACTCACTAGATAAAAAGTAATCCATTGTTGGCAAACCGGATGTAACGGGATGACCCCAAGCAACGCATTGGATTGGCGCAAGCCGCAGCGCTGCGATTTGCAGGGTTTGCGGGTTCATACCAATTTCGGGAAATACCAGGATGTGAAGTTGATCGGCAATGATTTGTTCACAGGTAGCTTCCAAATTATGAGGAAAATGGTGGAACACATCACTAGAGTTTTGAAACTGTTGGGTAACTGGATCTATATAATCCCCAATGTAATAACAGTAAATTTCAAAATTTTCTTTGTCACAGTATCGCAACCAACCCGTTAACCAAAGTGTGCCACTATAAGCGTGAAAATAGTTAGAAACGTAGCCAATGCGAATTTTTTGATTATCTTTAAGCGGTGGCATTGACAAAGGAGCAATCCAGTTAGGATAGTTAGCTGCCATGATTTGATGGACTAACGTTCCATACTGACCTAAAAGCTCTCTGTCATTTTGATTCTGATAGGAAAGGTAAAAATTTGTGAACCGAGCAATACCTGCTAGCGCATTTTTCTGTTCTTCAGGAGTTTCTAAAGAGGTCTGCTGAATTAATGTTTGTAATCCTTTTATAAATCGCTGTCGATGAAGGTTAATTTCTTCTGAAGTCTGGTAGATAATCGGTAAAAGTAAGTTTTTAAGGAGTTTAAATGTATAATCATGGGGTAAAAGCTGGCAGGCAGTATTTGCACAAGATAAAGATTCTTGAATATAACCATTAAGCTGCAAATTGATGATAGCTGAAAAATAAAAATTGCCGACTGTCCCGTAAATCTGGATTCCTTCTTGAAGAATACTCGACGCACGTTCGGGACGATTAAGTTGTCTAAAACACTCACTTAAGCACCAATAAAGCTCAGGAGTTCCCGTTTGAGCTTCTATAATTTTTTCATAGTAGTCAATTGCCTCCTGCCATTTAGCTTGCTGGAATAGTTCGTGGCTGAGTGGAGGAAGAACCTGTCCAGATTGTTTATTGATCAGGCTATCTAATTCATAGACTTGAAGCGTTTCTGCTTTAGCTTGTGCCATCGCCTGCTGATTTTCATTTTCTAGAATAATTCGAGCCTGGATGCGAGGCAGAAGCGCTTGCCACTGAATTTCCCCCAGCCTGTGAACCAGAGAAATTTCTAGTCCTTGAGTAACATCTAAATCCTCTTCCATCAGCAGATTCATTGCAGCACCGGACACAATCAGATTGGCATCCTCCTCAGAAATGCCGCTAGTGTCGATGAGCAAAGTCATCTGGTTTTTATCTGGGTGAGATGCGATCCAACGAAAAACCCGTTCTAAGTCTACGATAAGCGACTCTTCTGGCTGTGACCAATTGGGAAAAATAATGTAGTTAATTTCGCTCAGATGAACCGGGAGTGAAAGCGTAAGGGAATAGTCCTTTCTCCATAATCTGCTATCTCCCGACAAAGGGTTTCCCCTGATCGTCTCCAGAAACCGAACCGCCGTAGGAACCGGACTATAATTTTCAATTGCCCACTGGTGTCCTGCTACAGAAATGCGTTCTAAAAGTCCTGGATCGCTGGCAATGCGGTGAACGGTATCCTCGATATTATCTAAATCAATGCCGATGTAGTGCCGCCAGTTCTCCGGCATTACTGGCAAGACAGCACCATACTTCTGTAAATCAACATGAAAGGTCACGCATCCCGCTGCCAAGGACTCCCAAAATCGCCAGCTATCCCACCATTCCAAGTAAGGAGGTTGGCTATCTCTGGGTGGAACCAGATATCCGCCAAAAGCAGCGCAAGCTGCTGCCGCTTTCAATCGTTGGTAGTAATTCGGGTAATGACGCCGATCGGTTTGCTGCCACTGTAAGTAGTGATAAGGGTCTGAGGGGGGTTCATCAAAATAGTCAACGGTATCTTCAACTGGTAAAATCGCCTGAAAGCGGGAACAGAACTGTTCGCCAAACAGCTTTCTCAGAGGATGCTCAACCTTTAGCTGCGTCGAGTTGATTCTAGCCATTCCTGGAGGCAGGGGAGGCTGAACATCTCCAAAATACATCAATGTGATTTTGTCTTGAGTAACGCGGAAATTCGCCAGCATGTATTTGTTTCGCTGCTGGAAATCTGGTAGATTGCAAGTTTCTCTAAGTACACGATTAGAAAGCCCAAAAACCCATGGCAAAAAGTTAGTAGGATACTCCGCTTGGCTATTTAAATGGGTTCTAAAGATGAAGTCAAAATTTCGAGAAGCTGGATACCAAGCGGGCGAAATCGGCCCATCCATATCATCTAAATAGACCGTTATATAGTTGCGCCCTGGGTGAAAAAGATTTTCTGGAAGAGAATGATGTTGGATAACCCATCCTTTTTCGACGACGACAACGGTACAATCATCGGGAGTCATGTTGGGATGATAGCGAAATAGATAGTCTTCTCTCTCAGGTGAAATCTTCCAAAAATCGACATTGGAGTAAAACGGAATTCCTAGTTGCTTGAGTCCTTCAGCCAGACAGATGCTTAAAGGCTGGTAACCGCTTGGCAGGCAATAAAAAAATATTTGACCTTCAAAGGAACATTGAGGAGGGGATGGGACGTTAGCAAGAGCATCGTTCATTGTTCAAATTGCGCCAATTTGGCTGAATTTTACTGCAAAGTTCGCATCTCTAACAGACTATCGAGATCGCAGCTGGGAAGACTCCCCGCTTTCACTTTAGCGATCGCTTGTTCATTTTCATTCTCCAAGATAATGCGAGCCTTGAGGCGAGGCAAAAGCGCTTCCCACTGGATGTCTTCCAGATTGCTAACCAGAGAAATTTCCAGTCCTTCAGTTACATCTAGACCCTGCATGAGCAGATTCATCACAATTCCCGACAAAGCCAGATTGGCATCCTCTTCAGAAATGCCGTTGGTATCTATCAGAATCGTCATCTTACTTCTATCCGGATGATTGGCGATCACCGCGAGTACTCGTTCGATTGCTATTTCCAGTGAGTCTTCGGATTGAGACCAATTCGGGAAGATAATTAAATTGATGTCTTTCAACTTTAAGGGTCTAAGAGTGGCATCGATTAATACAGAACTCACGATTCTTGCCATTTTTGACCATGAGAACTTTTGCGCTTGTTGAAGTCCGGCGGCTATCAAAGATTTACGAATATCAGGCTTTTGGACTTCACAAAGAGCATCAACCATTCCATCAACATCCTCATCATTCACGTATATAGCCGCTTCCCCCGCTACTTCAGGAATAGAAGCATTGGGGCAAGTAATAACTGGACAAGCACAAGCCATTGCCTCAAGTACAGGCAAACCAAACCCTTCGTACTTCGATGGATAAATCAGCGCCACAGCCCCAGAATAAGCAACTCGCAATTCTTCATCACTAAGTTGCAGCATATGAACGGCGCTGCCTAATGTATAAGTTCTAAATTCTGGTTCTAGTAAAGTTCCGCTTCCAGTACAGACAATTTCAAAGCCGTGTTTACTAACAAGTTGGGCAAACGCTTTGAAGAACAAAATTGAGTTTTTATAGCCACTGCCAGCCCCAACTAATATAAAGTAGGGTCTGGTAATGCCGTACTTATTTTTGAAATAATTTATAGTTTCAACGTTTGCAGGGGAAAAAACTGCTTTGACTCCGCTATGGGCAATGGTTATTGACTCTACAGGAATTTCAGGAAACCAATTTGCTAGATCGTTTGCCGTATTTTCTGAGATAGCTATATAGTCACAGCCGTGTTTAATTCCGTAGTGTTTCTCTACCCACATGGGATGATTAAGATCCCATCCCATGTATTCTGGAATCATATCGTATGCCATGAACACAGAAGGAGTAGATAGGGGTGTTGTATAATAAGTTGAAATAAATAGGTTAGCTTCTTCTTCATCGCATACTTGCTGTAGCATACTCCGGTCGGCTTCTGTGTTGTTGTAGTCATATTGGGATACAGTCCGATACCAGAGACCAGAAATTTTTGGGGCAGTTCCAGCTCGATCTAATATAACTAGATACCGACCGAAATCATTATCACTCCACTCCTCTAATAAAGATTTCCATAATCTAGCAATTCCGGTTTGATATAACTGAAAAAATACGCCATCTACTATAATTTTTATATTTGTTTTGCTTGCTTCTTGACGTTCTTGTTTCTTCTTGTTTGAACTACTAATAGTTTCGCTATCATCCAAATAAGCCAGAGCTTTCAAGTAATCTTTGGAGATTAGTGACTCTTTTTCCAGTTCTATCTGTTCAAAACGAAATAAATTCTCAATTTGAGAAGCCGATAATTTTTTTTCAGTTAGCAAGTGGAGAGTTGAACCTTTGGAGTAAAGATTAAGGCTAAACTTCTCCGCTATGAAAAGCAGGGCCTTGTTTGTATAAAGAGAAATATGCTGACCTTCTTCAGGTGCATAGTACCACCATTCATGTGGCTTAGGGTTATTGTCGGGCAGCAATTCAGTACTGAACAAAATATTTTTAGAAAATTTTAATATTTTTTCAATTTCTGGTAAAGGATTGACGAAATGCTCAAATACTTCAAAGGCTGTAACGAGTTCATAATAAGTATCTCCATTTTGCCCAACTTCAAACCCCAGCGCAAATAAATTAGGACAAAAAGTATCATGCCAATAGAAATCGAATCCCATATCTCTCATCATCCGAACAAACAAGCCATATCCGCCTCCATAGTCTAAAAATTTGGCCTCATGAGCGAAAATCTTAAAGATCAGTTCGCTAGTTATTCGCGAAAAATTAGTGTTCCTAAAAACTAATCCAACATCACTCTTTGCTATGGGTGATGAATAAGCTTCTTTGAGCCAGTAAGGTTCCTCTGTTTGGATGAACCCGCAGCTTGAACACTGAAAATAATCTACATAATATTTATTTAGTAATTTAGAATTGGCAATTTTCAAGGATTCGGCTTCACAAACTTTGCATTTCATGGGAATATTGTCCAGTATTTTTTTTACAGATGGCAGAAGATCCTTACTTTTCCATTTTTTTAACTTGAGATCATTAGTGTTAGGTAAATAGTAATGTGGCATCCCATCTTTTGAAGTTACCTGAGAATACTGCATGACCTTTTGTTTTCTGCAAAGCTCAGAATTTATAAATAAATCTAAATGATATATACTTACCCCTTCTATAAACACACCTGAATGCTTTAATTCGTGAATAAATTCATGGATTTTTCCAGAATAGTAAAGATTTTTATTGTATTTAAACAAACGGCGCTGGGGATCGGGATAATGAGGATTCTGAGCGATATAATGTTGCTTACTAAATGGACTAATCCACTTTCTTGTTATCCACAAATTGTCAACTTCTATTGGATTGCCTTCCTGTTGGGTTTCCAAGGCATTTCCTTTTTCCTTTATATTTATCAAAAGATTGAGAGTTTCTTTATCTATAAATTCATCGGAATCCAATACAAAAACCCAATCAGTTTTTACTTCCTGCAAATAAATATTTCTTTGTTGAGAATGGTTACCAGTCCAAGGAGAGTGAATGATTCGGCTCCCATACCTTAAAGCAATGTCACAAGTTCCATCATTGCTACCTCCGTCAACAATTATCAATTCATCATAAACATAATTCAAAGATTCTAGGGCAATTGCTAGGGTTTTTTCTGCATTTTGCACCATCATACAAACAGAAATGCTAGGCATACGCTTTACAAAAATCAATCAAGCATTATAAAAATAGCTTAATAAGGAGTTTAATTATGTCATTTTTCCTCGCTAGTCTCAAAGAAAGTGGAAAGCTTGATAATGTTTTTATGACGGTGGGTATTGTTGGTTCTCGCAAATTATCAATTGGTGATGATTATGGTTCGGCTGACTGGAGGTTACTGGCACCTAATCTGACTATTTACGGATTTGATGCTGATGATGATGTTTGTGAAGAAGCTAATACCGATATAGCAGTACGGCAGGTCAATTGGAAAGAGAAACATATCCCTCTGGCTCTAAATAGTTCTGTAGGAGAATCTACCTTATATGTTACCGAACAGTTAGCTTGCACCTCTTTATATCCACCTAATAGTACTTATTTGGCGCGGTTTACTCAAATTATTCCAGATTCTTTTAGGGTAAACCTTACTCTTGAGATGGAAACGACAACATTAGACACTTACTGTCAGCAGGAAGGTATTAACGAAATAGACTTTTTGCAAATAGATGTTCAAGGAGCTGATCTGGATGTATTAAAAGGTGCATCTTTGTTATTAAGTCGTAGTGTTTTAGCCATTCAGACAGAAGTTGAATTTTCTGCTCTTTACATGAATCAACCTTTATTTGCTGATATAGACATTTATCTCCGAAAAAAAGACTTTACGCTATTCGATCTAGAAGGGTGTAGCCGATATACCCGTTCTCGATCACCGATTTATTCACCGAAGCGTGGAGGTCAATTACTTTGGGCAGACGCTTTATACTTTAGAGATTTAATTCGAGAAGATATTAATAGCCCCTTAAAAACACCATTGCACATATTAAAATTAGCTTGTATCGCTGACATTCTTGGCTTTCCTGACTATGCTTTGGAATTACTAGAATATTTGACGGTGCATCATGGTGATGATCCGAAATACAACTTAGCTAACCCCATTATTAAAAGTTTATCCCAACTGCCAGAGTTAGTTGAACGAGGATTGGACTCTCTACCTGTAGTTACTAATATTCGTACTCGCCTTTAATTAATTTTCATACCCGCATTGTCATGTTCAATGCTGGTATACTCCTATTTTAGCGATCGCCCTTTTTCCCTGTTGTACCTGCTGTACCGACGCGCTCCTTGATTCCCGTCAGCAATGCTTTGTATTGAGCATTATCAGGATTTAACTTAGCCAGCTTCTCCATCGGTGCAACTGCCCCCTCTAGGTCGTTCATCTGTATCCGAATTTCAACTAACTTTTGCAAAGCAAACTGATTCTCTGGTTCCCGCTCTAAAACTCTTTCATATCCCTTTTCTATCTCTTTCAGTTGAGAGTTGGGCGAGGGGGTAGCTGTCTGAGCATTTTTTGGAGGTTCTTGGAAGCCCTTCATGAATAGCTCAGCCATACCAAATATTGAGGTACCAGCAAAGGCTAAGCCGGAAAGGATGATGAGAAACCGCATTAGAGGTTTCTGAGAAGATGTATTTTGAGTCATGCCCTAGTCTAAAGTTATGTCAGGTTATGGATCATCGAGCTTTTTGGCTTGTTCATGCACCTTGGGGGTCAGTGAAAGAGCTATCTTTAACTTACCCAGTTCATGGCCTTTAGCGATCAGCGAGAGCTGGTGCCGTAGGCAATCGCCCCCAGTTAAATTTTCCACCGTGGCAGCTGAGTAGCGCCTGCTGAAAACTATAATCGCTCAGTAGTTGACTGATGTGTTTATGCTTTCCCCATCTCGTCACAGCCTAAGTCAAGTGGTTCCCACATCTATTATTGCTGTAGTGTGTGTTTTAGCCGTTGGTATGCTACAGGTTCCTCAGCTGAACGCTCTGAGGAGCGGAACCCAAGACGCAACACCCGAAGCTCTCCAGCGAGAAGTCAACTCTGAGAACTTACGTCTCAATCTCCTTGGGCAAACTCCGGCTTTTGGCTTTGACAATTTGCTAGCCGATTGGGTCTTCCTGAATTTCCTACAATATTTCGGAGATGATAATGCTCGTTTACAAACGGGTTATGCTCTCTCTCCAGACTACTTCAAAATTATTATTGCTCGCGATCCCCGGTTTTTAGGTGCTTACATCCCTCTGTCTACCAGTATTTCTTTGTACGCTGCAAAGCCAGATTTATCAGTCGCTTTGATGGAACAGGGGTTAAAGTCAATGTCTCCCAAGTCACCCCCCAAGTCCTACTACGTTTGGCGTCTTAAGGGAATTGATGAGTTGTTGTTTTTAGGCAATCCTCAGGCAGCAAGACAATCTTTTGAGAAAGCAGCCGAGTGGGCAACCCTCTATCCCGCTCCAGAAAGTCAGAAAATCGCCGCATTTTCACTCCAAACGGCTCAGTTTCTAGCCCGTAACCCTTTGAGTAAGTCGGCTCAAGTGGGAGCTTGGGCAATGATATTCAGTAACGTCACGGATGAGCGGACTCGTCAGATTGTTATAACCCGCATTGAAGCGTTAGGAGGTCAAGTGATTGTGACACCTCAAGGAGAGGTAAAAATTCGACCACCACAGAGCGATTGAGCTTCAACACCTCTGAATTAGGTCAAAGATTATTTCCTCCCGAAGCAATATGCTCTTCACCCAGGGAGTAAATTCTTGGTGTCAATAGGCCAATCCCACAGCTTCGCCAAGATACCTAAACCAAAACCAGTTAGGGAAACGACAAGGAGAATCCCAAAGGCTTGCCATTTGTTGTAACTTTCCGTCTGAAGATCTAACCTAGCCAACGCACTAGCAGAGATCAGAACCAGAACTCGGAAAAAAACCTCGATCCAATGCATGATGACAACAGCTACAAAAGCTCCAACAATCACAGATACAAACGCTCTGCTATCAGATTGCAGGAAATTCCCATAAAATCCCTTCAGCAGCTCCCAAGGAGCCGTCATGGCGGAACTAATTAGCAAGGTATATGCTGCTCCCATCAGCCAAATTAACCCAGAACTATCCGAGGCTGTGATCAACCAACCAAAGATGCTATAGGTACATAGCAGAAGCAACAGTGAAGTCCAGGGCAGTTTCTTCACGAGGGACAGGGCTCAAGGTGAGCTATAGCGAGTGTAATCGTTTCCGAAAAGCGGAGTGGAAAGCAGTGAATATGCTTTTTTGGGAGTTTTTGAGAGTGATCAGATTCACAAAGGTCGGCTGATCCAGATCGCCCTATACACATTACAGGCTTTTGCATACTAAAGAACGACTGAACTCGACGCGAGTCATCAATAGGGAACACACAATGAGCCGGCAGATTCTCCTGTAGAAGCTGTCGGTGTTTTGTCTGAAGTTCTGAGTCAAGGGTGGGTTCAGCATAGCTGTTGCTGAAGATTAGGAGTAGGCAAGGCTAGCCGGTTGAAGGTTAGAACGTTAAAGGTTAGAAGGTTAGAACGTCTCAACTGACCGTAACGACCAGGGGAGTACATTTTCCAACCTGCCAACTTTTCAACCTGCTAACTTTCAACCTGGCGTTGAACTGGTTACTATTGACTAACAACGAAGGTGCTTTTGCCCAAAAATTAGGACATGGCTTGAATGATGTAATCAAAGTAAGGAGCCGCTGCTAAGGCATCTTCCTGGCTCAGCAAGCTCACAGAAGCATTTTTTAAACAACGGATTGATTCAGCCATCCCGGCGACGGGGACACCGAGGGAGTTGTACATTTCCCGCACCCCAATCAGACCAATTTTTTCAATGGGTTCTTTGTCACCAGACAACACCCCATAGGTAATCAGTCGTAAATACCAGCCGTAGTCGCGTAAGCATAGTGCCCGCTGCTTCTCTCCATAGGCATTTCCGCCGGGAGAAATGAAGTCGGGACGTTTCTGCCAAAGCTGCTTACTGGCCTCTTGAACGATCTTTTTCTCATTTTCAGCTAGCGTGGAAGCAATCCGCGTCCGCTGTTCGCCCGTTTTCAAAAACTCATTGATACTCTTGAGTTCGCCGGAGCTCGGATATCGGAGTTCGTCGTCTGCTCTGAGAATAACTTGGCTAACTACGCTCATCTTATCGGGTTAACTTAGGTAACATTTGTAGTTTAACGACTCAAGGCGACACAAATAAAGGGAGGAGAAGACTGTGTCTACAACCCAGATGACTGGCAATACAAATCAAAAAAGTCGCGATCCCACCCCAGACTTTTGGCAGCAAGGTCAGCTAGTGGAGGTGACGATTACAGACCTAAATGATACAGGCGAAGGTGTTGGACGCCTGGAAGGTCGGGTCATTTTTGTGCCCGATACCGTAACGGGCGATCGCGTTTTAGTTCGCCTCGTCCGCGTCAAATCCAACTATGCCAATGGTAAGGTTCACCAACTCTTGGAGCCGTCTCCCCACCGCATCCGACCGAACTGCATCGTGGCGGATAAGTGCGGCGGCTGCCAGTGGCAACATATTGATTACCACTACCAGCTAGAAGCAAAACAAAACTTAGTCATCCAAGCTCTAGAACACATTGGCGGATTCACTTCACCCTCTGTGGCCCCGATCTTAACCACTGAAACGTCCCTTGCCTATCGCAATAAGGCAACCTATCCCCTGAAACGTTCAGCAACGGGTCAAGTGCAGGCCGGTTATTACCACCAAGGCAGCCACCAACTGATTAATCTCAATCAATGCCCTGTACAAGATGCGCGATTGAACCCCCTGTTGGCAGAAATCAAGCAGGACATCGAGCAGTTGGGGTGGTCAGTCTATAACGAAGAGCGCCATCAGGGACGGTTGCGTCACCTATCGCTGCGGATTGGACGGCGGACAGGGGAAATGTTGTTGACCTTGGTAACAACGGACTGGAGGTTACAGAACCTTGATGCCCAAGCCCAAAAGTGGCTGAGTCGTTATTCCAAACTGGTGGGCATCTGTGTGAATCGAAATCCAAACCGCACGAATGTGATTTTTGGGGATGAAACTCGTTGTATTGCAGGTCAGCCTTATTTACGGGAAGAATTTGCGGGTCTTCAGCTACAACTGAAAGCTGAAACGTTTTTCCAAGTCAATACCGAAGTGGCTGAGGCGCTGTTAAATGCCATTGTGGAACAGCTAACGCTCAAAGGGGATGAAATACTACTTGATGCCTACTGTGGCATCGGTACGTTCACCCTACCCCTAGCACAACGTGTTCGGCAGGCCATGGGTTTAGAAGTACACCCAGCCTCCGTGGAGCAAGCACAACTTAATGCCCAGCTCAACGGGATCAGTAATGTGACGTTTAAGACTGGAGCAGTAGAAACCTTGCTGCCTCAACTAGAAATCAAGCCAGATGTCGTATTACTCGACCCACCCCGTAAGGGATGCGATCGCGCAGTCATCGAGGCTCTGCTGATGAGTGCCCCCAAACACATTGTGTACATCAGCTGTAAGCCCGCTACCTTGGCACGGGATCTGAAACTTCTGTGTCATACAGGTCGTTACCAACTAGTCCATGTTCAGCCGGCTGACTTGTTTCCCCAAACGCCTCATGTTGAGTGTGCTGCCTTTTTAGTGCGCTGAGCCAGGAAGAGATTGGGAAGAAGAGTTGAAAGTTAGCCCAGAGGAAAAAGACCCAGCTCAAAGTTTGGAATGTTCAACCTTCAACCCAGTCTCTAGACTGATTTGAGACATAGCTCTGGTGTTTAAGAAAGTGTTTCGATACAATGGAAAGTAAAGGTTCCTCGCTATTAAGCGAGAGAACATCTACTCCTCTAGAGGCAAGAAGTAAGCGCACTTCATTACTATCCGTTGGCAAGCAAGCAGTAGCTGTAGCCAATCCACGGAAAAGGTTGTAGAGCAGTTCCAAACAATCGCCAAATCTCCACGCTATGTCTGTGCGGATTTTAAAGATTTTTGGAGCTGACGCTCAACAGCCCGGACAACTTAGTCATGCCTAAGCTAGAGCCTCTGGTTTGGGAAATACTGAGACTAAATTGGCACGGCAACTAGGCACAGCAACTAGCTGTGTAAAGTATAGAGTCCACCAAATAAAAGCTAGAGGTTTCTTGAGTGATTGCTATATCAACGCGTCCCATAGGGCGCAACTGGGGAACGATTAGCTTCGCTTCTACCCTCTACCTTGCCCCAATTCTCGATTTGCTTCTTGAACAGATCCCCCATCAATGGCAGCCGGAAATCCGGCTTGGACTGCAAGAGGCTTTAGTGAATGCGGCAAAGCACGGCAATAATTTAGACCCAAGCAAGACAGTAGTGGTTCAATTTTCAGTAGCTCATGATGAATATTGGTGGGTAATATCAGACGAAGGTTCCGGTTTTTCTCACACCAGTTGTAACCATGACGAAGAGGGCTGTATCCTGCCGTGTGATGAGTCAGAAAATGGTAGAGGGTTGTGTCTTCTCCACCAAATTTTCGATCGAGTTCATTGGAATCGCCAGGGGACAGAACTAAGACTCTGTAAACAGGTAAACAGCCGCTCCCGATTGCCCTTAATTCCCTGATCTACCATGATCCCCATGAGAGGGGCATGGAGGCGCAGAGATTGAGCGATCTAGCCATCGTGACGCCTGTTGGAATCGGATCAGAGCTTCTTCAGGTTGTTCCTTCAGTAGGAATACCAAGGCGGCAGTAGCTTGTTCACAAGCTCTGGCTTTGCGATTAGATTTTAATCGGTGCCAATCATTGGGCGTGATAGTCAGACGCTCTGCAAGCGCCTGCGCGAGTTCAAGAGTACTAAATTCACTAAGCGCATTGATTTTGGTCAGTTGAGTGGGTTCAGGCATGACTTCAGGTTCATTCTCAATTACTCTTACTTTACTGCAAATTGAATATGCCTGAAGATCCCCTACAGCGCTCGCCTTCTGGTTCAGACCCAAACCAGCCGGATACCGATGCAGACGACTTTGAGCAGGCTTTGTCAGAAGTAGAGCGAGATCTGCAAGCTTTAAAGGAACGCTATGAGCAGGTACAGCGCGATCGCCAGCGGAAAGCCGAACTCCAGCATCGTCGAGAACAAATCAGGCACTCACCGCGCCAAAGTAGCAATAGGCAAGCGCTGCAAGCAGAATTAAAGCAAATTAAAGAGCAACTGGAAACAATAGAACTAAATTTAGAAAGCCGACTATTTTCTTGGGGCAGTCTCAAGGAACCCTTTTGGCAAGCTGTTCGCTTTGGAGGACTGGGTGTGGTTGTTGGTTGGATACTGAAGTCTTGTGCTGGCTAACTTTTAGGTTGCAACAAGGCCAATATCTTGCAAAGCTTTCCAGCTACGAGTTGAGCAGGTATCACGAGTTAACTCAGTAACGGGTAACCACAGGACTCCCTTCGTTCCCACTTCGCGATCCCCAGTTGGGTAAACCACACATTCGCCCTCAACAGCGCATTCGTAGATGATGATCAAAGAATGTAACAGCTTTCCTCGCCAATTGGCAAAAAAGCCTTCCACAAGGGTTAAGAGATTTCCGACTCTAACGTCCCTTAAACCCGTCTCTTCCCGGATTTCTCGTTTTAAAGCTTGAACTATGGGTTCACCGGGTTGGAGTCCACCACCAGGTAAGTCCCAGCAGTCGGGTTCTGGCCCTGTCATTTTGTGAATCATTAGTACAGTGCCAGATTGGACAAATAAACCCATAACGCTGATTCGTAATCTAATATCTGGCTCCACAGAATTTACCCTTCCTTTTGCTCAAAATTGATTCAGCGCTCTCAGTTTTCCTCCGATCCCCGCAGGCAATAGTGATTAAACTGAGGTTAATGCTGATTGCTTTTCTTAGTATTTTGTATTGTTTATTAGATTGACCTATTGGGGATTGTCTGAAACATGGTAACTCAACGGATTGTAGAACTATTACGAAACGGTCAGCCTGACGAATCGGTAACCATCAAAGGCTGGGTACGCACGAAACGGGAATTGAAGGGATTTGCTTTTATCGAGGTCAACGATGGCTCATCGATGGCTAATTTGCAAGTTGTACTCAATTCTGACTTGCCAGAGTATGAAGCTGTACTCAAGCAAGTGAACACTGGCGCTTCTGTAGAAGTGACGGGTGTGCTGGTAGAGTCTCCGGCGAAAGGGCAGCGAATTGAGTTAAAGGCTTCGTCTGTGCAGGTTTATGGCGAGGCTGATCCCGAAAAATACCCATTACAAAAGAAACGCCATTCCTTTGAGTTTTTGCGGGAAATTGGGCATTTGCGATCGCGCACAAATACCTTGGGTGCTGTCTTCCGTGTCCGCAATGCTTGTGCTAATGCCATCCATCAGTTCTTTCAAGAGCGAAGTTTTTTGTGGGTTCACTCCCCGATTATCACAGCAAGTGATTGTGAAGGGGCAGGTGAGTTGTTCACCGTTACCAACCTGAACTTAAAAGACGTTCCTAAGACTGACAATCAAGAAGTTGATTTTAGCCAGGACTTTTTTGGACGCCGCGCTTACCTAACCGTCAGTGGGCAATTGGAAGCTGAGGTGATGGCAATGGCATTTTCCAATGTCTACACCTTTGGCCCCACGTTCCGGGCAGAAAATTCTAACACCTCCCGACATCTGGCAGAGTTTTGGATGGTGGAACCTGAGATGGCGTTCTGCGATTTGCAAGGGGACATGGACTTGGCGGAGGAGTTCCTCAGGTACATCTTTAAGTCGGTGATGGAGAAGTGTCCAGAGGACATGGAATTTTTCAACCAGCGGATTGATAATACGGTTCTGGCAACGGCGGAGAATATTATCAATAACCAGTTTGAGCGGATTACTTATACGGATGCGATCGCACTTTTGGAAAAAGCAGACCGTAAGTTTGAGTTTCCCGTTGAGTGGGGTGCAGATTTGCAATCCGAACACGAGCGTTACTTGGCAGAAGAACTGTTTAAAAAGCCCGTGATCGTCAGCAATTACCCCGTGGGGATCAAAGCCTTCTATATGCGTTTGGACGATGACGAGAAAACTGTCTCTGCAATGGATGTTCTCGCGCCTAAGATTGGTGAGATTATTGGCGGTTCTCAGCGGGAAGAACGTCTGGATGTTTTGGAGAGGCGGATTAAGAGTCAGGGGATGAATCCAGAGGATTTATGGTGGTATCTGGATTTACGTCGCTACGGTACTGTACCTCATGCAGGGTTTGGTTTGGGATTTGAGCGGGTGGTGCAGTTTATGACGGGTATGGGGAATATCCGTGATGTGATTCCGTTCCCTCGGACGCCGTTGAGTGCGGAGTTTTAATGAGATCCCGTCCTAACCGCCCTTGAAAACGGGAGAGTTTTAATTAGATCCCCCCAGCCCTCCTCACTAAAGCTCCGGTTAAAAAGGGGGGAGTAAGAGACCTAAGTCTGGTTTTTTCCCAAGAATTGCCCAATGTTTTGCCCAGAATTGGCACAAAAATGGGTAATGCTCATCGGCGTACTGTTCTTTGTGTTTGGTGTAATCGTGTTCGATCGCAAGCCATAGTGATCGCAGTTGTTGCCAGGTTGAGCAGTTTTGAATCTGGCAGGCAACGGCATTTTGCCATTGTCGCAATTGGCGGTAACTGATGAATTGTCCGCCCCGATCCCCGCGATGGACAAAGAGGACATACGCCCAGCATTCGACGCGCACAATTAGGTGTTTGGGGATTTTTAGGAGTTGTGCGATCGCGCCTATTGTAATTCGGAATTTCTGAGCGGGTTGGAGGCGGCGAAATAATCGGGTCATGATGGTTTCACTCCTCGGTTGACCTAACCCCCCCAGCCCTCCTCATCCTCACTAAAGCTCCGGTCGCTCCGGTTCCCTTCAAGGGAAGGGGGGAGCCTGAATCTAACTCCCCTCTCCTAGGAGGAGAGGGGTTGGAGGAGAGGTCTTCCGAATCGCTGCATTCTGGCGTGATGTCGAACATAATTTGGTAGGCAACACTTGGAATCATTCGCTTGAGGACTCGCAGATGTCCTTCGGCGTCACTGCGGTTGCGGAAGCGTCCGACGATTTGAGTCCGCATGTTGGGGAAGGGGCAGATGATGCACCACGGATAAAGTTGAGCTTTGTAGTTCATGAGACTTTGCTGGTAGTGGTTTTGGGTTGTTTGGCTAATGTGTTTTGAATGAGGGTTAAGAGGGTTTGGCGGTTGGGTTGGTCGTTTTGGGGATGGAGTACCCAGGCGCTGAGGGGAGCGGGTTGATAGGTCAGCAGATAGCTCTCGTTTGGCTTCACAGAAATAGCCCAGGCTGCTTGTTTGGGTTGTTTACGAATTGTGTAGCCGCGTTTATTGAGTGCTGCTCGGATGGCAGCAACATCTGTCGCGACTCGTAAGGCTTCGGTCGCTTTTGATTTCCTCATGGATATTCGGATTGATAGAGGGATGCCCGTCAATTCACCGAGAAGGCATAACAAAGTTGGCGACCATCGGTCACTTCCTAGGTGTTGGTGGAATGACGGTTATGTAAGACACTGAGGAATGGGCAGGCATCTGAGAAGCGCTGGAGGCAACTGCTCCAGACTGGGGCTTTCCAGATAACCTACTTGTTTATCCTATATATCTTATCCAAGCAAACTTGTAATTGTTTTGTCAAGTCTGCTTGGATAATATTGCTTGGAAAGAATGACGGAAGAACGACAGCAAGAGCGAGAGTCACCCCTAAGAAAGCGAAGAGAGGAACTAGGCTTAACGCAAAGAGACATTGCCCTAGCTCTGGGGAAGACCGATCAAACCATCAGTAATTGGGAGACAGGCATATATGAGCCAAAGATGACTCCTCGCGAAGTCAAAGCGCTTTGTCGGCTACTGAAGTGGACGTTAGAAGAAATGCCGGATGACTTTGGCGCAGTGCGATCGTAATCCCAAAGTGATTAGGTGAGCGATGAACATCCTCAATATTCTTTAATAGTTATCCATGAAAATTTCTCCAAAGTAATGAATAAACTCCTCTAGGATTTCCCTTGAATTGATATACGCTTTCCGAGTATGTGGAAAAAGTCTATCGATGTTATTCATGCTTATGCAGCAATCACTCTGGTCTAGACGAGCTATGAGATCTCCGTGATCGAAATGCCAATCAAAACCAGGAGCTTCGCTACGTTTAAGTTTGAATCCTTGTAAATGTTTATGTATTACGTCATCAGTATCGATTCCTTTTGGATCGAGATAAAAACTACCTGTTGATTCACCAGAAAAAATATCTTTGTAATCTTGGCTTATCCCCAAAAAAATATCTTCTTTACTGGGTATCACCCAATATAGATGGTTAAACTCTTGGCAGTCAGCTTCATCATAGTCATATTCATTCCTTACCCAAACATCATCATAAAACTTCAACTCTAGTACATAGGGATTTAAGATATCTCTAGAAATAGAAATACATAACCCCTCTTTGTATTGGGTTAAAACAAGTAGATAGCTTTTAGCTCTTTCTCCAGGTTTTTTGAGCCGATAGCCTGTATATTGAGAGGTTCGATTCACCTGAAATTTTTGGTTGAAACCAATTTGCTCCAGAATACTGGTAGCAAAAGACATCAAAATCTCCCCTGAACCCGCCTTGCTCTCTACTAATTCTTGGGACGGCTTGGCGATTGCCTCTTCCTGCTCCACAGCATCAAGAACTTCAGGAATGCGATCGCTGATTAACTCAGGCATATACCTGGCAAATAAAGAAATCAGCAATGGTAACTTACGTGCCCCTGAGCGCCGATCATCTGCGTCATTCCAAGCAGTATCGATGCGGAAATTCTTATACAGCTCCTTCAAATGACCTGTTAGAGCAGCATCACTGGGAATATCAGCATCAATCATGATTTTTTCCCGACTATGACCTGCTAAAAACCCTACAAGTACCTTTCGGCGCTTGGACGGTAGCTTATTGAAGATATCGTTTACTTGTTTTGGGGTCATACTGATAATTTCTCAGAAAACTGAGAATTGTCTCACCACCAATTTATGACATTCTCAAAAGCTTAACTGTTAATAGATAAGCTACAGAGATAAAATTTATGGTGAACCGAGCTGGCAAACCCTATCCCTGTGTCATTGACCCAAGAACAAACAACCCAATCCCGTTTCCAACTGGGGACATAGTTAAAGTTCCGAAGTCTGACAGAGTGGCGTGGGGAAGGAAAGAGCGTGGGGAGTATATTGCAGAATGGTATCGCAGAGGTTACGACACTCCTCCTGGAGGCTGGAGCCTATATGATATCCACCACATCAAACCCAGAGAATACGGTGGGACAAACGATTTCGAGAATCTTGTCCCTGTTTTGAGACAGGTTCACATCGACGAATTCAATGCCTTCTGGCGGGACTGGTAGCAGTTAATTATGGCAGAACAAGACATCGATAAATTAATCCATACCATTGAATCTATAGGCATTGTTGATTCTCCAGATGTATCCATTCCAATGCCAATGCATTGTCAAGTTCTACCACCCCAACCTTGGGATAAAAAGGCATTTGAGGAGTCACTCGGAATTACTTTGCCCTTAGCTATCATCTACCTGTGGGATAGAACATCAGGGTTACATTTATTTGAGGATGTAACCTATGGGCAGTGGGGTCTAATATTCTGGTCTCCAGATCGGGTTATTACAGAGCAAGACAAACGAATTACCCAAAGGCAAGAAGATTTCTGTCCCGGAGACTTAATCATCGCAGAGTTCCTGGGTGATAGTGACCTTCTTGTACTACGGTGCGATGCCACTGCCCCAGACTTCGGCAATGTGATAATTGCACTACCGTTAGACTCCCGTGAGGAATGGTATCTTGCTGCCAACTCCTTAGAAAATTTCTTGAGTCAGTTTCTAGCAGCCAATGGAGACAAATTTTGGGAGAACCAAGCCCAACTCACGGCTTGAGTAACAGGTAAGGTAGCACACTCATCTGGAGACATCCGCAATGGTCAAATCTCAACACCAACTCACCCTAGAAGAATTTCTCGCACTGCCAGACAATGATGTAGCTTGTGAGTTAATCGATGGTCAAGCTGTACCCAAGATGTCACCCAAGTTTTTTCATTCAATGGTGCAGTCAGCTCTACTGATTCTTATCCGTGAGTGGTGTGAGGGTCGAGGTCGAATGGGTACAGAATGGTCAGTTATCCTGAAACGCCAAGGGAAAGACTGGGTGCCAACACCAGACCTCCTCTACATTTCCTACGAACGTCTAGCAGCAGATTGGATAAAGGATGAGGCTTGTCCTATCCCTTGCGAACTTGCCATTGAAATTATTTCTCCTGGACGAACCTTTGGAGAACTCACAGCTAAAGCCACCGACTACCTAGTAGCGGGCATCCTGAGAGTTTGGATTGTAGATACGCAAGCTCAAAGTATCACCGTCTTTTATCCCGATGCACCCCCTCAAACCTGCACGGGAACGATGTCACTAGCAGACCCGATTTTCCCTGAACTGCAACTCACTCCTGAGCAAGTTTTCAGAAAAGCAGGATTATCGAAAAATTAAGAGTCAACTATCCAAATGCTCCAACTACAAGTGCGATCTGCTGACAAGCAGCAGCGCAAGCTATCGCACCTTTACCTCACTTGAAACCCCAAGCCGCGATCGCCAGACACCCCCAACCCAGCATAAACGCCACACCTCCCAACGGCGCGATCGCACCCAGCCACTTAATCCCACTCAAACTCAAGGCGTATAAACTACCCGAAAACAGAGCAACGCCAACAATAAAAGCCGAACCCGATGCCGTCAATAAATTTTGCGAACTCTCAGCACGGGTTAACAACAATGCCACCATCAGCAACGCTAGGGCATGATACATCTGATAACGAGCGCCAGTCTCAAAAATTTCCAAGGCACGCTCAGTTAGCTTTTCTTTTAGGGCATGGCTGGCAAACGCTCCAGCACCCACGGCTAAGCCTGCCAAAATGGCAGCAATAACAATAAAAATTCGAGTCATAAATCAACTTTAATCACCTAAAGAATAAAGTAATAGAAAATACCACCTTCTTCATTAACGCCAAAATCAGCATCAAACTCTTTAGCTTTCTCATCTAAATATTGCTTTGCCGCCGCCGCCGATAACTGAGCCTCCATTGCAAACCGCATGACGGTAATTTGCCCATTACCTTGTTGGAGCAATCGGTAAAACGTAGAGTGAAGGCGATCATATCCTTCATTTTGATTTTTGCGCTTGAGGCTCCAGGCTAACCACCCTCCCCAGGCAGCCGCCGGAAAACCCAGCACAGAACCACCTATGGCATCCATCCGATCCTCTGGGGTTGCGTCTTGCCTCGTTAGCACCACCACTGGAACCATCAAAAACACAAATCCAATGGTAAGGAGCAAACCCGCAGAGATTTTTTTGAATGCCTTCATGGTTACAATTCTGCCTGGATTAATTCTATTTAGTTTAAATCTCTTTTTCTTTTGCGCTTCTTTTTTTTGGGTAAAGCGGTAGGAACTGTATAACTTGAAGCCTCTATATATTGAGATTGAGAATCAATAGCTCCAATGTTGAAAAAATAAAAAATTTCGCCCTGATCGTTAACCTCAAAATTGCCATTAAACTCTCTAGCTTGCTCATCCAGAAATTGCCTTGCTTCAGTTCCGGTTAGCTTTGCCTCCATCGCAAACTGGAGAACTGTGAGCTGACCCTTGCCTTTTTTGAGCAGTCCGTAAAAGATTGACTGGAGGCGATCGCGTCTTTTGTTCTTCCCTTGTTGATGCAACCGCCAAGCCATCCATCCGCCTGCGCCAGTCACAGGTAAGCCAAAGAGGAGACAAGCGAGCGCTTCGCTGCGTTGCTCCTCCGGGCTAATTTCGTGATTAAATGGGGCATAAGCTGCGGCGAACAAACAAATACTTCCTAGCGTCAGGAGAAAGCCTGCTGGCAATTTCTTGATGAGCTTCATTGATTCAATGAATGCGTCAAGGTCACCAAAATTCTAACCTCATTGACGGGTAGCTTCCAGAAGGCGAGAGAAGTAAAAGCGAGTACTCGTCATCGCATTACGCTGAATTGAAAAGCCATTACTTTCCAATATTTTGATAATGTCGGCTTCACGATGCAGGTAGGCGCGGGTAGTTTTACTCGGTCCTGGAAACAACTCTCCAACTTTCTTGAGCAAACTGTAGCACAAGGTTTTGGGAGCAAAGCTGAGAATTAGGCGAGACTCGGCAAGCGAGGCAAGATGGGCAATCATTTGGGCGGCTTTATCTTGGGGATAGTGAATCAGCACATCCAGGCAAATGACGGTGTTGTATTTGCCATTCAATCCCTCTAAATCCTGTGCGGCAAACGTAAGATTGTCCGCATTACCCAAGCTATCCTTGGCTCTATCCTTGGCTTCCTCCACCATTTTTTCCGAGATATCGCTGCCAAAGACTTTAGCACCCGCTTTCGCCAAGGGGATACTCAGGCTACCAACGCCACATCCTGCATCACAGATGGACAAACCCGCTAAATTGCCATCAGCCTCCAGCCAACTGAGGACGGTATCGACGGTTTGCTGATGTCCAGTGCGGATATCGAGCTGAACCTTATTCACCTCGCCATCGCCGTAAATCCGCCGCCAACGGTCAAATCCCGTAGCATTAAAATATTCTTTGACAACGATTTTGTCATCAATGGTGTTCATAAAGTTGGATGGTCATGAGGAATTGGGGACGGTTACTTACTTTACCAGTTGTTGCGGATAGAGGGTAAATCCTGCTCCGGCTCTCCCCCTTGTGGGAGTGGGGGTTGAGGGTAAGAGCAAGATTGTCCTGATTACCCTGATTCCTCATCTCATCCAACTCATAACACTCAACCTGTTAATAACATGACGTAAGTTTTTGTCTTTTTGGGTAATGCTCGATTTAACAATTTAACGCGATCGCAGAACTCATGAGTTCATCACATCCCACTCACGGCTGTGATAATTAAATCGGCAATCTCCCCCAGTCCAGATGCAAAACCACCACTAAAGATAATCATTAAAGCCAACAATCCATAAGGGCTATTTTCCAGCGGTTTAAAGCTAGGGAAAAATTCACTAAACACATGAAACCCATCTAATGGTGGAATGGGGAGAAGATTAAACAGAAACAATATCAAGTTGATGCGTGCCCCTAGCAACAGAAATTGAGAACTGACAATTCCCTCTAAAGGGGAGTTGTAAGATACTTTGAGCAATATCAGAAACAAAATACCCAGAGCGAGATTGAGCAATGGCCCTGCGGCAGATACCAGAATATTTCCCCACTTTGGAGAGCGGAACTTAGACGGATTTACAGGCATTTGACCCCAGCAAATGCCACCAATACAGAGGAAGATGATGGAGTACCAACCCATGTGAACTACTGGATTGAGTGTCAAATGACCTGTTTTTCTAGGCGTCTCATCGCCCTGGCTGACAGCCGCCCACCCGTGAGCGAGTTCGTGTAGGCAAACAGAAGCGATGACAATGACGATAATCCGGAAGAAGACTAAGGGGTTGATGAGTAATTCGTTAATCAACATAGGTTGTGCTTAGGAGTAGACAGTACCTGTAGTACTTATCTCCCTAACCTCTGCTTCTTATGCAATTCATCGGGTGATTAACGGAATTATTCAGTCTTGTTAGGCTTGCACAAACGCCACTTTAATGGCTTATAGTTTTTTCCAGGATTAAGTGTTGCCAGGTGAGTTTGGATGTTGCTTCATCCACATGCCAGCGCAACAGATTTGCCGCTTGATCCACAGCCATTCCAGGTAGACCGATCGCATGTCGAGGCGCTTCTGTAGCCAGTGCGATCGCTTCTTCTACTCCACACATCCCCCACTGCACCAAATTCTCGACCCCCACCAACAACGGCAGCGTTGTCCCCGCCAAGGTACCATCGGGTAGTCGTGCTGTGCCATTCTTCACTTCAATCTGGCGCATATCCCAAGGGTAAACCCCATCTGATAATCCGATCGGTGCCAAGGCATCGCTAACCAAAAACAGCCCTTTCTCGTAGCAACCCGCACGTAGAAGTAGCTGTATCATCGTTGGACTGACATGCTGCCCATCCGCAATTAGACCACAGTAGACGCCAGGATAAATAAGGGCAGCACCCAAAAGTCCCGGTTCTCTATGGTGCAGCCCCGGCATGGCATTAAAGGCATGAGTTACCATTGATGCTCCCAGTTTAAAGGCGTCTTCAGCTTGCGTAGCTGTTGCCTGAGAGTGTCCCAAACTCACAGTAATCCCAAGCGATCGCAAATAAGGAATCACCTCCCCCGTTGTGTCTAATTCCGGTGCCAGCGTCATCACTTTCACAATATGGGCATAATCCCCCAACACCCGCTTCACCTGATCTATCGTCAACGGCAGCAAGTACTCGGCGGGATGTGCTCCTCGTTTTTGGGGATTGAGAAATGGCCCTTCTAAATGGACACCCAAAATCTGAGCAACATCTTCTCGCCCCCCCTTAGTAAACTCAGCCATGACGGAAAGCGATCGCTGAATATTTTCCACCGAAGTCGTGACGAGAGTCGGCAGGAAAGCATCAACGCCCTGATTCCATAAGTATTGACAAATTTCTTTTAATGTGTATTTATCATCTAGACTCAAGTCCGTAAATGCTAACCCCAATCCCCCATTAATCTGTAAATCAACACCCCCCAGCGACACCCAATCCCCAGCCACATCCATCTGTAACGATTCATGAGCTGCCCCTATAGATAATTGGCTGTCCATCGGCTCAATGCAGGCAATAATGCCCTGCTCATCCACCCTAATTTGCTGCAAACCCTGATAACCGGGCACACGAGCATTGATAATATCCAGATTGGGAGACATGTGTGCTTTATCCTTTCTTTGGTTGAATGTGTTGCAGCTTATAACTTTCAACCTTCAACCTTCAACCTTCTAACCTTCAACCCTTTGACCAATGACTACTGACAAACCTTTAGTTGGCATTATTATGGGCAGCGATTCAGATTTACCCACGATGCAGGGTGCGATCGCAGTTTGTGAAGAATTCAGTGTGCCCTGCGAAGTGGCGATCGTTTCTGCCCACCGCACCCCAGAACGAATGGTGAAATACGCCCAAGAAGCCCATCAACGTGGCCTTAAGGTGATTATCGCCGGAGCTGGAGGAGCGGCTCATCTACCGGGAATGGTAGCCTCGCTGACGCCTTTGCCTGTGATTGGCGTTCCTGTAGCCACTCGCCACTTACAAGGCGTTGATTCTCTCTACTCGATTGTGCAAATGCCTGCGGGAATTCCAGTGGCTACAGTGGCGATCGGCAATGCCAAAAATGCAGGTTTGTTAGCCGTGCAGATTTTGGCCTCTCACCAGCCAGAATTACTCGAAAAAGTACAGCAATATCGCCACAATTTAGCTCAATCTGTTTTAGATAAACAAGCCCAGCTCGACGAACTGGGCTACCAACAATACTTAACGAAAATGCCTTAAGTCAAGAGAAAATCTAGTGTTAGATAGGGGAAGGGTTAAATCACGATCACGGCTTTAGGGATGTTTCCTTATCTTCCAGATGGTGTTGAGATGGTAGTAATGCTATTGACGTAGAAGTCAGAACCAACGGTCAACTGTAAATCGATGGCTGGGTCAAGAACAATGGGTTTCTGTTGTTGGCTAGCCGTAGAAGAGCGACCTGTTAAGACGCCAGTCAGGACATTAATTGCAGCCTCTCCTAGGCTTCGTGGTGCCTTGGGAGCCTCAGGTTGCTGAGTGGTCAGAAGTGAGGATGTTACGTTGATATTGTTATAGGATTCATCAGCAATGATCAATCTTTGAGCCACGAATTGAGCGCCTAGAAACTGAGCGCCACTATAACGCGATACAATTTGACCCTCTATTTCACTATCCCTTGGAATTAAGATTTCTCCCCGTGAGTTTTTGATGTCTTCAGCAACCACTAATGTCAGGTTTCGAGTTTCGCCAGGAGCTAAAATGATCTGCTCTGATTGCTGGTATTCAATATTGATGGGCGTTCCTTTTGTCACTTTGTATTGCACCGTTCGGGTATTTCTGTTGGTGCTTACATTTTGGTTATTAGGGCGGTTGCTTATGGTTTGATTAGTGTTAGAATCCACTCGC
The DNA here is from genome assembly GCA_039962225.1 of Microcoleus sp. AS-A8. NCBI lineage: Bacteria > Bacillati > Cyanobacteriota > Cyanophyceae > Oscillatoriales > Microcoleaceae > Microcoleus > Microcoleus sp. AS-A8. Next base: position 548,794 of record JAMPKV010000001.1, read on the forward strand.
ACAATATAGCTAGACGCTTGTGTTCGGCTGGAAATGGGAGCTAATACTCCTTCATTGGCCAAGGCTTGATAAATAAAAGCGGCAACATCAGCACGGGTTGCAGTCTTAGTGGGGTCGAGATAGGTAACATCAGGATAGTTGACAACGATTCCCCCTTGTGTAGCAGCCGCTACGGCTTCTCGTGCATAGCTAGGGATTCTTGAGGCGTCGCTGTAGACGCTTAAGCTATTATTCACTGAACCTTTTGGAGACAAGCCCAAACCATCCGCTAGGGCAGCAAGCACCTGCGCTTTGCTCAGGGGGCCAGATAAACGCGACTGACGACTCGATGCCCTGTTAGTCCTGTTATTGCCAAAGTCGCGGCTGATCCAATCGTCAGCGGCAACCTGATCGAACTCTACGTTACTCTCGTCAAAGGCTTGTTGAATCATTGCCGAAAACTGAGCACGAGTCACCGGTTGATCGGGTCTAAAGGTTTGATCTGAAAATCCATTAATCAGGTTTTCTTGCGCCAAGGCTTCAATGAAGGGTCGCGCCCAGTGACGTTGAATATCTACAAAGTTAGCAGCGGTAGCTGGTGCTGAAATTACAATTGGCGCGGTGGCACCAACAGCTAATCCCAAAACCAACAGGGCAGAGCTTCCTGAGTTCCAAACAGACAAACGAGACATAAACCACTGTCCTCTAAAAAAGAATTATTTAACCTTACCGAAGTTTTGGCTTTTCGGAGGCTACAGACTTTGCCTTCACTTATTGCAGACGGAGACGAAAGGGAGACCGTAAAAGTTCCAATTTTTTAATTTTTTTTACAAAAAACTAAAAAAATGCTGCCATCATAGAGAATTAATATCTTAAAATTTGCCATGACTGGCTTCAAAGAACTAGTTAAATAAACAAAAAAAATTGCCAAAAATCCATCAAAAATCTAAATATAGTATTGACAAGGTAGAACCTTTCCCCTTCTTTTTCTGAAAGCTATTTACAACTAAGTAAGCTGCCTAAGATATTTTTCCCTCCTCTGGAACCGACTCAAGTTTCACAGTCTCAGATGCAAAAAGTATATTTTGATACAGAAACCGGATTGAGAACATACAAAACTTGAAACTTCTGGACTCTGAATAACCTGCTATTTAGAGGAATTCAGCCTCTTGACTATCTCCCCACTTATTTGTACGGTTTTGTCTTATAGATGACAATTCAGCTTAGAAAAGTGACTGCTGGCTTAAGCCAGCAGTACTCTAACAACTGACAGTAGAACCTGTAAAGAGAAGCCGATTTATCTCGTACAGATTCTATGAAGTAAGCTGTGATTGCAAATTGTATTTGGATTGATTGACAGCTTTTTGGTTAAACATGGGGATGTGTTTCACACATTAAGGAAAGTTCAGTGAAGATGTCTAGACTAAGGTTCAAAAAAAATTTCAATAAGAAAAAATCGCCCAATCAAAGGAGGCGACACCAGGCAAGTCAACCCGGCCAATTTTTGAGTACATCTTTATTTTTCCAGAAATTGACGGCTGGAATTAAGCGGCTGAGTCCCAGTTGGAAAGCCTGCATCCCCCTAGCCTCAATTATTTTCTTGGTTTGGAGTTATGCCGCTGTTGCTCAGGCTCCTCCCAGCACCGAAGAGCAATTAGCCAACCTCAAGGTGGGTCTAGATACCATGTGGGTCATGGTTGCTGCCATGTTGGTGTTCTTTATGAACGCTGGCTTTTGTATGTTAGAAACGGGCTTCTGCCGCCAAAAGAATGCTGTCAACGTTCTGGCTAAGAACTTGATTGTGTTTGCTCTGTCTAGCATCGCCTTCTGGGTCATTGGTTTTGGCTTGATGTTCGCCGATGGAAATAATTTTATTGGGACTGGCGGATTCTTTTTAAGTGGAGCAGATAACAGTCCCGCAACCGGAGAAGCCTACAAAGGAATATTCGGTTCCCTCAATTGGACTGGAGTACCGCTGCTAGCCAAGTTCTTTTTCCAATTGGTGTTTGCTGGAACAGCAGCAACTATCGTTTCTGGTGCTGTAGCTGAACGGATTAAGTTCATTGACTTCTTGATTTTCAGCCTCTTACTCGTGGGGATTGCCTATCCGATTACTGGACACTGGATTTGGGGCGGTGGCTGGCTGATGAAATTAGGCTTCTGGGATTTTGCGGGTTCTACGGTGATTCACTCGGTTGGAGGCTGGGCAGCCCTGATGGGGGCGGCCTTCTTGGGGCCTCGGTTGGGTAAATATCAGGATGGTCAAATCACCGCACTTCCTGGACACAATATGAGTATTGCAACTTTAGGTTGCTTGATTCTCTGGCTAGGGTGGTTTGGATTTAACCCAGGTTCCACCATGGCAGTTGACCCTGGTGCGATCGCTCATATTGCCATCACCACCAATACAGCGGCGGCATTTGGTGGTGTGGCTGCCACCGCTACGGCTTGGCTGTATATGGGTAAGCCTGACCTCTCCATGATTATCAACGGTATCCTAGCAGGTTTAGTTGGAGTGACAGCCAGTTGTGCTTGGATTAACATTCCGTCCGCTGCGATCATTGGCGTTGTGGCGGGCATCCTAGTTGTTTTCGCCGTCACTTTCTTTGACAAAATCAAGATTGATGACCCCGTAGGTGCTACGTCTGTTCACCTCGTTTGCGGTGTGTGGGGAACCCTAGCCGTGGGCTTGTTCAGTGTTGGTCCTGGTGGTTTTCCTTGGATGGTTGACCTTGCAGGTAAGCCTGTAGGACCACATGGACTACTTTTTGGAGGGGGTGTCAGTACACTTATTCCTCAGATTGTTGGCATTTTGACAGTAGGAGGAACAACTGTTCTCCTGAGTACTATCTTCTGGCTGGCACTCAAGGCAACCCTGGGTATTCGTGTGACTCCAGAAGAAGAACTAGAAGGTTTAGATATTGGCGAACATGGAATGGAAGCCTACAGTGGTTTTCTCAAGGAAACGGGTGCAAGCGGCCTTCATAGTAGGTCTAGTGGTATAGCTGGTAGCACGGGTAATGTAATTGATAGCCCGATGCGGTAAATGTTAAGCGGAAACACATGCAACTTTTTCTACGCCTAATTGCTTGATTTGTCGAAGAAAAACCTTCAGTTTTCAAGGCATCTGTGAGAGTCGTAGCAACTCTGGTTCACTGTTATCTAGTTAACGAATAAAGGAGTGGTGTTCAGGTTGAAGCCACTCTTTCTGTTTTTTGGGCAAAAACCTGGGAATGATCTGAAGCTAACTCTCTGGCAAAGAGGTTGTCGTTGCGATCGCAATTTTCACGATTGCCTTGATCTATCGATAGCGCTCCATCTTCCAGATTCTTTCTAAGGTTTCAATTTGCTGAAGTAGAATTGCCGCCCGACGCGAACGATATTTTCTATACTGAAGGCCTCCTAAGACGTAGCCAATTAAGAGGAAGATGACAAAAATTCCTCCTACGATGTTATTGGTATTGACCTGAGCGGTTTGAGTAGAGGAGTTCGGTTGACTAGATTCAGCGGACTGAGAAGCGGCAGTAATAAAAGAGGTTGTACTCTCACCAGGGAATTGAGATTTTAGGCTCAATCCTTGAGGGTTCGTTAAGACAGGACTATCACTTCTAGTGTTGCCTTTCTCATACATCAACGTCTGTGGCACTTCTACATTTGCCTGAAGCTCGATACTATGCGCGAAGGCTTCTGGCGTCGGTGCTAGCCATATTGAAGTGGCACAGGAGACAGAAATAAGACTAAAAAATTTACGCTTCATAAAGACTTGAGGATAAGTTCCGCTGCTGGAGGAGTTAAAAATTCGCTTTCAACTTATCTATGCGTACTTAAAATCTTTTCTAACCGTTGCATATTCACAAGCTAACCGCATATTCTGTAGCTTATGATACGATTATATGTCTCCTATCCTGCTAAGTGTCCACCCTCCTTTGGCTCAGCTCATGAAAAGGAGGAAGGTTGTCATGCAAATTCTGCATGAATGAAAATTGCAGTTCCTTCTCACCCCCGCTTCACTCATTTTTCTGGCTCCAGCCAGAGAGAGCCGATCACTGGCTTGTGTGACTGGGCAACGGAAGCATCAGGAAACGTTTGTTAGAAATATTTAAAAAATTTATCTTTCATGCCATCTTCTGTAGTTTCTGATACAGATAGACCGTTAGGGAATTGGTGTAATCAGATACATTTCTGACTAGAGACATACGTAGAGGATTCAAACGAAATGCTAAAAAAAGTTTTAGCCTTCGGGGCTATTGCCCTGTGGTTCTTGTGCGGCCCACTCATGGGTAGTGCAATGGCTCAAACAGCGGAAGCTAATCCTGTCAATAGTGGCGATACAGCCTGGATGTTAGTGTCGTCGGCTCTTGTGCTGTTGATGACTCCAGGGTTGGCCTTCTTCTATGGGGGACTGGTGCGATCGCGCAACGTCCTCAACACCATGATGATGAGCCTGATCCTCATAGCCGTAATTGGTGTGACCTGGGTTTTGTGGGGTTACAGTTTAGCCTTCGAGGTTTCTACCCTCAAGGACGGTTTTGCCCAAGGCTTTGAAAAGTTTTTTGGCAATGTCAACTGGATGTTTTTAAACAACGTTGCCTTCGACAAACCCGATCCCATTGGCTATGCCCCAACGATTCCGCATCAGGTGTTTATGGTTTATCAGATGATGTTCGCCATCATCACCCCGGCTCTGATCTCAGGAGCCATTGTGGAACGGATGAGTTTCAAGGCGTATTTCTTCTTTATCCTTCTGTGGTCTACTTTTATCTACTCTCCTTTGGCGCACTGGGTTTGGGGCAAAGGCTGGATCGGTGCCCTGGGCGCGTTGGACTTTGCGGGCGGTACAGTCGTCCACATTAGCTCTGGCGTGTCTGCCGTAGTAGCGGCTTGGATGCTTGGTCCGCGTAAAACCTACCCTGATCGACCCGCTGCACCCCATAATCTCCCCTTCGTTTTGTTGGGAATTGGACTACTGTGGTTTGGCTGGTTCGGATTTAATGCCGGTAGTGCCTTAGGAGCCGGCTCTCTCGCCACCGTCGCCTTTGTCGCTACGACAGTTTCTCCAGCCTCTGGAGGTCTTACCTGGGTCATTTTGGAATGGGTACTCAGAGGCAAACCAACGGCACTGGGGATTGCCAGTGGGTTTCTCGCAGGACTCGTCGGCGTTACTCCCGCCGCAGGATTTGTCACTCCCATCGGGGCGATTTTGATGGGTTCTATTACGTCGGTTTGCTGTTTCTTTGCCGTCAGCCTGAAAGTCAAGTTGCAGTTTGATGACTCTCTCGATACTTACCCTGTACATGGAGTCGGTGGTACAGTTGGTGCAATTCTCACGGGAGTGTTTGCCACCAAAGCGGTGAATAGTGCCGGAAATAATGGGTTACTTTATGGGAATGCAGGACTATTAGTGCCACAAATTGTAAGTGTTGTCGCAACCTACATTTTTGCGGCTGTGGGTACCTTCATCATTCTCAAGCTTCTCAGTTTTGTTATGGACTTGCGGGTCAAACCCTCACAAGAAGAACAAGGTTTGGATATTAATGAGCATGGTGAAGAAGGTTACGGAGAGGAATTTACGTCCGGATTGGGTCTGTCTGGAGCCTCTGGGGAATTGCGTTAACCTGTCTGTTCTACCGAGCAGACACCTTTGCACTTAGAGACTTTGTGATCCATCATGGGGCACTGCGAGACGGTTGGGACATTGACCTGGAAAAGTTTGTTTGAGTGGATGAGTACAATGCCACTAAAATCTGATTCAAACCCGATGCTAGATTGATCAAGTGTCCACTCACTCGAAGACTTTTCCGACTTGGGCGTTCTTTTCCCTCGCGGCTAATGGGTTACTCATGTTAGCGATCGCCTTAGTATTACTACGCAAGTACGATTGGTCAATGGCCTCTCCCATGATTCACTCAGCGGCAGCAACACGCTTATCTGACTCGAAAGCGTCTGACTCAGCGTCTGAATTAGGGCCACGCCACCTGCTCAATTACCAACAGTGGGTAGAATTGCTAGGGCGAGAAGCAGATGTTATCGCACGACAGCAGCCCAAACGTTTGACCATCCTCGCTGGAGATTCACTCTCGCTGTGGTTTCCCAGCGAGATATTGCCCTCAGAATGCACTTGGCTAAATCAGGGAATTTCCGGCGAAACCTCAAAGGGTTTGTTGAATCGATTGGCTCTATTCGACAAGACTCAGCCAGAAGTGATTTTTGTGATGATCGGAATCAATGATCTGATTCGGGGGATCACAGACGAGACCATTTTGGCTAACCAAGAGCTGATTATTCGCTACTTACGGCGAATTCATCCTCGCAGCAAGATAGTCCTACAATCGATTTTGCCCCACAGTGCCGAACGCATCACCTGGGAAGGACGCGCTCGCCTTCTTCCTATCCCCAATCGTCGCATCCGAGAGCTGAACGAACGGCTGAGGGCGATCGCCAAAGAGGAAAATGTGATTTTCCTTGACCTTTACCCCCTGTTTGCCGACGCCGATGGTAACCTGAAGACTGAACTGAGTACGGATGGCTTGCACCTCAATCCTCAAGGCTACTTAGTCTGGCGCAATGCACTCTTAGTTCTCAACCAACTCGTCCTCGAACCCGTCGCGGTGAAGTGAAAAGATAACTCTCCCAGTAACAAGACTCTGACATTCTATGATCAAGGGGAATTAAGACTTATTTACAATCATTCATTGGGTAGGACACGCTGCATGGATACAAAAGCCTTCAAGCGATCGCTCCATAGTTCAGAAAATTACCATCGCAAGGGATTTGGTCACGAAGCCGAAGTTGCCACTCAGCTACAGTCAGAATATCAAAGTAACCTGATTCAAGAAATTCGCAATAACAACTATCGACTTCAGCGGGGAGAGGTTACCATCCTGCTGGCGCAAGCCTTTGGCTTTTGTTGGGGTGTAGAGCGAGCCGTGGCGATGGCTTATGAAGCTCGTCAACACTTCCCCTCTGATCGCATTTGGATGACCAATGAAATCATTCATAATCCCTCCGTCAATCAGCGCTTGCAGGAGATGGAAGTAGGGTTTATCCCAGTTCAGAGCGGGAAGAAAGACTTTTCGGTTGTCGATGGCGGTGACGTGGTTATTTTACCAGCTTTTGGTGCTAGTGTCCAGGAGATGCAGTTGTTAAACGACAAAAACTGCAAAATTGTCGATACTACCTGTCCCTGGGTGTCCAAAGTTTGGAATACGGTTGAGAAGCACAAGAAAAAAGACTACACCTCCATTATTCACGGCAAGTACAAACACGAAGAAACTGTCGCTACCAGTTCCTTTGCAGGCAAATACTTAGTGGTACTCAATATCAAAGAGGCAGAGTACGTCGCGGATTACATTCTCCACGGCGGAAATCGTGACGAGTTTATGACCAAGTTTAGCCGCGCTTGCTCTTTAGGGTTTGACCCGGATCGGGATTTAGAGCAAATTGGCATTGCCAACCAAACCACCATGCTCAAGAGTGAAACCGAGCAGATTGGTAAGCTGTTTGAGCACACGATGATGAAGAAATATGGCCCTACCCAGTTAAACAATCACTTCCACAGCTTTAACACCATCTGTGATGCCACCCAAGAGCGGCAAGATGCCATGTTGGGGCTAGTCGAAGAAAAGTTAGACTTGATGGTGGTTATTGGCGGCTTCAACTCGTCCAACACCACCCAACTGCAACAAATTGCGATTGAGCAGGGGATTCCTTCTTATCACATCGATAGTGCTGCACGAATAGGGCCAGGAAATCAGGTGGAGCATAAGCCCTTAGGACGTGATTTGGAAGTCACCCACAACTGGCTTCCTTCGGGAGAAATTGTTGTCGGGGTTACTTCTGGGGCATCCACGCCGGATAAAGTGGTAGAGGATGCGATCGAGAAGATTTTTGCGCTTAAGGTGGTGGCGGTGGTTTAGCTTTTTCGCGCTGGTTAGTCGGGTTGGGCGATGCTCACCCGACCCCAGGATTTTATCAGGCGATGTCGTCACTCGAAACTGGCGTAAAAGTATTTCTAAGCTGATGTGCATTTAACAATCCTTTCCCATTGATTTTTTCCGCTCAACAGATACCTAGTTGAGTAGAGGAGATTGTTATACTGCGACTGGGGAGATACTTTTTAATTGGAATTCATTATAGGAAATGCAGCCCACAGACCCGAACAAGTTCACGGAGACAGCCTGGAAAGCGATCGCACAATCTCAAGACGTTGCCAAACTCTTCAAGAACCAAACGCTAGAGGTAGAGCATGTGGCGGTCGCCCTGCTGGAACAAGACGGGCTGGCGAATCAAATTCTTACCAAGGTGACGGTTGATGTGGCTCGGTTTAAGCAACAACTGGAAGCCTTCGCCAACCGCCAACCGAAAGTGAGTACGCTTGACCAGCTCTACCTCGGTCGCGGCTTGGATATCATGCTGGATAAGGCTGAGGCGTTCCGCACCTCTTTTCAGGATGAATACATTGCTGTAGAACATTTGCTTTTAGCGTTAGCCGAAGATGACCGAGTCGGACGCCGCTTGCTCAAAACCCACAATGTGGACACCCCAAAGCTGGAAGCCGCCGCTAAAGCCACACGGGGGAGTCAAAAAGTTACCGACCAAAATCCTGAAAATCGTTACAACGCCCTAGAGAAGTATGGGCGAGATTTAACAGAGCAAGCTAAAGCGGGGAAACTTGACCCGGTGATTGGGCGGGACGAGGAAATCCGTCGCGTGATTCAGGTCCTCTCTCGCCGCTCTAAGAATAACCCAGTCCTGATCGGAGAGCCGGGAGTGGGGAAAACCGCGATCGCAGAAGCCCTCGCCCAGCGTATCGTTAATGGCGATGTTCCCGAATCGTTGAAAAATCGCCAACTCATTTCCTTAGATATGGGTAGCCTGATTGCCGGGGCCAAATATCGAGGAGAATTTGAAGACCGACTTAAAGCCGTCCTGCGAGAAGTGACCCACTCCGATGGTCAAATTGTCCTATTTATCGATGAATTGCACACCGTTGTCGGTGCAGGGGCAACCCAAGGGGCAATGGATGCGGGGAACTTGCTCAAACCCATGCTGGCACGGGGGGAACTGCGCTGTATTGGAGCCACCACCCTGGATGAGTTCCGCAAGCACATTGAAAAAGATGCAGCGCTGGAACGTCGCTTTCAACAAGTTTATGTCAGTCAACCGACCGTAGAGAATACGATTTCGATTTTGCGCGGACTCAAGGAGCGTTACGAAGTCCACCACAATGTGATTATTACGGATTCGGCGCTGGTGGCAGCAGCTACCCTTTCCGACCGCTATATTACCGAGCGTTTCCTGCCGGACAAAGCCATTGACTTAGTCGATGAAGCCGCAGCCAAGCTGAAAATGGAGATGACCTCCAAGCCGGTGGAATTAGAGACGATTGAGCGACGGCTGATGCAGCTCAAGATGGAAAAGCTGTCTCTAGATACAGAAAATCAACAGAATCTGCCCACCACCAGCAACGCCTACCGTGCTTCACGAGAACGTCTCGAACGCATTGAACAAGAAATTCTGACCCTGGAAGAAAAACACGCCACGCTGGAAGGGCGGTGGGAAGAGGAAAAGAAACTTCGCGAAGAAATCAACAACCTGAAAAAAGAAGAAGACCAAATTCGGGTGCAGATTGAGCAGGCAGAACGCGCTTATGACCTGAATAAGGCAGCTCAACTTAAATATGGGAAGTTAGAGACGTTACAGCGCGATCGCGATAGCAAAGAAGGTATGCTCTTAGAACTCCAAGCGGAAGGGCGTGCCTTATCCCGTGAACAAGTCACCGAAGCGGATATTGCTGAAATTGTGGCGAATTGGACGGGGATTCCGGTTAACCGCTTGCTAGAGACGGAACGCCAGAAGCTATTGCAGCTAGAAGGGCATTTACATCAACGGGTAATTGGACAAACTGAAGCGGTTACTTCCGTGGCGGCGGCTATTCGTCGCGCAAGGGCGGGAATGAAAGACCCCGGACGCCCCATCGGTTCCTTCTTGTTTCTGGGGCCAACGGGCGTGGGTAAGACGGAACTAGCAAGAGCGATCGCGCAATTCCTGTTTGACAGCCAGGATGCCTTAGTCAGAATTGACATGTCCGAGTATATGGAAAAACACGCCGTCTCGCGGCTAGTGGGTGCGCCTCCGGGATATGTGGGCTATGAAGAAGGCGGGCAACTCTCTGAAGCGATTCGCCGCCGTCCTTACTCGGTCGTGCTGTTGGATGAGGTGGAAAAGGCGCATCCGGATGTGTTCAACATTTTGCTGCAAGTCCTCGATGACGGACGCATCACCGACTCTCAAGGGAGAACGGTGGATTTTTCCAATACGATCATCGTGATGACTAGCAATATTGGCAGCGACCATATTTTGAATGTGGCTGGGGATGATTCGCAGTACGAAGAGATGCGGAAACGGGTGACGACGGCCTTACGCAAACACTTCCGTCCCGAATTTGTCAACCGTGTTGATGACATCATCATCTTCCACACCTTGAATCGCAGCGAACTCAGCCAGATTGTCAAGATTCAGCTCAAACGGATCGAACGTCTATTAGCTGACCAAAAAATTAAGCTTGAACTTTCGTCAACAGCTCAAGACTACATCGTCGAAGTCGGTTACGATCCGGTATACGGGGCGCGTCCACTTAAACGAGCGATTCAGCGAGAACTGGAAAACGCGATCGCTACCAAAATCCTTGAGAATACTTTTGTTGAGGGGGACACTATTATCATTGATTGTGCCGATAACGCCCTCACCTTTAACAAAAAGCAACGGCTAAGCTTATCAGTACTCCCAACTCCTAGCTGATAGAGTTTGAGCTGGATTCTCAAAAAAGGAGGGAACTCATTAAGTTATCTGTTGAGCAAGTCAGATAGCATGAGATGTATCTGTAATAGATGCATCCACAGCATATTATTGTGGACAGCATTATATTCAAAAGGATCTTATGGATCTTTCAAAGCTAGAAAAAATCAGGGATAGTCTCCAGAGTTCTCTAGAAAAAATTGGGATATTCGAGCAGTGTGCGTTACTGGACTATCCGGATTATTTCAATATTGGAGATCACCTGATTGGTCTGGCTACAATTTTTTACATCACGGATGTAATCAAAGCCAAAATTAACTATATTGCCAGCATTGATGATTTCTCTGAGCAACGGCTAGAACAACGCCTCAGTCAAGAAGCGCCGATCATTTTACAAGGTGGCGGCAACTTGGGCGACCTGTGGCCTCACCATCAACTCTTTCGCGAACGCATCATTGCACAATATCGCGATCGCCCGATTATTATCATGCCGCAGTGTATCTATTTTACCAATGCGGAGAATTTAAATAGAGCAGCAGCTATCTTTAATGCACATCCCAATTTAACACTGTTTACACGGGATGATTATAGTTATGAACTAGCTTTGAAACATTTTTATAACTGTCAGGTGATCAAAGCACCAGATATGGTGTTTGGCATGGTTAATATGCCGATACCTGCTTATAAATTTAACTCTAAGCGTCCGATTCTTTATCTATGTAGAGATGATACCGAGTTAGAGAAAACCTTCTCACCGAGTGCTTTGGGAATTCCTAATTTAGTGGTTCAAGAGTGGGATGAGTCGCCAAAACAATGGATTTACCGAGGAAGAGGACGGTTCGGAGAACTGAAGGAATGGTATTGGCGTCTTCCCGGCATGGTTTTACTCGTTCGGGAAGGTTGGCAACGAGGGCTAGCTCATCCTAAACAGTGGCTTCCTCGCCAAAAATGGGAACGGTTTCATCCCTATGCTCAGAAATTTGATGAAATTCCCGACTCATTTATTCCTCGCTTCTCGTGGAGTTTGATGCACGCTGGAGTCTATCAATTGCTTCAGAGTCGTTTAGTCATTACAAATCGATTACACGGTCACATTCTCTCGACCTTGCTCGGAATCCCTAACATATTACTGCCCAATTCTTACTATAAAAATGAGGCATTCTATGAAACTTGGACGTATCAAATCCCTTATTGTAAATTTGTCAAACAACCTTCACAAGTTAAAGAATCGGTAGAAGAACTGCTATCCCGATTCGCAGAGTCATCCAAATAATAACTGAGAGAATATCTAATATGGTAACTGTCTCTGTAGTTATACCCGTTTATAATGGCGAAAAAACGATTCAAGAAACCATTACATCTGTCTTAAATCAAACATTCCAAGATTTCGAGTTAATCATTATTAATGATGGTTCTAAAGATGCTACGTTAGAGGTTGTATCTAGCATCCAAGACCACAGATTGCAAGTGTTTTCCTATCCCAATGCTGGTTTAGCGGCAAGTCGTAATCGGGGACTTTCTCATGCTACGGGTGAATATATTTCTTTCATAGATGGTGATGATCTGTGGACGCCTGATAAGCTAGAAGCGCAGTTGAAGGCACTTCAAGAAAATCCCAAAGCGGCTGTTGCTTATAGCTGGACTGATTATATTGATGAATCCAGTAATTTTTTACGCCGAGGCGGCTATTTAACGGCTAGCGGCGATGTTTTACCGAAGCTTTTAGTGATTGATTTTTTGGAAAATGGCTCTAACGCGCTGATTCGTCGGCAGGCTTTAATCGAAGTAGGTGGTTTTGATGAATCACTTCCTGCGGCTGAAGATTGGGATATCTTTTTGCGGCTGGCGGCTCGCTATCCATTTGTTGCTGTACCTTCTGCTCAAATATTATATCGATTATCTGCCAAGTCAATGTCTGGTGATGTGGCTAGGCAGGAAGCCGCTTGTGTGAAAGTCCTAAAGCGAGCTTACAAGGAGGCTCCTCCATCCCTACAGTACTTAAAAAAGTATACCTGGGCTAACCTTTACAGATATCTAACCTTTAAAGTCTTAGATGGACCGACTACTCGAAAACGAGGCTTGCTAGCGGCTAAATTTATCGGAAAATTAATCATGAATGATGAGGGTTTTCTGAAGCTGCCTGCTATGCGTAAAGTGATGCATAGAGTAGCTTTGTGGATTTTATATCCCCCTAAAAAAGCTGAGGAAATTATTTGGCAATCTCCTCCTCTTCCCCATATCCACAAGGATTTGCTGAGGTACTTCAAAACTGATATTCCTTAATTGATAGGTAATCTGCCAACTGGAGCTAATATGCCACTTATTTCAGTTATTATTCCAGCTTACAATGCTGAAAAGACAATTCAAGAAACGATAGACTCAGTCTTAAATCAAACATTTCAAGATTTTGAAATTATTGTGATTAATGATGGGTCGCAAGATACAACACTAGAGATTGTCAATAGTATCAAAGACCCTCGTTTGCAAGTGTTCTCCTACCCCAATGCCAAGCAAGCCGCGAGTCGTAATCGAGGAATTTCTCACAGCACTGGTGAATTTCTGGCTTTCTTAGATGCTGACGATTTGTGGAAGCCTGAAAAGTTAGAGGCTCAACTCAAAGCACTCCAAGACAACCCTCAAGCAGCAGTGGCTTACAGTTGGAGCCAATGTATTGATGAGAAGGGACATTTTTTACGGGAAGCGAGCCAAAGTACTACCAGTGGCGATGTTTATGCCAAGCTCTTATTATGCGATTTTTTAGACAATGGATCTAACCCTTTAGTTCGTCGGAAAGCTTTAGAAGAAGTGGGTACTTTTGATGAGTCGCTTCCCCCCGCCGAAGATTGGGAACTATGGATACGATTGGCAGCACGCTATCATTTTGTAGCTGTACCCTACCCCCATATTTTGTATCGACAGTCCCCTACTTCTGCATCTGCCAATCTACTAAGAATGGCCGAGGCTTGTGAGCGAGTGATTGAGCTTTCATTTGAGCGTGCTCCTGACTCGTTACAGCATCTGAAACGCCACAGCCTTGCGAACTTATACCGATTTCTCGCTTACAGGTGTTTTGAACGCTTCCCAACGCGCTCGCGTGCCTTAATCGCGATCAAGTTTCTCTGGAGTGCTGTTATAAATGACTCTTCGCTCCTACGCAGGAGAGTAACTTGGAAAATGTTGTTGACTAGCGTGCTTGTCTTGCTACTAACCCATCGATATGCCTATAGAGTAGCCAACAGAACCAAGCAACTCAAAAATTTCCATACGATACTATTTCTCATGCAACTAGAGCCTTTTTAAATATGCCTTTAGTTTCTGTTGTTATTCCTGTTTTTAATGGTGAAAAAACCATTAGAGAAACAATTGAATCTGTTTTGAATCAAACGCTCACAGATTTTGAATTACTGGTTATTAACGACGGTTCGCAGGATGGTACATTAGACATTGTTGAGCGCATCCCAGATTCCCGAATTCAGGTATTTTCCTACCCCAATGCCGGTCAATCTACGAGTCGCAACAGGGGAATAGAGATAGCCAAAGGTGACTATATCTCCTTTATCGATGCCGATGACTTGTGGACACCCGATAAGCTAGAAGCACAGTTGCAAGCTTTGCAAGCCAATCCTAAAGCAGGTGTAGCTTATAGTTGGACGGATTGGATTGATGAATCGAGCCAGTTATTAGGTAAAGGTAGCTACAATACCGAACAGGGAGCGGTTTTTACAAAACTTTTATTGAATGATTTTGTAGCCAATGGTTCTAATGTTTTAATTCGGCGGCAAGCCTTAACTGAAGTTGGCGGTTTCGATCCCTCAGTAACACCTGCCGAAGATTGGGATTTGTGGCTGCGGTTAGCTGCTCGTTATGAGTTTGTTGCCGTGCGATCGCCACAAATTTTATACCGGATTTCTCCTAATTCAGCCTCGTTTAATGTGTGGAAGATGGAGGCATCCAGCTTACAAGTCATTGATAAAGCATTTGCTGTTGCACCTGAATCTTTACAGTACCTGAAGCCGCAATGCCTTGGTAATCGCTACAAGTACCTGACATTTAAGGCAATTGAGGGCTACCCAGAACGCAGCAAAGGTATAGCGGCTATTCGGTTTCTTTGGAATGCCATCAAAAACGACCCTTCTTTACTTCAAGCAAAAGTTATCTGGAAGGTATTATTTAGAATTGCGGCAATCACTCTCCTAACCCCTAAATTAGCTCAGGCCGTTATCAATAAATTTAAAGTCCTATCCAATACCACAACTCTCTTAGGATATATGAAATTAAATACGGTTTAAGTATACCTGTTATCAAGATTAAAAATGCCATTAATCTCGGTTATTGTTCCCGTTTACAATGGAGAAAAAACAATTAAAAATACGATTGATTCTGTTTTAAGCCAAAGCTTCACTGACTTTGAGCTGCTTGTAGTCAACGATGGTTCCGAAGATTCAACTTTAGCAGCGATTAACGAGATAAAAGATGCTCGTATCAGGGTATTTTCATTTCCTAATTCGGGGGTTTCCGTAAGTCGTAATCGTGGACTAGCTGAAGCCAAGGGAGAATTTATCTCATTTTTGGATGCTGATGATTTGTGGACGCCGGATAAACTAGAATCACAGTTGAAAGCCTTGCAGGAAAACCCTCAAGCAGCTGTGGCTTATAGTTGGAGCGATTGGATTGACGAGTCGGGTCAATTTTTACGCGCTGGAGGTCATATTACTGTCAATGGCAATGCTTATGAAAAGCTATTATTGAGAGATTTTGTAGAAAGTGGTTCTAACCCCTTAATTCGCAGACAAGCTTTAGAGGAAGTCGGGACATTCGATGAATCATTAGCATTCGCTGAGGATTGGGATTTATGGCTACGATTAGCGGCTCGTTATGAATATGTAGCCGTTCCTTCACCGCAGATTTTATACCGAATTTCTCCTGAATCAGCCTCATTTAATGTATGGAAAATGGAGGCAGGAAGCTTAAAAGTCATTGAACGTCATTTCGCCCAAGCTCCTGAATCTCTACAGCATTTAAAGCGACAAACTCTGGGTAGCCGCTACAAGTACCTGATGTTTAAGGCGATTGAAGGGAATTTAGAACGGAAAAAAGGCTTAGTTGCGGTTCGCTTCCTTTTGCAGGTAATTCGATATGACTCTTCGATGCTGCGCCGAGTAAAAATTATGTTGATAGTACTCGTTAAAATTGCAGCAGCTATTGTACTCCCTTCTCAACAAGCTCAAGCCTTATTAGAAGTCAGCAAAAAGCGATCTAGCTCTCGATCGCCAACTTAGACAACTTTAAGTAAACGCTAAAAAAACTTCTCTCAACCTAAATAATTTATGAATCTCTCCCTCATTCTTTTCTCTCTGTGAACTCTGCGTTCTCTGTGGTTAATAAAATCTACCTGCGAATCCCATCAAATTACTATATCAATGGCTAATTTTATTCTCATTATCGATCCCGACCCAGAGCGGCGATCGCACTATATAAAAACCATAAAGCCTCACCTGCCACTCGTAGAAGGACTAAACACCAATTCCTGCTCTAGTGGAGACTTTGACGCCATCTGGGCAGCATCCCCCCACGCTCCGATTAGCTACTTGGCGGACGCAGGAGGAGCTGCTATGGTTTGGGGAGAAGCCATTGCTCAAACCAGCTCAGAACGAATAGATGCTTCGACGCTAAAAAACATCTGGAAAACTGCGCCGAATCAAGTATTACCTTCCTTTGATGGCTTTCATGCCGTAGCCGTTTACCACCCTCATTTGGGTTTAAGCATTGCCGCCGATCTACTCGGTCTTTTCCCAATTTATTACTATATTCATAATGATGTTGCCTTAGTGGGTTCGAGTCCCCAACTATTCAGACACCATCCACTTTTTCAGCCAGTCTTTAACCCCACGGGATTAGTCGGAATTTTACTAACGAATGGTATCTTTGATGGGCAAACCTTATGGCAAAATGTCCGCCGTTTAGAAGCAGGACATTGCTTAACTTGGCAAGCTAAAAATGCCCCTAAAGAGACGAGACAATATCAAATTCCCGATGATAGTGGCGAATATACCAATACTTCTTTTGCCCAGCAGCTCGATATTTTAGAACAAGTCCTCGATCGCGCGATTGCGCGAAGCGCACCGGCAAAGCCGATCGCTCGTCATGCACCCACCGGTAACCGCTATAGCCTGTTCCTCTCCGGCGGACTTGACTCCCGAATGCTGGCAGGGTTCCTGCATCGGCAAGCAATTGACACTGTTGCCTTAACTGTCGGTAGGCGCACCGACTTAGAAATGGCCTGTGCAATTCCTGTTGCTCGTACTCTTGGTTTTAAATATCACACCACAGCGCTTCCTGATAACCAATACCCTGCCTACGCCGACTTAGTGGTTAATTGGGAGCACCTCGCGAACGGCTGCGATAGCATCATGGGTTTGGGTTGGGGGGTTGGTTCCCAGCTGAGCAATTTAGCACCGAGGGTGATTTCTGGCTTTTTACTCGATCGCGTGATTGGCGGCAAATCCACCTACTATCTCTCTGAAAAAGGTCTATCCTTTGAAAGCTTCTTTCCCCAAGGCATTAATCGTTGTGGGTTTACCCCCCAATTACTAGAGAGACTGCTAAGACGAGAGGTTTTCGGTGACTTAGTACAAGAACGATGCGATCGCATCCGTTCGGTTTACGAAAGCTATTCGGATGTAGAGTTTAAGCGAACCTGGTGGTTTGAGCTTTACCATCGACAACGGCTGCTGATCGGCTCGATTGCGGGATGGCAACTCAGTTTTGGTGCTTGGCCGGTTCTGCCTTGTCTGGATTGGGAAGTGTTGAAAACAACAGCAGCATTGCCCGTAGAATCGCTGGCTCAGCGCCGTGCCCAATATGAATTAGTCCGCACGCGATTTAGCCCACTCGCCCAGCTACCTTTGGATCGCAACCAATTTAACACAGAACCGCTTCAACTTACGGGTAGAGGTCAACGATATATTCGCCGCTTCTATGAAACGCAGGCAAAATGGCGACAGTTTCAGCAGAAACTAGGATATGAACGACGCCACTACTACCGAACATTCGATCTGAATAACCCAGGATGGCGATTGGTACGGCAGCAAGCAGAACCTTATCGGGAGCAAGTGGGGCATCTCTTCCATGAAGAGGTATTGAATGAATTACTACCTCCTCCTGATCAGCCGGTACAATTTGCGATCGACCCAATAACTGAATCCTCTAAGCTGAAAGTTTTACTTGGATTTTTACTCTGGTCAAGGGAACACCTCTAATGCGCCAAACTCATCTATGGAGAGAAGCTGCCGTCGAAGTTGATGGCGAAACTACCATCCCTGTCACAATTGAGTCACCCAACCAAGAGCGCAGCCAGTTGTGGTATCGGCTTCCGACTCAATACAATTCTCTGTTAACGCCCAGTTGTGACCCTTTTGTTGTTGCGACTATACTCTTGTCCATGCAATGGGCAGCGCCCGTCGCCGTACACGGACAACTTTCTCCCACACTCCTGCAAAATTTGGAGGAATTTCAAGCCGCTTGGTCAGCTTGGGAACCACAGCGCTATCATCCTGTTAAAATTAGTGCCGACGTGGAGCAGGAACAACCCCTGGCTGACTCATCCGATAAAGCCTTGGTGGCTTTCTCGGGGGGCGTTGATAGTTGCTTCACCGTTTTTCGCCATCGCAGCGATCGTTGTGGCAGGTGGCAGCGAAATCTCCAAGCGGGTTTAATGATACACGGGCTAGATATTCCCCTCGAAGAGCAGCAGCCCTTTGCCAAAGCCGCAGAAAAGTCAAAAGTACTCCTCGCCAGCCTTGGGGTAGAATTAATCCCCCTCGCCACTAACTTTCGTCAGTTACCCCTAGATTGGGAAAACGCCTTTGGCACTGCTCTTGCCTCTTGCTTAATGCTGTTACAAGGTGGCTATACAACTGGGCTAATTGCCAGCTCTTTTCCCTACCAAGCACTCTCATTCCCCTATGGCTCCAATCCCATCACCGATTGGATGCTCTCAACCAAAGCATTTCAAATCGTTCATGATGGTGCCGCCTTCCCTCGCCTGGAAAAAATGGGGGAAATTGCCCATTGGCCTGAAGCCCTGCAAAGCCTGAGAGTATGCTGGCAAGGTTCCCAAAAGGACCGTAACTGTGGACGCTGCGAGAAATGTGTTCGGACTATTTTGAATTTCCGGATTTTGGGCGTTGGCTTACCCGAATGCTTTGAGGAAGATATCACCGATGAGCAAATTCAAAATATCCAGGTAAACGCAGGGCCACTGACTGAAATGGAGCGAGTGTTGGCAGCCGCTAAAGCCGCTGAGATATCTGATTCTTGGGTTCAAGCCTTAGAAACGTGTATTCAAAAAAATCAGCCTAAAGATGGACGCCAAGAGTTAAAATTTGCAATAATGAAGCGCTTGCCCAAGCCCCTGATTCAGCTAGTACGCCAACTCAAAAGGCGGATATCTCACTAGCAGTGCGTTACAGCAGATGACAATCTCTAGGGGCAGGGGCGGGAAGATGGGATAGCTCATCAAGAAGTTTTACAACTCAACATCCTTAAGTCAGAATTCGCGATAGAATTGACGCGACTCAAACGAGGTGAAGAATCTTCGCCTTTAGTCAGACAAAATATTGCATAAAACCATCTCATTCGAGGGATAGTTTATTTGGGGAAATGTTGTACATGTCGGAGGACATTTACAACATTTCTCTTAGGTCATAACCCTTCCAGGGGTGGAGGGGTAATTTTCATGCATCTACTTAAAAATTATGGCAACCATTTCCTCAAACAAACGGTTCAGCTTTGATTGGCAGCAACCCTCTTATCTTGCGTTCAAACGCTTTGAACATCTAGAAACACTAATATACCCGCTTTCTTTAAAAGAATTTTTTGGAAAATACTGGAAAAAAAAAGCCGTTCAGATTCCTGGTATTACGTCCAAAAAGTTTGAGAAACTCTTGAGTTGGGAGCAGCTACAAAATTTATTATTGGAATGCCCAGACGATCACATCAGGTGTTTTGATAACAGCGCCCCTATTGTAGGGCAAAAGGCAGAACTATTAGAGCAATGGCATCAAGGCCAAACCCTTCATATTGAAAGAATTGAAAAATTAGTGCCAGCGTTAGAACAGGTTTGCAGGCAAATTGCCGGAGAACTAAAAGCCTCTACGAAGATGTATGCATTCTGTTCGCATCCCAATCATCCGGGCGCTCATTTACACTACGATCGCTTTGATGTTGTCGTGTTACAACTGCAAGGTCATAAAAAGTGGCAAGTCCAATTAACTCAGACTAATAAACCTTATTTAGAATGCATGTTAAGCCCAGGGGATTTATTATATATACCCAGAGGACATTGGCATTTTGCCGTGGCGTCACAAGAACAGTCCTTACACTTAACATTGGGCATTTCCTTTAAGAATTTCAATGATGGCCCCCTTGAACCATCCATTCTTTCCACAATCCGCCCAAAAATTAAAAATAAATTGGCTAAACTGAATTTTTCAGCCCTAGGTCTAAGATAGGATTGCTCACTTGCTTCCCCACTAGACCTGTTGATCGCATTCCTTTTCATCCAATTCTGGGGCAGGCGGGACGCCTACCCCACAAGCAAAAATGACTAAGAGTGGGATGGGCAAGATGCCCGTCCTAGCTATTGGCTTGCCAGAGATCTACTGGGCTATCTCAGCTCAAAAAGGTGGGAGGGTAGGGAAATCCGAATCACCCTTAGGGGGTAATCCGAGGAACAAAACCCCCTGAGATCGCACAAAATCACACTTGAAGACCTTTTAAATCACTAAACTACACCTATGACGATCCTAGAACAGGGCAATATCACTATTCATACTGAAAATATCTTTCCCATTATCAAGAAGTCTCTCTACACCGATCACGAAATCTTCTTGCGGGAACTGATCTCTAATTCCGTCGATGCCATCCAAAAATTGAAAATGGTCTCCTACGCCGGGGAAGTTGACGGTGAGTTGGAAGAACCAGAAATTGTCATCACCATTGATAAAGACAACAAGACCCTATCCATCTGTGATAACGGAATCGGCATGACCGCCGATGAGGTGAAAAAATACATTAACCAAGTCGCCTTTTCCAGCGCCGAGGAATTTATCCAGAAATATCAAAAAGACGCTGACCAACAGATTATCGGTCACTTCGGTTTAGGCTTCTACTCCTCCTTTATGGTGGCGAAGAAGGTTGAAATTGATACCCTCTCCTATAGAGCAGGATCACAAGCCGTTCACTGGTCTTGTGACGGTTCCCCAGCTTTTGAGCTAACCGATTCCACCCGTACCCAGCGCGGGACGACTGTAACTCTGACCCTCCAAGACGAGGAACAGGAATACATTGAAGCGATGCGGATTAAGCAGTTGGTGAAAGCCTACTGTGATTTTATGCCCGTGTCGATTAAGCTGGATGGCGAACAAATTAACAAGCAGCGGGCACTCTGGAAGGAATCGCCGCAAAACCTGACCACAGAAGATTATTTAGAGTTCTATCGTTACCTTTACCCTTTCCAAGAAGACCCGCTACTGTGGGTGCATCTGAACACTGACTATCCTTTCCTGCTCAACGGCATTCTTTACTTCCCCAAACTCAAGCCGGATGTGGATGTGACAAAGGGTAACATCAAGCTATTCTGCAATCAGGTGTTTGTTAGCGACCACTGTGAAGAAGTCATTCCCAAATTTTTGATGCCACTGCGGGGGGTGATTGATAGCCCGGATATCCCCTTAAACGTTTCCCGTAGCGCCCTAACTAACGATCGCACCGTGCGGCGCATTGCGGACTTCATTGCGAAAAAAGTCGGCGATCGCTTAAAGTCTCTCTACAATGAAGGACGCGACGAATACATTCGCTGCTGGCAAGATGTCGGCACCTTCGTCAAATTTGGCTCCCTCAACGACGACAAGTTTAAGAAGCAAGTCGAAGACATCATTATTTATCGCACCACCTATCAGCCGGAACCGAACTCAGGCGAGACGCCTGTGGTAGCTGAAACCCCAACTGTTGAGGTGCAATCCCAAGAAGGCGATGCTTGGCAAGAGGTCACTCCAAGCAATACAGAAGACAATCCCAAATCCAACACCCAAAAATCAACATCGAACTACACCACCCTCAAGGAGTATCTAGATCGCAACAAGGAACACAACGAAAACCGTGTTTTCTACTGTAATGATGAAGCGTCTCAGGCGACCTATGTAGAATTGCACAAAAATCAAGGTTTGGAAGTCCTGTTTATGGACTCCTTCATCGACCCTCACTTCATCAGCTTTTTAGAGCGCGAGTATTCGGAGGTCAAGTTCTCGCGGGTAGACTCCGACTTAGATCAAACCCTGATTGATCAGGATAAAGAGAAAGAGATTGTTGACCCTAAAACCAACAAAACTCGCAGCGAAGTGATTAAAGAGCTATTTGAGAAATCACTCAATAAGCCCAAAGTCAACATCAAAACTCAAGCGCTGAAGTCGGATGACGCCCAAGGCACACCACCGGCGATGGTGTTATTACCGGAAGCGATGCGGCGTCTGCGGGAGATGACAGCGCTGCTTCAGCAGCAGAATGCCGAGTTCCCTGAAGAGCATGTCTTGATTGTGAATACCGCTCACCCGCTGATTGAGAATCTCTATGATCTGAGTCAGGGAAGTATCGTTCAAAGTAGCGGTCAGTCGCCTTCCGGGGAGTTAGCTAATCTGATTTGTCAGCATGTTTACGATTTAGCCTTGATGGCTCAGAAAGGCTTCGATGCTGAAGGCATGAAGGCGTTTGTTGAGCGTTCTAACCAGGTACTCACCCGCTTGACGCAACGTTAGGTAGAGAGAGAACGAATAGACCTCTTGCAAAAATCCTGGAAAGACCCCTCCCCAGCCCTCTGCTCATCCTCACCTTCCGCTCCGGTCGCTCCGGTTATTAAGGGGAGGGAGCAAGATTTCCAGTTTCCCCCTTTATAACCGGAGCTTTAGTGAGGAGGGATTAAGCCGGAGCTTTAGTGAGGAGGTGAATTTTTGAATTTTGTCATAGGTCTAATGATTGTGGGATGGGCGTCTCGCCCGTCCTTTCTATCGTTGAATTTCACCCTTGGGAGCAGTATTGTCCTCTGTCCTCACTTCCTCAAAGATATGATGGATAACGGACTACTATCTGGAGATTGATTATGGCACGTAAATGTCAGCTAACTGGGAGAAAGGCAAACAATGCTTTTGCTGTTTCTCACTCTCACCGTCGTACCAAGAAAGTACAGGAAGTTAACTTACAGTGGAAGCGCATTTGGTGGCCTCAAGGCAACCGTTGGGTTAGACTCCGGCTTTCGACTAAGGCGATCAAAACCTTAGATAAGTTGGGTTTGCAAGCCATGGCGAAGCAAGCAGGGATTGACCTGAATCGCTTGTAAGATGTTGTGATCGGCAAGCCTCGGCGGTCTTCGCGAGAGTGCGATCGCTCTTCTGAGCAATGTGTCAGGGCACGGCATCCCGTGCCCCTACAGAATTTCCTCTTATTTTGAATGGGTTTGATATTTTTCTTTGGGGTGATAAGTTTTCCCAAACAAGTGGGTAGGATAAGTCCAGTTAGCCTATCGCAAACTGGTCGTTAAGCTGTGTTCGATTCTATTACTACTTTTAAAATCATTTGTCAACCCTAAGCGGGTTTAAAAATATCCGCTTTTGGAGACATAGACCGATAGAGTCTTCCTGGCTCCAGATTATCTGGAGAAGGATTAATCACAAAAGGAAATCAGGCTTGTCTGCTGAGTTTTTGATTTCTGCTTAATAACATAGCTGAGGATGGCGATCACCACAGTATATCGTTTAGCGATTACTGTAGGAACTAGGGGTGTGAGCCATTTGCCAACTCAGCGCCAATCAGCTTAACGCCAAGGTGCTGCTATTAAACTTCAGAACTATTCAACGCTTGACAGGAAAGTCACCATGTCAACTCGCAAAAAGCCAACAAATTTTGTCCAGCGTCTCCTGAAAAGGGTTTGGCGATCCTTTAATGTTCTCTTCAAGGCACTGCTCAATGGGGTTTTGCGGGGTTTAAGGGTAAACAAACGCCGCTCACGCCAAACTCAAGCGGGTTTTGTGCTGCCTACGGTGGTGATGGTGCTGCTGGTGGTAGCGCTGCTGACGACGGCGATCGTGATTCGGTCGTTTGATCGCTCCAAAAACGCCAGTAACTTCCGCGTGGATCAAGCGGTTCTGAATGCGGCAACACCCGCCATTGACCGGGCTAAGGCCAAGATAGAGCGCTTGTTATCACCGGACGAAAACCGACTGACCGGAAGCCCTCCCGGTGAAGGAAAATCAATCGCTAATGAGGGGACAATCTCTTATGTCCTGAGTCAACCTCCATATACATTCGGGGATGAGACGCAGCTCAAGCTGGTCTATAACAATCCAAATGTGGCTCCTCCAGATGATCCAGCCAAACAAACCCTAGAAACGGTTTGGAAGTTTCCGGTCGATACGGATAATAACGGGAAGTACGACACATTTACCCTGTACGGGATTTATTTCCGCAATCCCCCTGTCGAGACTAATGGTAATCCCAAAAGAAAGAGAACCCCGGTAGAAGCGAGAGCACTACCACAGGCAACGGGAACGGGTGGTACTTGCGCCGCCAGTAGTGGGGGTTCGGCGAGTGGCACAGAGGGTTGGTATAACACTGATGGTCAGTTGAAAAAAGCGTTCTTTGTCTATGTTGCCAACGTTCCCATTTCTCAAGCCGACATCACTCAACTTCCGACGACGGCACAAAGCAGCAAGTATGAACCCTATAAAGGGAATAAAGGCTTCTCTGCCCTAGAAATGCAGGAAGACCAAGCCAGAATTTCGCTGGATAACAATGCTGTTTGGTATGACGATGACTTGGTAATATTCAACGTTCCGACCTTCAGGGTGAATGGTCGGATACATACCAACAGCAACTTGATGGTGGGTACCGGAGGCGAGCCTATTATCTTCTATCAAGTCAGTGCTACCGAATCATGCTACTACACGCGAGAAAACAGTTTAATTACTGTAGGAGGTAATGTCCTGATTGGTAATATCGCCAGCACTACAAATACTCCTACTGTTACCGATAAAGTTGAGGTTCATCGGTATCCCTCTACAGCTAACGAATACATTGATGCCTCAGGCGGATCAAACGCAACGACTACGACCGTTCCGAGAGAAGCGGCTTCTAATAGTGGAGCTTATGATAAGCGATTAAATGGATTAGTCCAATGTACGTTGTCTTCGTATGGTACCCAGGCTGCAACTGACAGCAATGTAAGCAATTTCGCTGGCTTCCCTCCAGAGGTTAAAAGCGATTTCAAGAGTAGATATGACAGCACCAATCCGACATCCGGGAGCAGCATCTTAACTCAGGTTTTAACCACCTACTTTGCGAAGCGTATTCGTCGAGTCTCCTATAAGGAAGTGCCTTTTGGAACTAATCCATACGTTCCTTATGCAGATTTAACGGCAGCCTGTGCCGCCATGGGTTCTCCAATCAACCCTCCAGTGGCATGGATGTCTCAGCTCCCTACCACACTTCCACCTGACCAGAACGTGCCTCCAGTTCTTTCTAAGTTACCGACAACCACTCCCCCCATTTCTCCTACAGGGACAGAGAATCGTATAGGCGATCGCATCTCAGTGGGTAATGCATTACCTACTGCGTGGTTGAAGTCAGCTCCTCCCACCGCCACTTATGCCAAGAAAGGAGACGAACAGGACATTACGGGCGCTACTGGACAGGGACCGACAAAACGCAAGAGCCAAGCTCAACAACTCGATGACTTAGGCGACACCTCTCGCGGAGGCTTCTGGGAAGAAGCGGCAGCCTACAGTGGGAACGCCGCGAGAAACTATAAAGAACTGGCTGGTGGTTTACGGATAGTCACAGGAGCTGGGATTTACATTGATGGCGAGGCTATGAGCAATGGGGTAGGGACTGGAAAGCGTGGGGTTAATTCCTTCTTGCCAGCACCACCCACAGTGGCTCAACTCAAACAGATAGCAGCAAGCGATGCAAACGGTGTCAAGCTCCCACAGGAAATTCAGAGCGCAACTGATCCAACTAATGTAGTGGTATGGCCAGACACGATGCCCATGTTCCGGTGGGACGACACCAATGGAGACGGTCAATATACCTGGGGCGCTGGAGAAGTTAAACGAGGCGATCTGCAAATGAGAGCCTCAGTGGTTTACCACCATGCCATCGACAAAGGAACTGCTCAAAAACCAATTGCTTGTGTTGCCACTTATTACGACCCTACTAACGCTGACACAGCCCAGAACGCGATTATATTCGGTGCCGACAAGCAATTAGATGGCCTAAAGCCTACAAACTTTGGGACATCTGTCAATGGAATAACCTTTGACGAATCCGCTCTAAAGAACTTAAGAGCCGGCTCGAATAATGCCGTCCTCCAAAGACAGGCGAATATGATCTTCCCCAACGGCCGGTGGGTGAACAAACCGCTCAAAGATGCTTTGGAGCACTTAAGAACTGGTGGAGAGAGCAGTCTGACCCTCAACGAAATCGCATCGATTGATGCAGCCAATTGTGCTCTCCTCATTTTGTACAAGCCGACGCCAGTCGCTAACTCCTTGGTACCCCTTGGTGCGATTCAAGAACGCACGTTCTTGGATGCCAGACAAATTAAAGCAATCCACAAACGGAATACTGATACAGCAGGACAACCCCTCACACGCACTGTGGGTGGTGCGGCGGTTCCGATAGACCGTCAAACCTTACTACAAGACATTACCGATCCAGCCAAACTGAAGATTGCGGAACTTGGCTCATTGGCACCAATCGATCCGGCAACCAAGAAAGAATCATCATTACCACCGGAATATTCTCTCCCGATTGAGCAGCGTCAGCCTTTAGAAATTCGCGTAACGCAAATCGATTTGGCTCAACTCAGAAGCACCGTAGTGAAAGCTAACACAGGGGGGGCGGGGATTGCTGACAACACAGAATATATGTTGCCCAACACGGGGATTATCTACGCGACGAGGGATGATGCATTAGCGGATGTCAGTGACGACCCTGAGAGAGGTTCAGCCACAGACTTTAAGCTAGACCCGACTCGTCGCCCCAATGGTATCCGACTGATCAATGGTCAAACTCTAGCGCGGAAGGCGGATATTAACGCTTCTGATTTGAATGAAAACCGATTGGCAGAAAAGGGATTGATTCTGGCTTCAGATTTGCCAGTTTATATCAAAGGGTCTTTCAATCTCCATGCTGCTCCAAACCCATCGGGAAGCCCGACCTTTAAGGAAGAGTTCACCACTCCCTTGCCTGATGGATTTACCAAGCCCCAGTTTTATAACCGTACCGGTCTAGACAAGAGCTTTGCTTGTCGCAAAAATGCTTCGGGTTGTGTCGGTGATGGAGATCAGTGGCGACCGGCCAGAATTCTTGCGGATGCGGTCACTCTGTTGTCCGGTACTTTCAGAGATGGCTACCGCAATGACGGAGACTTTGACCTCAACAACAATATCGGCAACTTAGCCGTAGAAGATCGCCTGAAGAGTGGCTTCTGGTGGAACAATTTTGTGACTACTAATCCCTGGTATGGCACAGATGGATATCCTACAGATTTAGACCCAGCAACAGGAATTCAAGACCGAAGCTCTTATCTAACCAATGGTGTAACGCCCATCCAACGCCGGGTACTGACAACGAAGGGAGGTTTCCCAGAATACAAGATGGAAATTTGTCGGAAATTTCCTGTATCGGACTGTACACCGACTGATTGGGTACTAGAGGGTGCTGGAACAACAGCGCCACCAACGGCAGATCCCCCAGTAACTCCATTAGACCAAGCTCGCTTTGTGGCTCTTGGTGATCGCCTGTTTCCCCGTCGCGTTGCTTTTCAACGGCAGGGTGGGTTGCTGCAACCAGACGCAAACGGTCAACCCATTCCTTTGGGAGTTATCGTAGACCCTGCTGATAATACAAA
The DNA here is from genome assembly GCA_039962225.1 of Microcoleus sp. AS-A8. Taxonomy (NCBI): domain Bacteria; kingdom Bacillati; phylum Cyanobacteriota; class Cyanophyceae; order Oscillatoriales; family Microcoleaceae; genus Microcoleus; species Microcoleus sp. AS-A8. Next base: position 576,530 of record JAMPKV010000001.1, read on the forward strand.
AACAAAAATTCAGCCATATCCTTATGGCGGCATTCCGCCTGCCGCTCAAAACAATGCACTTTGGTTCGCGACAACAGCAACTAATGTCATTACGAATAGCAATGCTGATCCCTCAAACGGTCTCAGTTATAACAACACCAATCAACTGTTCTACCGCAATCCTTACGAAGCAGAAACAGTATCCGAAAAGCAGATCCTATTACCAGGAATGGATCAAGCACTGGTGACAGGCATCCCAATTCCAATCGGCTTAAATGGTACCTCGACAACCGAGGTCTCAGATTATGCGGTATATACCCTCGACCTCCAAACCGATCCTAATGGAAGCGCTTGTAAATTGTCACAAGCCTATGGTGCACTAAATACGGTTGCAGGCGCTCCCTGCACCACCACAACATCGACAGCGATTGGTCAATTATGGACAGGATTGCGTGCTCCAAAGGCGAGTGCCCTAGGAGTGTCCGTCAACAGTCCCGCGCTTGCACTCTCGGATGTAAGAGCCTCATCAAAAGCACCAGCCGCTCAGCTCAAGCTAACTCTCAAGGCACAGGCAAAAGTTAATGTTTACGACTTACCGATCAATCCAACTACTGGCAATTACGAATTATCTAATGTAGAAATTACGTTAGATCGGAATTACCAGCCAGATGCACCCATCTTTGTTTTCCGCGTTCCCGGTGAGAGCTGCGCGACTCCGACAGACTTCAGTAAATGTAATATCGAAATTCAATACGCTGTCAAAATGAGGCTCAAGGGGGTCGATCCCAATAATGTTTTCTGGGCTGCACAGGACGACCGCATGGTACGAATCCATGTCAAAGACGGCACCGAACAGATACTCCATGAACTTACAGGTAACTTCATTGGGGGCGGATTCAAAGGGATTTTCTTATTTGACCAAGCTGTGCCACCCGAAGATCCTACCCTTCCACGAGTAGCCGGACCCGTGGCAATATCTCCTGCGTTGACTGCACCAGTCATCAAGGGAGGGCGCATTCTAGGATTTAACGGGACTTATCCTAACTTCCCACTTCCCCCAAATGCGATGACAGCGATGACCGTGGTGGATCAACCGGCGCTCCTCCCTATCTTGCAGTTACACTCCGCTCAGGGAAATCCTAAGGATGGATTTGGTACGGCAACCATCAACCAGGAGTATTGGGTACAGCGGGTACCGAAAAATACGCCCAAACAGGACAGGATGTATAACGCTGTCCTCATTATGGGTGACTCACCCTCTAGACCCCCAGGTGAGAGTGGTGGTGGACTCCCTAACTTCCCTCGTTTTCTGGAAGCTTGGGAAGATGCTGGGCCTGACGCTAGCAGTGATGAGGCGGTTAATGATATCAAGGGTAGTTTCATCCAGTTCAAAAAGAGTGCTTTTGCCACAGCTCCGTTTGAGGCGGTAGACGACCCGACACAGGATAATTCCCTGTTCTTCGACGGTGCAAGTCCTGTTTACATGACAGGGTTCACAGAGGCGGGCGGCGGAAGATCTTATATATACAAAGGTGGTGCAGCGGGTCGTTTAGCACCCTACTATCGACCCCCTCAGCGGCAATGGGGTTATGATGTCGGACTTTTGACACAGACACCCGACTTGTTCTCCAGACGGTTCGCCAACCCAACAGTTGGTACTCCTAACCAGTACTTCAGGCAAGTAAATCGCAATGATCCCTGGATTGAAACCTTATTGTGTGCCGCTCAGCCACAAACAGGGGGAACGGGATATAACTGGGCGATCGCCGATTCTAAGCAACGTCCAAGCAACTGTCCACCTATAGGTGACTACACCAACAACTAAATCCATCGGTAACTGGAAGTAACCAATGAACACGCTCAAGCAACCGCAACCCCCAACCCCATCCACCCAGTCAGGGTTCACACTCATTGAGTGCTTACTCGCGATCATTATTGTCAGCGTGTTAATGGTCGCGATCGCACCGGCGGTTGTCATTTCTACTGCCACCCGACTCCAAGCGCGTCGGGTGGAACTGGCAACCCAATCCGCTAGAGCCTATGTAGATGGCGTTCGTTCCGGGAGTATTCCACCACCGCCAAATGTGATCTACTTCAAAAACCAGAGTAAGGATGATTTGTCAGGTGCAAGCCTGTTCACTAGCGCTGGAGTTCCCACGGGTGCAGCAGGCTGGAGTTGTACGCCCGGTTATGTCACTCAACCCGTCGCACCAACGCTGGCGAATGCTGCCCAGTATTATTGCCCAGATGGGAATAGCACCTGGCAGCTATATTGTGTCGATCTCGATGGTGGTGGCTGTAGTAGTACCTCTCCTAAAGACTTGGTCATTCAGTCATTCCGTAGCATCACTGTTCCCCCTCCCCCTGCCACTCCCAATTACACCCAACTTCCCGTAGATCCAGCAGAGGCGAACAAGGGCTATTTTTTAGGTATTCGAGTTTACAGGGCTGATGGGTTAAAAGACAGTGGAGCCTTGAGGAAGACTTCGGTTGATGCACAGGGTACAAGCAGAAGGCAATTGACTCATACCGCTGGGGTTGGTGATAGCAAATCTCCCCTAGTGGAATTGACTACAGAGATTGGACCTGCGGCTCAAAATGACCCAAGTGGGAGATGGAAGGAGCTTTGTAAGCGACTTGGAGGTGCGGGTTGTCCTCCCTAATCAATAAAATTGTTCATTAAATTTTGCTTACGCAAGTATTGGTTAGCCCAAGGGTAAAGCACATCATGATTAAACTACTTCAATTATTCCTAACCTACAAATTCAGAACGACTCAGCCAGTTCAAAAAAATGGTGGCTTTACCCTGATCGAGCTGCTAGTCGGTATGATCCTGGCATTTTTGGTGATTATACCTTTGTTAGGATTCATGGTTAATCTATTACAAACAGATCGGCAAGAACAAGCAAAAGCGAATTCCGAACAAGAGCTTCAAGCCGCCGCTGATTATATAGCTAGAGATGTAGAGCAAGCGGTTTATATCTATGATGGCTATGGACTTGGGAAGATTCAGGCAAGCCTGCCAACTGTGGCTAACAGCGTTCCTGTTCTTGCCTTTTGGAAGCGGCAAATTATTCAGGACATTATAGATACACCCAAGGGCAATGATGATGCCTTTGTTTATTCCCTCGTTGTCTACTACCTAACCCAGAGTGATAATACCTGTGCTAGCGGTACTTGGTCATGTACAGCTCGAATTCAGAGAGTTCAATTAAGAGATGCGGTAAAGGTTAAGGATCCAAGTAATCCTAATGTGGAAAGAATTATCCAACCTAAAGACAATGGTTTTGTGTTATTCAACCCCGAATTCGCTGCTTCTGAAGAAGATAGTATGAACGCATGGCCCTATGGTGCGTCTACTGCGGGAGCAAAAGCTCCTGAAGTCTTGATTGATTATATTGACCACACCCCCCTTCCCGCCAATACTCCGTGGTGTCCACCCATAACACGCAAGAGAGATCCACTACCCACGGGTTATGACCTAACTACAGCCTCGAAAGTTCCAGTAACCCCTGCATCAGCTGGCTTTTTGGCTTGTGTGGACGTTGAAAACACCACAGCACAAATCTCCATTCGAGGAAACAGCCTAGCTCGTATTCAACTGAAAACACCAAACCCACCTCAATATAGTAGTGACAAATCTGTAGCAACCTACTTTCCTACAGTCCGTATCCAAGTACAAGGGCGTGGTGTATTCAAAATCAATCAGAAAAGTTAAAGCATTTTTTATTGGTTAACATCACAGCGACTATTGGCATATATCTAACGGCAGGGCATTATGAAAAAAACAGCTTTCTTATTGAAACTTAGAACCCACCTTGTACAAAAAATACCCGCAATTAATAACTCTTCCTACCCAGGAGATTCGGGTTACACATTAATAGAACTGTTGGTCATAACGATCATCATCGGTATCTTAGCAGCGATCGCCGCTCCGGGTTGGCTTGGCTTCATCAACCAGCGCCGGGTGAGTGCGGCTAACGAAGTTGTCCTCAGAGCGCTACAGGAAGCACAGAATCTGGCTAAAAGCAGAAAACTAAGCTACAGCGTTGCCTTTGGAACTAAAGATGATGTTCCTGCAATCGCTGTTTATCAAACTGGCACTACTCCTAGCGACGCTGAATGGAGAAGTTTGGGCAAGGATTTAGCCCTCAAACCAGGGCAAGTTGTACTGGGTAGTAACCTAGCCGATGGTCACAACCAGAAGGCAGGTTCTAGTCCTTCTTTGGGTAATTTGAGTCCTACAACCGATAATTCGGCTCTTAAGAAGATGATTAGCTTTGACTACTTCGGTGCTTTGTACAGAGGCTCGTCAGATCCGGAGACAGATTTAACAATTGCAGTAGCTGCCAGCAATGGTAATGGTTATATTGAATCAACAATGCGCTGTGTTAAAGTCAAATCCCTTTTAGGGTCGCTCAAAACAGGCAAAGGAGCTGAGTGTAAGAACTAGGCGGCGAGTTCACATTGACTTACTACTTATTCATCGCCAGTAGTAGGGAGGGCCAGGACTTACTCTACATAGAATAAGTTTTTCCGAGTAGGGGCACGACAATTTCGTGCCCTATAGTTTTTTTGCCTTGCCATTTCAGGACTTAGGCAAATTTTTTGTGGAATCGCCATTCGCCCCTACGCTGTACTTCATTTAACTACACATCATACAAATACATCCGAGAAAACCCTGATTTTTTGAGATTGGGGCTTTTTTGTTTTTCAGAGTTTTTACGCTGTTTAACTTGCCAACAATCGAATTAAATCTGAATAAAGGAAATTCAAAAACCTGCTTTTCAGGTTAATCAATTCTGCTCACCAAATCGTTTGCTCAGGGTGATAATCAATGCAAGCAAAGACACGTAATCACAGCAGAACCGCCTCTCTATCAACCGCTGGATTTACGCTCCTGGAAACCATGATTGTAACGTCAATCATCGGGATTTCGGCTGCGATCGCTGCGCCAAGTTGGTCAAGTTTCGTCAACCGCCAGAGTCTCAACACTGCCCAAAGCCAAGTTTACCAAGCCATGCAGGAAACAAAAAGCAACGCCATGCACCAAAAAGTAACCTGGCAATTCAGCGTTCGGGAAATATCTATTAAGGGAAAGACAACTGTTCAGTGGGCGATTCATCCAGAAAGTGTTAACCCTACTGCCGCCAACTGGCAGAGTTTAGCACCCCAGCTTCAACTCGACGCTCCAGAGACGACTTTATATACAGACAAAAAGAATGGCGTTCAGCGAGTCCAATTTAACTACATCGGCAACACCGATGGGCAACTCGGACAGATAACCCTAAGCACAAAAAATAGCAGGAAGCTTAAACGCTGTGTGTACGTTTCCACCCTCATAGGAACTGTGCGAACTGGGAAAGAGCATCCTAAGCCCAATATCCGCAAGAAGTCTTGTTATTGATGTCAAATAATCACCCAACTCGAAGAGCGATCGCCTGAATTTTGTTGGATACTCATTTCGTAGCGTCACGCATCGCTCTCAAGAGGATAACAGGCATCGAGTGGGCTAGGCGCAGCCGTAACCCACCCTAGCTAACTCCTACTCGTTAAAATTTGGCTGTAGCGCCGCCTGAGTCTTCTCACGATTGATCTTGAGAATCAATACCCCCAATGGTGGTAAACACAAATCCAACGAGTAAGGCTGATTGTGGTATGACCACTCATCCGTCCATTTACCGCCAAGGTTCCCCATATTGCTACCCCCGTACTCACGGGCATCACTATTAAACAGTTCCGTGTAAAATCCCATCTCTGGAACACCCACACGGTAGTGACTATGAGGCTGAGGTGTGAAATTGCAGACTGCAATCACAAACTCCCCAGTATCTTTGGAACGACGGATAAATGAAACCACACTATGGCGATTATCACTGCAATCAATCCATTGAAATCCCTCTTGAGCAAAATCTTGCGAATAAAGAGACGGTTCGCTGCGATAAAGCTGATTCAGGTCAGTGATAAACTGCTTCAACTTTTGATGTGGTTCATATTGCAACAAATGCCACTCTAAATCAGCCCAGACATTCCATTCACTCCACTGACCAAACTCCATGCTCATAAAGAGCGTTTTCTTACCAGGGTGAGTGAACATATAGGTAAACAAGCAACGCACATTGGCAAGCTTCTGCCACTCATCCCCTGGCATCTTACCGATTATATTGCTCTTGCCGTGGACGACTTCGTCGTGGGAAAGCGCCAGCATGTAGTTCTCGCTGTGGTGATACCACATACTGAACGTAATATTGTTCTGGTGGAACTGACGGAACCAAGGGTCCATGTGGAAGTAGTCCAACATGTCATGCATCCAGCCCATGTTCCACTTCAAATTAAAGCCCAAACCTCCTACATAGGTCGGCCAAGACACCATCGGCCAGTCTGTAGATTCCTCTGCAATTGAGAGGACACCGGGGAAATAACTAAAAATCACATGATTCGTCTGGCGCAGGAAATCCGCCGCCTCAATATTCTCGCGACCCCCGTACTGGTTGGTGACCCACTCTCCAGGCTTGCGGCAATAGTCGAGGTAAAGCATGGAAGCGACAGCATCCACCCGCATCCCATCAATGTGGTATTTATCGAACCAGAACAGAGCGTTGGCAACCAGGAAGTTTCGGACTTCGTTGCGGTTGTAGTTGAACACCAACGTGCCCCACTCCTTATGCTCACCCTTACGAGGGTCGGCATGTTCATAAAGATGGGTACCATCAAAGAATGCCAAACCGTGACCATCTTTGGGGAAGTGACCGGGAACCCAGTCCACAATCACCCCAATCCCGTTGCGGTGGCATTCGTCAACGAAGTACATAAAGTCTTCTGGTGTCCCGAAGCGGGAGGTACAGGCATAATAACCTGTGACCTGATATCCCCAGGAACCATCAAAAGGATGCTCTGCGATGGGTAACAGCTCAACGTGAGTGAATCCCAACTCTTTAACGTAGGGAATCAGCCGATGTGCCAGTTCGCGGTAAGTGAGGAAACGCGCTCCAGGTCTTAGTTCCGAAACCAAAACTACTGGTTCCGTCTCACCATTGGGTAACTGAGGCGGTTCTGCGGCGGAGGCATTCAGCCAGGAACCCAAATGAACTTCATAGACAGAAATCGGATGAGTCAGAGGATCGGTATGACGCCGTTGTTCCATCCACTCAGCATCATTCCACTTATAAGCATTCAGGTCTGTAACGATCGATGCTGTTTTGGGTCGGACTTCTTGCTGGAAACCATAGGGGTCTGATTTTTCGTAGATGTGACCGTCATAGTTTTTGATTTCGTATTTATAGTGCTCCCCAACACCGATTCCGGGAATAAACAGGTCCCAAACACCAGTAGAACCTTTACGCATTTGGTGTTTACGCCCATCCCAGTAGTTAAAATCGCCTAAAAGCGAGACGTTGCGAGCATTGGGTGCCCATACGGCAAAGTAGACACCTTTAACACCCTCTATTTCTACTGAGTGCGCCCCCAGTTTCTCGTAGATGCGGTGATGATTGCCTTCGCTAAATAGATACAGGTCAAAATCTGTCAACAGGGGGGAGCGGAAGGCGTAAGGGTCGTAGAGTACCCGCTCATGCTCTCCTTCCTGAGTCCGTAGCTGATAGTTCGCCAGAGCCGGTGCCTCAATTTTGGCTTCAAAGAAGTGAGGATGATGCACCGCATGCATAGGGTATTCCATCCTTTCTTCTGGACAAACTACCCACGCGGCTTCTGCATTCGGTAGATAAGCCCGTACTACCCAGCCAGTCTTACCATCCTGCTCAAATCGGTGGGGACCTAGGACTTCAAACGGATCGTGATGTTGGTTCCAAACAATACGGTCAATTTGTTCGGGGGCGATCGTTAGGGACATCAAGTTATCTACCTCAATCAACAGAGAGCCAGAGCGTTATAATAACTTTAATATTTATATATATTTTTGTTTTTTTCTACACATTTTTCTTCAACTTGATAAAATAAACCTCCCTAAGCGGCTAGCCGCACCTGCTAGAGACAGATTTCTCGCAATTAAGCGGCTCAAGAAAACCTGAGCCAAGCTAGTATATACCATTCTGCTTTTGGTCAGTTCTGCCTCACTTAGGGAAGTGATTGATGCAGAGAGTATCGTATGAAAATCTAAACCTTACCCCATAGAGTTTCCACAGGTATTTGTTACAAAGGAGTCACTGTTCGGAATAGCTGGCGCAGACGGAGCAAGAAAATCAACTGTCGAATGTTTGGGCTGACTTGGGGGGGAGATGAGCGTTCTGCCAACTGGGCTTTTAGCTGGGCATATTCGGCTGCGGTTAAGGGTTTGCCATCGACTGGCGATCGCGCTTCAGTGATAATCTCGGTTCTCAATACCTCTTCGGGCACTTCATCCGAGGGAGGTAGACACACCGCCGGCTGACTTGTAACAACGGTGATCCCCCACAAAAGAGATAGGAATCTGAATTGGGTCATGGGTCATCGAGAAGGGTAATGCTAGGTTAAAGCTTTACTTTTAACCTTTCTTTAGAGGTAAGAAGCCTTTAAGGGATAAGAGTTGATCCATGAATTTGCTCTTAACGGAGCGATTTTCTGGGCAGCCAAGTAAAATACGACACCCGACAGACTGTCTGGATGTCGCAACAGTGTAAGAAGTAAATTTTCTTCCCTTAATAAGCCATCGCGATTCTCTTGATAGTTATGTTGCTGACGTACCAAGCATGACCAACGCTTTTCGCGAGGGGACTGGCTAAGCACGTACAGCCAAATCTATCCCACCAGAACGCTTCTATGTTAGCTGGGCGATGGGCTCGACTCAGCTGGAGCGCCTCCCGGTGAAGGACTTTCTCCAGAGCCGCCCTCGCTAGAATTGCAGGCTCCCAAAGTGGTGGCCAAAGTGAGTAAGAGAACCAAACCCATTAATTTTTTATTCATACACTCCTCTTTTTTTCACGGGCTACGTTAAAAGAATGTTACGAAGACCCATTTCAATTCTACTGTTTTAGCATGAAGAATTGTTTTTTACGCCATGCCTTCGCCCAGGCCCTGATTATTGTAAGTGTCCGATGGGCTTAATGACCAGCACGGTAACCCCTTGCACAACTTGCTCAACTCCCCAAAAGTATTGCGGAGCGTAAATGTAAATACAGTTCTTTACGGGAAAACACAATATGATTACATTCAAAGATAGCCTGTTGCCAAGGGATTTTTAGGATGATTTCAAACTTGGGCCTCTGATATCGGCCTAATATCTGCCTAAAATTTAGAGGTAAAGCTCCCTCGGCCTAAAAGGCGTGAGAGACTTGAGGAAGCAGGAGGAGAAATCCAAAGACTTTTGGAAATGAGTCTTAACGAATACTCCCTATCACCCTCTCTCTCACTTACACCTTCTTCTGGTGTGGCGTTTCCTCCCATCATGAAAGAAGGGGGATAAGCTTCTACGGCTACCCTCTTTAGTTAGATGGGTGTGGGGTATTGATCAAGCGAGGCACTGTGTTCCCTACTGTCAATCAGGCTTTTCAATTTCTGCAAACCTTGAGCCAGTCCCCTGGACGACAAGCCGCGCTCTTAAGGAAAATCGTGGATCGCATCCGAAATTCGCTGGAATTGCAAGTAGTCCTGCAAACGGCGGTGGATGAAGTCGCAACCTTGCTCAAATTAGATAGCTGTATTTTTTTATGGTATCTCAAGGATACACAGCAGATCAGAGTCGTCTGTGAACGCACCCACGATTCGCACTCTTACTCTCTTTTGGGCTACTATCCCCTAGAAAGCTTTGGAGCTGTCGCCTCTGCTGTCGCTACGGGTAAGCTGATGATGGAGAACGGTAGGGTAGCCCCCCAGGGAAGATTGTTACGTTTGGTTCTGCGAAAACCTCCCTGGTTAAAACAAGTGTTAAGACAGCACGGAAAAAATAGGCAGAACCAGGGGAATCAATCGCCTCATGATTTCCCGGAAAATGACTCTCAAGCGGATAGACAAGTTTTAGGTTATCAGGCGAACCTACTGATTCCCGTCACAGGTAAAGAAGATGGGATTGGGTTCATGGCCTGTCTTTCAAAGCAACCTCGCCGTTGGTCGGCGGCAGAAATAGAGTTTTTAGAGTCGATCGCCGAATCGTTAGAAGTTGCAATCCGTCAAGCGCAGCTCTATGAACAGACCCAAAAACAAGCGATTCGCGAACGCTTGCTCAATCATATTATCAACCAAACCCGTCAAAGTTTCGACATCGAGACCATCTTAACCGAAGCGATCGCCCAGCTATTGGAGGCATTGCAAATTGATCGGTGTCTCGTTCATCTCGTCGAGAACCCGCACAACCCAGATCTAGGTAAATACCAACCCGAATGTCTTCTCACTAGTCAAAAGGGTGATGCTTTCCGACGGAAACATCTGTATGAAGTTTACCGTCCGCCCTTTTCCCCCTCCATAGATGACTTTGACCTAACAGGACCGATCACGCAGTGGGTGATCCAACATCGGCAACTGGTGATGATTCCCGACATTACCCAAGATGAACGGATTGGTGCCAACAACATTGAGTACCAAAAAGCACAGATCAAATCCTCACTAGTGATGCCCGTACAAGCTAACGGTACACTCCAAGCCCTGCTTTATCTCAATCAGTGTTCGCAGATCCGCGATTGGTCAAAGAATGACCAAGAACTCGCCCAGTCCGTAGCGGATCAACTCGCCATTTCCTTACAACAAGCCTATCTGTATGCCTGTACCCAGCAACAAGCTAGAGAAAGCGCACTGCAAGCCCAAAAAATGTCGGAAATGCTGGAAGAACTACGATTAGCGCAAACCCAGCTGATCCAAAGCGAAAAAATGTCGAGTTTAGGTCGAATGGTAGCTGGGGTGGCTCATGAAATCAATAATCCGGTTAACTTTATCTACGGCAACATCCCCTATGTAGAAAATTACGTGCGTGACCTGATTCGATTAGTACAAGCTTACCAATTGTACTATCCTCAGCCTGCCGCCCACATCCAACATCTGGCGGAGGAAACCGATATGGATTTTTTACTCAGAGATTTGCCCAAGATTCTCAAATCCATGGAATCTGGAGCCGAGCGAATTCATGAGATCGTTCAGGTTTTACAAAAATTTGCGGGTAGCCAGGTTGCCCCCCTGAAAGTTATCGATCTCAATGCCGCGTTAGAGAGTACGCTATTGATTCTGCACAGCCAGATGAATAGCGAGATCCAGGTCGAGCGTTCCTATGACCACTTACCGCCCGTGGAGTGTTACCCAAAGCCGATTAATCAAGCCTTCCTGTGCATTCTCACGAACGCGATGGAAGCACTCAAGCGTTCGCCTAACGATCATAAAGTCATCACAGTGCAGACGAAATGGTTACCCAGCATTGAAATCGGAGATATGGGGCGAGTGCAGATTGCGATCCGAGATAATGGGTTAGGAATTCAACCAGAAATTCAGCCCAGGATTTTTGAGCCGTTTTTCACCACCAAAGAAGTGGGTCAAGGTAGAGGATTGGGACTAACGGTCACTTATCAAACCATTGTCAACCAACACCATGGTCGATTAGATGTTAGATCTGGACTCAGTCAAGGCGCAGAGTTCCTGTTGGAAATTCCGGTGAGACATCCCAAACCCATGAAATCTGACCAAGAAGGAGATCCGGGATTAGGAAACAGGGATTGGAGAGTAGACATGGGAAAGAATCCTAGTCCCCAGACTTCATTACCCAGCCTCCAGTCCTCAATACCCAACCTATAATCATTAGCGACCACGACCAACTGCTGATGCTAGGATGGGTTCCATTATTAAGTAATGAGCCAATAACGAGTTAGCAGATAACGAATCGTTATTTGCTATCATCCCAACGAAAAACTGCGAAACATGTTATGAATGCTGCCCAACGCTCAGTTTTGCCTCAACCCCGTCGGTCTAGACGATCAGCTACTCACTCCAAGGTAACGCAACCCAAAGTAGCCCTCTCTTCAAGCGTGACCAGTATGCCGTCTAGAACGGCTGGACAGAAGGTCGAAAAGCTCAATGTATCCCAACAGCCAAAACCGATTTGGCTATCCTCGTTACTCGTTTTGCAGCGTGGGTCTGACCTGATGGCCTTCTTCCTGGTGACCACGACTCTGACGATTTATTCCTGGACAGTTTACACCCAGCAGCAGTGGACGCAAGATTATCGTAAACTAGAAGCTCTGCAACGCCAGGAGCGGCAACTGACAACAGCGAACGCCGTCATGAAAGATCAGTTGGCTCAACAAGCGGAAAGACCCGCTACAGGTCTGGTGGCTCCTAGCCAAGCCAATACAATTTATCTACCCTCAGCGCCCCAGCGCCCATTCAATGAATCTCCCATGAGAAGTGCTGACCCAGAACCCGGGGGCAAGACGCCGTTGGGCTACTAGGATTTCCAGAAGCGATCACTTAGGATATTGGAGTTCAACGAGCCATCCAGCTCAAAACTCAAGACGGCTCAGCGGGAGGTGACCCCCCATAACTCAAAACTCGTCTCAAGTACCACGTTTCAGACTGCTGCTGGTCTGGGGATTGATGATGGCAGCGGGTCTGGGTATCTTAGTCAATTTGTATCGATTGCAAGTCACGCAAGCGCCTGTGCTGGAGGAACGAGCTCGTCGGCAGCAGATGGTGTATCTGCGTCCCTTTGTCCCCCGGCGTTCGATTGTTGACCGGAACGGTAATGTGCTTGCCACAGATCGCCCTGCATACACCCTATATGCCCACCCTAAGCTGTTCAAAATGTCTAAGGGGGAAATGGCGGCATTACTCGCTCCAATTCTGGGCAAGTCCTCAACCGATTTAGAGAAGCGCTTCAATCAAAAACAGAGTGGGATTCGGCTTAGTTATGCCTTAACCGAAGACGTAGCAGATCAGGTGGCTCGGCTTCAAGCTAATGGTCTAGAGCTGATTCAACAATACTCTCGTCTTTATCCGCAGCAGGATTTAGCGGCAGATGTGGTGGGCTATGTTAATGTCGATCACCGGGGACAGGCCGGAGTGGAGTATTCTCAGGAGGATGTACTCGAACGAGCTGTTCGCACGCTCCGACTCAGCCGCGCCGGCAATGGCGCACTGATGCCTGACCATGTTCCTGAAGGATTTCTGCACTTTGATGACTTGCGGTTGCAATTAACCCTCGACAGTCGCCTGCAAAGGGCTGCCCGCTTTGCCCTGAAGCAAAAAATGGAGGAGTTTGGTGCGGATCGGGGCAGTGTGATTGTGATGGATGTCCGGGATGGTTCTCTGTTAGCAATGGCGACAGAGCCAACCTATAATCCCAACCAGTACTCGAAGTTTGATGTGGGTCGATTTAAGAACTGGGCGCTTTCAGATCTGTACGAACCCGGTTCGACGTTCAAACCTTTAAACGTCGCGATCGCTTTAGAGGCCGGTGCGATTCAACCCGACAACATGTTTAACGATACGGGTCAAATTCAGTTTGGACAGTGGCAGATTGCCAACTTTGACTTTGAATCCAAAGGGGGTCATGGCCTCATCAGTGTTAGTAAGATTCTGGAATACTCCAGCAATATTGGTATGGTTCGGATCATCCAACAGATGAAGTCGAAGGCTTACTATAGCTGGTTAGAAAGGCTCGGTTTGGGGCAAAAAGTGGCGATTGATTTGCCCTTCGAGACCGCAGGACAGCTCAAAAGTGAGCGGCGATTTACGGCGGGGCCTGTTAATGCGGCAACAGCCTCGTTTGGTCAAGGCTTTTCGTTAACCCCCATTCAACTCACTCAGATGCACGCCGCTTTAGCTAATGGGGGCAAGCTCGTGACTCCCCATGTTGTTCAGGGGCTATTTGATAGTAAAGGACAACTCCACTGGCAACCCCGCCGCCCAGCACCACGATCCATCTTCTCCCCAAAAACCACCCAGGCGGTGATTGAGATGATGGAAAATGTCGTCACTCAGGGCACTGGAAAAAATGCCCAAATTCCGGGTTACCGAATTGCTGGGAAAACAGGTACGGCTCAGAAAGCCAGTCCCACAGGCGGCTATTACTCAAATGCCAAAATCACCAGCTTTGTTGGTATTTTTCCCGTAGAGTCTCCTCGCTACGTCGTATTAGCCGTGGTTGATGACCCCAAAGGCAAAGAGGCTTTTGGTTCAACCGTGACAGCGCCCATTGTTAAGTCTGTAGTCGAAGCCCTGATTTCCATTGAACGCATCCCACCCAGTCAGCCCATAGAGCCGACAAACTAAATGGCGATTAGCTTAATCCACCTCCGAGGCTCTGGTTTGACTTTGCTGCACTTGCTCTAACAACTGCTCAACCGTATAGGCTGGTTCTTTGCAACTGAGTCCCTGGCAGACTAAACCCACTACATCTTGGGGTAATTGGGTTTCTAATTGAAAGATACTGGCTGGCCAGTAGCGAGTACTCAGGGAAGTCAGGAAATCATCACTAGAGCGAATCAGGGTACAGTGGCAATACCAATCCAAGGCCGTAAATAAGCTGGGACACACCTGGGGAGACTGGTTCATCACCCGACTAAAGGCTTGCAGAGCTTGCTCTGCCTGATCGAGGTACTGGAGGTCTTCCGTTAGCAAAGCCAGACGCACCAGATTGGCGATCGCAATTCCATTCGCCGAGGGGGTGGCATTATCAGCATAGCTACGCTCCCTCACTAACAACTCACCACTAGCATCACTAGCGGCATTGTAATACCCTCCTAATTCCACACTCCACAGGAATTCATCAAACTCTTCCTGCACCCGAATCGCTTTCTCTAGCCAGTAGGAAGGTTGAATGTTAGAAGGTTGAAGATTTGAAGGTTGATGGTTAGAAGGTTGGTTTGAACTTTCCAGGTGCGCCCTGCTCACTGACCAACTCGCTTGATGCAAATCCAACAGCGCTTTGATAAACAGGGCGTAATCTTCAGACTGCGCCAGCACTGAGGGTTGACCGTCATAATTGAGTCGGTGGAAGCGTCCCTGCACCCATTGGTAATTTAAGATGAACTGAGCTGCATCTGCGGCTAATTGCCAATATTCTGGCTGATGAAATACACTGTACGCTCGCGCTAAACCAGAAATCATCAAGCTATTCCAGGCGACAATCATTTTTGTATCGGTTACCGCTGGAATCCGACCCGGCCAATCATTCCGTTTCGCTTCCTGATTATTGCGGGCGGGTGGGAACGTGTCTAAGACATCGGGCTTTGAACCATAACGCACGGCAAACAGTTTAGCTAAAGCAGCTTCAACCGTCTCACTTAACTCCTGGGAGTGACGGCGCTGCAAAACGTTTGTCCCTTCAAAGTTGCCCTCGGCTGTAATTGTAAATTGCTGCTTGAGTTCCGTTAACTCTTCAGGGGTTAAGAGTTGTTCCAATTCCCCATAACTCCAGACATAAAACGCCCCTTCCTCTGGCTCAACCGCATGGGGTTCACTGAAGCTGTCGGCATCCTGAGCGGCATAAAAGAACCCCTGAGGTGAGGTCATTTCCCGCCTGAGCCATTGGACAGTACCCGCGATCGCTCGTTTAAACGCAGGTTCGGTGATGCCTGAACTCCACAAATTCGCCAGATACTCAACAATTTGCCCATTGTCATAGAGCATTTTCTCAAAGTGAGGCACCGTCCATGTGGCGTCAACCGTGTAACGGTGAAACCCACCTGCCACATGATCGTAAATGCCACCTTTTGCCAGGTCTAATCCACGCGATCGCGCCGCTTGAAAAGAATCATATTTAGACTCAAACTTAAACCGAGTCCCCCTCAGTACCAGTTCAGCATAAGGCATCATCGGGAAGCTGGGGCCATAGCTAGCGGCACTGACAACACCAGTATTCGTCTCGATCCCACGCTCTAGCAAGTCTTCGCTCAATGGTTCGCCTCCAGGAGGGACACTCACCTGCTGGAGGTTTGTGAGAATCTCTTCTTTAAAAGTTTGAAGCTTGGTTTTTTCTAGATCGTAGAAGCGACGAACCGCTTGCAGCACTTGCAAAAATCCGGGGCGTCCGTAGCGGGGTGCCACAGGAAAGTAGGTGCCACCATAAAACGGCACCCGCTCATCAGGAGTGAGAAAAACGTTCAGAGGCCAACCGCCTTGACCCGTCATCATCTGCAACGCCTGCATGTAAATGCTATCAATATCCGGTCGCTCTTCCCGGTCTACCTTAATCGGCAGGAAATTGGCGTTCATGAACTCGGCGATCGCGGCATTAGAAAATGCTTCTCCTTCCATCACCGTGCACCAGTGGCAACTAGAGTACCCAATCGAAAGAAAAATTGGCTTATTAGCCACCTTTGCTGTTTCCAAGGCTTCATCACACCA
Organism: Microcoleus sp. AS-A8; assembly: GCA_039962225.1. Lineage (NCBI taxonomy): Bacteria > Bacillati > Cyanobacteriota > Cyanophyceae > Oscillatoriales > Microcoleaceae > Microcoleus > Microcoleus sp. AS-A8. The sequence goes on from JAMPKV010000001.1 coordinate 592,766, forward strand.
AGGCCACCAATCAATGGGGTTTTCAGCGTGTTTACGGAGATAAAGGCTTTGAGAGTGGGCAAGACGATTGCTCATGACTACTGCTCGGTACTAGGGAGGAGATGCACTTCGAGAATATCTGTTGTCAGTCTATCGTGGTGGATTCAGCCGCCCTCTGGTGAAAGGTAGAGAAGTTGCAGTGAAACGTTTTTTGAGTAACGAAGACCTAACAGCCTGTGACACCATTAGAAACGAGGCGATATTTGTTCGTTTACCTTTCCCAGGAGGCAGCAATTCTCAATCGTGAGTTTGGGAAGCCACGTCCATACCCGGCGAGGGTTGAGCGTGGAGGATGTTACTAGCTTATCGGATGCCTCCGCTCAGTCCTGGCAGAATCTCAGCCTTTCTTAACCTCTTGGAGCTACCCATGAAGCTATCAGAACGCTTTACAGATGCCCTCACTTATGCGACCCAACTCCACGCCAATCAAACCCGCAAAGGTGGAGGAGTTCCCTATATTTCTCACCTGCTGGGTGTTGCCAGTATTGCCCTGGAATATGGAGCCAATGAAGATGAAGCCATTGCCGCACTGCTCCATGATGCCATTGAAGACCAAGGCGGGGCCCCAATCCGGGAAGAAATTCGTCGCCGCTTTGGCGATACCGTAACCCAAATTGTGGATGGTTGCACCGACGCTGACACGACACCCAAGCCTCCTTGGCGTCAGCGCAAAGAAGCCTATATTGCTCATATTCCGCAAGCCTGTGCTTCAGTCCGTTTAGTCTCGGCGGCTGATAAGCTACACAATGTTCGCTCAATTCTCAAAGACTATCGCTTAATCCAAGAGGCTGTCTGGGAGCGCTTTCAGGGCGGTAAAAACGGCACTCTTTGGTATTACCGTACTTTATTGGATACCTTCCGGGCTATTGAGTCAACCCCTCTGATTGATGAATTAGAGCGGGTTGTCACTGAACTTGAAGAGTTGGTTCGTAGGGCAACCAACAACCAACAGCTCAACTAGCTAAAGACTTGATCATTCACCCTTGTAAAATGGCAAATTAGTCTCGGCGTTAGCTGAGCCTATAAACCATCAGGAACTCCTCCTAACTCTCTAATTTCTTTTCTAAAAGTGCCAGATAAGCATTAGGCAGCACAATCGGCCATAACAAAGTCCCTATAATTAAAACGACCCAAGATAGTTGCTTCTCTCCCGGTGACATGCTCGTATCTCGATGAAAGAACTTGAGCCAAACTTTGAACAGGCGTTGAGCTATTAGAGAGTAAAAAAGTACAGCAATAATAATCAGTACTTTCATTATCTTCAATCCTTATTCTGGGAATATTCACTTGTTTGGTGGATAAGCTGATGAAGCAACACTTCCGCCGTAAGCAATCCTGACATATTTCTTTATAAATCTCTAGGGTAAATCTGTACTAAGAGGGATGTCTAAGAAATAGCATCAGCCACACCCAGGAAAAGTAGACGCCTAACTGATCTCCAGCCTTGCCAAAAGCATGAGGGGGAGTAGAGAAGTGGAGGACTGAAGATGACCGCGTATAAATAGAATAATGTAGTGATTTGTGATAAATAAAAATTACCTCTAAAGCCAAATAAGTTGGACTTTAGAGGTAAGTACGAGTCAGCCACATTAGGAATTCACATTTTGAATCCTCAGGGGATAACAAGCGGTATCAATGTTACCTGAAAATATTGTTCTGTTAATTATTTGAGGGGTGTCTATTGCCTAAGAGACTCACCCGGTTTAGATTTCAGCACCACCTTTGGCTTCAGCGCCCATGGGTAATACGGCACCCCGTAAGAAATCGATTTGCTGGTTAAATTCCATGGACTCAAGTTGCCCTAACAAGCTTTGTCCTTGTGCAGGAAGTTCATAGTCATCAGGCATAGGAATGATGGTTCCGTTTTCCATGCCTTGGGCTAAAAAGAACCAAAATGCCAATTTGGTTTCAGGGCTTAAAGACCCATACTCACGACTAATTAAAGTGTTGGCATTGGAAGCAATATCACGCATTACTTGCAACTGTTGCTCATGAGGCAGTTCTTTGACTTGATTGAACAATCCTTGAGCGATTTCAGAGCCAGAAGCCCCTGGAGCCGCGGGGGTGATGGAGCCGCCCAGCCGGGTATAAATAACCCAAAGTAAACCGAGTTGATCGTCTACACTCAAGCCTTTAAAAGCTTGTTTGCCTTGGTCGTAGCTGTTGGTAGGAGCGTATGTCATAAATACCTATTAAACTCAACCCCTGCAACTTAACAAAACTCAAAAGAACACTTAAACATACCAAAGATAGACGTGAGTAACCCTACTACAGGCAGAGGAAAGGTCAATGGCAAAGTGTGACAAGGATGGTGCAGGAAAAAATAGGTTTTAAACACAGTGACTAGACGATTGGAAGGAAAGGTTGCCATTGTCACAGGTGCGGGTACTGGCATCGGTGAAGCGATCGCACACAAGTTTGCCAAAGAAGGGGCAAAAGTCGTAGTGAATGGACTACCCGATGACCCGATTCAGGCAGTCGTTGAAGCTATCAATCAATATGGTGGTGAAGCGATCGCCTATGGGGGCGATGTCTCAGAACCCTCTCAGGCACAAACTTGTGTCCAAACTGCGATCGAAAAATATGGGCGTCTAGATGTCCTGGTGAATAACGCCGGAGTGTTCTTGGCAACGGCTGAAACTCAGGACTATCCCATAGAAGTTTTCGACGAAACCATCAGGATGAACATCCGTTCCGCCTTCTTGATGACCAAATACGCCTTGCCACACTTACAAAAAACCCAAGGCAACATTGTCGCGGCTGGCTCAGAAGCGGGTTTCAATGGGGTGCCAAAAAACTCTCCCTATAGTGGTACGAAAGGTTGGATACATTCTTTTATAAAGGGTGTAGCAGCGGAGCAAGCCAAATATGGTGTTCGCGCTAACTGTTTCTGTCCGGGTGCGATCGATACCGCTTGGACTCATAAAGAAACTGGACCGATGGATGCCGAGATGGAAGAAATGACCGTCATGGCAGCTCTAATGGGACGACGCGGCACACCAGAGGAAATGGCGAATGTCTGTGCTTTCCTCGCCTCTGACGAAGCCAGCTATGTGACTGGGGCGCTATGGCTAGCTGATGGGGGTGTCACTATCGCCAAAGGGGCTGTTGGTCAACAAACTCCAGAGCCACTGCGTGAGCAACCGCCGGGTGAACTGCGCCTGGATCACTCCAAAGAAGGGTTAGAAAACAAACACATCCAAACCATTAGCTAGTCGAAGCGTTGAACTAACTCTTGCCAACAAAAAAAGTACTACTTTGAAGCGCTTGTGGCGTCTCAGGGATGAGGTGAGGCTGCAAGTGGAATTGGTGCTTGTGTTCCTAGCCTGAAGGTTCAATGTTGATGCAAAGTAACCCACCCACGACGACTTGAGGACATAAAGAAATGACATCAGGACAAGACATTGTTCCGAATCAACCCCAAAAACCGAATGAAGCCAGCAGCGTCACTGATGCTGAACGTTGGGCAACGTTGATTGGTGGTGGAGCCATGGTGCTTTTAGGGATCAGACAAGGCTCTCTCAGGGGTGCCCTAACGGCTCTAGCCGGTGGAGGACTCATGTATCGCGGAGTAACCGCTCAAACCGGAATTCAAGATGCACTCGGTATGAACCAAAGTATCAAAGTCGAAAAGACTGTGACGATTAGCAATAAATCCCCAGAAGAGCTTTATCAATTCTGGCGGAATTTTGAGAATCTGCCGCACTTTATGAAGCATCTCAAACATGTGAGCGTGATTAACAACACCCGATCGCATTGGATTGCCAGCGCACCCATGGGTGGCAGCGTGGAATGGGATGCGGAGATTATCAACGATCAAGAGAATCGCTTGATTGCGTGGGCTTCTGTTGAAGGCGCGGATATTGACAACTCAGGATTTGTGCGGTTTCAAAGAGCACCCCAAGGACGGGGTACTGAGGTAAAAGTTGTGCTCGAATACAACCCACCCGGTGGAGTTGTTGGGGATGCGATCGCTAAACTCTTCGGTGAAGAACCACAACAACAAATTGGCGATGAGTTGCGCCGCTTCAAGATGCTGATGGAAGCCGGTGAGATGGCAACAACTGAAGGTCAGCCTTCTGGAAGACGTTAATCCTCTTATTCTGTGAGAGTTTTAAGTACGAAACAGATAACTTAATCAAAGTTAGCTCAAGCCTCAAGACCCTTTATAAACAATAGAAATGAATCAAATCATTGGCCGTCTGCAAACCCTTAAATTACCCAAATTTATTACCGTTTTTCTGGTTGCCTTTGCCTTTTTAATCATTCCTGCTTTTAGCTACAACCCATCAATTCAAGCCCAAGCTGAACCTTTAACTCCGGAAGCGACTCAATACCAAGTCAACAGCAAAGATAGTCCGTTCCGGGACAATGAGCAAGAGAAAGTTAATCAAATCTTTGAAGACACGAAAAAGCCTCAAGCCGCTTCAGAAACCACTAAAGAGATTGGAGAAAATCTGAATAAGGCTCCAAAAGCGGCTAAGCGATCGCTTGGAGGTGTGGCTGAAAATATCAAAGAAAAACTGAATCTTGACCAACCGCTTTATCCGGGAACAAAAGAAGTTTTGGATGATGCAGCAAAGGCGGTTAAGGGAGATTGAGGTTAGTCAAAAGAGTACTATTTATCCTTCGTGACATACCAGTGACTCATCATTGCTGAGCGCTTACTTAAGGAGAATAATTCAATGAAGGCTGTTTGCTGGCACGGTGCCAATGATGTACGGGTTGATACGGTACCTGACCCCAAAATTCTCAATCCGCGTGATGCCATTATCAAAATTACGTCCACAGCCATCTGTGGTTCCGATTTACATCTTTACAACGGTTTTATCCCAACCATGGAGTCGGGGGACATCCTCGGTCATGAGTTTATGGGGGAAGTTGTCGAACTCGGCAGTGCGGTGAAGAATGTACAAATCGGCGATCGCGTGGTTGTTCCCTTCACCATTTCCTGTGGCAACTGCTTCTTCTGCCAACGGGATTTGTGGTCCCTGTGCGATAACTCTAATCCGAACGGTTGGATTGCCGAGAAAATGTATGGTCATTCACCAGCCGGACTATTTGGTTACACCCACATGCTGGGTGGTTATGCCGGAGGTCAGGCCGAATATGCGCGGGTGCCCTTTGCCGATGTTGGCTTGTTCAAGATACCCGACGGCTTAAGCGATGATCAGGTACTCTTCCTCACCGACATCTTCCCCACCGGTTACATGGCAGCCGAAAACTGCAACATTCAACCCGGAGATACGGTTGCGGTTTGGGGTTGTGGACCAGTTGGACAGTTTGCTATCAAGAGTGCCTATATGCTGGGTGCTGAGCGCGTCATCGCCATTGACCGCATTCCCGAACGCCTACAAATGGCGAAGGAGCAATGCAAGGCAGAAGTTCTCAACTACGAAGAACTCGACGTGGGCGAGGCACTCAAAGAAATGACAGGCGGTCGCGGGCCTGATTCTTGTATTGATGCGGTTGGCATGGAAGCGCACGGCACAGATGCGATGGCCTTTTACGACAAAGCCAAGCAAGCTGTGCGACTAGAAACGGATCGACCCACCGCCCTGCGGCAAGTACTGGTGGCCTGTCGCAAAGGGGGTCATGTGTCGCTAGCGGGTGTATATGGTGGCTTCCTGGACAAAGTGCCGATGGGCGCAGCGTTTAATAAAGGCTTGACCTTGAAAATGGGACAGACACACGTCCATCGCTACTTGCGCCCCTTGCTTGAACATGTCCAGAATGGCGACATCGACCCCTCCTTTGTGATTACGCACAAGATGAGCTTGGAGGATGCCCCAACAGGCTATGAGATTTTTAAGCACAAAAAGGACAACTGTATTAAAGTTGTCCTCAAACCGTGAGGTGTGGAAGCCAGGGAATTTAATAAAGCTGATTCCTAGAATTTTAGGTAATGTGGAACATTCTTCTGGGTGTTAGGTGCAATAGCTTGCTTGGGGCTGTATTGCCAACAGTCTGAATGCTAACACTCGACCATTACAGCAAAACCTTCGCTAGGATTTATTGGTGGGAAAATACAATCCCACCAAATTCTGTATGGAGTCATATCCTTAGTTTTGACAAAATAGCCAAATTAACAGGAAGTCAGGAACCAAATTTACGGATGCCAGCTCTAGGTGGCTGTAATTAATTTCTCAAGAACTTGCGTCCGTCCAAGGTATAGCATCTTGTTAGGATGGCATGATAATTTGTTGAAGCTAAGAGAGATTAGGAGTGTTCATGACGGTTCAACAGTCTGCTGCTACCCCGATGAATTCGGCTTCCACGCCGATGAATTCGGCTTCTACGCCGATGAATTCGGCAACGACCCCAATCAATGGCCCGAAGTCGGCGACGACTCCGGCGAATCCCAGGCAACCGACCAACATGGGGAAATCGATCCTCAGCGTGGACTTAGGTCGAACATCCACAAAGACTTGTGTGTCACGCGAACCCAACAATGTAGTTTTCATTCCTGCCAACGTGAAGCAACTGTCGATGGAACAGGCTCGTGGGGGTATTTTTGAAGCTCGCGCCACCGATCCATTATTAGATATGTGGTTGGAGTATCAAGGAAAAGGGTACGCTGTTGGTCAACTGGCAGCAGACTTTGGGGCAAATCTTGGTGTAGGTCAATCGAAAGTTGAGGATGCACTCGCAAAAGTATTGGCCTGTATTGGGTACTTCAATTTGAAAGATGATGTATCCGTTATACTCGGTCTGCCTTATCTTTCCCAGGATCAGTTTGAACGGGAAAAGGCTCAGTTGGTTAGCCTTCTGAGTGGGCCCCATATTATGACTTATCGGGGCGAGTCGGTGGCGATTAACATTAGCAAAGTTTGGGTCATGCCAGAAGGGTATGGCAGCCTCCTGTGGTGTGAATCTCAACCAAAGAAAGGGCCAGGGCCAGACTTTACAAGACTCTCCGTGGCAATTGTAGACATTGGGCATCAAACCACAGATTGTTTGATGGTGGATAGCTTCCGTTTTGCGCGAGGAGCCTCTAAGAGCGAAGCCTTTGCCATGAGTCAGTTTTATGAGCAAGTTGCCGCCGAGATTGAGGGCGCAGACAGTCAATCTCTATCTCTGATTACGGCAGTGAATCGACCTAAAGGCGATCGCTTTTACCGTCCCAGAGGTGCAACCAAGCCGACCAATTTAGACGATTTTCTGCCTAACCTGAAAGAGAGTTTCTCTCGCGAAAT